>NZ_JBVHLD010000007.1:0-210832 GCF_055559175.1 Streptomyces sp. NPDC024632
CCCCCACCCCCCCCCCCCCCCCCCCCCCCCCCCCCCCCCCCCCCCCCCCCCCCCCCCCCCCCCCCCCCCCCCCCCCCCCCCCCCCCCCCCCCCCCGTGCCGCGTCCAAGACGCTCACCCGCGGGAGGTCAGCCCGCCTGGACCGCCGTGCACCGCCAGCGGGCCTGCCCGTAGCCCGCCGAGGGCGGCGCGGCGGCCCCCGAGGGTTCGAGCCGGAAGGCCAGGGCGCGGAAGACGTCCTGGTCCAGGGCGACGACGGCCGCCACCTCCAGGGCGCCGTCCGCGGTGCGGAAGCAGCGGCACCGGTACACGTAGGGGGTACGGCCGCGGGCCCGCAGCCGCCAGTCGGCGCGGGCGCCGTGCAGCTCCCACAGCCGTTGGTACGCCTCGTCCCTGACGCGTCCGGCCAGCGACGTCACGGGGCTGCGCCCGGTCAGCACGTCGAGCAGGCGCCCGGCGAACCACAGGTGCGGCGCGGGCGGGCGCGGCGCCGTCCCCGGCCGCGTCACGACCGCCACGGACCTCGCCGGGACCGGAACCGAGCCGGAGCCCCCGCTCGCCGCGCCTCCCGCCGGCCTCGCCGCGGCGCCTGGACGCCCGCCTGGCCGCCCGCCGGGCCGGCGGCTGTCTCTGCGTCCGGGCGGACCGGCGCCGCCCGCCGTACGCCGCTCCACACCCGCGGCGCGCGGCGGAGCGGGAGCGGGCGGGGGAGGTGCCGGGGTTCCGGGTACGGGCACGGTTACGGGCGGCTGCGGCGGCGTCGTCTGCACGGGTGCTTCCCCTGTGGTCGCTACTGGCGGGTAGGGCGGTGACAGGGCGGTTCTAGGACCCTCGGGGAGGGGCTGGCAAGCGGGGTGCCGTCCGACGCAGGGCGCGGAGGAATTCACCTATTCGCGTGGTGGCGCACGTATGCTTCACGCCATGCGCGTCTATATTCCAACGACCCTGGCCGGTCTCGCCGAGGCGTACAAGGCGGGCGAGCTGGGGCCCGTACCGCTGGACGCCTACGCGGTGACGCCGAGCCTGCGCGAGTGGTACGTCTCGGACGACATCGAGGAGCTGGAGTACGCGGCCCTCAACCGCGCCGCCCAGGCGTCGCTGCGGCTGCTGGCCGTGCACCCGGACACCCCGCGCCGCCGGGTGGTCGTCGCCGTGGACGTGGACGACGCCGCCGTGACGTACGACCCGGACCACGGCCTGGACCCCGGCTCGCTCGGCGAGGTCCGCCTGGCGCGCGCCGTGCCGCTGTCCAAGGCGGCCGCGGTGCACGTGGACGCCGACGACGCGCGGACCGATGTGACGGCCGCCGCGGCGGCCGTGGGCGCGGCCGACATGGGCGACGACGACGCGCAGTTCACCGTGGACGGCGCCGAGGACCACGACCTGCTCTGGTACGCGACGCAGGAGATCCCCAACCTCATCTCCTGACCCCGGCGCGCGAGGACCCGAGCGCGCGACCGGCTGAACGCCCGACCGGCTGAACGCCCGACCGCGTGAGCGCCCCGGCATCCGACCGCCCGGGCACCTGATCGGCTGAATCCGTTCGGCCCCCGCCCGGTCGTACGGCGGCCCCGCGTGGCCGGGACCCCACCCTCGGGCACCGGGCTGTCACACCCCGCGAGTACGGTTCGTGGAGTGAGCACGCATTCCGTAGGCACGCATCTGGTGTGGGACTGGAACGGCACCCTTTTCCACGACATCGACGCGGTGATCGAGGCGACGAACGCCTCGTTCGCCGAGCTGGGCCTGGCCCCGATCACCCTGGAGCGGTACCAGGAGCTGTACTGCGTGCCCGTGCCCCGGTTCTACGAGCGGCTGATGGGACGGCTGCCGACCGACGCCGAGTGGGAGGTGATGGACGCCGCCTTCCACCGCCACTACTGGGCGCTGGCCGGCCGCTGCGGCCTCGCCGAGGGCGCGGCCGAGCTGCTGGCCGCGCGCCGGGCCGCCGGGCTCACGCAGTCGCTGTGCTCGCTCGCCCCGCAGGACAATCTGCTGCCCGTGGTGACCTCGCACGGCATCATGGAGCACTTCGTCCGGGTGGACGGCCGTACCGGCCCCTCCAACCAGGGCAAGGCCGCGCAGATGGCCCGCCACCTCGCCGCGCTCGCCGACGTCGCCGCCGACCCCGGCCGGATCGTGGTGATCGGTGACGCGCTCGACGACGCGGTGGCCGCCGCCCACGTCGGCGCGCACGCCGTGCTGTACACCGGCGGCTCGCACAGCCGCGCCAGCCTGGAGAGCGCCGGGGTGCCGGTGGTCGACAGCCTCGCCGCCGCCGTCGTGGAAGCCGAGCGAATAGCCGCGGGCTAGAGCCTGTCCGGCGGACAGGCCCTGCCGCCGGGCTCCCGAATCGACGCTCGGGCCCGGTCCGTGCCCCGCTCCAACGCCGGAATCATCACCTCCGCATCGACTGTTCGCCGTCTCGTCCCGGTCCTGTTCCCGCCCGGTTCCTGTCCAGAGGGGCCAAAGGTGTGCAGTGCATTTGTACGAAGACGTCTCCTGACAGGCACCCGTGAGCGAGCGATAGCCTTGCGGCGTGATCAACGTTGATCAGTTCATCAGGGGCCACCGCGTGCGTACGGGCACGGCGGACCCCTCTTCCGGCATAGCGTCGTCCCGTAGCGGATACCCCGCGTCACGTGACGTCCTGCCATCACCCGACGTCACGCAATGGCGCGCGACAGGAGTCAGAGGACATGCAGACCAAGCTGGACGAAGCCAAGGCCGAACTGCTGGAACGAGCAGCCAAGGTCGCTGAGAACAGCCAGACGGGGGGACTACCCGGCCAGGGCCGCGACACAGAGGCGCTGACGGCGTTCCTCCGGGGTTACTACCTGCACAGCGCACCCGAGGACCTCAACGACCGCAATCCGGTCGACGTCTTCGGCGCGGCAGTCTCCCACTACCGGCTCGCGGAGGTACGCCCGCAGGGCAGTGCCAGCGTCCGGGTGCACACCCCCACCGTCGAGGAGAACGGCTGGCAGTCCAGCCACACCGTCGTCCAGGTCGTGACCGACGACATGCCCTTCCTCGTCGACTCGGTCACCAACGCGCTCACCCAGGCCGACCGCGGCATCCACGTCGTCTTCCACCCGCAGTTCCTGGTCCGCCGCGACGTGACCGGCAAGCTGCTGGAGATCGTCGCCCCGGGGTGCGGACCCGAGGACGGCTCGCTCCCGCACGACGTGCTGGTCGAGTCCTGGATCCACGTCGAGATCGACCGCGAGACCGACCGCGCCGACCTCAAGGAGATCACCGCGGACCTGCGCCGCGTGCTCTCCGACGTCCGCGAGTCCGTCGAGGACTGGGCGAAGATGCGCGAGTCCACCAAGCGCATCGCCGACGAGCTGTCCGCGACCCCGCCGCCGCTGCCCGAGCGCGAGGTCAGCGAGGCCGTCGAGCTGCTGCGCTGGCTCAACGACGACCACTTCACCTTCCTCGGCTACCGCGAGTACGAGCTGACCACCGACACCGAGCCCGACGGCTCCACCGAGGACGTGCTGGTCGCCGTCCCCGGCACCGGTCTCGGCATCCTGCGCTCCGACCCGGTGCACCCCGGCACCGACGGCACCGACCCGGGCCACCACACCCACCTCGGGCACCCCGGCTCCCCGTCGTTCAGCAGGCTGCCCGCCGACGCCCGCGCCAAGGCCCGCGAACACCGGCTGCTGATCCTCACCAAGGCCAACAGCCGCTCCACCGTGCACCGTCCCTCGTATCTGGACTACGTCGGCGTGAAGAAGTTCGACGCCGAGGGCAATGTGATCGGCGAGCGCCGCTTCCTCGGCCTGTTCTCCTCCACCGCCTACACCGAGTCGATCCGCCGGGTCCCGGTGGTCCGCCGCAAGGTCGAGGAAGTCCTCGAAGGCGCCGGATTCACCGCCCACAGCCACGACGGCCGCGACCTGCTCCAGATCCTGGAGACGTACCCGCGCGACGAGCTGTTCCAGACCCCCGCCGACGAGCTGCGGTCCATCGCCACCAGCGTGCTGTACCTCCAGGAGCGCCGGAAGCTGCGGCTGTTCCTGCGGCAGGACGAGTACGGCCGCTACTACTCGGCGCTGGTCTACCTGCCGCGCGACCGCTACACCACGGCGGTACGGCTGCGCCTGACCAACATCCTCCAGGACGAACTGGGCGGCCGAAGCGCCGACTTCACCGCCTGGAACACCGAATCGGTGCTGTCCCGGCTGCACTTCGTCATCCGCGTCGAACCCGGCGCGCCGCTGCCCGACATCACCGACGCCGACGTCGAGCGGATCGAGAGCCGGCTCTCCGACGCGACCCGCTCCTGGGCCGACGGCTTCGGCGAGGCGCTGACCGCCGAGTGCGGCGAGGAGCGCGCGGCCGAGCTGACCCGGCGGTACGCGCACGCGTTCCCCGACGGCTACCGCGCCGACTTCGCACCGCGCGTCGCCGTCGCCGACCTCCAGCACATCGAGGGCCTGGGCGCCGACGACTTCACCCTCAGCCTGTACGAGCCGGTCGGCGGCGCCAGCGACGAGCGCCGCTTCAAGATCTACCGCACCGGCGCGCCCGTCTCGCTGTCCGCCGTCCTGCCGGTGCTCCAGCGGCTCGGCGTCGAGGTCGTCGACGAGCGGCCGTATGAACTGCGCCGCTCGGACCAGACCCGCGCCTGGGTCTACGACTTCGGGCTGCGCCTGGACCCCAGCCTCGGCGACCTCGGCGACGACGCCCGCGAGCGGTTCCAGGCGGCCTTCGCCGCGACCTGGACCGACAAGGCGGAGAACGACGGCTTCAACTCCCTGGTGCTGCGCGCCGGTCTGGAGTGGCGCGAGGCGATGGTGCTGCGCGCGTACGCCAAGTACTTGCGGCAGGCCGGGTCCACCTTCAGCCAGGACTACATGGAGGACACCCTCCGTACCAACGTCCACACCACCCGGCTGCTGGTCAACCTCTTCCAGGCCCGCTTCTCGCCGGACCACCAGCGGGCCGGCAGCGAGCTGACCGACGGGCTGCTGGAGGAGCTGGACGGCGCGCTCGACCAGGTCGCCAGCCTCGACGAGGACCGCATCCTGCGGGCCTTCCTCACCCTGATCAAGGCGACGCTGCGCACCAACTACTTCCAGCGCCGCGACGACGGGCAGCCGCACGACTACCTGTCGATGAAGTTCGACCCGCAGGCCATCCCCGAACTGCCCGCGCCCCGCCCGGCGTTCGAGATCTGGGTGTACTCCCCGCGGGTCGAGGGCGTCCACCTGCGGTTCGGCAAGGTCGCCCGCGGCGGTCTGCGCTGGTCCGACCGGCGCGAGGACTTCCGTACCGAGGTGCTGGGCCTGGTCAAGGCGCAGATGGTGAAGAACACCGTCATCGTGCCGGTCGGCGCGAAGGGCGGCTTCGTCGGCAAGCGGCTGCCCGACCCGGCCGCCGACCGCGACGCCTGGCTGGCCGAGGGCATCGCCTCGTACAAGACGTTCATCTCCGGCCTGCTCGACATCACCGACAATCTCGTCGGCGGCGAGGTCGTGCCGCCGACGGACGTGGTCAGGCACGACGAGGACGACACGTATCTGGTCGTCGCCGCGGACAAGGGCACCGCGTCGTTCTCCGACATCGCCAACGAGGTCGCGGTGTCGTACGGCTTCTGGCTCGGCGACGCCTTCGCCTCCGGCGGCTCCGTCGGCTACGACCACAAGAAGATGGCCATCACCTCCAGCGGCGCCTGGGAGTCGGTGAAGCGGCACTTCCGCGAGATGGGCGTCAACACCCAGGAAGAGGACTTCACCGTCGTCGGCATCGGTGACATGTCCGGTGACGTGTTCGGCAACGGCATGCTGCTGTCGGAGCACATCCGGCTGGTCGCGGCCTTCGACCACCGGCACATCTTCCTCGACCCGAAGCCGGACGCGGCCACGTCCTACGCCGAGCGGCGCCGCATCTTCGAGCTGCCGCGCAGCAGTTGGGCCGACTACGACACCAAGTTGCTGTCGTCGGGCGGCGGGATCTTCCCCCGTACCGCCAAGGCGATCCCGCTCAACGCGCAGATCCGCAAGGCGCTCGGCATCGAGACCGCCACCGCGAAGATCACCCCCGCCGAGCTGATGAAGGCGATCCTCCAGGCCCCGGTGGACCTGCTGTGGAACGGCGGCATCGGCACCTACGTCAAGGCGTCCACCGAGTCGCAGGCCGACGTCGGCGACAAGGCCAACGACGCGATCCGGATCGACGGCGCGGAACTGCGGGTCAAGGTCGTCGGCGAGGGCGGCAATCTGGGCTTCACCCAGCTCGGCCGGATCGAATTCGCCCTGAACGGCGGCCCGGAGGGGACCGGCGGCCACATCAACACCGACGCGATCGACAACAGCGCGGGTGTGGACGCCTCGGACCACGAGGTCAACATCAAGATCCTGCTCAACAGCGTCGTCGCCGAAGGGGACATGACCGTCAAGCAGCGCAATTCGCTGCTCGCGGAGATGACCCACGAGGTCGGCGACCTGGTGCTGCGCAACAACTACGCGCAGAACGTCTCGCTCGCCAACAGCATGGAGCAGGCCCCGAGTCTGCTCCACGCCCACCAGCGGTTCATCCGCCGCCTGGTGCGCGACGGCCACCTGGACCGGGCGCTGGAGTTCCTGCCGACCGACCGGCAGATCCGCGAGCGGCTGGCGGCCGGACAGGGCCTGACGCAGCCGGAGTTGGCGGTGATCCTCGCCTACGCCAAGATCACCACGGCCGAGGAACTGGTCCACACCGAACTGCCCGACGACCCGTACCTGCGCTCCCTGCTGCACGCGTACTTCCCAGTGCCGCTGCGGGAGCGCTTCGAGCGGCAGATCGACAATCACGCGCTGCACCGCGAGATCATCACGACCGTCCTGGTCAACGACACGGTGAACTCCGGCGGCACGACCTTCCTGCACCGCTTCCGCGAGGAGATCGGCGCCACCACGGAGGAGATCGTGCGGGCCCACACGGCCGCCCGCGCGATCTTCGGTCTCGCCGAGATCTGGGACGCGGTGGAGGCGCTGGACAACATCGTCGCCGCCGACGTGCAGACCCGGATCAGGCTGCACTCGCGGCGGCTGGTCGAGCGCGCCACCCGCTGGCTGCTCAACAACCGCCTCCAGCCGCTCCAGATCGCCGAGACCATCGACTTCTTCGCCGAGGGCGTCGCCGCGGTCTGGTCCCACCAGCCCAAGCTGCTGCGCGGCGCGGACGCGGACTGGTACCGGTCGCTGCGCGACGAGCTGACCGCGGCGGGGGTGCCGGACGAACTGGCCACCCGGGTCGCCGGATTCTCCGCGGCCTTCCCGGCGCTCGACATCGTCGATGTCGCGGACCGCACCGGCAAGGAGCCGCTGGACGTCGCCGAGGTCTACTTCGACCTCGCCGACCGGCTGGGGATCACGCAGCTCCTGGACCGGATCATCCTGCTGCCGCGCGCCGACCGCTGGCAGTCCATGGCCCGCGCCGCCATCCGCGAGGACCTCTTCGCGGCCCACGCGGCACTCACCGCCGACGTGCTGACGGCGGGCCCCGAAGGGTCCACGCCCGAGCAGCGCTACACGGCGTGGGAGGAGCAGAACGCGGGGCTGATCGGCCGCGCCCGCACCACCCTTGAGGAGATCCAGGGCGCCGAGGAGTTCGACCTGGCGAGTCTGTCGGTGGCGATGCGGACCTTCCGTACGCTGCTGCGCACGCACCGCTGAGCCGCACGCACCGCTGAGCCGTACGGTCGCGGCGGTGCGTGCGCGGCGGTGCGGCTGAACGCGGGCCCGGTGGGCGGCACTTGTGCGCAAGTGCCGCCCGCCGGGCCCGACCGCGCTACGGTGTGGGCTGGTCCGGCATCTTCCACACCGTCAGCAGCGTGGAGTACGTCGGCATCGGGTCGGTCATCATGTTGCCGGACGGCGTGACGTCGGTGACCTTCAGCATGGCCAGATTGCCCTCCGAGGTCACCGTGCACAGCACCGTGCCCTTGGCGATGTACGTGTCCTTGGCGAGGTCGTCCCGGTAGATCTCGCCGGACAGCGCGTCGGCGCCGACGCCGTTCCTGCACGCCTGGTAGTCGGTGCCGTCGGCCCGGCCGAAGGTGGTGAGGAACCGCATGCTGCCGTCGGCCCAGTCCTGGTACTCGATCTCGTAGCCGTCGGTGTCGCCGATCTGGCCGTTCGGCTCGACCCTCGCGCTGTCCAGGTCCACATGCGTGCCGTGGTTCCAGGCGGGCGAGCGGATGGTGAACTTGCGGTCCTGGAAGATGACTTGCGGCTGCCCGCCGCCGGGTGTGCCCGGGTCGGCCGAGGAGCCGCCGGGGGAGCCGGTCGGGTCGGTGCTCGCGGGGCCGGTGGTCGGGGCGGCAGCGGGGGACTGGGAGGTGGAGGTGCCGGGGCCGCCGCCGAGCGGCGACTTGCCCTGCGGGCCCTTGTCGTCGCCCTTGCCGTCGGAGTGGGTGAAGGCGTAGGTGAGCGTCACCGCGAGGATCACGGCCAGGACGCTGCCGCCGATGGCCATCACCTTCTGCGTCCGGCCGCTGGGGACCCGGCTCTGCCCGTCGTGCCCGTTCCCGTCGTGCCCCTCGTTCCCGTTTCCGGGACCGCGCCCGTTCCCGTTTCCGGTGGCTCCGTGGGCGCCGGTCGCGGGGCCGTCCACGTTCGTCGGCCCGAACATGCCCGAGGTGTAGGGGCCTGACGCGTACGAACCCGGCGTGTACGGACCCGGCGCGTACGTGCCGGAGGGCGCGGCACCCGTCCCGGCGGGCGGTGCGGCCCGCGGCGCCCCCTGCGGCATCGCGGGCGGTACGGCGGGCGGTACGGCGGGCGGTACGGCGGGCGCCGGTATGTGCGGCGGCGCGGCGGGCGCGGCAGGCGGTGCCGGGGCCGGCGGCAGGGCCGCGGCGGCCTCCCGCCGGGCTATCTCGGCCGCGAGCGGCTGCGGCAGCCAGCCGCTGAAGTCCCGCAGCGGGCGGCCCGCGCCGCGCTCGCACAGCTCGGCCAGCTCCGCGGGGGTGGGCCGGGCCGCCGGGTCCGCGGTCAGGCAGCGTTCCAGGACGGTCCGCAGCTCGTCGGGGTAACCGGACAGGTCGGGCGGCCGGACGGCGGTGTTGGCTATCTGCGTGGCGAGCGTGATCGCGCCCGCCGTGCCGTACGGGTGCCGTCCGGTGGCGGCGACCGCGGCGATCAGGCCGAGCGAGAACAGGTCGGTGGCCGGGGTGAGTTCGTGCCCGTTGGCGTGCTCGGGCGACATGTACTGCGGGGTGCCGATCAGGCCGCCGCTGCGGGTGAGCTGCGTGGAGTCCGCCGCGCGCGCGATGCCGAAGTCGATCACCCAGGGGCCGCCCGCGCCGAGCAGCACATTGCTGGGCTTGAGGTCGCGGTGGATGACGCCCGCCGCGTGCACCGCGCGCAGCGCCTCCGCCGCGCAGCCCACCAGTTGCAGCGCGGTGGCCACCGGCAGCGCCCCGTACCGGGCGAGCGCGTCGTCCAGCGGCAGTCCCGGAATGTAACTGGTCGCCAGCCAGGGCCGGTTGCCGGTGGTGTCATGGTCGACGACCGGCACCACGTGGTAGCCCTGCACCCGGCGCGCGGACTGCACCTCCTGCTGGAAGCGCCGCCTGAACTCCTCGTCCTGCGCGTATTCGCGCCGGATCACCTTCAGTGCGACCGGCTGTCCGCCGCGGGTGTGCGAGAGGTAGACCGACCCCATCCCGCCCTCGCCGATCCGGGCCAGCAGCCGGTAACCGGCCACCTCGCGCGGGTCCTGCGGCTCCAGCGCCTGTAACGGACTCCCGCCCGGACCCTGATCAGAACCCGGTCCCGCGCCCGGCACCGGACCCGCACCCGCTCCCGCGCCCGGCACCGGACCCGCGCCCGGCGCCGGGCCACCGCTCGAACTGCTGTCGTGACTGGAGATTTCGGGCACCCCCCGGTAGGCGAACGGGGCACGATGCTACCGGGGGTGTGTACGAGGCGCGGACGTCGTATCGAACCCGCTGACGCCTTGGTGCCGTTCGGTGACATCACCCGCCGAGGACGGCCCCGGGCCGGAGGCCGGAACGGCATCGGGCCTCGCCCCGTATCCGCCTCAGGACTCGCCCGGCACCGGCGCCAGCCGCACCAGCCGGTCACCCGTCCTGGTCCCCGTCGCCACCAAGGTCCCGCCGGGCGTTACCTTCTGATATTTCGTCAGCAGCAACCAGCCGACCCCGTACCGCCGTTGGACCGCGGCGCGCTGCGCCGCCGTCGACTTCGGGTCCAGATACGTGCGCACGGCGGCGAATCTGCGGTCGCGTTCGGCGGCCGGGGTGGACGGGTCGGGCCAGGTGGGGGCGACCAGGAAGAAGCCGTAGGCGGGCAGGACGTGCGTGGCGTAGTACCCGTCGGTGAGGACCACCGCGTCGGCGGGCATGCGGTCCGCGGCCCAGCCGTACCCCGGCCAGCGCACCGGGTGGTCGACGGTCACCGGCAGGAAGCGCTGCGGCACGACGGCGCCGATCTGCGCGGCCACGCCGAAGCAGAGCGCGACGGCGGCCACGGGCGCGAGCACCGCGCGCAGCCGGGTCCACGGCGGGATCGAGGCCAGTTCCACGGCGAGCGCGAACTGCGGCGGCACGAGCAGCAGCGCGAAGACCCGCCCGTAGGTGTAGTGCCCGCTCACCCACCCGTAGGCGACGATCAGGCAGAAGGCGGCGAACATCAGGACCAGCGGGTCGCGGACGCCGCGCCGGGCGCGCAGCAGCAGCGGCGGGAGGCCGACGAGCGCCAGCCCGTACCACTGCCAGGGGTGGATGTAGAGCCGCTTGTGCACCGCGTCGACCGTGGTGTCACCGGCCAGTGAGAACACGTCGTAGTACGGCCACGCCACGGCCACCAGCAGCGCGAGCGCGCCCGCCAGCAGCCAGCGGGCCGTCACCCGCCGCGACCAGCCGCGCTGCCGGGCCGTCAGCACCGCCACGATCCCGACGGCCGCGGCCAGCGCGGTGATCGGGTGGATGAGCAGCAGCAGTCCGCAGGCCACCCCGAGCAGGGCGTAACCGGCCCAGCCGGTGGTACGGCGGCGCGCCAGCCGGTCGGTGAGCGCCCACAGGTGGAAGGTGACGCCGACCGCGAAGGCGCTCGGGTACGAGGCGCCGCGGGTCAGCGACCACACCCCGCAAAAGCCGCTCCACTCCTTGCCCTGCACGCCCCACAGCAGGGTGAAGGCCAGCAGCGCGTAGACCGGCGCCATCGGCCGTCTGCTCAGCGTCCGCGCGTACACGCCGACGCCGGTGACCAGCACGGCCAGATTCACCGGGCCGCACCAGCGCACGACCTCCCGCCCGGCGGCGCCGGTGGCCCGCGCGATCAGGCCGAGCGCCACGATGTACGGCGAGAAGTACGGGCTGCCGGTGCCCGGCAGGTCGAGCAGCGGATTGGCCGGGTGCCGCCAGTCGGCCTTGACCCGCTCCACCGCCGAGGCGTGCTGCCCGAAGTCCGAGGCGATCGGCGTACGCCAGGCCGCCGCGGCGACCACCAGCCAGAAGAGCGTCCCGACGACGGCGTACGGCGTCACCCGCCAGGCCCGCGCCCGCTCCAGCAGCCGGGCGGGCAGACCGGCCCGCCCGGCCGCGACCGCGGCGCCGTCGGCCGTACCGGCCCCCGGCTCGTCGCCCGCGCCGTCGCCCGCGGTGACCTCTCCGGTCGTCAGTGACGGCAAGGCGCGGCCTTGAGGAGGGTGCGGTCGTGCGGCCGCGGCGGGTGTGCGGCGGGGGCCAATTCGCTCGATGTCATGACAAGCTCCGTGTTCCGGCGGCGGTTCGGTCAGGGTGTCAGGGGGTCAGCCGAGCATCAGGTCCGCCACGCGGGCGGCGGCCCCTCCGTCGTCCAGGTGGCAGAAGGCGGCGCGGAAGGCCGCGTAGGCGTCGGCGCGGCTCCGGACGGCGGCCTCCGGGTCGCGCAGCGCGGCGGTCAGCTCGTCCGTGGTGCGCAGCAGCGGCCCCGGCGCCTGGGCCTCGTAGTCGAAGGTGAAGCCGCGCAGCGTGTCGCGGTAGTGCGGCAGGTCGGGCGTGAACAGCAGCACCGGGCGGCCGGTGACCGCGAAGTCGGCGAGCACCGAGGAGTAGTCGGTGACCAGCACGTCGGCGACGAGCAGCAGCTCCGCGAGGTCGGGGTGGGCGGAGACGTCCCGCACGAAGCCGCCGGGCACCGCCGGGAGGGTGTCGGCGACCAGCGGGTGCGAGCGGACCAGCAGCACATGGCTGGTGGTCAGCTCCGCCGCCATCGCCGCCAGGTCGAGCGGCAGGTGCAGCCGGGCGTGCTCGGCGTCGTACGCCTCGTCGTCGCGGACCGTCGGCGCGTACAGCACGACCGTGCGGCCGGGGGGCAGGCCGAGCCTGGCCCGTACCTCCTCGCGCACCTTGTCGCGGTCCTCGCCGCTGAGCAGGTCGGTACGGGGCAGCCCCGTCTCGGCGACCTCGCCGTCGAAGTCGAGGGCGCGGCGCAGGGCCGGGGTGCTCTGCGAGTTGGGGGAGAGCAGCACGCTCCACTGGTGGCCGAGGCTCGGCTGCGGCCACATGTGGGTGAGGTCGGCGCACAGCGTGCCCGCCAGGTCCTGGCCGATCCGCTTCACGGGCGCGCCGTGCCAGGTCTGGACGACTCGCTGGCCCTCGCGGCGGCGGAACCACGCGGGCAGATGCGTGTTGGTCACCACATGGCGGCCGCGGGCCAGCGCCTCGTACCAGTCGTCGCTGCCGCGCAGCACCGCGCGGGCGGTCGCGGGCACCGCCACGGTGTGGTCGCGCACCACCCACACATGGTCGAACGGGACGCCCCTGCGCACCAGTTCGTCGTGGACGGCGCGCGGCGAGTCCGCGCAGTCGCGGCCGTCGAAGCTGCTGTAGAGGACGGTGTCGGTCAACGGGCGGCGCAGCAGCACCGGATAGCGCCGCTCGCGCAGCATCCGCTGCCGGTACGGGCCGCGGTCCGCCGCGGGCACGGGCGATCCGGCCGCCACGAACAGGTGGTCGTGGAACCGCCGGTCGACCGTCACCGGCCGCGCGCCCGGCGCCGCCGGGAGCCGCAGCGGCAGCTCGGCGAACGCCTCCCGCGCGATCCGCACCGGGGCGTCGCCGCCGTCCGCCGCCCGCAGGTGCAGATACCAGCGTCCTGCGTGCGGCAGCGCCGACACGTCCAGCGCGGCGCTGAACCGGCGTACGGGGCCGGCCGGGCCCCGCCCCGCGGCTCCCTCCGCCTCCACGGCAGACGCCGTTCCGGCCACAGCCTGCGCCGGGGTTCCCGCCGCGAGCGGGGCGTCGTCCCCCGCTGCCGTTCCGGCCCCGGCGGCCCCGGCCCCCGCCGCCTCGGCGGCAGCGGAGTCCGCGCACTTGGCCGCCAGCGTCACCTCGACGCCGACCTCGGCCGCGTACGTGCCGTGCCGCAGGACCAGCCGGGCCGGGGGCGGGGTGTCGGCGGGGAGTTCACCGGTGACCAGGAGGGTGCCATTGGTGGCGCGCGCCACATGGGTGGCCAGCGGCTGGGGCGTACGGTCGCGCAACAGCAGATTGCCCGCCGCGGTGGCGTCGACGACCAGCTCGCGCCGGGCCCCGGCCAGCAGCGCGTCGCCGCCGAGGTCGTAACGCCCCTGCGGCAGCGGCCCGTCGGCGGCGATCCGCGCGGTGCCGCCGTCGGCGAAGACCGCCTCGAACGACCAGGCCGCGGCCGTCTCCGGCGCGACCTCCTTGGGCAGCCCCTCGACGTCGGGCCGCGCCCCCGCGAGGTCGGCCAGGACCAGGCGCGCCGTCAGCCGCGTCCAGCCGTCGATGCCGGTGCTCTCCGCGTCGGCGGTCAGCGGGTAGTCGAAGGCCGCGCCCGTCGTCTGCTGCGTGGCCCGCAGCGCGACCGGGGGCTTGCGGTCGCGGACGGCGATCCCGAAGACGACCCCGCCGTCGCCGTCCGCCCGGTGACCGGTGATCCGGCGGGTGACCGGCTCGACCGACAGGTGCAGCCGGCCGTCCTTATACCAGGGCACGAGCCGGGTGTCGTCGTCCAGCGGGAAGGGGACGGGCGAGGACCCGGCGCCCGCGTCGTCGGCGCGCGGCGCGGCGGGGCGGACCACCGAGCCCGCCGCCACGACGATCCCGAGCCGCCACTGCCCGGCCGTCCAGCCCTCCTTGCCCCGCAGCCGCTTGGGGTCGACGGTGATCTCGAAGCCTGACCAGTCGTACGAGTGCCGCTCCTGCGGTCCGCCGTCGGTCACTTCGGGGACCCGCACGGTCCGCACCGGCAGCAGCAGCTTGCGGCGCCCGGACATCAGCACCGCCGTCTTGAGCGAGGTACGGCGCGCGCCCGCGTCCACATTGCGCACATACGCGTGGCCCCGGAGAATCAACTTGCCCTCGCGCCAGTCCAGTTGGCTGAGCCGGGCGACCACCGGCAGGTCCTTCGTGCCGATGGCGGTCACCGCGCGCGGCAGCGGCACGGGCGAGCCGTCGCCGCGCACGACCACCGCGCGCTTGCGCAGCGGCGGCCCCGCGATGTCGAACACGGTGCGCCCGCCGTGCTGTTCGTGCGCCAGCACCTCCAGCAGGTCCGCCAGCCGCCCTTCCCTGATCAGTTCCCAGCGGATGCGCAGTTCGGCGGGCAGCGCGGGGAAGAGCGTCGGGTCGACGCGGCCGAGGTAGTCGCGGACGCGGTCGAGGAAGACCTGGTGGTATTCCGGTCCCGCCATCGGCAGGGCCTCGATGAAGTACAGCAGGTCGTCGGTGAGCACCGACCGGTCGTAGTCCCGCTTGTGCTTGCTCCAGCGGGTGTTGGCCGGGTCGGCCAGGAACCGCGAGACCCCGTCGACGGCCGCGATCCGGTCGCGTACGCCCTTGACGTCGGTGCGGCGGCGGGTGATCGAGCCCTCGCGGATCCGCCAGTAGTAGACGTGCTCGTGCAGCACGTCCACGGCGTCGGCGAGGAAGTGCGCCGGGATGGTCAGCGGCGTGTCCTCGTACAGCACGCCCTCGGGGAAGGCCAGTTGGTGCTTGTCCCAGAAGGAGCGGCGGAAGACCTTGTTCCACGCCACCCGGTCGGACAGCAGGCCCAGGTCACGGGTGATGTGCGTGCGCCGCACGGTCTTGTCCATGCCCCGGTGCTGCCACGCCTGGCTGCGGCCCTGCGTGGTGAGCCGGTAGACGTTGCCGGTCGCGAAGTCGGAGCCCGACTGGTCGAGCAGGCCGACCAGCTTCTCGTACGCGCGCGGCGGCAGCACGTCGTCGCTGTCCACGAAGGTCAGGTACGACGTCTGCGGCGCCGCGTTCCGCGCCCCGGTGTTGCGGGCGTGGCCGAGGCCGCCGTTGGGCTGCGCGACCAGCCGGAAGCGCGGGTCGCGGTCGGCGAACGCCTGGGCCAGTTCGGGGCCCGAGTCCGTCGATCCGTCGTCGACCATCACCACATCGAGGTCGGTGAAGGTCTGCGCCGCGATCGACCGCAGGCACTCCTCCAGATACTGCTCGACGTTGTAGACGGGGACGACGACAGTGAGGCGGGGCGTCATGGCGGGCAACGGTCCTTCCGGGACGGCGACGGCATACGGATGACGGCACGCGCGCGACGGCACATGCACGACGGCATGCGAATGCCGTTCCTTCAACTCGCCGAAGCGCCTTCCGGTCACCGCGAGTGAGCCGAACGAGCGAAAGGGTGAACCGCCGCAGGGTGTCCGGTTGGTACGCTCGGACGCTATCCCGTACCGGTACGTCTCGATCTGTCCAGGATGGTCATGCCCCGAATCACCGTCGTCGTCCCCGTCCACCGCGCCCAGGGCTTCCTGCGCGCCTGTCTGGAGTCGGTGCTCGGGCAGTCCTTCACCGACGTCGAGGTCGTCGCCGTCGACGACGCCTCACCGGACGCGAGCGGCGCGATCATCGCCGAATTCGCCGCCGCCGACCCGCGGGTCAAGCCGCTGCGGCTGGACCGCACCGGCGGCACGGGACCGGCGCGCGACGCGGGCGCGGCCCTCGCGACCGGCGACTACCTGCTCTTCCTGGACGCCGACGACCTGATGACGCCCGGCACGCTGGCCGCCGCGGACGCCCGGCTGCGCGCCACCGGCGACCCCGATGTGCTGCTCTTCGACCACGAGCGCTTCACCGTCTGGGAGAACATCCAGGAGAGCGACGACGCCGACTTCCTCGGCGAGGCGGGCGACTCCGTCTTCACCGCGTCCGACCGCCCCGAGTGCCTGGGCACCTACCCCGCGGTCTGGAACCGGCTGCTGCGCCGCGCCTTCTGGGAGGAGCGCGGCTTCCGCTTCGGCGAGGGCGCGTACGAGGACGTCGCCGTCGCCTCCCGCGTCCTGCTCGCCGCCACCGGCATCGCGTGCCTGGACCGGGTCGGCGTGCGCTGGCGCAAGCGGCGCGGGATCAGCGTCGGCACCACGCCCGGCCGCCACCACCTGGCCGTACTCGACCGGTACGAGGCGCTGTTCGCCGAGATCGACGGCGGCGACGAGGCAGAGGACCGCAAGCGGGAGCAACGCGCCGCGCTGTACCGGCGGATGGCCGTCCTGCTCGCGGCCGTCGGCGAGGACGGCTCGCCGCTGACGCCCGACGCCCGGCCGGAGTACGTCCGGCGCGCGGGACGGCTGCTGGGCCGCTACCGGCCCGCGGGCTGGACCGCGCCCGACAGCAACGAGGGCCGCTGGCTGCGGGCCGCGGGCACCGGCAGCTACGGCCGCTACCGCGCGGCGCTCGGCGGCCAGGCGTGGACGCGCAAGCTGGCCCGCCGGATCAGGGCACGCAAGAACGCGCTGGGCCGCGCGGTCTACCAGCGCTACTACCGGCTGCGGCTGCGCCGCCCCGTCGACCCCAACCTCGTGGTCTACGCGGCCTATTGGAACCGCGGGGTGTCCTGCAACCCGGCGGCCGTCTACTACAAGGCCCAGGAGATCGCCCCGCACCTGCGCGGGGTGTGGGTGGTCAACAAGAAGGACCGCGAGGCGATGCCGCCCGGCGTCGACCACGTCGTGGTCAACTCCCGCCGCTACTGGGACGTGCTGGCCCGCGCCAAGTACCTGGTGAACAACGCCAACTTCACCGGCCAGGTCGTCAAGCGCCCCGAGCAGGTCTACCTCCAGACCCACCACGGCACACCGCTCAAGCACATGGGCATGGACCTGCGCGCCCGCCCGGCCGTCGGCAAGGGCATGAGCTTCGGCCGCCTGCTCGACCACGCCGACCAGTGGGACTTCTCGCTGGCCGCCAACCAGCACTCCGCGGAGGTCTGGGAGCGGGTCTACCCCAGCGGCTACGAGACGCTGCCCAGCGGCTATCCGCGCAACGACGTGTTCCACACCGCGGGCGCCGACGAGGTCCGCCGCGCCCGCGAGAGCCTGGGCCTGGCCCCCGGCACCACCGCGATCCTCTACGCGCCCACCCACCGCGACTACCAGCGGACCTTCGTCGTCCCGCTCGACCTGGAACGGCTCTGCCGCGAACTGGGCCCCGGCTACACGCTGATGGTCCGCGCCCACTACTTCTACGGGCAGAACGACGCGCTCGAGGCGCTGCACGCGGCGGGCACCATCATGGACGTCTCGCAGCACCCGTCCGTCGAGGAACTGAGCCTCGCCTCCGACGCGTTGCTCTGCGACTTCTCCTCGCTGATGTTCGACTACGCCAACCTCGACCGGCCGATCGTCGTGCACGCCGCCGACTGGGAGGCGTACCGCGCCGCCCGCGGCGTCTACTTCGACCTGCTGTCCGGGCGGCACGGCGAGACGCCGGGCGTGGTGGCGGGCGACGAGGCGGGACTGGCCCGCGCCTTCCGCTCGGGGGCCTGGCGCGGCCCCGAGGCGGCGGCGCTGCGGGCCGCCTTCCGGCAGCGGTTCTGCGCGTACGACGACGGGCTCGCCGCCGAGCGCGTGGTGCGCCGGGTGCTGCTCGGCGAGCCCTCGCTGCTGCCCTACCGCCCGCTCCAGGACCGCCGTCCCGCCCCGGCCCCGGCCGGTGCGCGGGACGCGGACCCGACGGCGGGACCGGCGGGGGAGCGCCCGGCGGTCCCGCTCGGCTGAGGCGCGGGAGGCGCGCGAGCCGCTGGAGCTGCTGGGGCCGGCCGCTCGGCTGAGGCGCGGGGGCCGCTGGGGCCAAGGCCGATCGCGTGAACCGCCGGGCGCGTGTGAACCGCCGGGCCCGCGGGAGCGGCCCGATCGGGTGAACCGCCCGCGCCGCCGGGGCCCTTGGGGCCGCTACAGGCTGCGCGGGTCGGGCCCCGAGGGCTCCAGCGGCGGCGGGCCGGACGGATCGGAGGCGTCCGCCGCGAGCGGGGCCAGCGCGCGGGCGCGGGACGGCGGCGGGGCCAGGTGCCGGTCCTCCGGCGGGATCACGGGCGGCAGCCCGCCGTCCTCGCGCAGGAACACCCGGCGCACCACGCGCTCGGCGGCGAGCCCGTCGTCGTAGGGACAGAACCGGCGCCGGAAGGCGGCCCGCAGTTCGGCCGAACGCGGGCCGCGCCAGGCCCCCGTGGCGAGGATGTCGGTCAACTCGTCCTCGCCGCGCGCCACCAGGCCCGGCGGGTGCGCGGTGATGTCGAAGTACGCGCCGCGGGTGGCCCGGTAGGTCTCCCAGTCCGCGGCGTGCAGCACGATCGGCCGGTCGAGGCCCGCGTAGTCGAACATCAGCGACGAGTAGTCGGTGATCAGGCCGTCCGAGGCCAGGCACAGCTCCTCCGCCGACGGGTGCCCCGACACGTCGATGACCCGCGGGTGCGGGGCCCGGTCGTCCAGACCGTCGCGCGGGTCGCCCGGCGGGTAGAAGTGGTGGGTGCGGCGCAGCAGCACCACGTCGGGGCCCAGCGCGTCGGCCATCCGCGCCAGGTCGAGCGCGGGCCGGTAACCGCGCTGGTAGTCGCGGTGCGTGGGCGCGTAGAGGAAGGCGGTGCTCTCGCGCGGGATGCCGAGTTCGTCGCGCAGCCGCAGCACGTCGCGCGCGGTGGCCCGGTGGAAGATGTCGGTGCGCGGCTGGCCGTACTCCAGGGCCGTGAAGCCCGACGGGTAGGCGCGCTCCCAGACCAGCGTGGAGTGGCGGCTCGCCGAGAGGCTGTAGTCCCAGCGGTCGACGTGCCGCAGCATCCGCTCGAAGTCGGTGGTGCCCGCGGCGGCCGGGTGCTCCTGGAGGTCGATGCCCATGTGCTTGAGCGGCGTGCCGTGGTGGGTCTGCACATTGATCTGGCCGGGCCGCTTGGCGTACCTGCGGTGGAAGTTGACGTTGCTGACCAGGTACGAGGCGCGGGCCAGCGCCGTCCAGTACGCGGCCGAGCCCGGCTCCAGGCGCCGTACGCCCGGCGGCAGGGTGTGCGCGTGCTCCGCGGTGGTCACCCACGCGGTCCGCATGTGCGGCGCCAGTTCGCGCAGCCGCTCCTCGACGGCCGCCGGATTGCAGGAGTAGCCGCGGTCCCAGTACGCGGAGAACACCGCCAGGTCCGGGTCGAGCGCGCGCCGCCGCTGCACCCGGTAGTGCGCGTGCAGCGCCGTCGTCCGCAGCCTGCCGTACAGCGCCCTCGCCCGGTGGGTGGCGCGCAGCCGCAGCCGGTGCGCCCGGCCGAGCGCCTGGAAGGTGCGCCGCGCGCCCAGCGCGACCAGCAGGTACCGCACCCCGCTGCGGCCGGTGGGACTGGCCCGGAAACCGCTCGGCCGCAGCCGCCGGTACTGGGCACGGCAGCGGCGGAAGTACTCCGGGCGCGACGAATTCGGCAGCCGGTCGGGGAAGTTGAAGACGGTGGTGAGGTGATCCAGTATCCGGCGGAAGAGCACCGGCCGCCACCGCTCCAGCTCCGGGTGGCTGTCGAGGAACGCGAACAGCAGGTCGTACTGCTTGAAGATGTCGAAGTGCCGTCGGCTGGTGGTGTGCAGGATGCCGCTGCCGCGCCGCTGCCGGTAGTGCACGCAGACCCGGTCGAGCAGCGCGATCGACCCGGCGGCCATCAGCACCGGATACGTCCACGGGGTGTCCTCGTAGTAGCCCGAGGGGAAGGCGATGTCGGACTTCTCGATGAAGTCGCGGCGGTACGCCTTGTTCCAGGCCACCATGATCAGCCGCAGCAGCTCGGGCCGGTCGTCCAGCGTGCAGACCTCGGGGCCGGTCTCGCTGAGGATCGCCGCGAACTGATTGCGGTGGACGTCGCCGTTCCAGTACGTGCGGGCGTAGTCGAAGACCAGCACGTCCGGCTCGCCGGTCCGCTCGATCCGGGCGGCGACGGCCTCCAGCGAGCCGGGGACCATGGTGTCGTCGGAGTCGAGGAACAGGACGTAGTCGCCGGTGGCGCGGGCGAGACCCGCGTTGCGGGCCCGGCCGAGGCCGATGTTCTCCGGCAGGTGCAGCACCTCGACGCGGGCGTCCCTGGCCGCGAACGAGTCGGCGATGGCGCCGCTGCCGTCGGGGGAGCAGTCGTCCACGACGATCAGTTCGACATCGGCGAAGGACTGGTCGAGCACGGATTTCAGACAGGCGTGCAGATACGCCTGCACCTGGTAGACGGGGACGACGACGCTGAAGCGGGGCACAGCACATCCAGGTTCGACACGGGGGCGAGGGGCGCACGGGCGCCCATGGCTTTCGCGCGGAGTGCCCGTTATATCCAGGGAACGCGTGGCCGCGCCGCTGGTTACGCTCCGGCGCGTCGCGAGTCGCGGATCCGTACAAGTGCTTTGGTGATGATCGGCGGCAGGACGTTGACCAGCAGACGGCGCGCCCGGGAGCGGCGCGGCGCGGGGGCGGCGGGGGAGGCGGCCGTCGGGGCCTGCGACTCGGCCCGCCCGGCGGGCCCCGCGGTCCGCCCGGCGGCGGATTCGGCGTGCTCCGCGGTCGGCGCCGCTGTCTGGGCCGCGGTCTGGCCTGCGGTCTGATCAGGGGTTTGTGCGGCGGCGGGCGCGTGCCGGGACGGCGGCTGCGACGGCGACACCGTACGGTCCCGGTCGCCCTTGACCCGCAGCAGCGGCGCGCCCGCCACCGTCTGCACCTCGTGCCACAGGTCGGCGCGGCCCGACACGTACGCCAGCAGCTCCGCGCGGATCTCGGCCGGATCCCCCCAGGTGGCGTACATCTTGCTCTCGGTCACGCAGATCGCGTGCAGCCCGCCGGAGGTGACCGCCTGCCAGACGGCGGCGGCCACGCCGGGACAGTGCGCCGAGCGGTAGTCGTCCAGCGCGACCACGCCGTGCGGGTGCAGCAGCTCGCGCGAGGTCTCGATGTCGGCGTGCACGTGCTCGTACAGGTGCGAGGCGTCGATGTGCGCGAACCGGCACGACACCGGCTGGACCCGGTCCCTGACCGTCGAGGACATGCCCTGGACGACCTCGGGCAGTTCGTCGTGGAAGGAGAGGTAATTGGCCTCGAACGAGTGACGGGTCAAGGTCGGGTACGACTTCTTCATCTCGGCGGAGTTGGCGTTGTCCTCGGCCGGGGCGTCGAACAGGTCGCAGACGGTGAAGGTGTCGCCCTCGCGCAGGTAACTCCCCATGAAGATGGCGCTCTTGCCGAGATAGGCGCCCACCTCCAGCAGGTCGCCGGGCTCGGTGCGGCTGACCTGCCGGGTCAGGAACCAGTCGAAGAGGACCTGGTCGACGGGGAAGAACCAGCCCTCGACCTGGGCCAGTTCGGTGGGCGCGGGAAGCCGGTCCTCGGCGGAGGTCATGGTCATGGGGGGATGTCCGTTCGGTACGGGTGTGGGGGGCGTCAGTGTAAAGCGCCCGACGCCCCCCGTTTCGTACCGAATATCCCGCCGCCCCGCGCGTGCGCCGCTCCCCGGTGGCTCCCCGGTGGCTACCCGGTGGCTCCCGGGCGGCTGTTGGACGGCCGCTGGACGGCCGCTGGACGGCTCCGTGGCGGCTACTTGACGGCGCCCGCCATCACACCGGACACGAACTGCCGCTGGAAGGCGAAGAAGACCACCAGCGGGACCACCATCGACACGAAGGCGCCGGGCGCCAGGATGTCGATGTTGTTGCCGAACTGCCGTACCTGCTGCTGGAGGGCGACCGTGATCGGCTGCGCGTCGCTGTTGGCGAAGATCAGCGCGACCAGCATGTCGTTCCACACCCACAGGAACTGGAAGATGCCCAGCGACGCGATGGCCGGGCCGCCCAGCGGCATGACCACCCGCACGAACAGCCGGATCTCGCCCGCGCCGTCCAGCCGCGCGGCCTCCAGCAGCTCGCGCGGGATCTCCGCGAAGAAGTTGCGGAGCAGGAAGATCGCGAAGGGCAGTCCGAACGCGGTGTGGAAGAGCACCACACCGGAGATGTCACCGAAGATCCCGATGTCGCCGAAGAGCCGCGCGACCGGGATCAGCGCCACCTGCACCGGCACCACCAGCATCGCCACCACGGCGATGAACCACCAGTCGCGGCCCGGGAACTCCATCCAGGCGAAGGCGTAACCGGCGAGCGAGCCGATCACCACGACCAGCAGCGTCGCGGGCACGGTGATCAGCGCGGTGTTCACCAGCGAGTCGGTGATCGCGTGATTGTCCAGCAGCGTGCGGTAGTTGGAGACCGTCAGCTCCGACGGCGAGGTGAAGACCTTCCACCAGCCGCTGGCCGAGATGTCGCTCGGCGTACGCAGCGACGACAGCAGCAGCCCGATCGTCGGCATCAGCCAGAACAGCGCCACCACCAGCAGGAAGACCCGTACCAGGCCGCCGCTCGCGCGGGCCGCGATCCGCGCGGCCACACTCTCCTTCGGCCTCGGCGCGGCCTCGGGCACCGCGTCGCCCTTCGCCGCCTGGCCGCCCGTCTCAGGACCGCCCGCCATGGCGGCCGATTCCGCGCTCATCGCCGTCCCTCCCTGCGCAGCCGCCGGATGTTGAAGATCATGACCGGCAGGACCAGCAGCAGCAGGATCACACCGATCGCGCTGCCCACCCCCTGGTTGTCGCCGCCGCCGAAGGACGACAGATAGAGCTGGAGGGCCAGGACGTTCGCGTCCGACTGGGTGTTGCCGGGCGCGATGATGTACACGAGGTCGAAGATCTTCAGCACGTTGATCATCAGCGTGACCGTGACGACCACCAGGACCGGGGCCAGCAGCGGCACGGTGATCCGGCGGAACACCTGCCACTCGTTGGCGCCGTCCACCCGCGCCTGTTCCATCAGCTCCCGCGGCACCCCGGCCAGACCGGCCGCGATCAGCACCATCGCGAAGCCCGCCCACATCCAGATGTAGCTGCCGATGATCGACGGCGTGATCAGATTCGGGCCGAGCCAGTTGACGCCGTTGTATTTGCCGGAGAAGTTCGAGGCGGGCAGCCGCAGTTGGGCCCCGGCGGCGGACGCGGGCAGCTTGTACGTGCCGTCCTTCCCGGACTTCGCCGTCGCCACCACCTTGCCGTCCTTGACCGCCTGCACCTTCACACCGGACAGCGCCTTCTCGCCCGGATCGATCACACCGGGCTTCCCGGTGCCGCCGGGCCTGAAGTCCAGCCATACGGTGCCGGTCACCGAATCCGGCTGCGAGGGCGCGGGCTTGGCGTCCACGGCGTTCGAGGGCAGCTTGTTCTGCGGGATGCCGATCAGCGGCAGATCCGCGGGACTGCCCTGCCGGGCCGTGGACTTGGTGGTGAAGGAGCCGCCCGCGCTCGGCGCGAGATCGCCGCCGGGCCGCGGCCTGGCGCCCGGATAGGCCGCGTTGTCGGTGAACGTGTCATGGACCGCGACCACCACGGCGTTCGCGACGCCGCGCCCCGGGTCCTGCTCGTACACCAGCCGGAAGATGATCCCGGCCGCCAGCATCGAGATGGCCATCGGCATGAAGATGACCAGCTTGAACGCCGTGCTCCAGCGCACCCGTTCGGTGAGCACGGCGAAGACCAGACCGAGGGCGGTCGCCACGGTCGGCGCGACCACCACCCAGATCGCGTTGTTGCGCACGGCCGTGAGGATGCCGTGGTCGGTGAAGACCGTGCCGAAGTTCTTCAGACCGACGAAGGCGCTGCCGTCGGCGTCGAAGAGGCTGCGCTGGACGGTGTAGACGATCGGGTACACCACGAGCGCGCCCAGCAGGATCAGGGCGGGCAGCAGGAAGAGCGCGGCCACCCAGGGACGGGTGCCCATCAGGCTCCTGCGGCGGCCCGGTCCCTTGGCGGGCGGCCCGGGCAGAGGGCCGGGCGGCGGCGGCACCGTCACAGCGGTGCCGCCGCCTCCCGCCCCCGCGGCGGAGTCAGCCATCGGGGGCATCTCGCCTCAGTTCCCGTACGCCTTGGCGGCGTCCGCTTCGAGCTTGGCCTGCACGCCCGCGACATCGGACGGCTTGGAGAGGAAGTCCTGGAGGTCCTTCCACTCGCCCTGGCCCTTGGTCCCGCCGAAGGCGGCCGGAGCCTGGTCCGACATGTCGAAGCGGAAGTCGTCGCCCGCCGCGATCAGCGCCTGCGCGATGGACCGCTGCACGTCGTCCGGGTACGCCGCGAAGTCCAGCGACTTGTTCGGCGACAGGTAACCGCCGCCCTGCGCCCAGATCTTGGCCGCCTCCGGCGTCGCGATGTACGTCAGCAGCGCCTGCGCGGCCGGGCTGTCCTTCAGCGCCACGCCCACGTCACCGCCGCTGACCACCGGCGCCTTGCCGCTGCCCACCGCGGGGAACGGGAAGACCTTCGCGTCCGTGCCCACCTTCGCCTTGGTGTTGGCGGCGATGAACGCGGAGACGAAGTCGCCCTCGTAGACCATCGCGCCGGCCGGCGGGTTGCCGGTGAAGACCTGCGTCACCGACTTCGGGAAGTCGGCGGCGAGTGCGCCGCTGTTGCCGCCCGCGAGCAGGTCCTTCTTGCCGAAGAGCTGCCCGAGCGTGGTGAGCGCGTCTTTCACCGACGGGTCGGTCCACTTGATGGTGTGCGCGGCGAGCTGGTCGTACTTCTCGGGTCCGGCCTGCGAGAGGTAGATGTTCTCGAACCAGTCGGTGAGCGTCCAGCCGTCAGCGCCGCCCACCGAGACCGGCGCGGTGCCCGACTCGAAGACGGTCTCCGCGGTCTTCAGGAAGTCGTCCCAGGTCTTGGGCACCGAGGCGCCCGCGGTCTCGAAAGCCGCGCTGTTGTACCAGATCAGCGACTTGTTGGAGACCTTCGCGTAGATGCCGTACTGCTTGTCCTTCCACGCCCCGAGCTTCTGCCATCCGGGCGAGAAGTTCTTCTGGAGTTGCGCGGTCGCCTCGGGGCCCAGCGGCTTCAGCCAGCCCTTGTCGGCGAATTGGTGCAGCACGCCGTTCTGCGCGAGGAAGGCGACATCCGGCGGGGCGCCGCCCTCGATCTTCGTGCCGAGGAAGGTGGACTGGCTGTCGCCGGTCGGGACGAACGTCGATTTCGCTCCGGTGAGCTTGTCGAACTCGTCCAGCACCTTCTGGAAGTTCTTCTGCTCCGGCCCCGTCCACACGGCGGCCACTTCGAGCTTCTGCCCGTGCAGATCGGGCAGCTTGACCCCCGAGGCGGAACTCGTGGCGGACGCGCTCGGCGATTTCCCGCCGTCGTCCTTCTTGTCGCTGTCACCGCCGCACGCGGCGGCGGTCAACGCCAGCGCGGTCGCCGTCACTGTGGCGAGCGCTATGCGCGTAGTGCGGTTGTTTCGGCTGGTGCGCGGATTCTTCAGCGTACGCATCTGGCCATCCCCTCAGTCCCGTGGCGTCTGTCCTATGCCTTCGCGAACCCCAGCCGCAAGGGAGTACGGGGCTCCGTGACAGCTATCGTGACCATGACGTGATCTTGAGCCAAACGCTTTAACAGGGACGGCGGTTGGAATATCGCCGCTTGTCCGTCACGCGCCTCCCGAATGCCGGGGCACGGGTGTGCCGCATGACGGGGCGTTGGCCAACGCCCCGTCAAATCGGCCTATCCGCACGAGAATCGACGGACGGCGTGCGCGATGACCGTCGGAACATCGCAGATCAGCCGTCTGACGCGGGCCAGTTGACCGCCGTCGGCCACCCGACCGGTTCAGACCAATGACGGTTTCCGCCCGCCGGACGGAATCGGATCGCCGTGCGGGTACGAATTGGCGGACGGGGCAGGATCAGGGCATCCGCGTGAAATCCGCGCGCGGACGCTTCGGACGCTTCCGACGCGTCGGTACGGGCGGATTCGGCGGGATGCCCGTCCGACGGGCCGTCCGACGGGCGCGCGACGTCAGATCAGCGGGCCGGGGGCGGAACCCGGCGCGCTCGCGGACGCGGCGCCTTCCGCGGCGCGCGCGCCCGCCTCCTCGGGCGCCGACTCCGCCGCCCGCTGCAAGGCACTGGCCAGCAGGGCGAGATCGGTCGGGCCGTTGCCCAGCTCGCGGACCTGGCGGCGGGCCGGAGGATCGCCCATCCGCTCCCACTCCAGCGCCACGACGGTCGGCCGGAGCGTCGCCGTACGCGGGATACGGCCGCTGACCCGGCCCGCCTGGAACGCCGTCACCGCGCCGCCGGGCCGCCGCAGATAGCCGCGCCCCGGCACCGTGTCGTCGAGCCCCGCCGGGTCCTCGACATGCACCAGCAGCGCCGCGGACTCCGCGTCCGGCATGCGCAGCGCGATCCGCAGCCGGGACCGCTCGTCGGCCTCGGTGGCCGCCGTACGCTCCGGGCGGCCGGTCGACGCGATGAGGTGCACACCGAGCCGCGCGCCCTCCCTGGCGACCGCCTCCAACGCCCGGACGACACTGCCCGCCGCCGGTCTGCCGGTGCTGCCGAGACCGGGCGCGACCAGCTCGTCGAAGTCGTCCACGACCACCACGAGCCGGGGCAGCACGGGCTGGGTCCGCGCCGTCACCGCGCCCTGACCGGTGGGCTTGCGCGCCCCCGTCTCACCGGCGCGCGCCTCGTTCCGTCCGTCGGACCGGCCGCCTTGGTGCGGGCCGCCCTGGTGCGGCACGGTCGCGGCGACCAGCCGGTCCCCGTGCCAGGCCGCGAAGTCCTGCCCGTCGAGCAGCTCCGCGCGCCGCTTCAGCTCCGCGCCGAGCGCCTGCGCGAACTCCCGCATCCGCAACGGGTCCGAGGCCACCAGATGCGTGCTCACATGCGGCAGGTCGGCGCAGGCGCGCAGGCCCTCGCCGCGGTCCTGCCCCGCCCCGTCCACCAGCACCAGGGACAGCCGCTCGGGGCGGTCGCCCGCCGCGAGCGCCGCCGCGACCGACCGCAGCAGCTCCGTCTTGCCCGAGCCCGGCGCGCCGCCGACCATCGCGTGCGGCCCCTCGGTCACCAGGTCCACCGCGACCCGGCCGCCCGCGCCGACGCCCAGGACGGCCGTCGCCGCCCCGACCGCCGCGGGGGCCGCCGCCCACCGGTCGGCGATCTTCGCGGGCGTGGCCAGCGCCAGGTCCAGCTCGTCGAGCAGCCGTACGGTGCCGGGCAGCGCGTGCCGCGAACGGGCGCCGGACACCTCGCCGTCGGCCTCGCGCAGCGGCGCCAGGGCGCGCGCGAAATGCTCGGCCCACGCGGCCGACACGGCGTCCAGCACGATCTCGTCGGCGGCCGGTTCCGGCGGCGCGCTCGCGGCGGCCGGGCCCGCGGGCTCGATCCGCAGCGTCGTCGCCACGTCGCCCGAAAGCCGGGCCACCACCCCGGTGTCCACAGCGGGCCGCTCACCGCTCTCGGCCAGGCACAGCACATGCACCCCGACCGAGGGGCCGGCGACGGCGATCCGCGCCACGGTCTGCCGCAGCGTCGTGGACCCCGGATCGCCGTCCACCACCAGGAGCGTGAAGGGCCCTTCGTACGAGGCCGCCGCCGCCGAAGCCGCCTCGGGGGTCGCGGCGGCCCAGCCCGCGCCCAGCGGACCCGCCTCCAGACGACGCGCCAGCTCGCCGGTGCGCGCGTCCGCCTGGTCCCGGTCGAAGGCCAGCAGCAGCCGGCAGTCCTGGCCGTGCGCGGGGCGCAGATGCGGCAGCCAGTTCAGCCAGGACCACTCCTCGGCGCGCTGGTCGGCGGTGCGGGCGCGGTCGGCGCTCAGCATCACCAGCTCAAGAGCGGCGGGGGAGTGCAGCGCGCACAGCTGTGCCAGGACGGCGCGCGCCAGACCCGCCAGCCGCGGCCGGGGCCCGGCCAGGGTCAGCGCGGCCGTCCGCGGCGCCAGCAGGTCCACGGTGAACGGCACGGCCGTCAGCAGCCGCGTCCCGTCCTCGGACGGCAGATCCGCCGTCCCCAGCCGTACGGTCAGCGCGTCCGGATGGCCGGGACCGCGCTCCCACAGCCGCCGCCCCGGGCCCAGCGCCGTCAGCAGGACGGCCGCGGGATCGGGCCACCGCTCCCGCAGCGCCTCGGCCTCCCCGCCGTCCCCGTCGTCCGCAACACCCTTCGCCGCGCCGAGCCGCCGCCGCGCCCAGGCCCCTATCGACCCGACGACGCCGCCGCCACCGGGGCGCCGCGCGCTGTCGAATCCGGGCGCCCGGCGCTCACCGGTGGCCCGGCGGCCACTGCCCAGGGGGGCGTCGTCCTCGTCGCCGTCGTCGCCGTACACGTCGGCGGCGGCGCCCGGCGCGTCGTACGGGGCGCCGGGCGTACGGCCGTAGGCGTCGGCCTCGGGCGCCGCCGGGGGACGGCTGTGCGCCGTGCCGGACGTACCCGCGCCGGGGAGGCCGTCCGGCCGCGTACCGCCGAAGGCACCGGGGCCGGTAGCGGCACCCGCGCCTGCGTCGACGGCCGCGCCCAGGGCCAGGCCCGCGCCGTGCGTGACGGTGGACGAGGGGTCGGTGACCGGGAGCGGCGCGGAGGGCTCGCGCAGCGAGACGCGCAGGTGCCCGTCGGCGTCGGGCTCGGCGGCGAGCGCGGAGGGCCCGGTGGGGCTTCCCGACTCCAGGCGGAGCGTCGACTCGCCGATCCGGAGCAGGGCGCCCGGGGGCAGCGCGAGGGGGCGGGGGCCGACGGGCCGCCCGGCGAGGGTGGTGCCGTTGGTCGAGTCGAGGTCGGCGACGGTGATGAGCCCGTCCGCGCCGAAGGCGACCTCGCAGTGCAGACGGGAGACGTCCGGGTCGTCGAGCGGCACGTCGGCGTCGGCCGAGCGGCCGATCCTGGCCTGGCCGCCCTGGAGCAGGTGCACACCGCCCGCGTCGGGGCCGCCGACCACATGCAGCCTGGCCGTCTCGGCGGGCGGCTGCCCGTACTGCCCGAACCGGCCGTACTGACCGTGGTCCGCGACATGGCCGCCGCGCTGCTCCGCGGGCGCGTGCAGCGAGAGCAGGGCGCCGTCCACCAGGGGCGGCACGCCCAGCGGCGTGGTCGGCGCGAGCCGCAGCGTCCCGGCGAAGAGCGCGACGGACGACCCGGCGGACCTGCCCGGCTGCCCGGACCCGGCCGCGGAGGCGAGGGCACCGGCCACCGCGCCCAGCGTGGTCCCCGCGGGCGCGGTGATGAGCACGTCGCAGGCGCGCACGGCCCGACCGCTGCGCGGCCCGAGGACGGTCAGCCGGATCTGCATCTCGTCCGCGCTCCCCTTCTGCCCTGACCCGCGGCGGGAAGTCCCCTCCCCGGCCGCGCGCGGGCGCGTCGACACGTACAAGCACGAGCGGTGGAGCCCCCGTTGCCCCAACCGGACCGTACGGGTGCATCCTCCCACCCGCCACTGACACCCCGTCCCCGGTCCCGCCCCGAGTGATCTTGAAAGTACGGCAGATGATCATCCCGCGACGGAAACCGTCCGGAAAGAGCGCCGCATCCGACCGGAAAGCCGCCGCTCGCGGCCGATCGCCGCCACAAACCGGGCGCGGGCCCTCAGTGCGCGATTCACCGCGCGCCACGGCACATGCCCGTGACACCACGTGACGCAACCAACAGCCCGGTCCTCGCGTCCTAGGTCGGACAACTGTTCTCGGACGTTCTCGGGCGTTCCCGGACCATCCGCGGGCCCTCGCCGGGCCGTCGTCCGGCCGACGGCGGGCTGGCGGCGGGTCGTGGGCGTGACACCGGGCACGGCACGGAACGCCGGACGGAACGCGGCACGGGCCGATTCCCGTGGCGCGGCCAGGACGCGGGTCCGCCCGGCGGCACTACGCTTGGCCGGAATCAGGGCGAGCCCGCCATGAGTACGGCCATGAGCACCGCCGCGCACGTGCCGGCGGCGCGCATGGTCAGGGCGGACACACTACGGAGCAGGGAGCGCATGACGTGCGGCCGGTAGGCAGCAAGTACCTCCTGGAGGAACCGCTGGGACGCGGCGCCACGGGCACCGTCTGGCGTGGCCAGGTGCGCGGCGAGCAGGGCAGCGCCGTCGCCGTCAAGGTGCTCAAGGAAGAGCTGGCCGGCGACCCGGACGTGGTGATGCGCTTCCTGCGCGAGCGTTCCGTGCTGGTCCGGCTGCGCCACCCGCACATCGTCCGGGTCCGCGACCTGGTCGTCGAGGGCGATCTGCTCGCCCTGGTGATGGACCTGATCGACGGCCCCGACCTGCACCGCTACCTGCGGGAGAACGGGCCGTTCAGCCCGGTCGGCGCCGCACTGCTCACCGCGGCCGTCGCCGACGCGCTCGCAGCCAGCCACGCCGACGGCGTCGTGCACCGCGACCTCAAGCCCGCCAATGTGCTGCTCGCCACGGTCACCGGCGAGGACGGCAACCCGCAGATGCACCCGATGCTGACCGACTTCGGCATCGCGCGGCTCGCGGACTCGCCGGGCCTCACCCGAACCCACGAATTCGTCGGCACCCCCGCCTACATCGCGCCGGAGTCCGCGCAGGGCCGCCCGCAGACCTCGGCCGTGGACGTCTACGGCGCGGGCATCCTGCTGTACGAGCTGGTCACCGGGCGTCCGCCGTTCCGCGGCGACAGCGCCATCGAAGTGCTCCAGGCGCACCTCAACCAGGAGCCGCGCCGCCCCACGACCGTGCCGGAACCGCTGTGGACGGTGATAGAGCGCTGCCTGCGCAAGGAGCCGGGGCAGCGGCCCAGCGCCGAGAACCTGGCCCGCGCGCTGCGCGTCGTCGCCGCGGGCATCGGCGTGCACTCCTCGCCCGCCGCGGCCGAGGCGGCCTTCGCCGTCGGCGGCCTCCTGGCGCCCGACGCGACGCCGACGCTGGTCCCCGGCACCGGCCAGGGCTCCGCCTCCGCCTCCGGCGACGCGGAGCCGACCCAGGTGCTGCCCTCCCGCCAGGGCGCGACGCCTTCCACCTACGACCCGAACGCCTCCACCACCGAACTGCCCGGCGACCCCGGCCCCGGCGGTGCCGCCGCCGAGGGCACCCGCGTCCTGCCGCCCATCCCGGACGAGGGCCCCGGCACCCCCCAGGGCCCGCACCCGTGGGAATCCCAGCTCAGCGCCCTGCGGCACCGCAACGAGCAGACCGAGCTGCGCTACCTTTCCCCCGAACAGGACCCCCTGCGCCGCGAGCCGCGCCGCCGCCCCCAGCCCCAACCCCCACAGCCCCCGCGCCAGCCGCACCAGGGGCAGGGGCAGGGGCAGGGTCGCCAGGGCCAGGGCCAGGGCCAGGGGCAGGGCCAGGGCCAGGGTCGGGGGCAGCAGGGCGGGCAGGGCTACGCGCAGCCGTACCAGCAGCCCCAGCAGCAGCGCCCCCAGCCCCCACAGCCGCGCTACCAACAGCCGCAGCCGCAACGCTACGAGCCCCAGCGCCCGCCCGCCCCCGCGCCCGAGCCCCGCCAACGCGAGCCCCGCCAGCGCAGCGCCAACCCCATGAAGATCCCGGGCCTCGGCTGCCTCAAGGGCTGCCTCACCGTCATCCTCGTGATCGTCGTCATCTTCGTCGTCGTCTGGTACACCACCCCCCTCCCCGACTGGGTCAACAGCACCCGCAACCTCTGGGACGCCTCCTCCGGCTGGGTCAGCACCGTCTACGACAAAATCTCCTCGATCACGGGCGACTCCAACGGCAACTAACGGGCTCCGCCCGCCGGTTGACGCCGGGGTGCGCCGCCGGGGGTGTGTTTGCGCAGGGGGCTGCGCCCTTACGGCACCGCTGCGCGGTGGGGTTGGCCGCTGGGGTGCGTTTACGCAGGTGGGTTCGCCGGTAGCCAGCGAGCCGAAGGCGGCGCCGGTGTTGAAAGGGAGAACGCGCACAGCGACCGAGGAACGAGGGAGCGAGCACGATCGACCGTCGACACCGGATTTAAGCCGCCGGAGGCGAGAGGGCGGCAAAAAAAGGGGGATCGCGGTGAGCTGACACAAGAGGGCTCCCACGCACGGTGAGGATGCGCGAGGCGGCTCCCCGCGCGGTGGGCTCCCGCAGAAGGGCTCCCACGCGCGGTTCGCCGTGGGTGGGTGCCGTCTCGCGTGAGGTCGCCGTGGGGTGCGTGCCTCCGGGGTCAGTTGACCGTGGTGGGTGCCGTCTCGCACCAGTTCACCGTCGTGCGAACCGCCTCGCGCGAGCTCGCCCTGGGGGTGCCGTCTCCCGTGGGGCCACCATGGTGGGTGCCGTCTCGCGCGGGCTCACCGTCCGCGCGAACCCCCTCCCGTCGGCTCAGTGTTGGGGGTGAAGGTGGGTGGGTGCCGTCCTGTGTGGGCTCACTGTGGGTGCGAACCGTCTCGCGCAATCTCGCCCTGGGGGTGCCGTGTCCGGCGGGGCCACCATGGCGGGTGCCGTCTCGTACCAGCTCACCGTGCGTGGGTGCCCTCTTGGGCGGCTGAGCGTTGCGGGTGAAGGTGGGTGGGTGTCGTCTCGCGCGGCTGAGCGTTGCGGGTGAACGTGGGTGGGCGCCGTCTCGCGCGGGCTCACCGTCCGCGCGAACCCCTTACCGTCGGCTCAGCGTTGCGGGTGAGGGTAGGTGGGTGCCGTCCTGTGTGGGCTCACCGTGGTGCGAACCGTCTCGCGCAAGCTCGCCCTGCGCGGGTGCCCTCCCGCGTGAACTCACCGTCGTGCGAACCGCCTCTCGCATCCTCACCCTGCGGGGGAGCCGTCCTTTCTATGCGCACCCCGATCCCCTTTTTTTGCCGCCCTTCCGCCTCCGGGCGCTTAGACCCGGTGTCGACAGTCGATCGTGCTCGTTCCCTCGTTCCTCGGTCACTGTGCGCGTTCTCCTTTTCAACACCGGCGCGCCCTTCGGCTCCATGGCTACCGGCGAACCCACCTGCGCAGCCGTACCGCAGGGGCGCAGCCTCTCGTGCAACCGGACCCCAGCGGCGAACCCTCCTGCGTAGCGGCGACCTTGGGGCGCAGCCTCTCGTGCAACCGGACCCCAGCGGCGAACCCTCACCCCGAAGCCGCGCCGCAGCGGCGAACCCTCCTGCGTAGCGGCGACCTGGCGGCGAACCCCCCTGCGCTGCCGGACCCCAGCAGCGCGGCCCCCCGCGCAACCTCCTCCGTGAGCGCCCCCAGCGGCGAGCCCCACCGCGCAGCGGTGTCGTAGCAGGTGCAGCCCCTGCGCAGCCGCCTCCCGAAGCGGGCGCAGCCTCTCGCGCAACCGGACCCCAGCGGCGAACCGTCCTGCGCGGCGGTGACCTGGCGGCGAACCCTCCTGCGCAGCCGCGCCCCGCCGGCGACCCCCCCTGCACCCGCGCCCCGCCGGCGAACCCTCCTGCGTAGCGGCGACCTTGGGGCGCAGCCCCTCGTGCAACCGGACCCCAGCGGCGAACCGTCCTGCGCGGCGGTGACCTGGCGGCGAACCCTCCTGCGCAGCCGCACCCAGGCGGCGAACCCCCCTGCGCCCCCGCCCCAGCGGCGAACCCTCCTGCGTAGCAGCGACCTTGGGGCGCAGCCCCTCGCGCAACCGGCCCCCAGCGGCGAACCGCCCTGCGTGGCGGTGACCTGGCGGCGAACCCTCCTGCGCAGCCGCACCCAGGCGGCGAACCCTCACCCCGCACCCGCACCCGCGCCCCAGCGGCGACCCCCCTGCGCACACGCCCCCCGGCACTCACCCCCTGCGCACCCCCCGCACCCCCCGAAGGCGGTGCCCTCTCGGCGAGGCACCCTTGCACCGGTGGGGTGCTTAGGGTGGGGATTTGTCGACTTCTGGAGGGTGATTTCTGTGGCGGAACGGCGCGTGAGGGGGCTCGCGTACCCCGAACGGCCCCTGATCCGCGTAGCTTTGTCGCCAACACGACGGACCGTCGGAGGAGTCGGAGCAAGCCTTGGCCAGGAAGATCGGCAGCCGGTACACCGCGCACCAGGTGCTCGGGCGGGGGTCCGCGGGCACGGTGTGGCTCGGCGAGGGCCCCGAGGGCCCGGTCGCCATCAAGCTGCTGCGCGAGGACCTCGCCTCCGACCAGGACCTCGTCGGCCGCTTCGTGCAGGAGCGCACGGCGCTGCTCTCCCTGGACCATCCGCACATCGTCGGCATCCGCGACCTCGTGGTGGACGGCACCGACCTCGCCCTGGTGATGGACCTGGTCCGCGGCACCGACCTGCGCTCGCGGCTGGAACGCGAGCGGCGCCTGGTGCCGGAGGCCGCCGTCGCGATCGCCGCGGACGTGGCCGACGGGCTGGCCGCCGCGCACGCGGCGGGCGTCGTCCACCGCGACGTGAAGCCGGAGAACGTGCTGCTGGACTCGGCCGTGGCCACGGGCCCCGGCGGCGCGCCGCCCGCGCTGCTCACCGACTTCGGCATCGCGCGGCTGGTCGACACCCCGCGCCGCACCCGTGCCACCCGGATCATCGGCACCCCCGACTACCTGGCCCCGGAGATCATCGAGGGCCTGCCGCCGCGCGCGTCGGTCGACATCTACGCGCTGGCCACCGTGCTGTACGAACTCCTCGCGGGATTCACGCCGTTCGGCGGCGGCCACCCCGGTGCGGTGCTGCGCCGGCACGTCACCGAGACCGTCGCGCCGCTGCCCGGTCTGACCGACGACCTGTGGCGGATTCTCGCGGCCTGCCTGGCCAAGGCGCCCGCCTCGCGGCTGACCGCGGGCGAGCTGGCCACCCGGCTGAGGGACCTGCTGCCGCACCTCGCGGGCCTGCCCGCGCTCGACGTCGCCGCCCCCGGCACCGACGACGGCGGACCGGGCGCGGACGACCAGGACGCGTACGACGACGGCTTCGCCGACCTGCCGCCCGGTGCCCCGGAACCGCCCCGCGGCCCCGGCGCCGACCGCCCGCGCGGCGCCGTACCGCTGGTCAGGGGCGCCGCGCCGGACTCCAGCCGGGACACCCACACCAGCATCAAGCTGCCCACGGCGGAGGAGCTGGCCGGTTACGGCGCCGCCTCCCGCAACGGCAAGGGCAGCAAGGCGGCCCGCGACAGCCAGCGCCGCGCCTCGGCACCGGGCCGCCCGGCCAGCCCCCGGCACCGCGCGGTCTCCGACGCCGTGCGCCAGCGCCGGATCAAGTTCGCCGCCGCGGCCGCCGCCGCGCTCGCCGTCGCGGGCATCGGCGGCTGGGGGATCGCCACCGCGGGCTCCGGCTCGGGCAACGACTCCGGCGGCACCTCGCGGGACGACGCCCCGCCCAGCCCGACGCCGACCGCCACCCGCGGCACCCCGACCGCGCCCACCGCGGGCGCCGCCTCCCCGCAGGGCCGCACCGGCGCGCCGGTCACGCTCCCGCAGTGGTCGTCGTACAAGGACGTACCGGCCGCGGGCGTCAAGCTGCTCGGCGGCCCGCGCGCCCTGACCATGGACGGCGCCACGTACGTCTTCGCCCGCGGCGCCGACAAGAACGTCTGGTACGTGATCCGGGACGGCTCCGGCTACGGCGCGTGGCACAAGCTCACCGGGATAAGCGTGGACGACGACCCGGCGGTGGCGTCCGCGCACGCCGGGCGGATCGACCTGTTCGGGCTCGGCACCGACGGGCTGCTCTACCGCCGCACGCTGACCGACGGCTACTGGAACGCCTGGTCGCAGGTGGACGAGCGGACCCGCTTCGACGCGGCGCCCGCCGCCGCGTCCTCGGAGCCCGGCCGGATCGACCTGGTCGGACGGGTCGGCGGCGACCTGGTGACCGCGTCGCTGGTCGGCGACCGCTGGAACGCCTGGGCGCTGGTGCCCACCGCGGGCCGGATCACCTCGGCCCCTGCGCTGATCTCCCGGTCCCGCGGCTCCCTGGACGCCTTCGTGGTCCGCAAGGCCGACGGCGCCGTGCTGCGGCTCCCGTACTCCGGCGGCGCCTGGCGGCCCAGCGAGGTCATCAAGGGCCTGGACACCTCCGCGCGCCCCGACGCGGTCGCCGCCTCGGGCCGGCTCTTCGCCTTCACGCCCGGCACCCAGGCCGCCGCCGCGCTCGACGGCGACGCCGCCTCGCTGGAGGGCGACTGGGCCACCGCGCCCTTCACCGCGCCCACCGACGCGGCCCTGGGCGCCGCCGCCTCCGCGCACACCCTGGAGCTGTACTCCAGGACGCCGTCGGGCACCCTCACCCGCACCACGGCCCACATCTGACGCGATCCGGCCCGCCCGGCACCGGATCGCGGGCCCTCCCGGCGGCCGGCGGGCTCCCGGCCGGGGCGGGTCCGCTCGACCAGCCGGTAGGCTGGAGCCGTGGCGATCGTCGATGTTTCCGAAGAGCTGAAGTCCCTGTCCTCGACCATGGGGTCGATCGAGGCCGTCCTCGACCTCGACCGGATGCGGGCCGACATCGCCGCGCTGGAGGAGCAGGCCGCGGTGCCGTCCCTGTGGGACGACCCGGAGAACGCGCAGAAGATCACCAGCCGGCTCTCCCACCTCCAGGCGGAGCTGCGCAAGGTCGAGGCGCTGCGCGGCCGGATCGACGACCTGTCCATCCTCTTCGAGCTGGCCGAGAGCGAGGACGACGCCGACGCGCAGACCGAGGCCGAGGCCGAGCTGGAGTCGGTACGCAAGGCGCTGGACGAGATGGAGGTCCGCACCCTGCTGTCCGGCGAGTACGACGCCCGTGAGGCGCTGGTCAACATCCGCGCCGAGGCGGGCGGTGTCGACGCCGCCGACTTCGCGGAGCAGCTCCAGCGGATGTATCTGCGCTGGGCCGAGCGGCACGGCTACCCGACGGAGGTCTACGAGACCTCGTACGCGGAGGAGGCCGGCATCAAGTCGACCACCTTCACCGTCAAGGTCCCCTACGCCTACGGCACCCTCTCCGTCGAGCAGGGCACCCACCGCATGGTGCGGATCTCGCCCTTCGACAACCAGGGCCGCCGCCAGACGTCCTTCGCGGGCGTCGAGGTGCTGCCGGTCGTGGAGCAGTCCGACCACGTCGAGATCGACGAGTCCGAGCTGCGCGTGGACGTCTACCGCGCCTCGGGCCCCGGCGGCCAGGGCGTCAACACCACCGACTCCGCGGTGCGGATCACCCACATCCCGACCGGCATCGTCGTCTCCTGTCAGAACGAGCGCTCGCAGATCCAGAACAAGGCGAGCGCGATGAACGTCCTCCAGGCCAAGCTGCTGGAGCGGCGCCGCCAGGAGGAGCAGGCCCTGATGGACTCCCTCGGCAAGTCCGACGGCGGCAACTCCTGGGGCAACCAGATGCGTTCGTACGTCCTGCACCCGTACCAGATGGTCAAGGACCTGCGCACCGAGTACGAGGTCGGCAACCCGCAGGGCGTCCTGGACGGCGACATCGACGGCTTCATCGAGGCGGGCATCCGCTGGCGCAAGTCCCGCGAGAAGGCCACCGCGTAATCGGAGAAAGCCACCGCGTGTTACGGCCCCGCGCCGTACGGCTGAGAGGGCGATACGGCGCCGCCGTACGGCCGTTGCCTTGATCCCATCTGTCTGCCGTGTCACAGACGTGTGCTGAAGTGCCGGGCAAGACGGGACAGTTGGGGCACTTTGCGCTTAATGACCTTGACGCTCCCGGTGAATGCCACAAAGGTGATGTCCGGCATGCGCGCGAAAGCGGCGTAATCGACCGTGCCCGCAGCGGCGCGTGCTTCAAGCCGACGTCTACCGGGGGTAGTTGAGACATGACCAAGCAGAGCACGAGGGTACGCGTCACGCGCGTGGCGGCCGTCGCGGTGATCGCGGCCGGTGCGTCCCTGACCGTGGCGGGGGCTGCTCAGGCGGCGGTGAGCAGCGACGCGCCGCCGTCGGCCACCGCGGTGGTGGACCCGCCCACGACGGACCCGACGGACGAACCGACCACGCCGCCGACCGACGAGCCGACCACGCCCCCCACCACGCCCCCGACGACGCCTCCCACGACGCCGCCGACCACGCCCCCCACCACCCCGCCGACGACGCCTCCCACGACGCCGCCGACCACTCCGCCCACCACGCCTCCGACGACCGCGCCCGGCTCCATCGCCGGTGTCAGCGGCGGCAGCGACGACGGCGGTCCGAGCGGTTCGCCGAGCCCCAGCGTCAGCCCGAGCGCGACGGGCAACAGCAACACCTGCACCCTGACCGGTGACAGCGTCGACTGCGGGAACAACAACCCCGGCACCGACAACACCCAGCAGGTCCCGCAGAGCCAGACGACGCAGCAGCTCGCCGAGACCGGCTCCGACGGCACCACGTACATGCTCATCGGCGCCGCCGCCCTCGTGGCGGGCGGCGTCGGCTTCAAGCTGGCCCCGCGCCTGAAGGAGCGCCGCGACGCCTCCTGAGGCGCCGCGCGACCGCACCTGACGCGCACGACGGAGGGCCCGGAACGCGATGCGTTCCGGGCCCTCCGTGCTGTCTCAGCTCGCCCACCCGTGAATGTGACGTACCTCTCACGTATTTCTCACGTGCCGCCCGCGGGACTGCTCTACGCGGTCGCGTGCTCCACCACGAGCACCACCGTCAGCAGGGCCACGAGCAGGGCTATCAAGGTCGCGGGGGAGATGTTGGACCAGGGATTCTCCCGCTCCAGGCGGGCGCGGTTCGCCCGGCAGACGGGGCAGCGGCCCTCGCTCACCGGACCCGCGCAGTTGGCGCACACCAGCCGGTCGCACGTCATGCGATCTCCTCCTCGTCCGGTGAACGCCCCGGGAGGCCGAAGTGTTCCTTGTTCCACTGTGCCAGCTTCCGCCGGATTCGGCGCGGCCCCCGGTGGACCGGCGGCCCGTACGGCGGCTCCGGCGGGGTCCGCGAGAGCGGCGCGGGCGGGGGAGCGGACCTCCGGTGGCGGCCGGCCGCGCTGAGGTGTAAGGGGTCAATGACGGGTTTGTCCGCGTGTGCCCTGTGGGCAAGCCCACCAACCCTCCCCGGCGACTGCGCACCCCTGGCTCGGTCGCGTAGTGTCGCCCCCACATCCCCTGTCCACCCGTCCCCGCAAACCTGGTGCGAACGTGATCCGATTCGACAGCGTCACCAAGACCTACCCCAAGCAGAACCGTCCTGCACTTCGGGACGTCTCGCTGGAGATCGAGAAGGGTGAGTTCGTCTTCCTGGTGGGCTCGTCCGGCTCGGGAAAGTCGACCTTCCTGCGGCTGATCCTGCGCGAAGAGCGCACGGACACGGGAATGGTGCACGTCCTCGGCAAGGACCTCAACCGGCTGTCGAACTGGAAGGTGCCGCAGATGCGGCGCCAACTCGGCACCGTGTTCCAGGACTTCCGGCTGCTGCCCAACAAGACGGTCGCGGAGAACGTGGCGTTCGCCCTCGAAGTGATCGGCAAGGCCCGCGGCACCATCCGCAAGACCGTGCCCGAAGTGCTCGACCTGGTCGGCCTCGCGGGCAAGGAGGACCGGATGCCCGGCGAGCTGTCCGGCGGTGAGCAGCAGCGCGTCGCCATCGCCCGCGCCTTCGTCAACCGGCCCATGCTGCTGATCGCGGACGAGCCGACCGGAAACCTCGACCCGCAGACCTCGGTCGGCATCATGCGCCTGCTGGACCGGATCAACAGGACCGGCACGACCGTGGTGATGGCCACCCACGACCAGAACATCGTCGACCAGATGCGCAAGCGCGTCATCGAGTTGGAGAAGGGGCGGCTGGTGCGCGACCAGTCGCGCGGTGTCTACGGCTACCAACACTGAGAGCCGCGCGTACGGCGTACGTACTGCCGTACAGCAGTAGTCACCACCCCCCTGAAAGGACAACCAGAGACCATGCGCGCCCAGTTCGTCCTGTCGGAGATCGGCGTAGGACTCCGCCGCAATCTCACCATGACCTTCGCGGTGATCATCTCCGTCGCGCTCTCCCTCGCCCTGACCGGTGGCGCCCTGCTGGCCAACAAGCAGGTCAAGTCCATGAAGGGCTACTGGTACGACAAGGTCCAGGTCACCATCTACATGTGCAACAAGGGCGACGCGTCGACGACGCCCAGTTGCGCCAAGGGCGCCGTCACCGACGACCAGAAGGCCCAGATCAAGGCCGACCTGGAAAAGCTCCCGATCGTGGAGAAGGTCTACTTCGAGAACGCCGAGCAGGCGTACAAGCACTACCAGGAGCAGTTCAAGAGCTCCCCGCTCGCGGCCTCGATCACCCCGGACCAGATGCAGGAGAACTACCGGGTCAAACTCAGGGACCCGACGAAGTTCACCGTCGTCGCGAGCGCCTTCGACGGGCGTCCGGGGGTGCAGTCCGTTGAGGATCAACGGGCCGTGCTGAAGAACCTCTTCTCGCTGCTGAACGGTATGACGCTGGCCGCCTGGGTGGTGCTGGCCTTCATGCTCACCGTCGCGATGCTGCTGATCGTGAACACCGTGCGCGTGTCCGCCTTCAGCCGCCGCAGAGAGACCGGCATCATGCGGCTGGTCGGCGCCTCCAGCTTCTACATCCAGATGCCGTTCATCATGGAGGCGGCCTTCGCCGGACTCGTGGGCGCGGGGCTGGCGTGCGGAATGCTGCTCGGCGGCCGGTACTTCATGATCGACGCGGGTCTGAAGCTCCAGGAGAAGATCCCGCTGGTCTCCTTCCTCGGCTGGGACTCGGTGGTCGCGGTGCTGCCGCTGGTGCTGCTGATCGGCGTTGTGATGCCGTCGATCGCCGCCTTCATCGCGCTGCGCAGGTATCTGAAGGTCTGACGCCCGCGGGCCGGGCCCGGCCGTCGCGCCGGGCCCTTCGCGCGGCCGTACGGCGGGGGACGGGTCCCAGGGGGGCGGTGTACCGGTTTGCGGATCATGCCCCGCCGAGGTAGCGGCAACTATCCGTATGCCGCCCGTTTCTGTCCTAGACTTCCGGCCATGTCCGGCCCGTCGCTGTTCGGGACGCCCCGCCGCTTGCGCCGCGGGGCCACTCTGACGTTGGTGTTCAGCACTCTGCTGGCCACCGGTGCGGCGGCCAGCGGACTCACCGCGCCGGACGCCCGGACCGCCGCCCGCGCCACCCGTATCGCCGCCGCGCCGGTCGCCGACGGGCGGCAGGACGACGGCAAGCCGCCGGCCCCGGCCCACGGCGGCGAGCCCGCACCGTCGTCCCCCGCGGCCTCCGAGACCCCCACGGGTTCGCGGGCGAAGCCGGACGGGGCGAACGGCGATCACGTCGACACCGGCCGGATCGCCGAGGAGATCCAGGACGGCAAGGTCGGCCCGCTCGCCGCCGCGAAGCTCGTCAGCCGCAGCGGCGACCGCTGGTCGTCCTTCTACACCGCCCGCGAGTACGCGGGCCTCCAACAGGCGCTCGACGGCCGCTACGTCGGCGTCGGCCTGTCCGTGCGGCGGATCGACGACGGCCGGATCCAGATCGCCCGCGTCCAGCCCGGCAGCCCCGCCGATCGCGCGGGCCTGCGCGAGGGCGACTTGCTGGCCACCATCGGCCCGGTCAAGTGCACCGGCCTCGCGGTCACCGAGGTCGTGGCGGACCTGCGCGGCGACAACGTCCCCGGCAGCGTCGTACAGCTGGGAGTCCAGCGGGCGCAGCGTAGTTGGACGGTCACGGTACGTCGCGCCACGCTCGACACCGACGCCGTCACCGTGACGCGGTCCGCCGACGCGCCCACGGTCGTCAAGATCGACGCCTTCACGCTCGGCGTCGGCGACCAGGTACGCGACGCGGTACGGGACTCCGAGCACGGCGTGCTGCTCGACCTGCGCGGCAACTCCGGCGGCCTGGTCACCGAGGCGGTCGCGGTGGCCTCCGCCTTCCTCGACGGCGGCCTCGTCGCCACCTACGACGTCCACGGCGAGCAGCAGGCCCTCTACGCGGCCGAGGGCGGCGACACCACCGTCCCGCTGGTCATCCTGGTCGACGGCGGCACGATGAGCGCCGCGGAACTGCTCACCGGCGCCCTCCAGGACCGCGGCAGGGCCGTCGTCATCGGCTCGCGCACCTTCGGCAAGGGCTCGGTCCAGATGCCCAGCACGCTGCCCGACGGGTCGGTCGCCGAGCTGACCGTCGGCCACTACCGGCTGCCGGACGGGCGCAGTGTGGACGGCCGCGGCATCGACCCCGATGTGACCGTCCCCTCCGGTGAGGACCCGCTCGCCGAGAGTCACGAGGTATTCGCTGGCCTCGGACCCCCCTCCTAGTGGGACAATGGCCCGGTTATGGCAAAAGAGACGGGTCGCAAACTGATCGCGCAGAACAAGAAGGCGCGGCACGATTACCTCATCCTGGACACCTTCGAGGCCGGGCTCGTGCTGACCGGCACCGAGGTCAAGTCCCTGCGCCAGGGACGCGCCTCCCTGGTGGACGGCTTCGCGCAGCTCGACGGCGGCGAGGCGTGGCTGCACAACGTCCACATCCCGGAGTACACCCAGGGCACCTGGACCAACCACTCCGCGCGCCGCCGCCGCAAGATGCTGCTGCACCGCGCCGAGATCGAGAAGCTGGTCCACAAGACCCAGGAGACCGGGCACACGATCGTGCCGCTCGCCCTGTACTTCAAGGACGGCCGCGCCAAGGTCGAAATCGCCCTGGCCAAGGGCAAGAAGGAGTACGACAAGCGGCAGACCCTGCGCGAGAAGCAGGACCGCCGCGAGTCCGACCGCGCCATCTCGGCCGTGCGCCGCAAACAGCGCGGCTGAGCCGCCCCCGGCCGCCGGCCTCGACGCGCCCGGGGGAGACGCGGGTGACACGACGTCACGACGTCGGCTCGCCCTGAAACGACGAAACGGCACCCTCCCGAAGGAGGGTGCCGTTGTCACATGGGGTGGTGGAGATGGCGGGAATCGAACCCGCGTCCTGTGGTGCGGAATCAGGGCTTCTCCGAGCGCAGTCCGCTGTGCTTTTCTCGGCCCCGGCTGTCACGCGGACAAGCTGCCGACGGGCTCAGTCACTGTTTGATTTCCTTCTGGGGCCCGTGACCGGCCCTAGAAGTTTAGATCCCTTGATGATGCCAGGATCCGGGTCGGGATCACCCCCGGGCTGACACTTCGCAAGTCGCTACTTAGGCAGCGAGGGCGAAGGAATCGCGCTTGGTGTTGGCGATTATTGGTTGCGACATATGGTTAACGAGATCATTGCCGCTTCCTCGGCTCGCTTCCCCTGCTTCGACATCCCCAGTCGAAACCGATCATCCCCATGTTGATTTTTCAAGGTGCACCACCCGAGGGTGGCGGCCGCTTCCATCGTACGGGATCAACGGTCACACGGGCCAGCGCATTCCCCCGTGGGTGGCCCGGCGCACGCCCGGGAGCAAGCGCGCGGCCACCCTGCCGTCACCGGGGAGGGGGCGGCGGCGCGGGTGGCGCCGTTGTGCCACGTCACATCCGTGCCACCGGAAACGGGTGACACACCCTCCGGCCCCATCGGATTCTTTCCAGCATCGCGTGCACATGCATGGAAAGGGGCTGGACCGATGAGACGAACCCGCTTCGCGGCGGTCGTGTCGACAGGGCTGATCCTGGCCGTCTCCGCCGCCGTACCCACCGCGGCCGTCGCCGTACCCGGCGCCGAACCCGTACCGACATCGGGCGCACAGCCGGGGACAACCCCCGACAGCACCGCCACGGTTCGGCTGATCACCGGCGACCGGGTGCGGGTGACGACGACCGCGGACGGCCGGCACACCGCCTCCGTCGAGCCGGGCACCGGACGGGAACGCGTCGTCTTCCACACCTCGGACGCCGACGGGCGGCTGACCGTGCTGCCGTCGGACGCCGACCCCCTCGTACGGTCGGGGCGGCTTGACCGGCGGCTGTTCGACGTGACGGCGCTGGTGGAGCAGCGGTACGACGAGGAGCACCGGGCCTCGCTGCCGCTGATCGTCGCGGGGTCCGGGGGAGCGGCGGCCGACCGGCTGACCGCGCTGGCCGCGCCCGGCGCCCCCACCCATGACCTGGGCAGCATCGGGGCCCACTCCCTCACCGTCCCCGACGCGAAGCTCGCCGCCTTCTGGCAGCAGATCGTGCCCGCGGGAACGGACACCGGGAAGACCGGCACCGCGGCGACCGGCACCGGGCCGGCCGACACCGCGAAGGGCGCCGCCGTCCCGAAGATCTGGCTCGACGGCCGGGTCCGGGCGGCGGCGGACAGCATGGACCAGATCGGCGCGCCGCCGCTGTGGAAGGCGGGATACGAGGGCGCGGGCGTCAAGGTCGCGGTGCTGGACACCGGCGTCGACCAGACCCACCCCGACCTCAAGGACCGCGTCGCGAAGGCCGAGGACTTCACCGAGAGCCCGACCGGCACCGGCGACCACTTCGGACACGGTACGCACGTGGCGTCCATCGTCGGCGGTACGGGAGCGGCCTCTGGCGGTGCCCGCAAGGGCGTCGCCAAAGCCGCGAACCTGCTGGTCGGCAAGGTCCTCGGGGATGACGGCTACGGCTACGACTCGCAGGTCATCGCGGGCATGCAGTGGGCGGCCGACCAGGGCGCCAAGGTCGTCAACATGAGCCTGGGCGCCGACGACGAGAGCGACGGCACCGACCCGATGAGCCTGGCGCTGAACGAGATCAGCGAGGCCAGCGGCACCCTCTTCGTCGTCGCGGCGGGCAACAACGGCGAGAACGGGCAGCGGACCGTGGGCATCCCGGGCGTCGCCGACGACGCGCTGACCGTCGGCGCGGTCGACGGCAAGGACGCGCTGGCGAACTTCTCCAGCCGCGGCCCGCGCTACGGCGACGGCGCCGTCAAGCCCGATGTCACCGCGCCCGGCGTGGACATCGTGGCGGCCCGCGCGAGCGGCACGACGCTCGGCGACCCGGTCGACCCGTACTACGTCAGCCTGTCGGGGACGTCGATGGCGACCCCGCATGTGGCGGGCGCCGCGGCCCTGTTGGCGCAGCGGCACCCGGACTGGACCGCGCGCCAACTCAAGGACGCGCTGATCAGCACCGCGCACACCGTGGACGGGCAGGCCGTGACCGACCAGGGCGGCGGCCGGATCGACGTGTCGGCGGCGGCGCTCGGCACGCTCACCGCGACCGGCACCGTCTTCCTCGGCGACATCCACGCGACCGACCCGAAGGCCACCTACCCGGTCACGTACACCAACACCTCCGCCGCGCCGGTCACGTTGACGCTGGGCCTGGCGCTCAGGACGTCGGGCGGCCGGGCGGTGAACGCGGGCGCGGTACGGATCGGCGACGGTTCCGCCGCCGCCACGAAGGTCACCGTCCCCGCCCACGGCACCGCCCGCGCCGACCTCACCCTCGACCCGGCCAAGGTGACGTACGGCTCCTACTACGGCTATCTGACGGCGACACCGGCCGGGGGCACGGCGGGAGCACCCGTCCACACCACACTCGGCCTGGTCGCCCACGGCCCGCTGCACACCCTGACCGTCACCGCCTACGACGCGCACGGCGCTCCGGCCCACCCCACCATCAGCATCTGGGGCGCGAGCGGTCTGCTGTACCCGTCGGGCGACAGCAAGGGCACCTCCGCCTCCGACCTCGAAGAGGGCACGTACCAAGTCCGCGCGTCCTTCCAGGAGATGACGGACGACGGCATGGAGGAACGGCTGGTCGTGCTGCCCGAGGTGAGGCTCACCAAGGACACGGCCGTGACCGTGGACGCCCGCAGGACCACGCAGGTCGAGATCCGTACGCCGCGGCCCGCCGAACAGAGCGGCATCCCCTACTACCAGACGTACCGTCAGATCGAGGGCAGGGGCCTCACCGAGAGCGAGGAGTTCTTCACCGGCATCCTCAGCAAGCTCTACGTCAGCCCCACGACGAAGGTCACCGACGGCGACTTCGAGTTCTCCTCCCGCTGGCAGCTCGCCGCGCCGCAGCTCACCACCGAGGCGCCGGGCACGGGACTGAGGCTGAAGAGCTACTACACCTCGTACTCACCGCTCTTCGACAGCAAGGGCGTGAATCTGACGGCGGTCGACGCGGGCTCCCTGGAAGCGCCGGACTTCAGCGGGGCGCGCGGCAAGCTGGCCGTCATCCGCAACGAATCCGGCGAGGGAGAAAGGGAGTTGGCGGCAGCCGCGGCCAAGGCGGGCGTGCGCGGACTGATGATCGTGCACTTCTCCGACTTCGGCTGGACCCGCTGGTACCCGACCGGCGAGCGCAACGCGGTGCCGACGATACGGATCGGGAAGGCGGCCGGTGACGCGCTGCTGGCGCGACTGGCGAAGAAGCCGGTGAAGACCGTCACCGTACGGATCGGCGGCACGGCGGTCAGCCCGTATCTGTACGACGTGTTCCAGACGTCCACGCAGCAGATCCCGCAGCGCGTCGTCCACACCGTCACCGCCGCCAACAGCGCGGTGATCAGGACGACGTACGCCGAGAACGGCGGCGCCCCGTGGGCCGCCGAGCAGCGCTTCGCGTGGCGGCCGTACCAGAACTTCGCGTGGGAGGCGACGCGGAACGTGCCGACGGGCGTGACGCGTACCGAGTACGTCAGCGCCAACGGCACCTGGTGGATGCACCGGGTCAACCAGGAGACCACCTTCGACATCGACCAGCCGCTGCTGGCCGGCATGGTCGACACGACCACCACCTACCGGGCGGGCAAGCAGCCCGACCAGGCGTGGCAGCAGGCCGTGGTGCGGCCGTCGATCCCGCGCGGCACGCGCAACCCGAGCGTGCGCAACGGCGACGTACTCGACCTGCGCATACCGGAGTTCACCGACTCCGGCGCCGGACACTGGGCACGCGCGGCGGTCGGCGGCGACTTCGGCGGCTTCGGCACGGCGGCCGGTACGAGCCCGGCCTCCGGCACGCGTACGGCCTCCGGCACGAGCGGCGCGCAGGACGCCCCCGTCGAGGGCGACTCCGCCAAGGCCACGCTCTTCCGCGACGGCCGGCGGATCGCCGCCGCCGACTCCCCGTGGGCCGACCTCGAAGTGCCCGCGGGCACCGCCGACTACCGCCTGGACGTGGCGACTTCACGGGTCTCCCCGGAGTGGCGCTACGCCACCGACACCAGCACCTCGTGGTGGTTCCGCTCCGGCACCGCGGCGCGACCGACGCTGCTGCCGCTGCTCCAGGTCGACTACGCGGTACCGGTCGACGCCTCGAACGCGGTGCGCAAGGGCAGTTCGCACACCGTGGGTCTCACCGTCCGCGCCCAGGACGGGGCGGCCGTGCCGACCGGCGTGAAGGTCGAGGTCCAGGCGTCGTACGACGACGGGCGGACCTGGACCGGCGCGCGCGTGGACGGCCGAGGTCACAACACCTTCGACGCCCGGCTCACCAAGTCGGCCCGCTCCAGGGGCGATGCGTACGTGACGCTGCGGGTCACCGCGCGCGACGCCGCGGGCGACCAGGTGCGGCAGACCGTACGCCGCGCGTATCTGTGGCGGGGGTGAACGGGCACGTGAGCCGGTGGCGCTGATCCGACGCCACCTCGACAGCCGGGGCGAGCGGGCCAGTGGGGTGCCCGCTCGCCCCGGCGCGTGGTTCCGGCGCGTGGTTCCGGTACGTGGTTCCGGCGCGTGCTCCCGGCACGGGCTTCGCCGGGCCGCGGTGGTGATCTCCGCTCGTAGTACGGTGGCTGCTCACCCAGCCCCCGTACCCGCGAGGAGGGTGCCATGGCCCTGGAGGCCGCCGGGATCACCGACGCCGAAGAGGCCGCGTACCGGCTGCTGGTGACGATGGACAGCGCCTCGGCGCGGGAGATCGCGGAGTATTCGGGCCTGAGCCCGGACACCGCGCTGTCGGCGCTGACCGGTCTCGTCGCCAAGGCCATGGCCAGCGCCTCCGACGGCCGGCCGCCGCGCTACCGGGCCTACCCGCCGGACGTGGCGCTGCTGCCGCAGCTCAAGCACCGGGCCGACGCCCTGGACCTGGCGCGCTCGGCGGCGGCCGACCTGCTGGAGAGCTACCGGGCCACCGCGCGCCGCCGGGACGCCGGGCTGCTGATCGAGGTCATCACCGGGGCGGAGGCGCTGCGCCAGCGGCTGCGGCAGATCCAGGCGGACGCGCGCGACGAGATGCTGTGGTTCTGCAAGGCGCAGTACGTGGCGATGCCGTCGGGCAGCAACACCGCCGAGTTCGACGCGCTGGAGCGCGGGGTCCGCTACCGGGTGCTCTACGAACGGGACTTCTTCGACGACGAGAGCGCCGTCGGCAACATCGCGGCGGCCGTGCGGAAGGGCGAGATCGCCCGCGCCGTCCCGCACCTCCCGCTGCGGCTGGCCGTCGCCGACCGCTCGGTGGCGATCTTCCCGCTGGTCCCCGGCGGCCCGCACGGCAGCCCCGAGAAACCGTCCACCGCGCTGGTCCGCGACAGCAGCCTCCTCGACGCGCTCATCGCGCTCTTCGAGCGCTACTGGGAGGACGCCGTACCGCTGCACGTCGACGCCTCGGGCGCGGTCACCGGCGCGGCCGACGTCGGCCCCGCGGACCCGTTGTCGTCCACCGACCGGCGGCTGCTGTCGCTGATGGTCGCCGGGGTCGCGGACAAGGCGATAGCCACCCAGATGAACCTCAGCCGCCGCACCCTCCAGCGGCGCGTGCAGAGCATGATGGAGCTGGCGGGCGCCACCACCCGCACCCAGCTCGCCTGGCAGGCGGCCCGCCGCGGCTGGCTCTGAGACCACGCCCCGGCACCAAGCCCTGGCACCCAGCCCCGACTCCCCCCCACGAGGGCCGGCGCACAGCCGGGTGCGGGCGCGGGTGAGCGCGTGGTTGCGCTCGTGTCACCTCGGGGCGCGGGGCGGTCATGCGGCCGTTTCCAGGGTCGGGCCCGACAGTCCACCCCCGCCTTGTCTCCTTCCCCGCCTTCGTTCTCCTTCCTCGCCTCCTCCGCGCTCTGTTACGCCGTCACGTGGGCCGTATACCTGCGGCGACCGGCGCGGGCGGCGGGCGGGGCCGGGCGGACGGCGCCTGCCGGGACCGCCGTCCGCGCGCGGGTGTGAGCGGCGGAGGCGTCCGTAACATCCGGGTCATCCCGGTGAATCGACCCCGTCACCCCGTCTTGGGACGATGCGGCTCCGGCGGGGTGGCCGGGAGGGCGGCGGCGGATCAGGGACGGTCCGCCCGCCGTCCGGCACGCGTAACTCCAGCAAAAGTGGGGCGGAGCCATGCAGGCGCAGGCGACCAGGAACAGCGATCCGGGCCGGGGCGGCGGGGTGCCGCCCCTGGCCGGGTTCACCGTCGGGGTGACGGCGGCCCGCAGAGCCGACGAGCTGGCCGCGCTGCTGGAGCGGCGCGGCGCGGTCGTGCTGCGGGCGCCCGTCCTGCGCATCGTGCCGCTGCCCGACGACACCGAACTGCTGGAGACCACCAGGCGACTCGTCGCCGACGCACCCGACATCGTGGTCGCCACCACCGCGATCGGCTTCCGCGGCTGGATCGAGGCCGCCGACGGCTGGGGCCTGGGCGAGGCGCTGCTGCGCAGGCTCGGTGCGGTCGAACTCCTCGCCCGCGGGCCCAAGGTGCGCGGCGCGGTGCGCGCGGCCGGGCTGCGCGAGGCGTGGTCACCGGCCTCGGAATCGATGGCCGAGGTCCTGGAACGCCTGCTGGAGCAGGGAGTCGAGGGCCGCACCGTCGCCGTCCAGTTGCACGGCGAGCCGCTGCCCGGCTTCATCGAGTCGCTGCGGGCGGCAGGGGCGACCGTCGTGGCGGTGCCGGTCTACCGCTGGATGCCGCCCGAAGACCTCGGGCCCGTCGACCGGTTGCTCGACGCCGTCCTGTCCCGGTCGGTCGACGCGCTGAGCTTCACCAGCGCCCCGGCCGCCGCCTCCTTCCTCGACCGGGCCCGGCAGCGCGGCCGTTGCGACGCACTCCTCGCGGCGCTCCGCCACGACGTGATGACCGCCTGCGTCGGCCCGGTCACCGCGCTGCCGCTCCAGGGCCACGACGTGCCCACCCGGCACCCCGAACGCTTCAGGCTCGGACCGCTGGTGCAGCTCATCGCCAGCGAACTGCCCGGCCGCGTAAGGCCGTTGCCCGTCGCCGGGCACCATGTCGAGATCCGCGGGCACGCCGTCGTCGTGGACGGGACGCTGCGGCCGGTGCCGCCCGCGGGCATGGCCCTGCTGCGGGCGCTGGCCCGCCGCCCCGGCTGGGTCGTCGCCCGCGGCGACCTGCTGCGCGCCCTGCCCGGCTCCGGCCGCGACGAACACGCCGTCGAGACCGCCATGGCCCGGCTCCGTACCGCACTCGGCGCCCCCCAGCTGATCCAGACCGTCGTCAAACGCGGCTACCGGCTCTCCCTCGACCCGCACGCGGACGACAAATACGGCTCGGCGCCGTAAGCCGGTCAGGCGAGCGCGGCCACAGCGGTCCTGACACGCCCTAGACCCCGCGACGGCCGCCGGGCACCCTGGGGGGAAGGTGACGGGCGGGCGGGAAGGCGGCTGACCATGAGTGGAACGAGCCCGCTACGGTTCGACACCGGCCGGCTGTGTCTCGATCTCGTCGCCACCCGCACCGGCCGCCCCGAGCGGGAGCGGCTCGGCACGCCCGACCGGCTGGCGGCGTGGCTGTACGGGACCGGCCTGGTGCCGCGCGCGCCCGGGGAGGCGGCGCGGCCGGACCTCGCCGTGGACGACGGCTGGCTGAGCGGATTCCGCGGCCTGCGCGCCGTCGTCTGCCGGGTCGTGACCGCCGAGGTCGCCGGTGAGCGGCCCGCCGCCGCCGACATCGCCGAGCTGAACGCGACGGCGCTGGCCGCCCCGCCCGCCCCGCGCGCGGTCACCGGCGAGGGCGGCGCCCTGATCCGTACGCTGGCCGCGCCCCCGGAACCCGCGGGACTGCTCGCGGCCGTCGCCCGCGACGCCGTCGCGCTGCTGACCGACCCGCTGGCCCGTACACAACTGCGCCGCTGCGAGGGCGAGAACTGCTCGCTGGTCTACCTCGACACCTCCCGCGGCCGGCGCCGCCGCTGGTGCAGCAGCGAGATCTGCGGAAACCGCGAGCGCGTCGCCCGGCACCGCCGTCGCACCACCACGCGCGGGACTCTCACCTCGCCCCAGGGCTGACCCGCCGGGGTCCCCGGCCCGCCGGAAAACTGACCGCGCCTCAGACCCGACCGCACGGCGGAGTGTGCAGAAGCCCGCAGGTCGCGTACGGTTGCAGGCTGCCCCACGTGCCCCGTCACGTACGTGGGCGGCGCATGACGCAATGAAGAAGGGGGTCCTGCGTGGCCGCGCAGACCACAGCCCACCTGGGGGTCCGGGATCAGGAGATCGCCGTCGAGCAGGCGCATCTGGACCGGGTGTACCACCGCCTCGAAGAGAAGATCGACGAAGCCGAGTTCCTGATGAAGGACGCCGCCCAGCGCGGCCACGTCGGCACGCCGGGCGCGCTCGCCGAACGCGACGCGCAGGTCTTCCGCGCGGGGGTCCACCTCAACCGGCTGAACAGCGAGTTCGAGGACTTCCTCTTCGGCCGGATCGACCTGCTGCGGGGCAAGGACGGCAAGAAGGGCGCCGACGGCGCCTTCACCTCCGTCGAACCCGCCGACGACGCCGTCCGCGAGGACCGGACCGCCGACATCGCCGAGACCCTGCACATCGGACGGATCGGCGTCCTGGACAGCGAGTACGCGCCGCTGGTCATCGACTGGCGGGCCCCGGCCGCCGCGCCCTTCTACCGCTCCACCCCGGTCGCGCCGGGGCGCGTGGTGCGCCGCCGGGTGATCCGCTCCAAGGGCCGCAAGGTGCTCGGCGTCGAGGACGACCTGCTGCGCCCCGAGCTGACCACCGGGCTGCCGGTCGTCGGCGACGGCGCTCTGATGGCGGCCCTCGGCCAGGCCCGCAGCCACACCATGCGGGACATCGTGGCGAGCATCCAGGCCGAGCAGGACATGGTGATCAGGGCGCCCGCCGCGTCCGTCACCGAGGTGACCGGCGGCCCCGGCACCGGCAAGACCGCGGTCGCCCTGCACCGGGCCGCGTACCTGCTCTACCAGGACCGGCGGCGGTACGCGGGCGGCATCCTGTGCGTCAGCCCGACCCCGCTGCTGGTGTCGTACACCGAGGGCGTGCTGCCGTCGCTCGGCGAGGAGGGCCAGGTCGCGATCCGCGCCGTCGGCTCGCTGGTCGACGGCGTCTCCGCCGATCTGTACGACGAGCCCGCGGTCGCCCGGATCAAGGGCTCGCTGCGGATGCAGAAGGTGCTGCGCAACGCGGCCCGCGGCGCGCTCGACCTGACGCCCGGCCGCCCGGCGACGCTGCGCGTGGTCGCCTTCGGCCGCCGCGTGGAGCTGTCCGAGCAGGAACTGGCCGGCATCCGCCACAACACCCTCGGCGGCACCGCGCCCGTCAATCTGCTGCGCCCGCGCGCCCGCCGCCTGCTGCTGGACGCGCTGTGGCGCAAGACCGGCCGCCGCTTCGACGATCCGGAGCTGGCCGCGGAGGAACGCCAGGGCTTCGACGAGGACATCAGCACCGAGCAGGACTTCACCGACTTCCTCGACGCCTGGTGGCCGGTGCTCCAGCCGCGCGCCGTGCTGGCCGCGCTCGCCGACGAGAAGCGGCTGGCCCGCTGGGCGCGCCGGGTGCTGTCCCCGCCGGAGGTCCGCCGGGTGGCGCGCTCACTGCGCAGGACCGGCGCCACCGCGCACGACGTGGCGCTGCTGGACGAACTCGACACGCTGCTCGGCCCGGTGCCGCGCCCCAAGCGCCGCGAGGCCGACCCGCTGGACCAGCTCACCGGCCTGGACGAGGTCACGACCTTCGCCGACCGGCACGACGCGGGCCGCCGCAGCCGGGCCGAGCGGCTGGACGAGGAGCGCACCGAGTACGCGCACGTCATCGTGGACGAGGCGCAGGACCTGACGCCGATGCAGTGGCGGATGGTCGGGCGCCGCGGCCGTACGGCCACCTGGACGATCGTCGGCGACCCGGCGCAGAGTTCCTGGACGGACGTGGACGAGGCGGCGCGGGCGCGCGACGAGGCGCTCGGCACCCGGCCCCGGCGGCGCTTCACCCTCACCGTCAACTACCGCAACCCCGCCGAGATCGCGGAGGTCGCCGCCACCGTGCTGGCGCTCGCCATGCCCGGCATGCAGTCGCCGCGCGCCGTGCGCTCCACCGGTGTCCTGCCGCAGTACGCGGTCGCGGGCGACGACCTCGGCGCGGACGTACGCCTGTGCGCCGCGCGGCTGTTGGAGGAGGTCGACGGCACGGTCGGCGTCGTCGTCGCCATGAACCGCCGCGCCCAGGCCCGCGGTTGGCTCGAAGGGCTCGGCGAGCGCGTCGTGGCGCTCGGCAGCCTGGAGGCCAAGGGCCTGGAGTACGACGCCACGCTCGTGGTGTCCCCCGCCGAGATCGCTGAGGAGTCGCCTGCGGGGCTGAGGGTGCTGTACGTGGCCCTGACGCGGGCGACGCAACGCCTGATGGTCCTCGCGGCCGAGGGCGATCTGCCGGACGCCGAGGGAGTGCCGGACCTGCTGCGCCCCTGACCGGGCGCCGGGGTCCGACAACGGGTCCGAGAAGTGGCTCCTGGCACGGGTCCGGGAACGGGTCCTGGCACCGTTCCGAAAACGCCGTAGGCGCCCCCTCCGGAAGAGGGGGCGCCCACGTGACGTTCACGACACCGGCCCGCCATGCTCGCCTCGCGGCAAGTGGGCGCTCGAAGCGCCTAAGGTTGGGCCCGGGGGCTTGGATCGAGCCGGTGCCGTACTCAGGCTAACAAACGGCTACGGGAACCTCTTCCCGGCGGACGAAAATCTCTTCTTCGGTCCACCCGGTTGCGCCGCTCCCGCATCGCGGAAGTATTCTTCCAATCTTCACCCCACGCGGGTTTACGCGTACCCGTCGGTAGGTGCAACGATCGACGGGCAGCACCACCAGCAGCAGAGGAACCGGAAGAAGGTCCGTCATGGCAACGGCGCCAAGCGTCTCGTACTCGATCACGGTACGGCTGGAGGTCCCCGCCAGCGGGACCGCGGTCAGCCAGCTCACCACCGCGGTGGAGTCCTCGGGCGGTTCGGTCACCGGCCTGGACGTCACCGCGTCGGGCCACGACATGCTCCGCATCGACGTCACCGTCGCCGCCAGCTCCACCGCGCACGCCGACGAGATCGTCGGCAAGCTCCGCGGCATCGAGGGCGTCGCCGTGAGCAAGGTCTCCGACCGTACGTTCCTCATGCACCTCGGCGGCAAGATCGAGATGCAGTCCAAGCACCCGATCCGCAACCGTGACGACCTCTCCATGATCTACACCCCCGGCGTCGCCCGGGTCTGCATGGCCATCGCGGAGAACCCCGAGGACGCCCGCCGCCTGACCATCAAGCGCAACAGCGTGGCCGTCGTCACCGACGGCTCCGCCGTCCTCGGCCTCGGCAACATCGGCCCGAAGGCCGCGCTGCCGGTCATGGAGGGCAAGGCGGCCCTCTTCAAGCGCTTCGCCGGCATCGACGCCTGGCCGCTGTGCCTCGACACCCAGGACACCGACGAGATCGTGGCGATCGTCAAGGCCATCGCCCCCGGCTTCGCGGGCATCAACCTGGAGGACATCTCCGCGCCGCGCTGCTTCGAGATCGAGGCCCGGCTGCGCGAGGCGCTGGACATCCCGGTCTTCCACGACGACCAGCACGGCACCGCCATCGTGGTGCTCGCCGCGCTCACCAACGCGCTGCGCGTGGTCGGCAAGCAGATCGGCGACGTACGCGTCGTCATGTCCGGCGCGGGCGCGGCCGGTACGGCCATCCTCAAGCTGCTGCTGGCCGCCGGAGTGAAGCACGCGGTGGTCGCCGACATCCACGGCGTGGTGCACTGCGACCGCGACGACCTGGTGGAGGCGTCGCCGGACTCGCCGCTGCGCTGGATCGCCGACAACACCAACCCCGAGGGCGTCAGCGGCACCCTGAAACAGGCCGTGACCGGCGCCGACGTCTTCATCGGCGTCTCCGCGCCCAACGTCCTGGACGGTACGGACGTGGCGCGGATGGCGGACGGCGCGATCGTCTTCGCGCTCGCCAACCCCGACCCCGAGGTGGACCCGGGCGTGGCCCGCGAGACCGCCGCCGTGGTCGCCACCGGGCGCAGCGACTTCCCCAACCAGATCAACAACGTCCTGGTCTTCCCCGGCGTCTTCCGCGGCCTGCTGGACGCCCAGTCCCGCACCGTGAACACCGAGATGATGCTGGCCGCCGCGCACGCCCTCGCGGACGTGGTGGGGGAGGGCGAGCTGAACGCCAACTACATCGTCCCCAGCGTCTTCAACGACAAGGTCGCGGGCGCGGTCGCCGACGCCGTACGCGACGCGGCCAAGGCGCAGGGACCGGCGGTGGCCGCCGCGGCGACCGCGCCGGGGGCGGTCTGACAATCCGTCCGACAAACGGATTCGATGCGTCGACCATGTGACGACAATCCGTCATCCCCGTGGTGTCCCCGTGCAATCGCATCGTTTTTTGTGCGACTCGCGCGGTCGGTGGATTGGCTTTCCCCCCATATATGGGGGCAGGATGCACACCTGGGCAGTGAGGCACACAGCAACAGCTTCGAGCTCGCGCCCCCATGGCAGAAAGAACACGGGAGTACAGATATGAACCGCAGTGAGCTGGTGGCCGCTCTGTCCGAGCGCGCCGAGGTGACCCGCAAGGACGCCGACGCCGTACTGGCCGCGTTCGCTGAGACCGTCGGTGAGATCGTGGCCAAGGGCGACGAGAAGGTCACCATCCCCGGCTTCCTGACCTTCGAGCGCACCCACCGTGCCGCTCGGACCGCGCGTAACCCGCAGACCGGTGAGCCGATCAACATCGCGGCCGGCTACAGCGTGAAGGTTTCGGCGGGCTCCAAGCTCAAGGAAGCCGCCAAGGGCAAGTAATCACATCGCCAAAGGGCGGCTTCTCCCGGGGGAGAAGCCGCCCTTTCGCATGGGGCGGCCCGCACGACAGCGGTACGCCGGGCCGCACGGCGGGCGTACGGCTGCCGTACGCCCGCCGTACCGCTCAGGAAGCGACCGCGCCCGCGGGCTCGGGCAGCTCGATGTGGGCGCCCAGGCCCTCCAGCTTGGCGAGGAAGTTCTCGTAGCCCCGGTTGATCAGGTCGATGCCGTGCACGCGCGAGGTGCCCTGCGCGGCCAGCGCCGCGATCAGGTACGAGAAGCCGCCGCGCAGGTCGGGGATGACCAGGTCGGAGCCCTGGAGCTTGGTCGGGCCCGACACGACCGCGGAGTGCAGGAAATTGCGCTGCCCGAAGCGGCAGGCGGAACCGCCCAGGCACTCGCGGTAGAGCTGGATGTGCGCGCCCATCTGGTTGAGCGCGGAGGTGAAGCCGAGCCGGGACTCGTACACCGTCTCGTGCACGATGGACAGCCCCGACGCCTGGGTGAGCGCCACCACCAGCGGCTGCTGCCAGTCGGTCTGGAAACCGGGGTGCACGTCGGTCTCCAGCGCGATGGCGTTGAGCGGGCCGCCCGGGTGCCAGAAGCGGATGCCGTCGTCGTCCACCTCGAAGGCCCCGCCGACCCGGCGGAAGGTGTTGAGGAAGGTCATCATCGACCGCTGCTGGGCGCCGCGGACGTAGATGTTGCCCTCGGTGGCCAGCGCCGCGCTCGCCCAGGAGGCGGCTTCGAGGCGGTCGGGGAGGGCCCGGTGGTTGTAGCCGCCGAGCTTGTCGACGCCGGTGATCCGGATCGTCCGGTCGGTGTCCATCGAGATGATCGCGCCCATTTTCTGCAGGACGCAGATCAGGTCCTCGATCTCCGGCTCGACCGCCGCGTTGGACAGCTCCGTGACGCCCTCGGCCAGCACCGCGGTGAGCAGCACCTGTTCGGTCGAGCCGACCGACGGGTACGGCAGCCGGATCTTGCAGCCGCGCAGCCGCTGCGGCGCCTCCAGGTATTGGCCGTCGGCGCGCTTCTCGATCGTGGCGCCGAACTGCCGCAGCACGTCGAAGTGGAAGTCGATCGGCCGACCGCCGATGTCGCAGCCGCCCAGGCCCGGGATGAAGGCGTGGCCGAGCCGGTGCAGCAGCGGGCCGCAGAACAGGATCGGGATCCGGGAGGAGCCCGCGTGGGCGTCGATGTCGGCCACGTTGGCGCTCTCGACGCGCGTCGGGTCGAGGACCAGCTCGCCCGGTTCCTCACCGCTCTGCACCGTCACGCCGTGGAGCTGGAGCAGCCCGCGTACGACGCGTACGTCACGGATGTCGGGGACATTGCGGAGTCTGCTCGGTCCGCTGCCGAGCAGGGCGGCGACCATGGCCTTGGGCACGAGGTTCTTCGCACCGCGGACACGGATCTCGCCCTCGAGGGGGGTTCCGCCATGAACAAGCAGTACATCGGCGATGTCGGTCATGGATCTCGCGATCTTCGGAACGGTTGGTACGGGGGAGGCCGGGCGCGGCCGGGGTGCTCGCCGCGCGGAGCGCAGGAAGAAATGGTAATGCGCCTACTGACCCGTCCCGGCTGCCGTGAACCTCGGCCAGTGTCATGACTTCGCTACAGCGCGGTGCGTGGCGGACCGCACACCGTCCGCTGCCGCGCGCGCCGTACCGCGTGTCGCGCCGTACCTGCGGATGTCCGGGAGTGGCGGTTGCCGCTCCGCCCAGCGGGTTTGTGCGGGATCATGTGTCCCATGACCGAGGTGTCCTCGCTCACCGGAAGACTGCTCGTCGCCACACCGGCGCTCGCCGACCCCAACTTCGACCGGGCGGTGGTGCTCCTCCTCGACCACGACGCGGAGGGGTCGCTCGGCGTCGTCCTGAACCGGCCCACGCCGGTCGGCGTCGGCGACGTCCTGCTGCCCTGGGCGCCGCTGGCGGGCGCGCCCCCGGTGGTCTTCCAGGGCGGCCCGGTCTCGCTGGACTCCGCGCTGGGCCTGGCCGTGGTGCCGGGCGACGTCCGCGAGGGCGAGGACGCGGACCCGCTGGGCTGGCGGCGGGTGCACGGCGCGATCGGCCTGGTCGACCTGGAGGCGCCGCCCGAACTGCTCGCCGCCGAGCTGGGCTCGCTGCGGATCTTCGCCGGATATTCCGGCTGGGGGCCCGGCCAGCTGGAGAAGGAACTGGTCGACGGCGCCTGGTACGTGATCGAGTCCGAGCCGGGCGACGTGTCCTCGCCCGATCCCGAACAACTGTGGCGCTCGGTGCTGCGCAGGCAGCGCAATGAGCTGGCCATGGTGGCCACGTATCCCGACGATCCGTCTCTCAACTAGTCTTGAGTCTTATGAGCACTCTTGAGCCCGAGCGCGGGGCGGGCACCGGCACTCTGGTCGAGCCGACACCGCAGCTCTCCCATGGTGACGGCGACCACGAGCGCTACGCGCACTATGTCCAGAAGGACAAGATCATGGCGAGCGCGCTGGAAGGCACGCCCGTCGTCGCGCTCTGCGGCAAGGTCTGGGTCCCGGGACGCGATCCGAAGAAGTACCCGGTCTGCCCGATGTGCAAGGAGATCTACGAGGGCATGCCGCTGGGCGGCGGGGACAAGGACAAGTCCGGCAAGGGCAGCGGCGGCAAGAGCTGACGTCCGCGCTCCTCGCCGGCGGAAACAGGGGCGGACGTGGACAGCGGTCAGGGTGACGACGGCGCGTTCGGCGCGGCGGACGCGCCCGGCGACGACGACGCGAGCGACGGCGAGCGGGTGCACTCGCTCGTCGCGCAGAGCCGGTTCGCCGAGGCGCACGCCCTCGTCAGCGATGCCTTCGTGGAGCGCAACGGCAGCGCGGGCTACCTGCTGCGCGCCTGGATCCTCGCGCAGGAGAAGCGGCGCCCCGAGGCCCGCGAGTCGGTCGACTGGGCACTGGCGCTCGCCGGGCCCGCGGAGGCGGCCGACGTCTTCGTGCTGGCCGGGGTCGTGCTGCTCTCGCTGGACGAGCCGCACGCGGCGCTGACCGTCGCGCTGCGGGCCACCGGCGCCGACCCCGACGGCTGGGAGCCGTCGGTGCTGCTCTCCGACGTCTACCGGCGGCTCGGCCGGGTGCCCGACGCGGTGGCCGCCGCCCGCCGCGCGGTCGCGCTCGCCCCGCAGGAGGCCGAGGCGCAGGTCGCGCTGGCCCGTTCGCTGACCTCGGGGCGCGGGCTGCTCGGCCGGGTGCCCAAGCGGCACCGCGCCGAGCACCAGAGCGCGGTGGAGCGGGCGCTGATGCTCGGCGCCGACCCCAGCCAGCTCACCGCGCCGCGCGGCGGGGCACTGGCCGGGATCATCGCCGTGGCCCTGCTGGTGGGCGTGCAGCTCTTCCGGATCGCGACCGGTGACGTCTGGCAGATCATCGCCACCGCCGCCGGGGCCGCGGCTGCCCTGGTCCTGATCGTGGTCCTGCTGACGGTGGCCGGGCGCCGCTCCGGTACGCCGCTGCCCGCCCGGCTGCGGGGCATCCGTGCCACCGTCCGTACGGAGCTGGCCGCCGATCCCTGGCTGCGGCGGGTCCGGGAGATCAACGCCGTCGCCGTACTCCCGCTGGTGCCGCTGGTCACCACCGTGCTGCCCTGCGACAAGGAACGGCAGCGCGCGCCGTGGCCGCTGTGGGCGGTCTCCGCCGTGACCGCGGCCGGTCTGGCCGCCGTGGTCGTCGTCGGCCTCGCCGTCCGCTGGTGGTACGGCGGGCCCTTCGCCGAGCGCGCGTTCCTGCGGAGCTGGAACGGGCGTGTGCAGCTCGCGGCCGTGTTCGCGCTGCTGGGCGCCACCCTCGCCCTGGCCTCCGCCCCCGACGTGCCCCACTCCGCGTGGCAGGCCCTCACCATCGCCCACTTGGCGTGGCTGCTCCTCGGTGTGACCCTCACCGTGCTGCTGGCCGTGCGCGCCCAACGCGAGAGGGCGGCTGCCGCCTTCTAGTCTTTCCCGGGCCGGTTACGCGGTGCCCCGCTCCGGCGGCCCCCGCACTCCCGGCCGGTGGGGGCTGCCCGCGCAGTTCCTCCCCCAGTTACCGCTGGGAGGTGCCCCCGGCGCCCCTTCGGGGCCCGTGCCCGTCGTCTTTGCCCGCGCCCGGGCGGGGCAAGTCTGCCGCGGGCGGGTGAGCCGAGCGCTTCAGGGGCGCGGGAACTGCGCGACCAGGCATGACGCTTCCGCGGTCGGAGAATGGTCCTCGGCCAGGCAGCTGCGGGATTGGTCTATGCCAATCGCGGATTACGGGTCAGGATGGCCCCCATGGACCTCATTCCGGCCCCGCGCCATCAGACCCCGTACGGCACCGACGACGCCTTCGTCCTCGGGCCCGAGACGACCCTCACCGCGACCCCCGGCGCCGAAGGCGCCGCGCGCTGGCTGCGCGGAGTGCTCGCGGCAGCGACGGGCCTGCCGCTGGCGCCGGTGGAGCCGTCCGGGAAGGACGTGATCCGGCTGGCGGTGGACGACGCGGTGGCCAGGGAGCTGGGCCCCGAGGGCTACCGCATCATGGCCGCGCCCAACTCCGGCGTGCACGTCTTCGGCGGGAGCCCCGCCGGCGTCTTCTGGGGCGCGCAGACCCTGCGCCAGCTCCTGGGGGCCGACGCCTTCCGCCGGGCGTCCCTGGGGGAGCGCGAGTGGCGCGTGCCGACCTGCCAGATACAGGACGCCCCCCGCTTCGCCTGGCGCGGCTTCATGCTCGACGTGGCACGGCACTTCATGCCGAAGGACGTCGTGTTCAAGTACCTCGACCTGATGGCCGCCCACAAGCTGAACGTGCTGCACTTCCACCTCACCGACGACCAGGGCTGGCGGGTGGAGATCAAGCGCTACCCGAAGCTGACCGAGGTCGGCGCGTGGCGCGAGCGCACGAAGGTCGGGCTGCGCGAGTCGCCGCTGTGGGACGAGCGCCCGCACGGCGGTTACTACACCCAGGACGACATCCGCGAGATCGTCGCGTACGCCGCCGAGCGGCACATCACCGTCGTCCCCGAGGTCGACATCCCCGGCCACTCGCAGGCCGCCATCGCCGCGTACCCGGAGCTCGGCAACACCGACGTCGTCGACACCTCGGCCCTCTCCGTGCTGACCACGTGGGGCGTCAACCCCAATGTGCTCTCGCCCGCCGAGAGCACCCTGCGCTTCTACGAGAACGTCTTCGCCGAGCTGCTGGAGCTGTTCCCCGGCGAGTTCTTCCACGTCGGCGGCGACGAGTGCCCCAAGGACCAGTGGCGCGCCTCGCGTTCGGCGCAGGAGCGGATGCAGGAGCTGGGCCTGGAGGACGAGGACGAGCTGCAGAGCTGGATGATCGGCCACTTCGACCACTGGCTGACCGAGCGCGGCCGGCGGCTGATCGGCTGGGACGAGATCCTGGAGGGCGGCCTCGCCGAGGGCGCCGCCGTGTCGTCGTGGCAGGGATACGCCGGCGGCATCGCGGCGGCCAAGGCCGGGCACGACGTGGTGATGTGCCCCCAGACCCATGTCTACCTGGACTGGCGGCAGTCGGAGGACCCCGAGGAGCCGGTGCCGATCGCGCACGCCCGCGGCCTGGAGGACGTCTTCCGCTTCGAGCCGGTTCCGCCGCAGCTCACCGAGGAGGAGGCGGCGCACGTCATCGGCACCCAGGCCAACATCTGGACCGAAGTCATGGACTCCGTACGGGTGCTGGACTACATGGCCTTCCCGCGGCTCGCCGCCTTCGCCGAGGTCGCCTGGTCGGACCTGCCCGCCGCCGACGAGCGCGACTGGCCGGAATTCGAAGCCCGGATGCGGACCCACTACGCCCGACTGGACGCCTTGGGCGTGGAGTACAGGCCGCCGGGCGGCCCGCTGCCGTGGCAGCGCCGCCCCGGCGTCCTCGGCCGTCCCAAGGACGGTCCGCCCCCGATCGTGTGACTGATTCCGCAACTTCCGCACCCGGCGCGGGCGGAGCTGGCACGGTGGAGTGGCGTACCGTCGCAACACACCCGAAGGATGGCAATTCCGGCACAGCGGTTGATTCCGTCAGAGCCGTACGATCGCGCCCGTGACGGACGGATCGGTACTTCGTGGACCCTCGCGTTGACCACCGTGGAACATGTGCCAGAGTTGCCACGTCCAGGCTGTGAGCACGTACGGTACGGCTACCGCGCGACGGAGGAAGGCCGGGAAGGGGCAGGCTGCGTGAGCACGTATGCACGGCGGACGGCGGAGAACGTGACGCTGCCGTCCTCGCTCGACGAGGCGGTGGAGGCGCTCGCCGCCATGCCCAGCGCCGTGCCCGTCGCAGGCGGCACCGACCTGATGGCGGCGGTGAACTCCGGGCTGCTGCGCCCGGACGCGCTGGTCGGCCTCGGCCGGATCAGTGAGATCCGCGGCTGGCAGTACGCGGACGGCGCGGCGCTGCTCGGCGCCGGACTGACCCACGCGCGGATGGGGCGGCCGGACTTCGCCGCCCTCATCCCCGCGCTCGCCGCCGCCGCCCGCTCCGCGGGACCGCCGCAGATCCGCAACGCGGGCACCCTCGGCGGCAACATCGCGACCGCGGCACCGACCGGCGACGCCCTCCCGGTGCTCGCCGCGCTGGAGGCCAGCGTCATCGTCGCCGGACCCGAGGGCGACCGCGAACTCCCGGTCAGCCACCTGCTCACCGGCATGGACCCGCTGCGCCCCGGCGAACTCCTCGCCTTCGTGAGGATTCCGCTGCTGCACGCGCCGCAGACCTTCCTCAAGGCCACCGGGCGCACCGGGCCGGGGCGCGCGGTGGCCTCCGTCGCGCTCGTGGTCGACCCCGCGCGCCGCCAGGTGCGCTGTTCGGTGGGCGCGGTCGCGCCGGTGCCGCTGCGGCCCCTGGAGGCCGAGCAGTGGGTCGCGGGCCTCATCGACTGGGACGGCGACCGCAATCTCGCCCCCGAGGCGTGCACGGCCTTCGGCGAGTACGTGGCCGCCGCGTGCATCCCGGACCAGGAAGGTGTCGAACTGCCGCCCGCCGCCGTCCAGCTACGCCGTACCGTGGCCGCACTGTCCCGTCGAGCGCTCGGGAGGGCACTGGCATGACCGACCAGCCGCAGCCGCAGCCGGGCGCACCCGGCACCGACGACAGGTCGGGCACGTCCGGCGGGTCCGGTACGTCGCCCGGCACGTCGGGGACCTGGCAGCCCGTGCCCGGCGGCGGGGACTACGACCCCGACCAGACCATGCACGTCTCCTTCGCGGCCCAACTGCCGCCGGAGCCGCGGCCGGGCGAGGACCCGCTCGGCGCGCACGGCCCGGCGGGACCGCCCGTCACCGGTGAGGGCGACCCGGTCACCCAGTGGTCGATCCCGGTCATAAAGGACGACGCGGACGGCGATTCGGGGGAGTTCTCCGTCGGCTCCTTCGCCTCGCCGTGGGACCAGGCGCCGTCGCCCGCGCCCACGCAGTCCTTCCCCGCCGGGATGTTCGGGCAGGGCGCGGCGGCCGCCGCGCAGGCCCAGGCGGCCGCTCAGGCCGCCGCCCAGGCGCAGGCCGGGCAGGGCACACCGCAGGACCAGCTCACCGGGCAGTGGGACTTCAGCGGCGTCGGCACCGGCATCGACCCCGGCACGGGCCTGGGCACCGGCCTGGGCGCGGGAGTTGACGAGGGGCTGCCCTGGCCGCCCACCCAGGCCGCCTGGTCCGCCGCCGTCGACGACCCGGAGGGCCCGCCGCCCGGCGCGGGACACCAGGCCACCGCCGACAGCGCGTTCACGCACACCGGCCACGACGCCGACTACGGCACCGGCCACGACCCGGCGGCCAGGACGCGCGCCCCCGGCGACCCCGAGAGCCCCGGCAGCGCGGGCGCGCTGCACGACCCCGAGGGCCTGTCGGACGGCCTCACCCCGCTCACCGGGATCGGCGCGCTCGACGGCGTCGACGGCCTGTCCGCGCTCGACGGTCTCAGCGGCCTCGACGCCCTGCCGGGCGGCCTGGACGGCCTGGACGGCCTGTCGGCGCTGCCCGCGCTGCCCGCGCTCGACGGCGGCGAGGAACTGGTGGCGGACGGCCACGTCCCGGATGGCCACGTACCGGACGGACTCGCGCCGGGCGAACTGCCCCCGGCCGGGCCGCTCCCCGACGCCGTGGACGGCCCCGCGCCCGACGGCCTCGCCCCCGACCCCCTCGCCCCGGATTCCGGTACGGCGGAGGCGGACGGCGACCTCGCGGCCGACGAGGCCGAGCGGGAGCCGGAACCCGTCGAGGAGACCCACAGCGAACACCCCCTCGCCTCCTACGTTCTGCGCGTCAATGGCGCCGACCGCCCGGTGACCGACGCCTGGCTCGGCGAGTCGCTGCTCTACGTGCTGCGCGAACGCCTCGGCCTCGCCGGCGCCAAGGACGGCTGCGAACAGGGCGAGTGCGGGGCCTGCTCTGTCCAGGTCGACGGCCGTCTGGTCGCCTCCTGCCTGGTGCCCGCGGCCACCGCGGCGGGCAGCGAGGTCCGTACCGTCGAGGGCCTGACCGTGGACGGCCGCCCCTCCGACGTCCAGCGCGCGCTCGCCGAATCCGGCGCCGTACAGTGCGGCTTCTGCATCCCCGGCATGGCGATGACGGTGCACGACCTGCTGGAGGGCAACCACAAACCCACCGACCTGGAGACCCGCCAGGCGCTGTGCGGCAACCTCTGCCGCTGCTCCGGCTACCGCGGCGTCCTCGACGCCGTCGACCAGGTCATCGCCGCCCGCGAGGCCGCCGCCGACGACCCCGACAACCCGGCGTCCGCGGCCTCCTCCACCGCCGCCCGCGTCCCGCACCAGGGCGGCCCCTCGGGAGGCGCCGTATGACCGGCATCATCGACGGACCGGGGCCCGTCGCGGAGACCCTGGCGGGCGCCGGGGCGGTACGGGGGATCGGCGCGTCGCTGCCCTCGGCCGACGCGCTCCAGAAGGCGCAGGGCACCTACCCGTACGCGGCGGATCTGTGGGCCGAGGGGCTGCTGTGGGCGGCCGTGCTGCGTTCGCCGTACCCGCACGCGCGGATCACCCGGATCGACACCAGCGAGGCCGTCGCGATGCCCGGCGTGCGGGCCGTCGTCACGCACGAGGACGTGCCGGGCGACGCGATGCACGGCCGCCGGGTCGCGGACCGCCCGGTCTTCGCCGAGGACCTGGTGCGGCACCACGGCGAGCCGATCGCCGCCGTCGCCGCCGACCACCCCGACACCGCCCGGCTGGCCGCCGCCGCGATCCTCGTCGAGTACGAGGTGCTGGAGCCGGTCACCGACCCCGAGAAGGCGTTCGCCGCCGAGCCGCTGCACCCCGACGGCAATCTGATCCGGCACATCCCGCTGCGCTTCGGCGACCCCGACGCGATCGGCGACGTCATCGTGGAGGGCCTGTACCGGGTCGGCCGCCAGGACCCGGCCCCGATCGGCGCCGAGGCCGGACTCGCCGTCCCGCGCCCGGACGGCGGCGTCGAGTTGTACGTCGCCTCCACCGACCCGCACGCCGACCGCGACCTGGCCGCCGCCTGCTTCGGCCTCGAACCCGACCGCGTCAAGGTCGTCGTCACCGGCGTGCCCGGCGCGATGGGCGACCGCGAGGACTCCGGCGTCCAGCTCCCGCTCGGCCTGCTCGCGCTCAAGACCGGCTGCCCGGTCAAATTCGTGGCCACCCGCGAGGAGTCCTTCCTCGGCCACGCCCACCGCCACCCCACCCTGCTGCGCTACCGCCACCACGCCGACGCCGAGGGCCGCCTGGTCAAGGTCGAGGCGCAGATCCTGCTCGACGCGGGCGCGTACGCCGACGCCTCCTCCGACGCGCTCGCCGCCGCCGTGGCCTTCGCGGCCGGTCCCTACGTCGTCCCGCACGTCTTCGTCGAGGGCTGGGCCGTACGCACCAACAACCCGCCGTCCGGCCACGTACGCGGCGAGGGCGCGCTCCAGGTCTGCGCCGCGTACGAGGGCCAGATGGACAAGCTCGCCGCGAAGGTCGGCCTGGATCCGGCCGAGATCCGGATGCGCAACGTCCTGGCCACCGGCGACCTGCTGCCCACCGGCCAGACCGTCACCTGCCCCGCGCCCGTCGGCGAGCTGCTGAAGGCCGTACGCGACGCCGAGCTGCCCCCGCTGCCCGACGGCGACGACGAGTCGCAGTGGCTGCTGCCCGGCGGCACCTCGGGCGCGGGCGAGCCGGGTGCGGTACGGCGCGGGGTCGGCTACGCGCTCGGCATGGTCCACGTGCTCGGCGCCGAGGGCGCCGACGAGGTGTCGACCGCGACCGTACGCGTCCACGACGGCCGCGCCACCGTCATCTGCGCCGCCGTCGAGACCGGCCAGGGATTCACCACGCTGGCCCGGCAGATCGTCCAGGAAGTCCTCGGCATCGACGACGTCCAGGTGCTGCCGTCCGACACCGACCAGCCGCCGTCGGGACCCTCCGCGCGCGGACGCCACACCTGGGTGTCCGGCGGCGCGGTCGAGCGCGCGGCCAAGATGGTCCGCACCCAGCTGCTCCAGCCGCTCGCCGCCAAATTCGGCATGTCCGTGGAGCTGCTGTCCATCGCCGACGGCAAGATCACCTCGTACGACGGTGTGCTGTCCACCACCGTCGCCGAGACCCTCGACGGCAAGGAGCTGTGGGCCACCGCGCAGTGCCGCCCGCACCCGACCGACCGGCTCGACGACACCGGCCAGGGCGACGCCTTCGTCGGCCTCACCTTCTGCGCGATTCGCGCCGTGGTCGACGTCGACATCGAACTGGGCGCCGTGCGCGTGGTCGAGATGGCCGTCGCCCAGGACGTCGGCCGCATCCTCAACCCCCGCCAGCTCGCCGCCCGCATCGAGGCCGGGATCACCCAGGGCGTCGGCCTCGCCCTGATGGAGGACCTCCGCGCGCCCCGAGGCATCGTCAAACGCCCCAGCCTCACCGGATACTCCCTGCCGACCGCCCTCGACGCCCCCACGGTCCGCATCATCCGGCTGGTCGAGGAGCGCGACGTCCTCGCCCCCTTCGGCGCCAAGGCCGTCTCCGCGGTCCCCGTCGTCACCGCGCCCGCCGCGGTGGCCGCCGCCGTCCGCGCCGCCACCGCCCGCCCCATCCCCCGCCTCCCCATCCGCCCCCAAGCCGCGGTGGTCAAACCCCAGAACTAGCGCCTGTCCGGCGGATCATGGGCGGTCCAGGCGGCGCCCGGTACGTGCGAGCGCAAGGCGCCGGGGCGGCCTCGTAGCGGAGCTATCCGGGGCGGGTTGAGCTTGTCAGGGGCGCGGCCGCGGCTGAGCGTGCCGGTCCACCGCGCCCCTGGACAACGTGGCCCGGCGCCTTTACGCGGCGCGCGCCCGGCGGGTCACAGGCGCATGCCGGTCGCCATGTCGCGGACGGCTTCCAGGGCTTGTTGCTGGAGGCCGCCGCCGAAGGTGACGCGGGTGGCGCCGAGGAAGGCCAGCTCGCGGGGGGAGGGCCCGCCGGGACGGCAGAGTGCGTTGAGGGGGAGGGGGACGGCTTCGGCGATCTCGGCGAGGAGGGCGGGCGGGGCGAGGATCGGGTAGACGCAGTCGGCTCCGGCGGCGGCGTAGAGCAGCCCGCGCTCGACGGCGGCGCCGGTCGTACGGTCGCCGCGCAGAAACGTGTCGATGCGCGCGTTGACGACCAACGCGTCCCCGGCGGCGGCGCGTAGGGCCGCGAGCCGGTCCGCCTGCCGCCGGGGCTCGACCAGCCCCCTGGACCCCGGCTCGGAGTCCTCCAGATTGCACCCGACGGCCCCGGCCTCCAGCAGCCGCTCGACCAACTCCTCGGGCGCCAGCCCGTATCCGGCCTCGACGTCGGCCGACACGGGGACGTCCACGGCGCGGGTGATCCGCCGGATCGCGGCGAACATCTCGTCGGCGGGCGCCTCGCCGTCCTCGTACCCCAGCGACGCCGACACCCCGGCGCTGGGTGTCGCCAGCGCCGGGAAGCCCGCGTCCGCGAACACCCGCGCGCTGGCCGCGTCCCACGGCCCGGGCAGCACCAACGGATCGGCGGCGTCCCGCCCGTGATGCAGCGCCAGCAGCGCCTTCGCGCCCCCCGCCCCGGCCCCGGCCACGTCCCCCGCCCCGGCCACGCCTCCCGCCCCGGCCACGCCTCCCGCCCCGACCTCGGCCCCGGCCCCCGCGCCGCTCACGCGCTCGCCGCCGGCTGCGTCCTGAACGTCACGTTGAACCGGTTCCACGCGTTGATCGCCACGATCGCGGCCCCCAGGCGCGCCAACTCGTCCGCGTCGAAGTGCTCCGCCGCCCGCGCGTACACCTCGTCCGGCACGAACCCGTCCGTCAGCAGCGTCACCGCCTCCGTCAGCGCCAGCGCCGCCCGTTCCTTCTCGCTGTAGACGCCGTCGACTTCTTCCCACGCGCTCAGCAGGAAGATCCGCTGGTCGCTCTCCCCGGCCTTCCGCGCGTCCTTGATGTGCATGTCCAGGCAGAACGCGCACCGGTTGATCTGCGACGCCCTGATCTTCACCAGCTCCGCGACCACGGGGTCGAGCCCCTTCGCCGCCGCCTGGCTGAACCCCAGCATCGCCCGGAACGCGTCCGGCGCGTGCTTCGCGTAATCCACTCGCTCACTCATACCGACGACGCTACGGCCTGATCGCCCCGCGCCGTTGTACCACTCCCGCCCCAAATCCCTGGGCCAATCGCGGCGGGAGCGGACGGGCGGCCCGGCTTCGGGCCCGGCTTCAGCTCTCCGCCGCCGCCAGGGCCGCCTCGATGTCGGCGACGGAGGCCGGCGCGGGGGGCTCGGCCATGAAGTCGGCGACCGACTTGTCCGCGTAGGGCAGCCCGTACGCCGCCGTGCCGGGCTGGAACCGCCGGCCCTCGGCGAGCGGCCCGGCGTCCACCGTGTCGAAGCCGAGCAGATCGAGCAGCTCAGCGGCGTGCGCCTTCGCGTCGGCGTCGTCACCGGCGATGGGCAGGGCGCTGCGGTCGGCCGCTCCCGCCGGACGCGGCAGCGCCGCCAGGTGCTTGAAGAAGATGTTGTTGAACGCCTTCACCACGTGGGCACCGTCCAGATACCCCTGGAGCAGCCCGCTGTCGGTGGTCTTCTTCTCGACCAGCTCGGCGATGTCGCCGTCGCGCTGCGGGTAGTAGTTGCCGGTGTCGATCACGGTCTTGCCCGCCAGCGGCTCCCGCGGAATCCGCGGGTACGCCTTGACCGGGACCGTCACCACCACCCAGTCCCCGGCGGCGGCGGCCTCCGCCGCCGTGCCCGCGCGGGCTCGTGGACCGAGCTCCGCGACGAGGTCCGCGAGGGTTTCCGGCCCCCGGGAGTTGCTGAGCACCACATCGAGCCCGCTGTCGACCGCCAGCCGGGCCAGGGTGCCGCCGATGTTTCCGCTGCCGATCAGTCCCAAAGTCGCCATACCGGCGGCAACCGCCACGGCCACGTCAGTATTTCCGCCGGTCCGGTCGTTCACCCTGTCAGCGGCGCCGGTGCGGCCCGAGCGCGAGGAGCACGTCGCCGAGCTGGGCGGCGGTCAGGGGTGGCGCGGGCAGGGTTTTCGCCTTTGGCGGCGTCTTCGGCAGGGGCTCCGGGCCGGCCCGGAAGCCGTCCAGGAGCCTCTCCCCGCTTCGTGCCTGGAGAGTGATGTCGCTCAGATACCCCAGGACTCGGCCGGATCGTCCAGCCACACGTACTGCCCGTCGGCGTCGACCGTCAGCCCGAAGCGCTCGACCCCCGGCTTTCCCCGGCCCGTCCACCAGCGGAAGGCGGCCTCCACCTCGTCCCACAGCCGACGCGGTCCGTACTGGTGGACCGTGGACGCGGGCCGGCCGTCGCGGAAGGTCACGACGGCCCACGACGTGTCGGTGAGACCGTAGAACCAGACCGGCCGCGTGTCCCCGCGCTTCTCGGCCGCGGCCTGCACGCACCCGGGCACCCGCAGCCCCAACGCGAAGGGGCCCGCGGTGTACCGCCCGGTGAGGAATTCCGCCTCGGTGACGGTGGTCGTGGACGCGTCGGCGCCGTCCGTGCCCTCCTTCGATACGTCATCGCCGTGCCGTACGGCAGCCCTCCGCTGGGCGCGGAGCTTCATGAACTCCACCAGCCGCGTGAACCGCCCCGACGCCACCCCGTCCCCGACGACCAGCCGTGCCACGGCGTCACCGTTCCCGTAATGCGTCCCCCACGGCGCCACGACGATCCCGCCGGGTGCCGTCTGCTCGACCCAGGCGTACGGGATCTCGCGCATCCCGCACGTGGCGATGACCCGGTCGTACGGCGCGCCCGGCAGGTGCCCGCCGTATCCGTCCCCCGTCACCACCGTCGGGCCGAGCCCCGCCCTTCGCAGCGACTCCCGGGCCGCTGCCGCCACCGCCGCGTCCACCTCGACGGTCGTCACCTTCTCGCCGCCGAGCCGGTGCGTCAGCAGCCCCGCGTTCCACCCCGTCCCGGTGCCGATCTCCAGCACCGCGTGCCCGGGCCGCACCTCCAGGTCGCCGAGCATGGCGAACACGACGGACGGCATCGACGCGGACGACGTCGACACCTTCCCCGGCGCCGTCCCGCTGTGCCGCCCGTCGTCCCACTGCGTCACGATCGGCACATCGGCCTCGGCGTACCCCAGCCACGCCGCCGGGTCCTCCGCCCTGCTCACGGCCACACTGGCCTGTGCGGTGAGGTCGAACGGCCACATCACCTCGGGCAGAAACGCCGCCCGCGGCACCGCCGCGAAAGCCGCCGCCCAATCGTCCGTCATGACCCTCGCCGCGAGAAGCGACCGCCCCAACTCGGCCCAGCCCCGGCCCCGTTCGATCGATGTCACTTCCGATGCGTCCCGTCCCCGGGCGGCGTGGACCCATCCGGATTCGGCGGCTCCTCCGGCGGCGTCCACGGCGTCCCCGGCTGCCCGTCTCCCTCTCCACCGGCACGAATTCCTCGCGGAGTCTTCTCCACTGCGCATCTCCTTTGCTTGGCCTTCCGCCCTATTCGCTGTCGTGTCCAGAATTCTGGGAGGCGGAGTGCGGTGTCCAGGGCGTTTCCTGTTCGCGCAAGAATTCGTCGCGAACAGCCGTGAGGAAGTCGCGCATGGCGTCGTCGGCGAGGGCGCCCGAGGAGAAGTGCTCGAATTTCTTCACGTAAAGAGCGACGTCCCTGGGATCGGTCACCGCCATTTCGGCGTGCAGCGTCTCGACCGTGACCATACGGTTGTCGCGGATGACGAAGGAGTGACCGGGTGCGTATTTTTGTGCTGCGGTGAGCGGGACGACGCGGATGTCGAGATTGGGAAGCCCGGACAGGAAGATGAGCCTGTCCAGTTGGCCGGCCATCACCGGTGGCGGAACGAGCAGCCAGCGCAGTACGGGCTCGGTGACGACGAACCGCAGGGTCTTCGTCCTGTCGTACAGCACGCTCTGGCGATCGAGTCGCGCGGCGACCGTACGTGCCAACTGTTCGTCGCCCAGCTCCTTGCGGGAGAGCACCGCCCGCCCGTACTCGGGTGTCTGCAACAGGCCCGGAATCAGCGACGGTTGGCGGACACGCCCAATGCCGTGAGGATGCGCTCCACGTCGATGACGCCGGGCGCGGTGCGGCCGTTCTCGATCTTGCTCGGTTTACTGGTGGACATGACGGCGCCGCGGGCCACAGCCTTCGCTTCATGCCCGGATGCCTGCCGCAACGCCCGCAGCGCGGCGCCCAGTTCTGATCTGTTCACTCGCCGAACTCGGCCCACCAGTCGGTGAAGGGCCTCGCGTGTGCGAGCGCCACATCGCGGTACGCCCCGAACTCGTCGGCATCCGCCGCCTCGTGGACGTCCACGCCGAGGAACTTCCCAGCGCCGTCGTACGTCATGGCTGCCGCCGTCCTGCCGTCGAACAGCCAGAAGTCAGGGGCCTGCGGCAGCGGGTTCTCCGTCTCGGTGGTGTCGAGGATGAAGAATTCCTCACCGGCCGTCATGTTCCGCTGGTATCCCCAGCCCAGTTCGAATCGCAGGTACGGCGTGAGAGGCCGTGACAAGATGTGTACCCGATAGATGCGTTTCCCGGCCCGGGTGATCTCGCGGACCGTCGTGACCCAGTCAGCGTCTCGGTAGTCCTCCGGCTGATCCTCCCCTGCGAGGAAGGCGTGATAGGCGGTCACACCACCGGACTTGCTGTAGTCGCCCAGCGTTTCCAGCCGGAACGCTTCCCGCTCGAACTGCGAGAACATCTCGCCGAGCGTTTTAGAGGAGCCCGTCACGGATGGCCTTTCTGATCAGTTCCACAGGGATTTCGACCATGCCTTCGTGAGCGGGGATGCTCCGACCGTGCTCGGTGATGTGCGGCCCCTGCACTGCGAGGGTGCCCCGGTCGGTCACGTACAGCGTCGGACAATCGCCGTCGTCGCACGATCCGACGAGTCGTGTCAGCTCCACTGCTGCCCCCAGGGAAGAGACGGTGTCGTGTTCGATGCTCCCGAGTGACCGTCCCCCGGCGCACTGAGGCCCGCTCTCCCAAGCTCGAGTGCTCCGGATCGTGCACGTCGCAGGAGACGACAGCACACAAGAAGAGGGCGGCACCCCGTACGGGGTGCCGCCCTCTTCTTTCGCCATATCAGGCAATGGAGGCCGTGACCGGAATCGAACCGGCGTAACTCGCTTTGCAGGCGAGTCCCTCAACCACTCGGGCACACGGCCAGGTGTGTGTGCGGTGTGGTTCGACCTTCGCGGGTGGGGCGGGGGTGGGTCAAGGGTGGGGGAGGGGGTGCAACGGGACTGCCATACGGCGTTCATGAACGGGGGCGCGGGCCGGGGCGGGAAGGCGGCCGGGACGGAGGTGGGACGAGGGCGGGGCGTAGGGCGAAAGGCGGAGGGAAAGGGGGTCGCAGGGCAGGGGTGAAAGGGGCTGATGCCCCTTACCCTTGGCTGGTGACTGCCTCCGACACTCGCCGTGACCAGCGGCTTCCTGGAATCGACCCCGAGACCGCCCCGGACGCGCCGGAAGGCGTGATGGGGCGGTCGTACCGCGCGCTGACCCTGGGCATCGTGTCGGTGGTGCTGATGATCGCGTTCGAGGCGACCGCGGTGGGGACGGCGATGCCGATCGCGGCGCGGGAGCTGGACGGTCTCGGGCTGTACGCGTTCGCGTTCTCGGGGTATTTCACGACGTCGCTGCTCGCGATGGTGGTCAGCGGGCAGTGGTGCGACCGGTCGGGGCCGCTGCCGCCGCTGGCGGCGGGCATCGGCGGCTTCGCGGCGGGACTGGTGATCAGCGGGACCGCGCAGTCGATGTGGCCGTTCGTGCTCGGCCGGGCCGTGCAGGGGCTCGGCGGCGGGCTCGTGATCGTCGCGCTGTACGTGGTGGTCGGCCGGGCGTATCCGGAACGGCTGCGGCCCTCGGTGATGGCCGCCTTCGCGGCGTCGTGGGTGGTGCCGTCGATCGTCGGGCCGCTGGTGTCGGGGACGGTCACCGAACACCTCGGCTGGCGCTGGGTGTTCCTGGCCATCCCGGTCCTGGTGGCGCTGCCGCTCGCCGTCATGCTGCCGCCCCTGCGGCGGGCCGCGCACGCCCCCGACCCGGCCCCCGAGACGCTGCCCGAGGCCCCCGAGCCGGTCGCGCCGCCCGTACGGGACGGGCGGCGGATCTGGTACGCGGTGGCGCTCGCGACGGGCGCGGCGCTGTTGCAGTACGCGGGCCAGGACATCAGCCCGCTCTCGGTGATACCGGCCGTCGCGGGCATCGTGCTGCTCGTACCGTCCGCGCTGCGGCTGCTGCCGCCCGGCACCTTCCGCGCGGTGCGCGGGCTGCCCACGGTGATCCTGATGCGCGGGATCGCGGCGGGCACCTTCATCGCCGCCGAGAGCTTCATCCCGCTGATGCTGGTCACCCAGCGCGGCCTGTCCGCCACCATGGCGGGTCTGTCGCTGGCGGGCGCCGGGCTCACCTGGGCGCTCGGCTCGTACGTCCAGGCCCGCCCGCGCCTGGCGCCGGTCCGCGAACGCCTCGCGCAGTTCGGCATGGTGCTGTCCGCCGCCGCCATCTGCGGCGCCTGCCTCGCCCTCGTCCAGTCCGTACCGGTGTGGATCGTGGCCGTCGCCTGGTGCGCGGGCGGCCTCGGCATGGGCCTGGTCATCTCCACCCTCAGCGTGCTGATGCTGGAGCAGTCCGCCCCCGCGGAGGCCGGTGCCAACTCCGCCGCCCTCCAGGTCTCCGACGCCCTCTCCAACGTCCTCCTGGTCGCCGCCGCCGGCACCGTCTTCGCCGCCCTCGGCGGCGGCACGGTCGGCGCCACCGCCGACGCGAGCACCACCACGACCGCACACCCCGCGGCCTTCGCCGCCGTCTTCCTCCCCGCCGCCGCCCTGGCCCTCGTGGGCGCCTTCGTAGCGGGGCGCCTGCGCCCCCACCCGAAATCGGCGTGAGACCGACCGCCTGCGCCCGGGACGGCGTATCACCGTACGAGACGGCGTCCGCGCGCCCGTATGTGAGCTGAGTCGCACACGGGCGGCGCGGTGGCGTCGGGACGGGGGTGAGGGGGTGCGGCCGGTAGGCTGAGGCGGTTTTCGTACCGACCCGCCGCGAGACGAACCTCAACGGAGACCGTGACTACCACCGCCGCATCGCACCCGCACCATCTGTCTCCCGCCTTCCCCGGGCGCGCGCCCTGGGGGACGGCGAACAAGCTTCGGGCCTGGCAGCAGGGGGCCATCGACGCGTACGTCGCCAAGCAGCCGCGGGACTTCCTCGCGGTGGCGACACCCGGCGCCGGGAAGACCACCTTCGCGCTGTCGCTGGCGTCGTATCTGCTCCACAACCACCTGGTGCAGCAGATCACGGTGGTGGCGCCCACCGAGCACCTGAAGACGCAGTGGGCGGACGCGGCGGCGCGGATAGGGATCAAGCTGGACCCGGAGTACAGCGCGGGCCCCGTCGGCAAGGAGTACCACGGCGTCGCCGTGACGTACGCGGGCGTCGGGGTGCGGCCGATGCTGCACCGCAACCGCTGCGAGCAGCGCAAGACGCTGGTGATCCTGGACGAGATCCACCACGCGGGCGACAGCAAGTCGTGGGGCGAGGCGTGCCTGGAGGCGTTCGACCCGGCGACGCGGCGGCTGGCGCTGACCGGGACGCCGTTCAGGTCGGACACCAACCCGATCCCCTTCGTGGTGTACGAGGAGGGCAACGACGGCATCCGCCGCAGCGCCGCCGACTACACGTACGGGTACGGCAACGCGCTCAACGACGGCGTCGTGCGCCCGGTGATCTTCCTCAGCTACAGCGGCAACATGCGCTGGCGCACCAAGGCGGGCGACGAGATCGCGGCGCGCCTGGGCGAGCCGATGACGAAGGACGCCATCGGGCAGGCGTGGCGGACCGCGCTCGCGCCGACCGGCGACTGGATCCCGAACGTGCTGAAGGCCGCCGACCAGCGGCTGACCGAGGTCCGCAAGGGCATCCCGGACGCGGGCGGCCTGGTGATCGCCACCGACCAGGACTCGGCCCGCGCCTACGCCAAGCTGCTCAAGGAGATCTCCGGGCACAAGCCGACCGTCGTGCTCTCCGACGACCCCGGCTCCTCCAAGCGGATCGAGAAGTTCAGCGAGTCCGAGGACCGGTGGATGGTCGCGGTCCGGATGGTGTCGGAGGGCGTCGACGTGCCCCGCCTCGCGGTCGGCGTGTACGCCACGACGATCTCGACGCCGCTGTTCTTCGCGCAGGCCGTGGGCCGTTTCGTACGGTCGCGGCGGCGCGGCGAGACGGCGTCGGTGTTCGTTCCGACCATCCCGATGCTGCTGGAATTCGCCAACGAGATGGAGGTCGAGCGCGACCACGTGCTCGACAAGCCCAAGAAGCAGGGCGAGGAGGACCCCTTCGCGGAGGAGGACAAGCTCCTCGCGGACGCGGAGAAGGCCGAGGACGAGGCCACCGAGGAGGACATGCTGCCCTTCGAGGCGCTGGAGTCCGACGCGGTCTTCGACCGGGTGCTGTACGACGGGGCCGAGTTCGGCATGCAGGCGCATCCGGGCAGCGAGGAGGAGCAGGACTACCTCGGCATCCCCGGACTCCTCGAACCGGACCAGGTCCAGATACTGCTGCAGAAGCGGCAGGCCCGACAGATCGCCCACAGCCGGAAGAAGCCGGACGAAGAGGCCGATCTGCTCGAACTCCCCGCCGAGCGGCGCCCGATCGTCACCCACCGCCAACTGCTCGAACTGCGCAAGCAGTTGAACACGCTCGTGGCCGCGTACAACCATCAGAGCGGTAAGCCGCACGGGGTGATTCACACCGAATTGCGCCGTGCGTGCGGCGGGCCGCCGAGCGCCGAGGCGACGGCGGGACAGCTCGGCGAGCGGATCAAGAAGGTGCAGGAGTGGGCGACCCGAATGCGATGATGTCGGCCGTATTGTAGAGGGTGGATCTCCAAAGTCGGGTCAAGCCGACGCCCGGATTGTGGACGACCCCTTCCGCTGAGCGGTACCCGCTCGCTACGGTGCCGGTCACGCACGCGCCGTGGCAGTGCAGCCGCGGAGCGCAGCCGGTATGACGACTACCGGCGGCCTCTCCGCGCACTGCCGCGGGACCGGCAGTGCGTTACCGCCGTGGAGATGGCCGCCGCCTACGAGGAGGGGGCGTCGTGACCGCGGAGACGTCTCAAACGCTTGACCGGGGCCTGCGGGTTCTCAAGCTGCTCGCCGACACCGACCACGGCCTGACGGTGACCGAGCTGGCCGCCAAACTCGGTGTGAACCGGACGGTGGTCTACCGCTTGCTGGCCACGCTGGAGCAGCATTCGCTGGTCCGCCGTGACCTCGGCGGCCGGGCGCGCGTCGGACTGGGCGTGCTCGGTCTGGCCCACCAGGTGCACCCGCTGCTGCGCGAGGCCGCACTGCCCGCGTTGCGCTCGCTCGCCGAGGAGATCGGGGCGACCGCCCACCTGACCCTCGTCGACGGCAGCGAGGCGCTGGCCGTCGCCGTCGTGGAGCCGACCTGGACCGACTACCACGTGGCCTATCGCACCGGCTTCCGGCACCCGCTGGACCGCGGGGCCGCGGGGCGCGCCATTCTCGCCGGGCGGGGCATGCAGCCGACGCCCGACGGGTCGCGCTGGGAGCGGTTCGTCGAGGAGGAGTCCCTGGGCGCCCGCCCGGCCGAGGGGCCGCCCGCCGCCCATACCGTCACCGCCACCGAGCCGGTCCGGTACGTCCTCACCCACGGCGAGCTGGAGGCCGGTGCCAGCGGGGCCGCCGCGCCCCTCCTGGGCGTCCCCGGCATCGAGGGGAGCGTCGGCGTCGTCATGCTCGCCGACTCGGTCCCCGAGAGGGTGGGTGCGCGCGTCGTGGAGGCCGCCACGGAGGTCGCCGACGCCCTGCGCTAGGGCGCTGAGCCTCCCCACAAGGGTGCGCCCCCAGGCCCCCGGGCCCGTGCAGGGTCCTTTGCCGGTACGCCGGCTACGCGTCTTCATGGGCCCGGCCCAAGGGGGGCTCCTTTGCTGGGACGCCGCTACGCGTTTTGGGCTGCTGCCCCGGGGCGGTTGTTTTGCTGGGGGCGGTGGGCCGCGTTTTTGGGGGCGCGGGGAACTGCGCGGGCTGCCGCGGTGCTTCCGCGGGTCACCGCCGGTCCCGGCGGGGCGGTTCGGTTGTTGGCGGGCCACCGGCCGGTGGTGGGTTGCTCGCGCAGTTCCCCGCGCCCCTGGCGGGGCACTGGTCGTGCGTGCGTGCGGGCAGCGGGGCCCGGCCCCGGGGCGGTTGCTTTGCCGGGGGCGGCGGGGCTGTTCGGTTGGGTCCGGGCCACCGGCCGGTGGTGGGTTGCTCGCGCGGTTCCTCGCGCCCCTGGCGGGGCACTGGTCGTGCGGGGGCGTGGCCGCGAGGGCGGGGGGTGTGAAATAGGGTCGGCGGCATGCGTAGAAGCAGCGTCTCCCGGCGGACCGTGACTCTGGCCGTCTGCGGAGCAGTCACGGCCGGGCTGCTGGCCGTCGCGGCCCTCGCCCCGCTCCCGATCTCGATCGTGGAGCCGGGGCTGACGGCGAACGTGCTGGGGGCGGACCAGGGGACGCAGGTGATCACGGTGAGCGGGACACCGGTGCGCAGGACGAGCGGGCAACTGCGGATGGTGACGATCCAGGCGACGTCACCGGACGCCTCGGTGCACGTCACCGACGTGCTGAAGGCGTGGTTCAAGAAGGACCAGGCGGCGATGCCGCGCGACTCGGTCTATCCCACCGGCGGCTCGGTGAAGGAGATCGAGAAGGCGAACCGCAAGGAGATGACCGACTCGCAGGACGCGGCGACGACGGCCGCGCTCAAGCACCTCGGGCTCTCACCGTCCAAGGTGAAGGTCGATCTCCAGCTCGCCGACGTCGGCGGCCCCAGCGCCGGGCTGCTCTTCGCACTCGGCATCATCGACAAGATCAACGGCGACGGCCACGGCGGCGACCTCACCGGCGGCCGGACCATCGCGGGCACCGGGACCATCGACGCCTCGGGCAAGGTCGGCGCGGTCGGCGGGGTGCCGCTGAAGGAGCAGGCCGCCCGCCGCGACGGCGCGACCGTCTTCCTCGTACCGCGCGGCGAGTGCTCCGACGCCAAGGCGGAGCTGCCCGACGGGCTCAGGCTGGTCCCGGTCAACGACCTGGACGGCGCGCTGGCGGCCCTGGCCGCCCTGGACAAGGGCGGAAAGCTGCCGACCTGCTAGAGGCGGCTAGACCGACGCCCGCGCGGCGCCCGGCGACACGGCGGGCTCGTCGCCGGGCTCGTCGTTCCAGTGCCGGAAGGCGGGCAGGACGAGCGGGCTCAGCGTCGTGAGCAGATAGACGGCGCTGACGGTGGCCATGGCGGTGCGCAGGCCCGCGTACTGGACGAGGAAGCCGCCGAGCAGGCCGCCCAGCGGCACGGCGACCAGGACGCCGGAGGTGACGGCGCCGAAGACCCGGCTGCGCAGCCGCTCGGGGACCAGGCGGACCATCTCGGTGCCGATCATCGGGTTCAGGACCCCGGCGGCCAGCCCGCACACCGCGCAGGTGACCAGGAGCGGGGTCAGACCGGGCACGAAGGCGGCCACGGCCGTCCGGGGGAAGCCGCTGATGAGGAACGCGCCGATGTAGAGGCCGCGTTGCGACACCCGGTGGCCGACGACGCCGTACGTCAGCGAGCCGATCAGCGCGCCGCCGCCGAAGGTCCCGGCGACCAGGCCGACGCTCACCGAACCGCCCAGGTGCTCGCGGGCGTCCACCGGCAGCAGCACCGCCGACCACGCCTGGTCCAGCGCGTTGGTCACCATCACCATCACCACGATGGCGAACAGCAGCCGCGCGGCCACCAAGTAGACGAATCCCTCGCGCAGTTCGGCCCGGTAACTGCCGGCGGACTCCTTCGGCGGCTCCGGCGCCTCCGCCGGCGTCCGGTCCCGTACCCCGATCCCGATCAGCACCGCGGACACCGCGAAGGTCGCCGCGTCGACCAGCAGCGTATTGGTGGCGCCCATCACCGAGATGAGCACGCCAGCCAGCGGGGCGCCGAGCATACGGGCGCCGCGCGACGCGCCCTCGTACGCGCTCGACGCCCGCGCCACGGTGGTGTCGGCGCGTGCGGCGAGCCGGGGCATCAGCACCTCGCGGGCGGTCTCGCCGGGGGCGTGGAAGAGGCCGCTGACGCCGACGAGCGCGAGCAGTTCCCAGTAGCGCAGCCCGACGGTCAGATGCAGCAGCGGTACGGCCGCCATGGCCGCCGCGCACACCACGTCCGACACGACGCTCGTGACCGCGTAGCCGAGCCGGTCGATCAGCGGGCCGCCCAGGATCGCGGCGAGCACGACCGGCAGGGTGGCCGCGAAGGCGACCAGACCGGCCCGCGCCGGGCTCCCGGTGGTCTCCAGGACGAACCACGGGACGGCGACGACGGTGAGCATGTTCCCGGCGATCGAGACCACGTTGGCGGCCAGCAGCACCCCCAGCGGGCGCCGGTCGCGGGCCGGTCCCGACCCGTCGGGCCGGTGGTGGGCGTGCGGTATCGCGGTGCGTGCGGGCATGGCGAATTCCCCCGTGACGATGGGTCGTTGATACGGAGTGACGGAGCTACGGAATTACGGGCCGGTGCGGACAGGGAGCCGGTACGGACAGGGAGCCGGTACGGATACGGGTACGGATACGGCTGCGCGTGCGGTGACGGCGCGCGCGGCGCGGGGGAGCGGGGTCAGTCGGACGCGATCGGGAACTCGTGGAACTGCACCCGGACCCGCTCACCCTCCGGCCCGTCCGTCTCCCGCTCGCGGAAGGACTCCACGAGCGCGTGCACCCGCTCGCTCAGCTCCACCGCGTCCTGCGGCGTGAGGCGCAGCGTGAAGCGGCTGGAGTCCCACGCCTCCTGCCAGACCTTCGGCCAGGTGTGCATCGTGCTCATCCAGGTCGCCACCTGCTCGGCGCTGCTGGTGGCGTGCTCGACCAGGAAGGTGCTCATCGCGGCGCGCACCTCTGGGTCGGGGTGCCGGACGAACTCCCCGATGCTGTCGAAGCGTTGGCCCCGGTGCACCGCCTTCCACCAGCGCTCGCGCGCGGTGCCGCGGCCGGGGTCGTCCTCGACCAGGCCGAACGAGGCGAGCTGGCGCAGGTGGTAGCTGGTCGCACCGCTGGACTCGCCGAGCCGGTCGGCCAGTTGGGAGGCCGTGGCGGGGCCGCGGTCGCGCAGCGCGGCCAGCAGCCGCATCCGCAGCGGGTGGGCGAGGCCGCGCAGCGACCTGGCGTCGAGGGTCAGCAGATCCTCGTCCGAGATCGGGCCGATCGGCACCGCGTCCTTCTTGTCCGTCATGGACACCACCTTAAGCGCATGCAAAGCACCTTTGCAACGCTCTTTTGCAAAACAGCTTTGCATCCACCCCAGAGCCGTACGCCCGAGCCGTACCCCCGGCCCGTACCCCGCGAGCCGTACCCCCCGAGCCCCGCAGGGCCCCCTCACCCGTTCTTGATGAAGCCCTCCGCGATCAGCCACTTCTTCGCCACGTCGTGCGGGTCCTGCCCGTCCACGTCCACCTGGGCGTTCAGCTTCTGCGCGACCGCCGTGTCCAGCTTGGCGCTGATCGGGTCGAGGAGCTTGGCGATGGCCGGGTACTTCTTGAACGCCTTGCTGTAGATGACGGGCGCCGCGTTGTAGTTGGGGAAGAAGTGCTTGTCGTCCTCCATGACGGTCAGGTGCATCGACTGGATGCGGCCGTCGGTGGTGTACACCTCGCCCAGCAGGCAGGAACCGTTCTTGTTCACCTGGGTGTAGATGATCCCCGCGTCCATCTTCTGGATCCGCGAGCTGGGGATGTCCATGTCGTACGCCTTCATCATGCCGGGCAGCCCGTCCTGCCGGGAGGCGAACTCGTTCTCCACGCACAGCGTCACGGCCCTGGGGTCCTTCTTCGCCAGCGCGGCCACGTCGGAGAGCGTCTTGAGGTGGTACTTCGCGTTGTTGCGCTGGCTGACGGCGAGCGAGTACGTGTTGTTCAGCGTGGACGGCGGCAGCCAGGTCAGGCCGTTCTTCAGGTCCGCGTCGTGCACGGCCTGCCACTGCGCCTGGGGGTTCTTGATGGGTTCCGTGTGCCCCAGATACGTGATCCAGGCGGTGCCGGTGTACTCGTACATCGCGTCCGCCTGACCGGACTTGACCGCCTCGCGGGCGCCGATCGAGCCGGTGATGTTCGTCCGGTCCAGCACGCTCGCGCCCGCCGCCTTGAAGGCGAGGCCGATCATCTCGCCCAGGATGATGTTCTCGCTGAAGTTCTTGGACGTGATCACCAGGTGGGCGCCCTTGAGGGGTTCGCCCTGCCCGATCGAGCCCGGTTTGACGTTGTCCACCAGCGGGCTGCCGCTGGTCAGCCCGCAGGACGCCAGCAGGGCGGCGCCGCAGAGCGCCACGAGCCCCGTACGCCGCCGCGTCACGCCGTCACCTCTAGGCCGCGGGGCCGCATCAACTGCTCGGCGACCGAGGCCAGCCAGTCCACGAACAGCGCGAGCACCACCGTCAGCACCGAGCCGAGGATCAGCACCGGCATCCGCTGGTTGACGATGCCGGAGGTGATCAGGTCGCCGAGGCCGCCGCCCCCGCCGAAGGTGGCCAGCGTGGCGGTGCCGACGTTGAGCACCAGCGCGGTCCGCACGCCCGCGAGGATCAGCGGTACGGCGAGCGGCAGTTCGACCTTGGCGAGCACGCCGGGCGCCGACATGCCGATGCCGCGCGCGGCCTCCACCAGCGTCGGGTCGATGGCCTTGAGCCCCGCGACGGTGTTGGAGAGCACCGGCAGCACCGCGTAGGCCACGATGCCGATGATCGCGGTGCGGGCGCCGATGCCCAGCCAGATCACCAGCAGCGCCAGCAGGCCGATCGCCGGGGTCGCCTGGCCGATGTTGGCGAGCGCGGTCACGAACGGCGCGACCCTGCGCAGCCGCCGCCGGGTCAGCGCGATGCCGACGGGGATGGCGATCACCAGCACCCAGAAGGTGGAGATCGCGGTCAGCTTCACGTGCTGCCAGAGCCGGAGCTGCACATTGCCGTCGTCGAGCGAATTCTTCTCGATCGCGTCCAGGTGGATGTTGGTGATCCACAGATACGTGGCGAGCAGCACGGCGGCCAGCACGACCGGGGTGAACACCAGCTTCCGCCACGTCAGTTTGGGCTTCGGCCTGGTCGCGGCGGGCGCGGGCCCGCCCTCGTGCTCCTCGTGCTCCGTACCGCCGTCGTCGTCGCGGAAGGCCAGGCCGCGCACGTCGTGCTCGCCGGGGGGACGGCGCTCCCCGGCGTCGCGGGTGTCCCGGCCCGACGGGTGGGACCGGCCGCCGTCGGCGCGGCTGGCCCCCGTCGCGCGGTCCGGGCCGTCCGGGCTCATGACGCCGGCTCCGCGCCCGCCGCGCCCTCCTGCTCGGCGCGTGCCCGCTCCTCCTCGTGCCCCTGCCCGGCCTGCGACTCGGCCAGTTCGTGCTGGTGCTCCATCGCGGTCAGCCGGTCGGCCTCCAGCATCTCCTGCACCGAGTTCATCAGCGTCTCCATGTCGACCACGCCCACGAATTCGCCGCGCCGCCCGGTCACCGCCACCCGCCCGCCGCTGTCGGTCAGCACCGCCTCCAGCGCGTCCCGCAGCGTCGCGTCCCGCGTCACCGTGTCGTGCACGACCGTGCCCGCCCGTGCCAACGACCCCTTGGCGCGCATCAGATCGCCGCGCCGCAGCCACTTGTACGGGCGGCGCCGCCGGTCGAGCAGCAGCAGTTCGTTGTGCTGGCTGGTGCGCAGCCGCTCGAAGACCGACTGCAACGGCTCGTCGACGCCCACCGCGGGGAAGTCGGCGATGCCGACATCGCGCACGCGGGTGAGATTGAGCCGCTTGAGCGCCGCGCCGGCGCCGACGAAGCCGGACACGAAGTCGTCGGCCGGGTTGGTGAGAATGGCCTCCGGCGTGTCGAACTGGGCGATGTGCGAGTGCTCGCGGAGCACCGCGATCCGGTCGCCCAGCTTGATGGCCTCGTCGAAGTCGTGCGTGACGAAGACGATCGTCTTGTGCAACTCGTGCTGGAGCCTGATCAGTTCGTCCTGGAGGTGGTCGCGGGTGATCGGGTCGACCGCGCCGAACGGCTCGTCCATCAGCAGCACCGGCGGGTCGGCCGCCAACGCCCGTGCCACGCCCACGCGTTGCTGCTGTCCGCCGGAGAGCTGGCGCGGGTAGCGGCCGTGGAACTCCCGCGGGTCCAGGCCCACCAGGTCGAGCATCTCCTCGACCCGGTCCTTGACCCGCGACTTGCTCCAGCCGACCATCTTCGGCACCAGCGCGATGTTCTCCGCGACCGTCATGTGCGGGAAGAGACCGGACGACTGGATCGCGTACCCGACCTTGCGGCGCAGCTTGACCGGGTCGATCGCGGTGACGTCCTCGTCGTTGATCCTGATCCGCCCGGACGACGGCTCGATCAGCCGGTTGATCATCTTCAGCGTGGTGGACTTGCCGCAGCCGGAAGGGCCCACGAAGATCACCGTCTCACCGGCCTTGATCTCCATGCTGACGCTGTCCACGGCCGGGTCCTGGCTGCCCGGATAGCGCTTGGTCAGGTTCTCCAGCTCGATGGTGGCGCCCGCCACCCCGGCGGGCGCCGGCTGCTCCCGGTCCTGCGGTGACCACTGCTCAGACACGGATCCCCCTCGGAATGGTCAGACGGCCGATGCCCACGTACGCGGCGTCGAAGAGCAGCGCGAGGACGATGATGCCGAGCGTGCCGGACAGCACCTCGTTGAGCGCGTTGGCGCTGCCCAGCGACGCGATGCCGCGGAAGATCTCGTTGCCGAGGCCGGGGCCCGAGGCGTACGCGGCCACCGCCGCGATACCCATCAGCATCTGGGTGGCGACCCGGATACCGGTCAGGATCGGCGGCCAGGCCAGCGGCAGCTCCACCCGCAGCAGCCGGGCCACCCGCGACATGCCGATGCCCTTGGCCGCGTCCACCAGCGCCGGGTCCACACCGCGCAGCCCGACGATGGAGTTGCGGACGACCGGCAGCAGCCCGTACAGCGTCAGCGCGGTCACCGTCGGCGGCACGCCCAGGCCCAGGACCGGGATCAGCAGACCGATCAGGGCCAGCGACGGGATGGTGAGGATGGTCGCGGTCGAGGTGACCGCGAGATTGCCCGCCCAGTCGCTGCGGTAGGTCAGGACACCGATCAGGACGCCGATCACGGTCGCGAGCACCATGCACTGGAACACCGCGCTGGCGTGCTGGAAGGCGTCGGTGAGCAGTTGCTGGTGCCGGTTGGAGAGGTACTGCCAGAAGCTCACCGCGCCGCCACCTCCCCGTCTCCTTCGACCGCGTGGCGCGTCTACGTGTCGCGCGCCGCCTGCTCCACCAGCGGGATGATCCGCAGCGGGACCGGGTTCTCCATGACGATGGCCGTGGCGGCCCGGACAATCCCATCAAAGCCGACAACGCGGTCGATCACCCGCTGGAGATCGGCGTTGGAACGCGCCACCAGACGGCAGAGCATGTCGCCCTGACCGGTCGTGGTGTGCAGCTCCAGCACCTCCGGCACGGTGGTCAAGTGCGCCCGTACGTCGGCCCCTTGGCCCTGCTTGATCTCCAGCGTGGCGAACGCCGTCACCGGATAGCCGAGCGCCGCCGGGTCCACCTGCGGGCCGAAGCCGCGGATCACCCCATTGGCCCTCAGCCGGTCGAGCCGCGCCTGCACCGTGCCGCGCGCCACCCCCAGCCGCCGGGACGCCTCCAGCACGCCGATCCGCGGCTCCCGGTCCAGCAGCGTGATCAGCCGCCCGTCCAGCGCGTCGATTCCCATACCCCGCCGCCTTCCGTGGTCATGCTGCACAGATTGACCCGTCGATCCTCGCTTCCGCTGTGCAGACTGTCCACTGAAATCCGGAACTATTGCGCACCCTGACAAGCGGCGGGACGCTTTTGTCATGACTGAGACCCAGGATGCTTTCCCGGTAAAGGGCATGGACGCCGTCGTCTTCGCCGTGGGCAACGCCAAACAGGCCGCGCACTACTACTCCACCGCTTTCGGCATGCGCCGCGTCGCCTACTCGGGACCCGAGAACGGCAGCCGCGAGACCGCCTCCTACGTCCTGGAGTCGGGCGGCGCGCGCTTCGTGTTCACCTCCGTCATCAAGCCCGCCACCGACCACGGCCGCTTCCTGGCCGACCACGTCGCCGCCCACGGCGACGGCGTCGTCGACCTCGCCCTGGAGGTCCCGGACGCGCGCGCCGCGTACGCGTTCGCCGTCGAGCACGGCGCCACCGGCCTCACCGAGCCGTACGAGCTGAAGGACGACCACGGCACCGTCGTGCTCGCCGCCATCGCCACGTACGGCCAGACCCGGCACACCCTGGTCGACCGCACCGGCTACGACGGCCCCTACATGCCGGGCTTCGTCGCCGCCGAGCCGGTGGTCGAGCCCCCGGCGCGGCGCTTCTTCCAGGCCATCGACCACTGCGTCGGCAATGTCGAACTCGGCCGGATGAACGAGTGGGTGGCCTTCTACAACCGGGTCATGGGCTTCACCAACATGAAGGAATTCGTCGGCGACGACATCGCCACCGAGTACTCGGCGCTGATGTCCAAGGTCGTGGCCGACGGCACGCTCAAGGTGAAGTTCCCGCTCAACGAGCCGGCCGTCGCCAAGAAGAAGTCCCAGATCGACGAGTACCTGGAGTTCTACGGCGGCCCCGGCGTCCAGCACATCGCGCTGGCCACCAACGACATCGTCGCCTCCGTACGCGCCATGCGCGCCGCCGGTGTCGAATTCCTCGACACCCCCGACTCCTACTACGACACCCTCGGCGAATGGGCGGGCGAGACCCGCGTCCCCGTCGAGACACTGCGCGAACTCAAGCTCCTCGTGGACCGCGACGAGGACGGCTACCTGCTCCAGATCTTCACCAAGCCGGTCCAGGACCGCCCGACCGTCTTCTTCGAGATGATCGAGCGCCACGGCTCCATGGGCTTCGGCAAGGGCAACTTCAAGGCCCTGTTCGAGGCGATCGAGCGGGAGCAGGAGCTGCGCGGCAACCTCTGATCTCACCCTGTGGTCTCGCGGGGTCCCGCCCTTGAGGGCGGGGCCCCGGCCTGTCAGGGTGAACACATGCACGATGAACTGATCACCGCACTGCGCGGCGGCCTGCCGCCGGAGGCGGTACTGACCGACCCCGACGTCGTCGCGGCGTACTCCCAGGACATGGCGAGCTTCTCCGCCGTCGGCACCCCGGCGGCGGTCGTGCTGCCCCGCAGCACCGAGGACGTGCAGCACGTCATGCGGACCGCGACCGCGCACCGGGCGCCGGTCGTACCGCAGGGGGCGCGGACCGGGCTGTCCGGCGGCGCCAACGCCATGGACGGCTGCATCGTGCTCTCGCTGGTGAAGATGGACCGCATCCTGGAGATCGACACGGTCGACCGGATCGCCGTGGTCGAACCGGGCGTCGTCAACGCCGTGCTGTCCAGGGCGGTCGGCGAGCACGGCCTGTCCTACCCGCCGGACCCGTCGAGCTGGGAGCAGTGCACGATCGGCGGCAACATCGGCACCGGCGCGGGCGGCCTGTGCTGCGTGAAGTACGGGGTGACGGCCGAGTACGTCCTCGGCCTCGAGGTGGTGCTGGCCGACGGGCGGCTGCTGACCACCGGGCGGCGCACCGCCAAGGGCGTGGCGGGATACGACCTCACGCGGCTCTTCGTCGGCTCCGAGGGCACCCTCGGCATCGTCGTGAAGGCGGTCCTCGCGCTGCGGCCCGCGCCGCCGCGCCAGCTCGCCATGGTCGCCGAATTCCCGTCGGCCGCCGCGGCCTGCGCCGCCGTCTGCTCGATCATGGAGAGCGGCCATGTGCCGTCGCTGCTGGAGTTGATGGACGGCACGACCATCCGCGCGGTCAACGCGATGGCGAACATGGGCCTGCCCGAGACCACCGAGGCCATGCTGCTCGCCGCCTTCGACACCGCCGACCCGGCCGCCGACCTCGCCGCGGTCGGCGAGCTGTGCACGGCGGCGGGCGCCACCGACGTGGTGCCCGCGGAGGACAGCGCCGAGTCCGAGATGCTGCTCCAGGCGCGCCGCCTGTCGCTGACGGCGCTGGAGACGATCTCGACGGCCATGATGATCGACGACGTGTGCGTACCGCGCGCGAAGCTCGGCGAGATGCTGGACGGCGTCGCGGACATCTCGGCCAAGTTCGGCCTGACGATCGGGGTGTGCGCGCACGCGGGCGACGGCAACACCCACCCCGTGGTCTGCTTCGACGCGCACGACCCCGACGAGGCGCTGCGGGCCCGCCAGTCCTTCGACGAGATCATGGCGCTCGGTCTCGCGCTCGGCGGCACCATCACCGGCGAGCACGGCGTCGGCCTGCTCAAGAAGGACTGGCTGGCCCGCGAACTCGGCCCCACCGGCGTTGAGTTGCAGCGCGGCGTGAAGGCCGTCTTCGACCCGCTCGGGCTGCTGAATCCGGGCAAGCTGTTCTGAGGGCCGCGCCGGGCGTGCCCGGCCCTCACGCCCCCGCGTCCGGCGTCTCGTCCTTCCCCGACCACGGATCGCTCAGCCACAGCTCGTCCCGCGTGGTCGGGGCGAGCAACCGGCTGAGACCGTCGTCCATGCCGAGCTGCTCGTGCTCGGTGCCCGGCGGCACCACCCGCAGCGTCCGCTCCAGCCAGGCCGCGACCGGCGACGAGGGCGCCTCCAGCAGCGCGTTGCCGTCGGGGGAGCTGAGGGCCAGACAGATCACGCTGCGGCCGTTGACCTTCGTCGGCCAGATCCGCACGTCACCGTGACCGCACGGCCTGAACACGCCCTCCACGATCAGCTCGCGGGCGAATGTCCAGTTCACGGGGGCGTCGGAGCCCACGTGGAAAGTGATGTGCACGGCAAAGGGATCATCCGTGCGATAGGCCAGCCTGGCGGGTACGGGGATGCTCCGCTCCGGCGACAGCACTAGCTGCATTTCCAGTTCGCGTTCCACCACGGTGTGCATCGACTCGACATCCTTTCCTCGGCGCGGCAGCCCCATTTCGCGTTCCGCGTGTTCCGCGGTGTCTTCGGTGACGCGCAGCGGGTGCTGCGCCGGGGCCTGCACCAGGAGAGAGCGCGTACCACTCCAACCATTACGCGGGTTCGCGGGATTCGGTTCAAATTTCCTGAAGCACGGGCACGAGGGGGCGCGTACGGGTAAAGACAAGTACGCCCTCCGAAGCCGGGCGGTGCGGGGAACGGCGGTCACGCCGGGCCCGCGCGTCTGGTAGATGTGGACGTCACAAACCCCCCAGACCGAGCAGATACGGATTCCGTGAACCATGAGCGCACCCACTTCTGGCTCCTCCGGTTCCTCTTCCGCGTCCCCGGCCCCGGGCTACTACCCTGACCCCTCGGTCCCGAACTACATCCGCTACTGGAACGGCTCCACCTGGGTGCCGGGTACGAGCCGGCCCGCGCCCGCCGCGGGTGAGGCGCCGGTTCCGTCCCCGTCCCCTTCTTCTTCCCCTCCGCCCGCCCCGGCGATGGACGAGTCCGGGCCAATGTTCCTCGACGAGGACCCGGGGGCGCCGCACTCCGACTTCGGTACGCCGGCGCCCGCTGCGGCCCCGGCGTCCGCCCCGGAACCCGCTCCTTCCTGGCCCCGGCCCGCCGGGCAGGAGCCCGGCGCCGAGCCGCCGCGGATCTCCTGGGGCGCCGCGGGCACGGCCGCCGCGCCGGGCGTGCCCGCGCAGCAGCCCCCGCCCGCCGCCGAGCGGCCCCAGCCGCGGACACCGCCCCACCAGCCGCAGGTCCACGCCCAGCCTCAACCGCACGCCCAGCCGCAGCCGCAGGCCGCCCCCCAGCCGCAGCCGCAGCCGCAGGCCCAGCCGCAGCCTCAACCGCAGGCCGCGCCCTGGGCGCAGCAGGTGCACCATCTGGCCCGGCAGTCGGCGGGGGAGCAGGAGCGGCCCGCGGGCGAGGAGCGCCCGGCGCCGTGGCGGCCCCCGGCCGGTGACCCGTTCCTGAGCATGATCTCGGCGCAGGGGCGGCCGGGTGCGCTGGTGCGGCGGTTCGCGGCGCGCGTGCTCGACACCGTGCTGTTCTGCGCGGTGACCGCCGCCGCGGCCGTACCGCTGGGCACGGCCGCGTACCACCACATCCACACGAAGGTGGACGACGCGAAGCAGAGCGGCGAGACCGTGAAGGTGTGGCTGATCGACGGCACGACGGGCCTGGAGCTGGCCGTGGTGCTGCTGGTGGCGGTCCTGGCGGGCCTGCTGCTCGAAGTGCTGCCGACCGTCAAGTGGGGGCGCACGCTGGGCAAGAAGCTGGTGGGCCTGCGGGTGCTGGACGTCGAGGCGCAGATCCCGCCGGCCTTCGGCCCGAGCCTTCGCCGCTGGCTGACCCACACCGTGCTGGACGTCCTGGTCGTCGGCGTCGTCGGCCTCGCCTGGTGCCTCTTCGACCGCCCGTGGCGCCAGTGCTGGCACGACAAGGCCGCGCGGACGTTCGTGGCGGCCGACTGAGGTCACGTCCGTGGGGGCGTACGTCCGCGCCGATGCCGTACGTCCGGGGCGGCGCCGTACTCCGAACGGAGTCCGCAGCGGGCGGGCGGCCGGTGTCCGGGTTTGACTCGGGACATGAGTACCGATCAGCCAGCGCCCGGTTCCCCCCAGGACCCCTTCGCCAAGCCGCCAGGCGACCAGGCCGGCGGCCCGTACAACGGCGCCCAGGGCACCCCGCCGCCGGGCAATCCGTACGGCGGCGACCCGTACGGCGGCGGTCCCGCCACTCCGGGCGGCCCCGGCGGCTCCGACAACCCCTACGGCGGCGGTCCCGGCGGCCCGGCGAATCCGTACGGCGGCGGCGGTCCCGGCGGTCCGGGAAACCCGTACGGCGGCGGTCCTGGCGGTCCCGGCGGGCCCGGGGACCCCAACAACCCCTACGGCGGCGCCCCGCAGGACCCGCTGGCCGGGATGCCGCCGCTGGCGGACGGCGGCAAGCGCGTGCTGGCCCGCGTCATCGACGTGATCATCGTGCTGATCCCGGCCGGTCTGCTGGACTGGGCGGCGGGCGGCACCGACAACTTCAGCAGCGGCAAGTCGGCGGTCGGCAGCGCCTTCTTCGCGGTGCTCGGCTTCCTCTACGAGTGGTTCATGACCCGGTCCACCGGCCAGACGGTGGGCAAGAAGCTGATGAAGCTGCGCGTGGCGATGCTGGAGAACGGCAGCGTGCCCACCTCCGCGGCGGCGGGGCTGCGCGCCCTCGTGCTGTGGCTGCCCGCCTTCTGCTGCAGCTGCGTCTGGTTCGTGATCCTCGGCATCACGGTGCTGTTCGACAAGCCGTACAAGCAGGGGCTCCATGACAAGGCCGCCAAGACGGTGGTCGTCCAGACCGCCTGACGGACCGGCGGCCGGGCGGAAGGGCGCCGCACACGCCCTGTACCACCACCCGGATGGCTGATTGACTGAGCGTCATGAGTGCAGACCAGCCGTCCGGGATGGCCCCGCTCGCCTCCCTCGGCCAGCGGTTCCTGGCCCGGGTCGTCGACACCGCGATCCTGATCGTCCTCGACGTGCTCCTCAGCGCGGCGGTGTTCGGCGGTGATCTGTCCAATCCAGGTGACGCGGGCCGCGGCAAGGAGATCCTCGCGGGGGCGGCGACCTTCATCGCGTACTTCCTCTACGAGGGCGCCATGACGGCCGCCCGCGGGCAGACCCTCGGCAAGATGCTGCTGCGGATACGCGCGGCGCGCCTGGAGGACGGCGCGGTCCCCGGCGGCGTCGGCTGGACGCGGGCCGCGGTCTACGCGCTGCCCGGCGTGCTCGTCACGATCCTGATCGGCCCGCTCTTCTGGCTGCTCAACTCCCTGTGGTGCACCTGGGACAAGCCGTTCCGGCAGTGCCTGCACGACAAGGCGGCCAGGACCGTGGTCGTGGCCGCCGTCTGACGCGGTGACGCGGTGACGCGGTGAAGCGGTGCAGCGGACGAGCGCTGGAGCGATGAAGCGGTGGCGCCGTGAAGTGCCGAAGTGCCGAAGTGCCTTCAGCGGTGACATGCGGTGCGGGTCTTCCGCGCGGGTCCGCGCCGGGCCTCAGCGTCGTAGTGACGCCTCGCCGACCCGCGACGACTCGCGTACGCCGCGACCGCCGGCGGCCCGTGGGAGCGGGCGCTGTGCGGGGGACGGTTGGGCGCCGGACTCGGCGGCGGGAACGGTGGAACCGGTGGAACCGGTGGAACCGGTGGAGGCGCTGGGCCGGGCCTGGGCGGACCGCACCCGGGCGGCGAAGGGCAGGGTGACGGTCACCGCGACGAGCAGGCCCAGGATCAGTCCCGCCGCGCAAATGACGGCGACTCCCACGCCGGACCGTGCGTCCGACAGCAGGAGCATCGCGAAGGTGGACAGGACAACGGTCAGGGAACCGTAGGCGAGTTGCGCGGTCGTAGGACGTGGCATTGGGGGAATCCGTCCTCGGTAGCGGGCTGGCTCTACGCTTCGGCATGCCCGGCCCGAACATGGGGTAAGCGTGACCTAACCCACGGTGCGGAGCACGAGGGGGCGCACGGGGTCGCAAGCGTGTCAGGCGTCTCATCCTGCGGACGCCGGTGTCCGTCAACGCCCGGACGGTGGCGGCCGGTTGGTGTGACCTGTGGGTCCGCTGAGCGGTGCCGGGAAACCGGTAAACGTACTGGCCTGCCATGCTCAAGTCAAGATCTGTTTTTTCTCCCTTCACTCCGATGCAATGGCCTTTCTCAAGGGGAGGTCAAAAATCTTGAAAACGCAGCGGAGGATCACCACACCCGCCGCCCTGGCCCTCGCGATAGCCGTGTTGGGCGTCACCGCGGTCACCACCGCGGGGGCGTACGCGGCTCCCGCCGAGAAGGGGCAGCCCGCACCCGTGGCCAGCCACGATCCGGCGGAGAACCAGGCCCACGATCTGCCGGGCCCGTTCAGCGAGAAGCAGTCGGCCGAGCGCACGGCCGCGCTTCAGCAGGTCGTGAACGGCGACGCGACCGTGCAGCAGCGCGGCGGCTCGAAGGTCGTCCAACTCGGCTCCGGCAAGGGCAAGAAGAGCAAGTACGTCGAGCTGGGCCGCGAGCAGACCGACAAGATCTTCACGATTCTTGTCGAGTTCGGCGACCAGGTCGACAACACCACGACGTACGACCCGGACGGCCCCGACGGCCCGCAGCCGCCGGTCGTGAAGTACGGCGGCGACCCGGGCCCCGCGCACAACACCATCGCCAAGCCGGACCCGAAGAACGACAACAGCACGGCCTGGCAGGCGGATTACAACCAGCAGCACTTCAACGACCTCTACTTCTCGCACGACGCGAAGAAGGAGTCGCTGGCGAAGTACTACGAGAAGCAGTCCTCGGGCCGCTACTCGGTGGAGGGCGAGGTCTCCTCCTGGGTCAAGGTGCCCTGGAACGAGGCCCGTTACGGCTCCAACTACTGCGGCGCCAGCACCTGCTCCAGCGCCTGGGACCTGATCCGCGACGCCACCACCGCGTACGTCGCCGACCAGAAGGCCCAGGGCCGCACCGACGCGCAGATCAAGGCGGACCTGGCCCAGTACGACCAGTGGGACCGCTACGACTACGACGGCGACGGCAACTTCAACGAGCCCGACGGCTACATCGACCACTTCCAGATCGTGCACGCGGGCGAGGACGAGTCCGCGGGCGGCGGCGCCCAGGGCACGGACGCGCTGTGGGCGCACCGCTGGTACGCCTACGGCACCGACGCGGGCCGCACGGGCCCGGCCGACAACAAGTCCGGCGGCACCCAGATCGGCAACACCGGCGTCTGGATCGGTGATTACACCCTCCAGCCGGAGAACGGCGGACTCGGCGTCTTCGCGCACGAGTACGGCCACGACCTCGGCCTGCCCGACGAGTACGACACCACGTACGTCGGCGAGTCCAGCGTCGGCTTCTGGTCGCTGATGTCCTCCGGCTCCTGGATGGGCACCGGCAAGGACTCGATCGGCGACCTCCCGGACGACATGAGCGCCTGGGACAAGCTCCAGCTCGGCTGGCTCAACTACGGTACGGCCAAGGCCGCTTCGCGCTCGACGACCAAGCTGGGCGTCGCCGAGTACAACACCAAGGACAAGCAGGCGCTGATCGTCTCGCTGCCCGACAAGGCGGTCACCACCGCCATCACCGCGCCCGCCGAGGGCAGCAAGCAGTGGTGGAGCGGCAGCGGCGACAACCTGTCCAACACCCTGACCCGCTCGGTCGACCTGACCGGCAAGTCCTCGGCGTCGCTGGCCCTCAAGGGCTGGTGGGACATCGAGGAGGGGTACGACTACCTCTACACCGAGGCGTCCGCCGACGGCGGGGCCACCTGGACCGCGCTCGACGGCACCGCCAACGGCAAGTCCATCCCGCGCGACGGCGGCGGCACCCCGGCGCTGACCGGCACCAACGGCGCGTACCAGGACCTGTCCTTCCCGCTGAACGCCTACGCGGGCAAGCAGATCCAGCTCCGCTTCCGCTACCTGACCGACGGCGGCGTGGCCCAGCAGGGCTTCGCGGCCGACGCGATCTCGGTCACCGCGGACGGCGCGACCGTCTTCACCGACGGCGCCGAGACGGACGACAACGGCTGGACCGCCAAGGGCTTCTCCCGGATCGGGGCGTCGTTCACCAACGACTACCCGCAGTACTACATCGCGGAGAACCGGCAGTACGTCTCGTACGACAAGACGCTGAAGACCGGCCCGTACAACTTCGGCTGGACGAGCACCCGGCCGGACTGGGTCGAGCACTACCCCTACCAGAACGGTCTGCTGGTCTGGCTGTGGGACACCTCGCAGTCCGACAACAACGTCGGCATCCACCCCGGCGCGGGCCAGATCCTGCCGATCGACGCCCACGCCAAGGCGGAGAAGTGGTCGGACGGCAGCGTGATGCGCAACCGCATCCAGGCGTACGACTCGCCGTTCAGTTGGTTCCCGACCGACGGCTTCACCGTGCACACCAACGGTGTCGCCACCAAGGTCAAGGCGAAGCTCGGCAACCCGGTCTTCGACGACCACTACGGCTCCTACTGGGACGCCGCGAACCCGACCGGCGGGGTGAAGGTGCAGGACACCAACACCCGGATCACCATCGTCGGTGAGGCGCTCGACGGCAGCACGATGACCCTCCAGGTCGGGCCGGCGCACCGCTGATCACCGCGCCGATCGCCGGGCTAATCACCGGGACGGTCACCGCACGAAGATCGTCCTGATCGGGTCGCATCCGCTGTGACCTGCTGTTTCATCCGGGTTCATCCCGCGTTCGGCCGTCGTCCTCTGGTGGGCGGCGGCCGAACGGCTGATGATGTGACCATGGCGGTCGGTGGATTCACCAAGCTCCCGGGCGGCACGGTCGTCGTCGCACTCGGCCTGCCGCATCCGGCGTGCCCCGAACGCACAGTACGGGTCGTGGTGCACGCCCAGAACCGGCAGCGCGCCCTCACCCGGCTCAGCAACCTCGGCTTCCGCGGCGCCCGGCTCACCGGCAACGCCGAGCCGCCCACGCCCGACGAGGTCACCGCGGTCCTGCACCACCCGGACGGCCTGGTCTGGCGCGAATACCGCGGCAAGGGGGACGTCGGCGCCAGCACCGAGCTGTGGCACCCGATCTCGGCGCTGAACCGTACTCCGCGCTAGCTGAACCGTACTCCGCCCTAGCCGGCGACCACCGGGGCGCCGGTCAGCTCCACGCCCGCCTCGCGCAGCTCCACCAGCGCCCGGTCGGTCGTCGTGGGCGCCACGCCCGCGGTCAGCGAGAGCAGCACACGGGTCGTGAAGCCGTCGCGTACGGAGTCCAGCGCGGTCGCCCGCACGCAGTGGTCGGTGGCGATGCCCACCACGTCCACCTCCGTGACGCCGCGCTCGCGCAGCCAGCCGGTCAGCGCCGCGCCGTTCTCGTCCAGGCCCTCGAAGCCGCTGTACGCCGCCGCGTACGCCCCCTTGTCGAAGACCGCGTCCACCGCGCCGGAGGCGACCGCGGGCGCGAAGTTCGGGTGGAACCCCGCGCCCTCCGTGCCCGCGACGCAGTGCACCGGCCACGACGTCACGAAGTCCGGCCGGTCCGAGAAGTGCGAGCCCGGGTCGATGTGGTGGTCCCTGGTGGCGACGACGTGCCGGTAGCTGCCCGCCGACTCCCCGATCAGGTCCGTGATCGCCGCGGCCACGTCGGCCCCGCCGGTCACCGCGAGGCTGCCGCCCTCGCAGAAGTCGTTCTGCACGTCGACGACGATCAATGCGCGGTGCATTTTGCCCTTCCGGCGGAAAGTGTGGAAACGGTCCCGAGCCTAGGGGTGCGCTCCCCCCAACGTAAGACGTTGCCCTCCCCGCTGCGCGGGGAACCGCGCGCTCAGCCGTCGACGGGCCGCTCGCGCGGTTCCTCGCGCCCCTGAGGGGGCGCCCCCGCGGGGGTCACATCAGTTCGGTGGGGAGGACGGGCTCGCCGCGGGAGAGCTGGGTCGCGGAGAGGGGAAGGCCCGCGCGAGCGGTGATGTGGCGGGCGCGGGCGGAGTCGAGGGGCTCGCGGCCGATGACCTCGCCGTGGCGGACGAGGGGGACGAGGAGCTGGCGGTCGGCGAGCTCGGGCGGCACGGCCCCGGTGCCGACCACCTCGGCGGCGGCGACGCCGTCCTCGTCGAGCCGCCGGGCGGCCCACTTGCGGCCGCCGACGCTCGTCTTGCCGCCGAGGGACTTCTTGGCGACGGAGACCAGCGGCTCGTCGGGGTCGTCGGAGGTGGCGCGGGCCACGAGCTTGTAGACCATCGAGCAGGTGGGGTGCCCGCTGCCGGTGACCAGGGAGGTGCCGACCCCGTAGGCGTCCACGGGCGCGGCGGCCATCGAGGCGATGGCGTACTCGTCCAGATCGGAGGTCACGATGATCTTCGTGTCCTTGGCGCCGAGGTCGTCGAGCTGCTGGCGCACCCGGTAGGCGAGCAGCAGCAGGTCGCCGGAGTCGATCCGGACCGCTCCCAGCTCGGGCCCGGCGATCTCCACGGCGGTGCGCACGGCGCTGGTGAGGTCGTACGTGTCCACCAGCAGCGTCGTGCCGCGGCCGAGCGCGTCCACCTGGGCGGTGAACGCGTCGCGCTCGGTGTCGTGCAGCAGCGTGAAGGCGTGCGCGCTGGTGCCGATGGTCGGGATGCCGTACCGGAAACCGGCGGCGAGGTTGGAGGAGGAGCCGAAGCCGCCGATGTACGCGGCCCGCGAGGCGGCCACCGCGGCCAGCTCATGGGCGCGCCTGGCGCCCATCTCCATCAGCGGACGGCCGCCCGCGGCCACCGCCATCCGGGAGGCCGCCGCGGCGATCGCCGAGTCGTGGTTGAGGATCGACAGGATGACCGTCTCCAGCAGCACGGCCTCGGCGAAGGTGCCCTCGACGCGCAGGATCGGCGAGCCGGGGAAGTACACCTCGCCCTCCGGGTATCCCCAGATGTCGCCGGTGAAGCGGTAGCCCGCCAGCCAGTCGAGGGTCGCGGAGTCCACCACGCCCTCGCGCTCCAGGAATTCCAGCACGGGTTCGTCGAAGCGGAAGTTCTCCACCGCGTCGAGGACCCGGCCGGTGCCGGCGACCACTCCGTAGCGGCGCCCCTCGGGCAGCCTGCGGGTGAACGCCTCGAAGACCGAGCGGCGCTGCGCGGCGCCGCTGCGCAGGGCGGCCCGCAGCATCGTCAGCTCGTACCGGTCGGTGAACAGGGCGGTGGACGGCACGTCCACCGGCAGTCCCAGGTCTGCTGTGCTCATGGCGAGGATGCTACCCCCAATACTCGTCAGAGTGACGATTTCTCGGGGCAAGTGTGCGGCGCCGCACACCCGCGGATTCCGCGCGGGCGCAAAACCCCCCATTCGGCGGTGCCGCGCACGCCCATTTGTGCGAGGCACCACAGGAGCGGCAGCATGGAACCTGTGAGTGTCGCGCCAGTAGAAGTCGAGCGTCCCGAAGCGAGCGAAGCGCCTTTCGAGGTTCCCGCGCCGGACGTGCCGTGGGTGACCCTCGTCCACAACGACCCCGTCAACCTCATGAGCTACGTGACGTATGTCTTCCAGACCTACTTCGGGTACTCGAAGGGCAAGGCCAAGAAGCTGATGGAAGACGTCCATTACAAGGGCCGCGCCGTGGTGTCGAGCGGCACCCGCGAGGAGATGGAACGCGACGTGCAGGCGATGCACGGATACGGCCTGTGGGCCACCTTGACGCAGGACCGCTGATGGGCCGCCGCGCCCGTGCGGGCTACTTCGAGCGGGTCCGCGGCGGCGGCGCCGCGATCGAGCTGGACACGGTGGAGATCTCCATCCTCCGCAGCCTCACGGCGCAGTTGCTCGAACTCGTCGGTCCGGGCAGCCAGCCCGCGGAGGCCGACGACGACCCGCTGGCCGCGCTCTTCGCCGACGGCCCCACCAAGCCCCCGGAGGACCCGGCGCTGGCCCGGCTCTTCCCGAGCGCGTACGAGGAGACCGCCGACGCCGCCGAATTCCGCCGCTTCACCGAGAACGACCTGCGTGCCCGCAAGCGCGAGGACGCCCTCGCCGTGCTGCGCGCGCTGGACGCGGGCGGCCCGCTGATCCGGCTCAGCGCCGACGAGGCCCGCCAGTGGCTCGGCACGCTCAACGACCTGCGGCTGTCCATCGGTGCCCGGCTGGAGGTCAGCGAGGACGAGCGCAGCGAGCTGTACCACCTGCCGGACGAGGACCCGCGCAAGCCGCTGATGCTCGCCTTCCAGTGGTTCGGCCTGCTCCAGGAGACCCTGCTCGAAGCCCTCACCTGAGCCGCGCCCGGCCCGTGTCCGCCCCTCATCCGGCCCGCACCCGACCTGACGGACCGTCGGCCGCCGACGGGCGGCGCCGTACCGCACGTGGTACGAATCCGGCATGAAGGACGTGTCGGACGTGACGGGTGGAACGGACGGGCGGGACGGGGCGGGCGAGGCCCCGGCGGGGGACGAGGGGTACGCGCGCGGCCTCGGCAGCCGCCAGATCCAGATGATCGCCATCGGCGGCGCGATCGGCACCGGCCTGTTCCTCGGCGCGGGCCGCGCCATCCACCAGGCGGGCCCCGGCCTGGTCCTGATGTACGCCGTCGCGGGCGTCGCCATCTTCGTCATCATGCGCGCGCTCGGCGAACTCCTCACCTACCGCCCGGTGTCCGGCTCCTTCGCCGACTACGCCCGCGAATTCCTCGGCCCCTTCGCGGGCTTCGTCACCGGCTGGACGTACTGGCTGATGTGGGTGGTCACCGGCATGGCCGAGGTCACCGCCGCCGCCACCTACCTCGCGTACTGGTGGCCCTGGATTCCGCAGTGGACCGCCGCCCTCGGCTTCCTCGTCCTGCTCTTCGCGGCCAACCTGATCTCCGTGCGGCTCTTCGGCGAGGTCGAGTTCTGGCTGTCGATGGTGAAGGTCACCGCCATCGCGGGCATGATCCTCATCGGCGTCGGCGTCCTCACCCTCGGGGTGTCCGCGGCCGGTGACACCGCCTCGGTCGGCCACCTGTGGCGCGACGGCGGCGTCTTCCCCAACGGCGTCGGCTCCTCGCTGCTCACCCTCCAGATCGTCATGTTCGCCTATCTGGCCGTCGAACTCGTCGGCGTCACCGCGGGCGAGGCCGAGAACCCCCGCGAGACGCTGCCCAAGGCCATCAACACCCTTCCCTGGCGCATCGGCCTGTTCTACGTCGGCGCGCTCGCCGTCATCCTCTGCGTCGTCCCCTGGACCGAATTCCGGCCCGGCGTCAGCCCGTTCGTGGCCGCCTTCGCCCGGATCGGCATCCCCTTCGGCGCGGGCATCGTCAACTTCGTGGTGCTCACCGCCGCCCTGTCGTCCTGCAACTCCGGGATGTACTCCACCGGGCGCATGCTCCGCGACCTCGCCGTCAACGGCCAGGGCCCGCGGGTCTTCACCCGCCTCACCGCCCGCCGCACCCCGGCCACCGGCACCCTGGTCTCCGTCGCCCTGATGGGCACCGGCGTGTGGCTCAACTACGTCGACCCTGCAGGCGCGTTCACGTACATCACCGCCTTCGCGACCGTCGCCGCCGTCTGGACCTGGGGGGTGATCCTCGCCTCGCACATCCGCTACCGCGCCGCGGTCAAGGACGGGCGCGCGGCGGCGGCCTGGTTCACCGCGCCCGGCGGCGCCGTCGCCAGCTGGCTCGCGCTCGCCTTCCTCGTCCTGGTGCTGGTGCTGATCGGCGCCGACGCCGACGCCCGGATCTCGCTGTACGGCGTCCCGCTGTGGCTCGCCCTCCTGGCCGGCGGCTACGCGCTGCTCAAGCGGCGCAATCCGGCCGCCTTCGCCCGCAGGGCCCACCTGGCGCCCGCCCCCACCCCCGCCGCCGCGACCGCGACCACCGGGCCGTAGGCGCCGCGACCGCGACCACCGGGCCGTAGGCGCCGGGCCCCGACCGCCGGCCCGTGAGCGCCGGGCCCCGACCACCGGCCCGTGACCGCGCGGCCCCTGTTATTTTTCCCGCATGCTCACCATCACCCAGGACCTGTACGACCGGATCGTCGCGCACGCCGAGGCCGACGCCCCCGACGAGGCGTGCGGGGTCGTCGCGGGCCCCGAGGACAGCGACCGCCCCGAGCGGTTCGTGCCCATGCTGAACGCGGCCCGCTCACCCACCTTCTACGAGTTCGACTCGATGGAGCAGCTCCGGCTCGACAAGGAGATGCGGCAGCGCGGCGAGGAGCAGGTGGTGATCTACCACTCGCACACCGCGACCGAGGCGTACCCCTCCCGTACCGACATCTCGCTCGCCCAGGAACCCGGCGCGCACTACGTGCTGGTCTCGCTCGCGGAGGAGTTCCAGTTCCGCTCGTTTCGCATCGTGGACGGTGTCGTCACCGAAGAACCCGTACAGGTCGTGGACTCCTACGTCTGACGGTCCGGATCGTGGGACGGCCGTCTCGGCCCACCAGGGGGAATCGATACGATGACCCCATGGTTCTCTTCGACGTGAGTGACAAGGCGCCGGGCACGCTGCTCGTGGCGCGGCTGCACGTCGACCTGTGCCGCCGCACCAGCGCGGCGTGTCAGGGCGCCTGACCACCCGCGCCCGCTTCCGCACGCACCCCGCACGACCGCTGAAGCACCGCAGCCCCGCCCCGCCCCTGTCGTCGTACGCACGCACTCACTGGAGCGCAGTCATGGCCATCGAGGTCCGCATCCCGACCATCCTCCGCACCTACACCGACGGCCAGAAGGCCGTCGAAGGCGCCGGGACCACCCTGGACGAGCTGTTCGCGGACCTCGACACCCGGCACGCGGGCCTGCGCGACCGCGTCGTGGACGGCGGCGAGCTGCGCCGCTTCGTGAACGTCTACCTCAACGACGAGGACGTCCGCTTCCTCGACGGCATCTCCACCAAGGTCGCCGACGGCGACAGCGTGACGATCCTCCCGGCAGTGGCCGGCGGCGCGCGCTGATGCGTTACGACAGTTCGCTGGCGGCGGTCGGCAACACCCCGCTGGTCCGCCTGCCGCGCCTGTCGCCGTCCGACGAGGTGAGCGTCTGGGCGAAGCTGGAGGACCGCAATCCGACCGGCTCGGTCAAGGACCGCCCGGCCCTGCACATGATCGAGCAGGCGGAGGCGGACGGCCGCCTCACGCCCGGCTGCACCATCCTGGAGCCCACCTCAGGCAACACCGGCATCTCGCTGGCCATGGCCGCCCGCCTCAAGGGCTACCGGATCGTCTGCGTCATGCCGGAGAACACCTCCTCCGAGCGGCGCGAGCTGCTCGCCATGTGGGGCGCGGAGATCATCTCCTCACCGGCCGCGGGCGGCTCCAACACCGCGGTCCGGGTCGCCAAGGAACTGGCCGCCGAGCACCCCGACTGGGTGATGCTCTACCAGTACGGCAACCCCGCCAACCCGGCCGCGCACTACGCCACCACCGGCCCGGAGATCCTCGCCGACCTCCCCACCATCACCCACTTCGTCGCCGGTCTCGGCACCACCGGCACCCTCATGGGCGTCGGCCGCTTCCTGCGCGAGAAGGTGCCGGGAGTCTCCGTCGTCGCCGCCGAGCCGCGCTACGACGACGTCGTCTACGGCCTGCGCAACCTCGACGAGGGCTTCGTGCCCGAGCTGTACGACGAGTCCGTGCTCACCACCCGCTTCTCCGTCGGCTCCGAGGACGCGGTCCGCCGCACCCGCGAACTCCTGTCGCAGGAAGGCATCTTCGCCGGGGTCTCCACCGGCGCGGCGCTGCACGCCGCCCTCGGCGTGGCCGCCAAGGCGCACCGCGCCGCCCAGCGCGCCGACATCGTCTTCATCGTCGCCGACGGCGGCTGGAAGTACCTCTCGACCGGCATCTACACCGCCGAGTCCACCGAGGCCGCCGTCGCGGCCCTGCACGGCCAGCTCTGGGCCTGACCGCTCGTCGGCCGGCCCGTCCGGCGTTCCAGGACACCCCCCGGTGCGCGGGGGCCCGCGTTGGTGTTCGGCAACCGGCCCCGCGGCCCCCCGTACTGGTGATTCCGCCCACAACGAGGTGCGGGAGAGGCGCGTGAGGACCCCCCGCGCCTTACCCTCTCAAGACATGGCGGACCGTCCCGCCAATCCCCCCACTCCAGCCGGAATGGGGTGATCTGTGGCGCGCCCACGGAGGTGTTTCCAGGAATGAAGCTCACCGTCGTCGGCTGCTCGGGGTCGTTCCCGTCCGCGGAATCGGCTTGTTCGAGCTACCTCGTCGAGGCCGACGGCTTCCGGCTGCTGATCGACATGGGCAACGGCGCCCTCGGCGAACTGCAGCGTCACTGCGGCCTGTACGACCTGGACGCCGTCCTGCTCAGCCATCTGCACGCCGACCACTGCATCGACATGTGCGGCTACTTCGTGGCCCGCTACTACCGGCACGACGGCGGCCCCGCCGCCCCGATCCCGGTCTACGGCCCCGAGGGTACCGAGCGCCGTCTGAGCATCGCCTACGGCGACGTGCCGGACGAGAAGTGCATGAGCGAGGTCTTCGACTTCCGCACCCTGGAGCCCGGCGCCTTCCGCCTGGGCCCGTTCGGCATCACCACGGACCTGGTCAGCCACCCGGTCGAGGCGTACGGGTTCCGTATCGAGTACGAGGGCAGCACGCTGGCGTACTCCGGCGACACCGGCCCCTGCGCCGCCCTGGACGGGCTCGCGGACGGCGCCGACCTCTTCTTGTGCGAGGCGTCCTTCACGCACGGCAAGGAGGACATCCCCGAGCTGCACCTCAACGGCCGCGAGGCCGGCGAGGCCGCCGCCCGCGCCCGCGCCGGACGCCTGGTCCTCACCCACATCCCGCCGTGGACCAACACCTCGGTCAACCTGCGTGACGCCAAGTCCGCCTTCGAAGGTCCGGTCGAACTCGCCGTCTCCGGCGCGGTCTACGAACTCTGACCGGAACGCGGACGGCGGGCCCGTAACCGTATCCGGTCCCGGACCCGCCGCGGGTGGCTGAACTGTCAGCGCCCGTACGTCACTTGGTGATGTCCTCGATCTCCTCCTCGGGCTCGCGGCCCGGGGTGGGGATGTTGAACTTGACGATCGCGAACCGGAAGACGAAGTAGTAGATCGCTCCGAAGACCAGGCCGATCGGGATGATCAGATACGGCTTGGTGGCGAGGTTCCAGTTCAGCGCGTAGTCGATGAAGCCCGCGGAGAAGGTGAAGCCCGCGTGCACGCCCAGCGCCCAGGTGATGGCCATCGACGCGGCGGTCAGCACGGCGTGGATCGCGTACAGCAGCGGCGCGATGAACATGAACGAGAACTCGATCGGCTCGGTGACACCGGTCACGAACGAGGTCAGGGCGAGCGAGAGCATCATGCCCATGACGGCCTTGCGGCGCTCGGGGCGCGCGGTGTGCGCCATGGCCAGCGCGGCGGCGGGCAGGCCGAACATCATGATCGGGAAGAAGCCCGCCATGAACTGGCCCGCGGTCGGGTCGTGGGCGAAGAACCGGGTCAGGTCGCCGTGCACGATCGTGCCGGAGGCGTCCTTGAAGTCGCCGATCTGGAACCAGGCGACGGAGTTCACGAACTGGTGCATGCCGACCGGGATCAGACCGCGGTTGATCAGGCCGAACAGGCCGGCGCCGACCGCGCCGAGGCCGGTCATCCACTCGCCGAAGTTGCTGATGCCCTCGCCGATCGGCTTCCAGACCAGGCCGAAGAAGACACCCATGCCGGTGCCGACGAAGGCCATGATGATCGGGACGAGGCGGCGGCCGTTGAAGAAGCCGAGCCAGTCGACCAGCTTGGTGCGGTGGAAGCGCTGCCACAGCACGGCGGCCAGCAGACCCATCAGGATGCCGCCGAGGACACCGGGGTTGTTGTACGTGGCCGCAACGTCGACGCCCTTGTTGGCGGTGGTGTTGACGACCGCGTCGGTGACCGGGAACGCCTGGAGGACCCGGCTGTAGACCAGGAAGCCGACCAGGGCGGCCAGCGCGGTGGAGCCGTCGGACTTCTTCGCGAAGCCGATGGCGACGCCTATGCAGAACAGCAGCGGCAGGTTGTCGAAGACCGCGCCGCCGGCCTCGGCGAAGACGGTCGCGACCTTGCCCCAGCCCAGACCGTCGGCGCCGAAGACGTCGGGCTGGCCGAGCCGGAGCAGGATGCCCGCGGCCGGCAGGACGGCGATCGGGAGCTGGAGGCTCCGTCCCACCTTCTGCAGACCCTGGAACAGGCCGGAGCCCCGCTTCTTCGCGGGAGCCGCCGTGCCGGTGGCCGTACTCATCAGATTCCTCCTGGTGAGGCGGGCGCATGGAAGGGGACGGCCCGCCGCCGTGGTCTATACCACTCAGTGGTGTAGACCAGTTTTAACACGTGAGGGAGGCGTAAAGGAATCCATGATTCCGGATCGTTGTGTGTGCCATGAGTCACACGCTGGGTGACATGACAAAAGCCCCCAAGTCCGGGGACTTGGGGGCTTTTACGACGCTGAATCGTTACTTTACGTTGCCCTGCTCCAGCTCGGCCTCGATCTCGTCCGGCTCCCGGCCCGGCGTGGCCAGGTTGAACTTCACGATCACGAAGCGGAAGAGCGCGTAGTAGACCACGGCGAAACACGCGCCGACGATCAGCAGCAGCCAGGGTTTGGTGGCCAGGTTCCAGTTCAGGCAGTAGTCGATCAGACCGGCCGAGAAGCTGAAGCCGTCCTTGGCGCCCAGCCCCCAGCAGACCGCCATCGAGACGCCGGTCAGCACCGCGTGGAAGGCGTACAGCAGCGGTGCGATGAACAGGAAGGAGTACTCGATCGGCTCGGTGATCCCGGTGACGAATGACGTCAGGCCGACCGAGAGCATCATGCCGCTGATCTCCTTGCGGCGGTGCGGCTTGGCGGTGTGCGCGATGGCCAGCGCGGCGGCGGGCAGCGCGAACATCATGATCGGGAAGAAGCCGGTCTGGAACTGCCCGGCCGTCGGGTCGCCCGCCAGGAAGCGCGGGATGTCGCCGTGCACGACCGTGCCGTCCGGCTTGGTGAAGTCGCCGAACTGGAACCACACGAAGGTGTTCAGGAACTGGTGCAGACCCACCGTGAGCAGCGCGCGGTTGGCGACACCGAAGATGCCCGAGCCGATCGCGCCGAGGTCCACCAGCCACTTGCTGAAGCTGGTCAGCGCGTCGCCGATCGGCGGCCAGACCCAGGTGCAGATCACCGCGAAGACGATCGCGACTCCGGCCATCATGATCGGCACCAGGCGGCGGCCGTTGAAGAAGCCGAGCCAGTCGACCAGCTTGGTGCGGTGGAAGCGCTGCCAGAAGTACGCGGTCAGCAGCCCGAGCACGATGCCGCCGAAGACACCGGGGTTCTGGTACGTGGCCGCCGCCGCCGTACCGTCCTTGGCGATGCACGCGCCCGCCGACAGTACGGTGCCGGGCCCGCAGTCCTTGGGGAACTGGTGCAGCACGCCGTTGTAGACCAGGAAACCGGCCACCGCGGCGAGCGCGGTCGAGCCGTCGGACTTCTTGGCCATGCCGATGGCCACACCCACGCAGAACAGCAGCGGCAGACCGATCGAGCCGTCCAGCAGCGCGCCGCCCGCGCCGACGAAGACCTTGGCCACCCGGTCCCAGCCGAGGCCGTCGGCGCCGAAGACGTCCGGCTGGCCCAGCCGGTTCAAGATGCCCGCGGCGGGCAGGACGGCGATCGGCAGCTGGAGGCTGCGGCCCATCTTCTGGAGCCCTTGGAACAGCACGCTCAACCAGGGTTTGCGGGGCGCCGCGGACGCGGTGGCCGAACTCATTCGGTGTCCTCCCTGACTGCTGCCTGCGGGCGTTCGCGTACAGTGGCCGTACATTGGTTTAGACCACTTGTACGCAGGCGGCGCCCGTCCGGCAGGGGGGCGCCGCTGAGCGCCATGGTGGTCCACCCGGGGGTCAACCGCCCGTGAAGTTGGGCCAACCGTGCGTTACCGTGACATATCGGACTCACGGTGGGTCAGGGAAACAGGAGACAAGAGATGGCCAGCAAGGCTGAGAAGATCGTCGCCGGTCTCGGCGGACTCGACAACATCGAAGAGGTCGAGGGCTGCATCACCCGGCTGCGCACCGAGGTACGGGACCCCTCCCTCGTCGACGAGGCCGCCCTCAAGGCCGCGGGCGCCCACGGCGTCGTCAAAATGGGCACCGCCATCCAGGTCGTCATCGGCACCGACGCGGACCCGATCGCGGCGGACATCGAAGACATGATGTGACGCGGCGCCCGCGCTGAACGTCCGAGGACCGCGTCACTCCCGTGGCGCGGTCCTCCCCGTTCCCGCCGACGGCCGCGGGCCGCGCCCCCGGCGGGCCCCGCGGTCCCGGACCCACCCGGTCCTGCGCGGCGGCCTCACCCGGATAGGCTCACGCGCATGTCACGATTCGACGGCCGCACCCCTGACCAGCTCCGCCCCGTCACCATCGAGCGCGCGTGGAGCAAGCACGCCGAGGGCTCCGTCCTCGTCTCCTTCGGCGACACCCGTGTGCTCTGCACCGCCAGCGCCACCCAAGGGGTACCCCGCTGGCGCAAAGGCAGCGGCGAGGGCTGGGTCACCGCCGAATACTCCATGCTCCCGCGCGCCACCAACACCCGCGGCGACCGCGAATCCGTCCGCGGCAAGATCGGCGGCCGCACCCACGAGATCTCCCGCCTGATCGGCCGCTCCCTGCGCGCCGTCATCGACTACAAAGCCCTCGGCGAGAACACCGTCGTCCTCGACTGCGACGTCCTCCAGGCCGACGGCGGCACCCGCACCGCCGCCATCACCGGCGCCTACGTCGCCCTCGCCGACGCCGTCACCTGGATGCAGACCAACCGCCTCATCCGCGCCAAGGCCCAGCCCCTCACCGGCACCGTCGCCGCCGTCAGCGTAGGCATCGTCGACGGCGTCCCCCTCCTCGACCTCGCCTACGAAGAAGACGTCAAGGCCGAAACCGACATGAACGTCGTCTGCACCGGCGACGGCCGCTTCGTCGAGGTCCAGGGCACCGCCGAAGGCCAGCCCTTCGACCGCGCCGAACTCGACGCCCTCCTCGCCCTCGCCGTCAACGGCTGCGCCGACCTCACCGCCGCCCAGCAAGCCGCCCTGGCGGCCACCGCCTGAACCCCGCTCGACGCCACCCTCCCGGCGGCTGCCGCGTGTTGACAGCTCCGCGCGCCGCACCCGCCGGGAGGCGCGGCCACGGGGGAGGGGGCGCGTGAACCGTCGTCACACGACCGCCTCAACGGCCACGGCATCCGGCCGGAGATAATTCCCCCATGACGCGCCGCCTCGTACTCGCCACTCGCAACGCACACAAGGTCACCGAACTCCACGCGATCCTCGCCGACAGCGGCCTGGACGTGGACCTCGTCGGGGCCGACGCCTACCCCGAGATCCCCGACGTCAGGGAGACCGGCGTCACCTTCGCCGAGAACGCCCTGCTCAAGGCGAGGGCGCTGGCGGCCGGTACCGGGCTGCCGGCCGTCGCCGACGACTCAGGGCTCTGCGTCGACGTACTCGGCGGCGCCCCCGGCATCTTCTCCGCCCGCTGGGCGGGCAAGCACGGCGACGACGCGGCCAACCTCGACCTGCTCCTCGCCCAGCTCGGCGACATCGACACCCCCCACCGCGCCGCCCACTTCACCTGCGCCGCCGCCCTCGCCCTCCCCGACGGCACCACCCGCGTCGTCGAAGGCCGCCTCCGCGGCACCCTGCGCACCGCCCCCGCCGGCACCAACGGCTTCGGCTACGACCCCATCCTCCAGCCCGACGGCTCCACCCTCACCTGCGCCGAACTCACCCCTGCGGAGAAGAACGCCATCAGCCACCGCGGCCAAGCCTTCCGCGCCCTGACCCCCCTGGTGGCGGAACTCCTGGCCTGACCCCGCGCATGACAATGGCCTGCGATTCGACCTTTGAATCGCAGGCCATACATGGTGCGGCCGGTGGGATTCGAACCCACACGGGATTTCTCCCACTGGGATCTAAACCCAGCTCGGCTGCCTGTTACGACACGGCCGCGTGCAACCTCACCATGATATCGACCCGGTGTGGTCTGCGGTACGTGGTCGCGCCCGCCCCCGCGTCCGTGGATACGTGGTCACGTCAGACGGCGAGGTCCTTGAGGAGCTTGGCGACGTGGCCGGTGGCCTTGACGTTGTAGAAGGCGTGGGCGACTTTGCCGGATTCGTCGACGACGACGGTGGAGCGGATGACGCCGGTGACGGTTTTCCCGTAGAGCTTCTTCTCGCCGAAGGCGCCGTAGGAGGTGAGCACGGCCTTGTCGGGGTCCGCCACCAGGGTGACCTTGAGGGATTCCTTCTCGCGGAATTTGGCGAGCTTTTCCGGCTTGTCGGGGGAGACGCCGATGACGTCGTACCCGGCGGAGGCGAGGACGTCGAGATTGTCGGTGAAGTCGCACGCCTGCTTGGTGCAGCCGGGGGTGAGGGCGGCCGGGTAGAAGTAGACGATGACCTTGCGGCCGCGGTGGTCGGCGAGGGAGACGGGCTTGCCGTCGGCGTCCGGAAGGGTGAAGTCGGGGGCGGTGTCGCCGGGGGCCAGGCGCTCGGACATGAGGGAAACTCCTTGTGCAATGGGGCGCATTCGGGGGTGCCGACGGGGCGCGGGCCGCGTCGTACTGACAGACTGTCCGAACGCTACCGAATCAGGCGATGGAGGAACCGCGGTGTCGGAAGGGTCGGAAGTCAGGACGGCCGCCCAGATCGAGGCGGAGATCACCCGCAGGCGGCAGGATCTGGCGTCGACGCTGGACGAGATCGCGGTACGGGTGCACCCGGTGACGATTGTCCGGGACACCAAGGCCAAGGCCGTTTCCGCGGTGGACCGCAGTGTCGGGCAGGCGTTCGTGGCGGCGAACCGCGCGGTCGGCAGGACGCGTGCGCACTTCGTCGACGAGAAGGGCGCGCCCCGCCCCGAGCGGGTCATTCCGGCGGCGGTCGCCGGGGTGGCGCTGGTCGCCGCGGTGGCCGGTCTCACGGTGTGGCGGCGCCGCCGGTAACGTCGTGGCCGTGAGTTCGAAGAGTTCGAAGAGCGAGCAGCACGACAAGCTGCCCATCCGCATGCTGCACGACCGCGTTCTGGTGCGCCAGGACAGCGGTGAGGGTGAACGCCGCAGTGGCGGCGGGATTCTGATTCCGGCGACCGCGGCCGTCGGCAAGCGCCTGGCGTGGGCCGAGGTCGTGGCCGTCGGGCAGAATGTGCGGACCGTCGAGGTCGGCGACCGGGTGCTGTACGACCCGGAGGACCGGGCCGAGGTCGAGGTGCGCGGGGTCGCGTACGTCCTGATGCGGGAGCGCGATCTGCACGCGGTCGCCGCCGAGCGGCTCCAGGGCTCGGAGGACTCCACCGGGCTGTATCTCTGAGGCCGGTGGATGACGGAATCCCTGAGACCGGTGGATGACGGACTCTCTGAGCCCGGTGCATGACGGACTCCCTGAGACCGGTGGATGACCGGAATCCCTGAGGCCGGTGGTTCCCCGGAGCCGGGCCGCTGAGGTTCCTGCCCGCGGCCCGGCCCCCGCACATGCCGGGCCCCCCCCGCGCCCGGCCTCCTCACCCGCCCGGTGAACTGTTCCCGTCCGGCCCCGCCGTACCGCTCCCGTCACCGCCCCCGCCGCCACTGCTCCCGCCGCCCGGACTCGTCCCGCCCGTCACCCCGCCGATCGGGTTGAACGTGTCGGACGGGGTCGGCTCGGTGGTCGGGGGCTGCGTCGTGGGCGGTTCCGTGGTCGGCGGCTGCGTGGTGGGCGGCACGGTGGTCGTCGGGGGAGGGGTGGTCGGCGGCTCGGACGTGGGCGGCGTCGACGTCGGGGTGTCGGTCGGGCTCGCGGTGGTCGCCGGCGGCTGCGTGGGCAGGCCGCTCTGCACGTCCAGCGAGAAGTTCTGCTTGGGCACGCCCTTGAGCGCCGCCGCCGTGTAGTCGGCCCACACCGAGCCGGGCGGCCCGCCGCCGTTGATCCGCGGCAGATTCATCGCGCCGTACAGCTTCTCCTGTTTGCCGTTGTCCGGGTTCATGCCCAACACGGCGACCACGGTGGCGAGTTTGGGCGTGTAGCCGGCGAACCAGGCGGCGATGTCGTCGTCCGCCGTACCGGTCTTGGCGGCCGACGGCCAGCCGGAGTCCTGGGCGACGGTCGCGGTCGCGCCGGGGCTGTCGACGACGCTGCGCAGGATGGACGTCGTGGTGTCGGCGGCCTGGCGGGGCACGGACTGGACGGCGTCGCGCTTGGGCAGGCTCACGTCGTTGCCGTCCTTGGTGATCTTCAGGACGAGCGAGTACGGGATCTCCTTGCCGTGGTTGGCGAGCGTGGCGTACATCTGCGCCATGTCCAGCGGGCTGGCCCCGAAGGCGCCGAGCGCCATCGCGGGTGTCTCGGGGATCTTGACGTCGTCCGGCATGCCCAGGTCGTGCGCGGTGTCGATCACCTTGCGGGTGCCGACGTCCTGCGCCATCTGCGCGAAGACGGCGTTGACGGACTTGTCCATGGCGCGGGTGACGGTGATGTCGGGGTAGGACCCCTGGTCCTCGTTCTCCGGCTTGTAGCCGGTGGGCCCGTCCGGGCCGATCACCTCGCGCTTGTTGGTGCCGTCGTAGACCGTCTTGGGGGTGATCGGCTCCTTGTCCTGCGTCGAGGACTCGTGCTGGACGGCGGAGGCGAAGATCACCGGCTTGAAGGTCGAGCCGGGCGGATACGTGGCGTTGGTGGCGCTGCTGACGTACTGCTTGGTGTAGTCGATGCCGCCGTAGAGGGCGACGACGTTGCCGGTGGCCGGGTCGATGGACGCGCCGCCCGCGCGGACGTACTTGTCGACGGTCCTGTGGCCGAGTTGGTCGTAGATGTTCCTCTGGGCGGCGGCGACGAAGGCGTCTTCCTTGGGCTTCTGGATCGTGGTGACGATGCGGTAGCCGCCCAGGCGCAGGGTGTCGGCGTCGACGATGTGGTTGTCGGAGAGATAGCGGTTGACGGCTTCGATGATGTAGCCGCGCTGTCCCGCCTTGCTGGCGACGGGCTTGGGCTTGTCGATGCCGGGGAAGACCGTCGCGTTGCGCTCGGACTGGCTGAGCCAGCCCTCCTTGACCATGCCGTCCAGTACGTAGTTCCAACGGCCTTTCGCCGCCGGGGCGTTCTCCGGGTGGGCGACCAGGTCGTATTCACTGGGCGCGTTCAACAGCGTTGCCAGATAGGCGCCTTGAGCGGTCGTCAATTCGCTGGCGTTGACGCCGAAGTACGCCTGGGAGGCGGCCTGGATGCCGTACGCGTTGCGCCCGTAGTAGCTGGTGTTGAGATAGCCCTCGAGGATCTGGTCCTTGGTCTCGTTGCGGTCCAGCTTGATGGCGATGAAGAATTCCTTGACCTTGCGGACCGCGGTCTGCGACTGGTTCAGGTAGTAGTTCTTCACGTACTGCTGGGTGATGGTGGAGCCGGATTGCCTGCCCTTGCCGGTGGCGGTGTTCCAGGCGGCGCGGAGCATGGCCTTGGGGCTGACGGCGGACTCGTGGTAGAAATTCCGGTCCTCCGCGGAGAGCACGGCGTGCTGCGCGGTCTTGGCGACGCCGCTGAGGGTGACGTTCTCACGGTTGATCGCGCCGTCGCGGGCGATCTCCGTCGTGCCGTCCGCGTACACGTACACGTTGCTCTGCGCGGTGGCGGCGGCGTTCGGGTCGGGGATGGAGACCAGCGCGTAGCCGAGGAAGAAGCCGCCGATGAGGACGATCAGGACGGCGAGTACGCCGCCGGTGACCATGCGCCAGGTCGGCAGCAGCCGGCGCAGGCCGGTACGGCGCGGCCGTCCCCTGCGGTCGGTGAGCGTCGGGCGCGGTCCCCAGCCCTGCCCGCCGGTCATGCCCGCTCGCCCGTCGTCGGTTTCGGCTCGTGGCTCATATCTGTTGGGACTCCTCCGCCGCTGCCGGGGTTGGTCCGCGGCGGAACATGATGGACCAATCGTTACGTACGCTTACGTAGGCCGCCGCCAAACACTGTCGCACCATTAGCCCGCCGGGGTTCAACGCCGCGCATCCGTGACAGGGCTGTGACAGGCCGGACGGCGCACGCGTGTCACCCGTTGGGGTGGGTCGCCGGGGTGCGGAACGCCGCGGAGAAAACCGGTGGTGGGTGGGGTTCGCCGCGTACTAGGCTCGCCGACTTGCGTCTTTTTCGGGGGTGAGTGAGTGATGGGCGGCTTCTACGGGGCCGTGGTGGTGCGCGGTTTCCGGCGTTACGCCACCTACCGGACGGCGACCGCGGCGGGTGTCTTCACCAATACGGTCTTCGGTTTCATTGTCGCCTACAGCTATGTGGCGCTGTGGGGTCAGCGCCCGCACCTCGGCGGTTACACCGAGGCGCAGGCGCTGACGTATGTCTGGATCGGGCAGGCGCTGCTCCAGACGATGGCGTTGATGGGCGGCGGCTTCGAGGACGAGCTGATGGAGCGGATCAGGTCGGGTGACATCGCGGTGGACCTGTACCGCCCGGCCGACCTCCAGGGGTGGTGGCTGGCGGCGGATCTGGGCCGGGCCTCTTTCCAGCTGATGGGGCGCGGTGTGATGCCGATGGTGTGCGGGGCGCTGGCGTTCGATCTGGCGCTGCCGACGCGGCCGGTGACCTGGCTGCTGTTCCTGGTGTCGGTGGCACTGGGGGTGGTGGTGAGTTTCGCGGTGCGGTTCCTGGTGGCGCTGAGCGCTTTCTGGCTGCTGGACGGGGCGGGCGTCAGCCAGGTCGCCTTCCTGGCCGGGCTGTTCTTCTCCGGGATGCTGCTGCCGCTGACCGTCTTCCCGGGCTGGCTCGGCACGCTCGCGCGGTCGATGCCGTGGGCGGCGATGCTCCAGGTGCCCGCCGATGTGCTGCTGGAGCGGCACCGGGGGACGGACGCGCTGCTCGCGCTGGCCTTCCAGGCGGGCTGGGCGGCGGCGCTGCTGCTGACCGGCCGCGCGTTGCAGGCCGTCGCGGCCCGCAGAGTGGTGGTGCAGGGTGGCTGAGGAATCCACGGTCCGCGACGGCGCCGGGCGCGCCGAGGACGGCCGGAGCCTCGGGGGCTCCCGGGGCTTCGACGGCTCCCGGGGCGTCGGGGGCTTCGGCTCCGTCGAATCGGTCGGGGCCGTCGACCCGTACGACACCGCAGGCGGCGCGTGGTTCACCGTCCGTGAGACGTGGCGGACCTACCGGCTGATCGTCGGCATGTGGGTGCGGTCCACGATGGCGTACCGGACGTCCTTCGTCCTCACCGCGTTCGGCAACTTCGCCGCCACCGGCCTGGACTTCGTGACGATCCTGCTGATGTTCTCGCACATCACCGTGCTCGGCGGCTTCACCCTCGCCGAGGTGGCGTTCCTGTACGGCACCACGAGCACGTCCTTCGGCGTCGCCGATCTGGTGCTGGGCTCCATGGACCGGCTCGGCCGCCGGATCAGGGACGGCACGCTCGACACGCTGCTGCTGCGCCCGGTGCCGGTGCTCGCGCAGGTCGCCGCCGACCGGTTCGCGCTGCGCAGGCTGGGCCGGATCACCCAGGGTCTGATCGTGCTCGGCTGGGCGGTCGCGCACGCGGACATCGACTGGTCGCCGGTCACCGTCCTGCTGCTGCCCGTGACGGTGCTGTCGGGCGCGGTCATCTTCTGCGCGGTGTACGTGGCGGGCGGCGCCTTCCAGTTCTGGGCGGGCGACGCCTCCGAGGTGCAGAATTCGGTGACCTACGGCGGCAACACGATGCTCCAGTACCCGCCGGGCATCTTCGCCCGCGACCTCGTGCGCGGCGTCACCTTCGTGGTGCCGCTCGCCTTCGTCAACTGGCTGCCCGCCCTGCGCATCCTCGGCGAACCCGACCCGCTCGGCCTGCCCGGCTGGGTCGACTTCGCCTCCCCGCTGGTCGCCGCGCTCTGCTGCGGGCTGGCCGGGCTCGCCTGGCGCGCGGCCCTTCGTACGTACCGCAGCACAGGGAGTTGAGACGGCCGTGATCGAGCAACGCACAGGAGCAACCGGAGGAACGGGAGCCGCGGGAACGGGCGCCACCGGAGCAGGCGCCACAGGTGCCGGGGGCGGGCCGGGACCCGGCACAGACACCGTGATCGCGCTGGACGGCGTCGAGAAGGTCTTCGACGTACGCCGCAAAGCGGGCGCGCTGCGCAGGGTGCGCAGCCAGGTGCGGGCGGTGGACGGGATCTCCTTCACCGTGCCGCGCGGCGAGATCGTCGGCTACATCGGGCCCAACGGCGCGGGGAAGTCCACGACGATCAAGATGCTCACCGGCATCCTCAACCCCAGCGGCGGCCGGATCAGGATCTGCGGCCTGGACCCGACGCGCGACCGTACCCGGCTGGCCCGCAGGATCGGTGTCGTCTTCGGCCAGCGCACCACGCTCTGGTGGGACCTGCCGCTGCGCGACTCGTACCAACTGGTCCGCCGCATGTACCGGATCGACGACGCCCGTTACACCCGCAATCTCGCGGCCTGCGTCGAACTCCTCGACCTGGGGCCGCTGTTGGACGTGCCCGTGCGCCAACTCTCGCTGGGGCAGCGGATGCGCGGCGACATCGCGGCGGCGCTGCTGCACGATCCCGAGGTGCTGTACCTGGACGAGCCGACGATCGGGCTCGATGTGATCAGCAAGTCCAAGGTGCGCGACTTCCTGCGCACGGTGAACGCCGAACGCGGCACGACGGTGCTGCTCACCACGCACGACCTCACCGACATCGAGCAGTTGTGCCGCCGGGTGATGGTGATCGACCACGGCCGCCTGATGTACGACGGGGACCTCGGCGGGCTGCACGCGGTCGGGGAGAGCGAGCGGACCCTGGTGGCGGACTTCGCCCGCGAGCTGCCCCCGGTCCAGGTCGAGGGCGCCCGCTGCGTCAAGGTCGAGGGCCCCCGCCAGTGGCTGGCCTTCCCCGCGCAGGCCAGCGCCGCCCCGCTGGTCGCCGCGGTCGCCGCCGACTACCCGCTGGTGGACCTGTCGGTCCGCGAACCGGCCATCGAGGACGTCATCGCCCGGATGTACGGCGCGGACCGCACCTGAAACGGACCGCCCCCGGCCGGCGATACGGCTACGGCCGTGCCGGGACGTGGCCGTGCGGATACTCCTCGGCGCGGTGCTGGAAGGCCAGCACCTTGGGGTTCTGCACGGTCCCGCCGCGGATCTCGATCGCCCGCCGCAGGGTGTCGTCCGCGTCCCAGCCCGCCGGGCCCTCCAGGACGCGCCGCAGATACGGCAGCAGCGCCTCGCTGATCTCCCAGGTGGCCGAGTTCCACAGGTACGACGGGCTGTGGTCGACGCCGTAGTACTGGACGTGGTCGCCGACGGTGAACATCGGGTCGGTGAAGGTGGTGGGCCTGGCCCACGCGAAGCCCATGCCCTCGTCGCAGGACACGTCGATGATCAGCGTGCCGGGCGCGAGGCTGGGCAGGTCGTCCTCTATCAGGAACATCAGCGGCGCGTCGGTGTCCTGGAGCACGCAGTTGACGATGATGTCGTGCCCGGCGAGGAATTCGGCCAGCGGCTGCGGGCCGTCCTCGGTCAGGACGACGCTGCGCCGCGGGTCGAGGGTGTCGTCGGCCTCGTCGTGGTCGAAGTGCACGATCCGCGCGGAGTGGATGGGCGAGCTGACGGCCGTCACACCGCGGGCGGTGAGCACGTCCACATCGTGCACGCCCAGCGCGCTGAGCGCGGTGACCGCGCCGCGGGCGGTCGCGCCGAAGCCGATCACGACCGCGCGCTGCCGCCGCCCGTAGTCACCGGTGACCCCGGTGAGCTGCATGGCGTGCAGCACCGAGGAGTATCCGGCCAGCTCGTTGTTCTTGTGGAAGACGTGCAGGTTGAACGAGCCGTTGCGGTGCCAGTGGTTCATCGCCTCGAAGGCGATCAGGGTCAGCCGCCGGTCGATCGCGGCCTGGGTGACCTTCTCGTCCTGCACGCAGTGCGGCCAGCCCCACAGGACCTGGCCCTCGCGCAGTTCCGCCAGGTCCTCGTGGAGCGGCTTGGCAAGCAGGACGACATCGCACTCGGCGATCAGTTCCTCGCGCCGCCGGAAGCCGGCGACGAGCGGCGCGAGCTGTTCGTCCGGCACACCGAAGTGCTCGCCGTAACCGGTCTGGAGATAGATGCTGCCGAGCAGGTCGGCGTCGATGCGTTCGAAGTGGGCCGGATGGATGGGCAGACGGTGCTCGTTCTCCTTGCGCGTCTGCGCCATGATTCCGAGCGTGAGGTGCGGCTGCTGCGGGTTCTGCCTGTGCTGCTTGAGCTGCTGCAAAATGCCCCTTTGGTTACTCCCTGTGTAGCACACGGGGAGTGGGCGCGACGCCCTCCGCGTCAGGGGCGGCACGGGGGACGCGGGGGACGCGGGGGACGTCGGGGGGACAGCCGCTGTGGGCGGCACGCGTGCGCGGGGCCGCCCGCCGCCGGATCAGCGCAGCGACGTCAGGGCCGCGCGGACGCGGTCGACGGCCGCGAGCCGGGTGGAGGCGTGCGCGGACAGCCGTACCGAGTCCGTACGGACCGACGGCGTGACCCCGTGCGCGTGCAGGGCCTTCGCGACGTGCCGCGGGTCGGTGCCGGGCAGCCGGAAGGAGACGATCCCGGCCCGCTCGGCCGGATCGGTGGGGGACAGGACGTCGCCGCCGCAGGACCGGACGGCGTCGATGAACTGGCCGACCCGCGCGCGGATGTGCGCCTCGACGGCCGGTACGCCGACGCCCTCCACCAGCTCCAGCGCCGTGGCCAGCGCGGCGGCCGTGACCGGGCTCAGATTGGTGGTGCTCCAGCGCTGGGCGCCGGGCGCGGGCGGGTGCTCGACGTCGTCGAAGACGCCCGCGTCCTCGACGCCGGTCCAGCCGCCGAGCGTCGGCTCCAGACGGTCGAGCGCGAGGTCGGAGAGGATTCCGAAGCCGGTCGCCCAGCTCGCCCGCAGCCACTTCTGGCCGCCCGCGACCACCACGTCCGCCGCCGCCCACGGCAGATCCGCCACCCCGAAGCCCTGGATGGCGTCCACCACCAGCAGCCGGTCCGGGCCGATCACCTCGCGCAGCGCCGCCAGATCCGCCCGGTAGCCGGTCCGGAAGTCCACGGCGCTGACCGACACGGCCACGACGTCGTCGGTCAGCGCCGCCCGTACGGCGTCGGCGGTGATCCGCCCCCGCGCGTCCGGCTCCAGCACGCGCGGTACGGCGCGGCCCAGCTCCGCGCTGCGCCGCCACGGATAGTGGTTGGCGGGGAACTCGCCCGCGGGCACCAGCACCGTGCCCGCCGGGAGGCCGAAGGCCGCGTGGAACAGGCCGGTCGAGGTGTTCGGCAGCAGCACCGTGTGCGCCGCGTCGGTGCCCGCCAGCCGGGCGGCGGCCTCCCGCGCCCTGGGCTCGGCGCGCATCAGGTCGTTCACCGTGTCCTGGTCGGCGTGGGCCGACCTCTCCAGCGCCTCGGCCGTCGCGGCCAGCACGTCCCGCGAGGGCGGACCGTAACGGGCGAAGTCGAGATAGCCCTCCGGCTCCTCGAAGTGCTCGGCGTAACCGGGCAGCCCTCCGGTGGCGTGCGGCGCTGTCATCGCGGTGTGCTCCCTGTCGCTGTCTGTCGCTCGTACGTGGCGGTGCCGTGCGGGGGTATGCGTGCGTCGTGGGCCGTTCCCGGTGCCGGGAGGCACCGGGAACCCGCCGTTCGTTCCCCCATTGTCGGCGCGGGGGGAAAGCGCCGGCACGACGGGTACGGGCGCGCGGACGAGGAGGCGCACGGGAGCGGGAAGCGGGAAGCGGGAGCGGGTAGGGGCGGGCGTACGTGCGTACGGGCAGGCGTACCGGAGCGCGTACGGGCTGGCGTACGTGCGCGCGTACGACAAGGATCACCGGGCCGTGACGGCCGCGGGCGGCGACAATACCCGGGTGGACACGCGGGCGGAGCGGGAGCGGATGGAAACGGCGAGCACGAGCGGCGGGACCGGTACGGGCGGGGCGGCGGGTGCGGGCAGTGCGGGCAGTGCGGCCCCGGCGGCCCATGGCCCCGCGGCCAACGGCGCACGGCCGGAATCAGGCGGACGGATCGCGCTCGGGTCCGAGGCCGGGGACGCTGCGCCGACGGCCGACGGCTCGGGCCCCGGCGGCGCGTCCCGGAACGGCGCAGGCGGCGGGGGCCACGGCGGCTCCGGGGGTTCCGGCGGCTCGGGCTCCGGCTCCGGGCCCGGTTCCGCCCCGCGCGGGCGGCCCTCACCGCGCGGCGGACTGGCCGACGCGCCCGGCGGCGCCGCGGCCGAGGAGGAGCGCCGCAGGGGCCTGCGCCGGATGAAGCTGATCGCGACCGGTTTCCTGCTGGTCGCGACCGTCGTCTACGCGCTCGCGAAGTGGGCGGACTCGCGGGGCGCGGGCGGCTGGGCCGGTTACGTGGCCGCCGCCGCGGAGGCGGGCATGGTCGGCGCGCTCGCCGACTGGTTCGCGGTCACCGCGCTCTTCCGCCGCCCGCTGGGCCTGCCCATCCCGCACACCGCGATCATCCCGACCAAGAAGGACGCCCTCGGCGCCAGCCTCGGCGACTTCGTCGGCGAGAACTTCCTGTCGGCCGAGGTCGTCCGCACCCGGCTGCGGGCGGTCGGCGTCGGCACCCGGCTCGGCGGCTGGCTGTCGGAGCCCGCCAACGCCGACAAGGTCACCGAGCAGGCCGCCGCCGCGCTGCGCGGCATGTTCACGGTGCTGCGCGACTCCGACGTGCAGGCCGTGGTCAGCGAGGCGATCACCCGGCGCGCGGAGGCCCAGGAGGTCGCGCCGGGGCTCGGCAAGATGCTGGAGCGGATCGTCGCCGACGGCGGCCACCGCCGCATGGTCGACCTGGTCTGCGTCCGCGCCCACGACTGGCTGGTCGAGCACGGCGACTCCGTCATGGACGCGGTGCAGGGCGGCGCCCCCGGCTGGACCCCGCGCTTCGTGGACCGCAAGGTCGGCGAGCGGGTCTACAAGGAGCTGCTGCGCTTCGTCACCGAGATGCGCGATTCCCCCGGCCACCCGGCGCGCGGCGCCGTCGACCGCTTCCTCGGCGACTTCGCCGTCGAGCTCCAGTCCGACCCGGACACCCGCGCCCGCGTCGAGCGGCTGAAGAGGGACCTGCTGGCGCGCGGCGAGGTGCAGGACCTCATCGCGTCCGTGTGGGGCGCGGTGCGCACGATGATGGTCGCCGCCGCCGAGGACGAGCGCAGCGAGCTGCGGATGCGCGCCCGCGCCTCCCTGCTGTCGCTCGGCCGCAAGCTGGCCACCGACCCGCGGCTCCAGGAGAAGGTCGACGTCTGGCTGGAGGACGCCGCCACGTATCTCGTGACCACCTACCGCGACGAGATCACCTCGCTGATCTCCGAGACCGTCGCGGGCTGGGACGCCGACCAGACGTCCCGCAAGATCGAGAACCACGTCGGCCGCGACCTCCAGTTCATCCGGATCAACGGCACCGTCGTCGGCGCCCTCGCGGGCCTGGCCATCTTCGCCATCTCCCGCCTCGCGGGGGGCTGACGGGCGGCGCCGTACCGCCGTATCGTTGCCGATGTGACGGTTCGTCAGATACGGCACGGTCGGCGGGGTGCGACGTCCAGGCGGGGGTCGGGCCCGCCCCGGCGGCGGCGCGTCGTCGCCTACGGGCACGGCTACGGCCGCCGCTACGGGCAGGCGTACGGCCCCGGTTACGGCCGCGGGCCCCGTCCTCGGCGCTCGCTGACCGGGCGGCTGCTGTGGGCGGCGGCCGAACTGGCCATGACCGCGGGGGTGCTCGTACTCCTGCTCGTCGTCCACCAGTTGTGGTGGACCAATGTGCAGGCGCACGCGGCGGCCCGGCGCGAAGTCGCCGCGCTGGAACGGAGTTGGGGCACGTCGTCGCCCTCTCCCGCGGCGCCCTCGCCGGGGGCCGGCGCGCCGAGTGACGATCCGGCCGTCACGCCGAGCGGCCCGGCCCCGTCCGCCGCCGCGCCGCCGCCCTCCTCGAAGGGCGGCACCCGCGATCCGGGCTTCGCCGTCATCCACATTCCCCGGATCGGGATCACCGCGCCGATCGCCGAGGGCATCAGCAAGTCCGCGATCCTCAACCACGGTTACGTCGGCCACTACCCCGGCACCGCGGGGCCCGGCGCCACCGGCAACTTCGCCCTCGCCGGGCACCGCAACACCCACGGCGAGCCGTTCCGCTACATCAACCGGCTCCGCGTCGGCGACACCGTCGAGGTCGAGACGGCCGCCTATCGCTACACGTACGTGATCCGCGAAGTCCTTCCCCAGACGTATGCCTCCGACGGCACCGTCATCGCGCCCATTCCCTACAGCTCCGTCCACTCCTCCGCCCGTATGCGCGGGGTCGCGCACTACATCACGCTCACCACCTGCACTCCCGAATTCACCTCCCGCTACCGTCTCGTCCTCTGGGGCACCCTCCAATCCACCGCCTCCCGCTAGGGCCTGTCCGGGGCCCGGGCCCGTGCGGTTCTCCCGCCGGGGCGGCTGTCCCACGGGGTGGGCCGGGGGTTGCGCGGGCCGGGGGCGGAGTTGGAGGATCGGACAAGACATCCGATGACCGTTCCCACCGGGTGCCGACCGATGACCGAGCCCCGGACCGGGGCAGGCCGCCCAGAGGCGACCGGAAAAAAATGGGAGTACCCACGTGAAGCTGCTGCGAGTCGGCCCCGCCGGGGCGGAGCGCCCGGCCCTGCTCGACGGAGACGGTGTCCTGCGTGACCTGAGCGGTCTGGTGACCGACATCGACGGGAAGCTCCTCGCCGATTCGGCGGCGCTCACCGCGGTGGCCGAGGCCGCGGCCGACGGCTCGCTCCCGTCGCTCGACCCGTCGCTGCGGGTCGGCCCGCCGCTGTCCCGGATAGGCAAGATCGTCTGCATCGGGCTCAACTACCACGACCACGCGGCCGAGACCGGCGCCCAGGCGCCGGGCGAGCCCGTCGTGTTCATGAAGGCCCCGGACACGGTCGTCGGCCCCGACGACACGGTGCTGGTGCCGCGCGGCAGCGAAAAGACCGACTGGGAAGTGGAGTTGGCCGTCGTCATCGGCCGCGAACTGCGCTACGCCGCCTCGCACGAGGAGGCGCTGGCCGCCGTCGCGGGGTACACCATCGCGCACGACGTCTCCGAGCGCGCGTTCCAGATCGAGCGCGGCGGCCAGTGGGACAAGGGCAAGAACTGCGAGACCTTCAACCCCCTCGGTCCCTGGCTCGTCACCGCCGACGAGGTCCCCGACTCGCAGGCCCTGCGCCTCCGGCTCTGGGTCAACGGCGAGCTGAAGCAGGACGGCTCCACCGCGAGCCAGATCTTCCCCGTCGCCGAAGTCGTGCGCTACCTCAGCCACTTCATGACGCTCTACCCCGGCGACGTCATCAACACCGGCACCCCCGCCGGTGTGGCGATGGGCCAGCCCGAACCCAAGCCGTACCTCCGGCCCGGCGACGTCGTCGAGCTGAGCATCGACGGACTCGGCACGCAGCGCCAGCAGTTCACGTCCGCCTGACCCCACCGCGCGGCCGTTGACCGGCATGCGCACAGCGGGCCCGCTCCCCGGGCGGGCCCGCCCCGAAGCCCGTCACGCCGTGACGAAGTAGGGCTCACGTCCTGCCGCCCGCTCGTTGGCCTCGAATTCGACCGCGAGCAGCCCGAAGTGATGCACGTCCCGATAGGCGCCGCCCTGGAACACGTGCTCACGCTGCACGCCCTCCGCGGTGAAACCGAGTTTGCGCTGGAGCGCCAACGACCCCTCGTTGCCTCCGTAGACCTCGGCACAACAGCGGTGATACCGCCGTTCCCCGAACATGAACGACAGGACCAGCCGCATGGCCTCCGACGCGTAGCCGCGGCGCTGGTACGCGGCACCGAGATGAATGCCGTAATGGAAGTTGCCGTTCAGCCGGTCGCAGTCGTTCAGCACGACAGCACCCACCGGTTTCCCGCTGTCCAGGGCCTCGATGACGAGCAGGTACTCGTCCTCCGTACGGCTCGGCCCTTTCTCGCTCTGCTCTTGAAGGCGCTTGCGAGCCGCGGCCGCGGAAATCGGCAGCATCAGCCGCTCACCGTCCCGTTGCGTCTCCGCCTCGGACTCGAACGCGGCCAGTTGCTCCCAGTCCTCGGGCTCCAGGCCCCGCAGGCGCACCCGCTCGCCCGTCCAGAACCGCGTCACTCCACCCATGCTCAGCCCCCGCCGTCTGTCGCTGTCCCGCGCGGGCCATGACGTCGACCCGGTCCGGGCTGCCAGCGTACGGGGGTGGGCCGGGCTGAATTCCGGGGTGCGGAGGCCGGGCATGCGAATGGGCAAGGAGAGTGGGTACTCCTTGCCCTTCTTAAGGTATAGCGCAAGGGGGGCCTTGCGGCAAGGGGGTGCTGGGGTCGCACAATGGGCGGCCGGAGGCCAGAGGTGCGGTGAATCTGGCGGAATGCACGGCTTTGTGGACGGGGACATCTGATGGTGGACGTGACCGTCGTCGGCAGTGGGCCGACGGGGTTGATGCTGGCGAGCGAGCTGCGGTTGCAGGGCGTGGACGTCGTGGTGCTGGACCGGGAGGCGGAGCCGACGTCGTTGGTGCGGGCGCTGGGGCTGCACGCGCGGAGCATCGAGATCATGGACCAGCGCGGGCTGCTGGAGCGGTTCCTGGCGCTGGGGACGCAGCACCGGGTCGGGGGATTCTTCGGGGGGCTCGGCAAGGAGTGGCCGCGGCGGCTGGATACGGCGCACGGATATGTGCTGGGGATCTTCCAGACGGTCACCGAACGGCTGCTGACCGAGCACGCGCGGGAGCTGGGCGTGGAGTTCAGGCGCGGCTGCGAGGTCGTGGGGCTGAGCCAGGACGACGAGGGGGTGACGGCGGAGCTGGCGGACGGTTCGCGGCTGCGGTCGCGGTACCTCGTGGGGTGCGACGGCGGCCGGAGCACGGTGCGCAAGCTGCTCGGCATCGGATTCCCGGGGGAGCCGAGCAGGGTGGAGACGTTGATCGGCGAGATGGAACTGGACGTCGACCAGGAGACGTTGGCGGCCGTGACGGCCGAGGTGCGCAAGACGGAGAAGCGCTTCGGGGCGATGCCGCTCGGTGACGGGACGTACCGGGTGGTCGTGCCCGCGAAGGGCGTCAGCGAGGACCGGGCGGTCCCGCCGACGCTGGAGGACTTCAAGGAGCGGCTGACGGCCTTCGGCGGCACCGACTTCGGCGTGCACTCACCGCGCTCGCTGTCGCGGTTCGGCGACACGACCCGCCTGGCGGACAGCTACCGCGTGGGCCGGGCGCTGCTGGCGGGGGACGCGGCGCACATCCACCCGCCGACCGGCGGCCAGGGCCTCAACCTCGGCGTGCAGGACGCGTTCAACCTCGGCTGGAAGCTGGCCGCCGCCGTCAACGGCTGGGCCCCGGAAGGGCTGTTGGACACCTACGAGACCGAGCGCCGCCCGGTGGCCGCCGCCGTACTGGACAACACCCGCGCCCAGATGGAGCTGATGTCCACCGAGCCGGGAGCCATGGCGGTGCGCCGACTGCTGTCGGAACTGGCCGAGTTCGAGAACGTCAACACGTACCTGATCGAGAAGATCACCGCGATCGCCATCCGTTACGACGTCGGCGAGGGGCACGAACTGCTCGGCCGGCGGCTGCGCGACGTGGAGTTGAAGCGCGGCCACCTCTACGGGCTGATGCACCAGGGGCGCGGTCTGCTGCTCGACCGGACCGGCGCGCTCTCGGTCGACGGGTGGGCGGACCGGGTCGACCACGTGGTCGACGTCAGCGAGGAACTGGACGTCTCCGCCGTCCTGTTGCGCCCGGACGGCCATGTCGTGTGGGTCGGTGAGGACCAGGCGGAACTGCGCGCCCTGATGCCGAAGTGGTTCGGGGCCCCCGCCGACTGAGCGATCACGCCGACTGAGCGATCAGGCCGACTGAGCGATCACGGCGACCATGAAGCTCACGGCGACCGTCAAGCTCACGGCGACCGACCGTCAAGCTCACGGCGATCACGGCCACCCACCCCGCTCGCCGTCAGGCGCCCGCCTCCGCCAGATAGCGGGTGAGCGCCGCCACGACCAGCGCGTGGTCCTCGACCTGCGGGAGGCCGGAGACGGCGACGACCCCGACCACGCCGACTCCCGCCACCCGCAGGGGGAACGCGCCGCCGTGCGCCGCGTACAGGTCGGGGTCGAGCCGCGAGGACTCCTCGAAGCTGCCGCCCTTGGCCCGGAACCGCTCGCCGACCAGCAGCGACGAGGCGTGGTAGCGCTCGACGACCCGCGCCTTACGGGCCAGCCAGGCGTCGTTGTCGGGGGTGGTGCCGTCCAGGGCGTGGTGGAAGAGCTGCTGACCGCCGCGCCGGATGTCGACGGTGACGGCGGCGCCGCCCTCGCGGGCCATCTCGACCAGCAGGGAGCCGAGCCGCCAGGCGTCGTCGTGGGTGAACCGGGGGAACACCAACTCCGCTTCCTGCGCCACGAGTTCGGCGACGCGCTCGCCACCGGGCGCGGTCACAGCGCCACCGTCCGGCCCTGCGCGGCCGAGAGCTTCGCGGCCTCCAGGACGTCCAGGGCGGCGGCGGCCTCCAGCGCCGTGACCGGCGGCGGGGTGCCGTCGCGCAGGGAGGCCAGGACACCGGCGTAGAAGGCGGGGTAGTCGCCGGGCACGGACGGCACCCGGCGCGAGTTGTCGTCGGTGCCGACGGTGCCCCACGAGGACTCCGGCTCCGCGCCCCACGCCGTGCCCTCGCCGGGGCGCAGGCCCTCGCGCAGCGCGGCCTCCTGCGGGTCAAGACCGTAGGTGACGTAGCCGCCGAGGCTGCCGAGGACGCGGAAGCGCGGCCCGAGGCGGGCGGTGGTGGCGCTCATCCACAGGTGGGAGTGGACGCCGTTGGTGTGGGTGACGGCGATGAAGGTGTCGTCGTCCGCGGCGGCGCCGGGCCGCTGGACGTCGGACTCGGCGTACACCAGGGCGGCCGGGCCGAACAGCGCGAGCGCCTGGTCGACGAGGTGGCTGCCGAGGTCGTACAGCAGGCCGCCGATCTCGGCCGGGTCGCCGGACTCGCGCCAGCCGCCCTTGGGCTGCGGGCGCCACCGCTCGAACCGCGACTCGAAGCGCTGCACCTCGCCCAACTCGCCCTTGTCCAGCAGCCCTTGGAGGGTGAGGAAGTCGCTGTCCCAGCGCCGGTTCTGGAAGACGGAGAGCAGCAGGCCGCGGCGCTCGGCGAAGGCGGCCAGTTCGCGCGCCTCGGCCGCGGTGCCCGCGAGCGGCTTGTCCACCACGACCGGCAGCCCGGCGTCCAACGCGGCGGTGGCCAGCGGCACATGGGTGCGGTTGGGGGAGGCCAGGACGACCAGGTCCAGCTCGGACGCGCGCGCCCACAGCTCGTCGGCCGCCGCGGCGAACCGTACGTCCGGGTGCTCGGCCAGCGCCTGGGCGCGGCGCTCGGGGCTGCCGGTGACGATCGTGTCGAGGACCAGGCCCTCGGTGGCGGCGATCAGCGGGGCGTGGAAGAAGGAGCCGGCCGGGCCGTAGCCGACGAGGCCGACGCGAAGGGGAGTGCCGGAGGTGCTCATGCGCTCCACTTTGGCAACAGTGTTGCCAAAGTGCAAGCGGGCGGGACAATGGCGGGGTGAACCCGTCCGCGCCCGGCGCCAACCTCCCCGCCCTCCGCAGCCACAACGCCGCGCTCGTCCTCGGCCTGCTCCGTACGGCCACGCTGTCGCCCGCCGACGCAGGCACGGACAGCGGCGGTACGGACAGCCGGAGTACGAGCGGCGGCGGCACGGACAGCGGGGGTACGAGCGGCGGCGGTACGGGCAGCGGCGGTACGGACGGCCGCGCGCGGGGCATCAGCCGCCTGGAGCTGGCCGAGCGGACCGGCCTCACCCCCCAGGCGGTCAGCAAGATCACCGCCCGGCTGCGGGCCGAGGGACTCGTCGAGGAGGCCGGGCGGCGCGCCTCGACCGGCGGCAAGCCGCGCACCGAACTGCGGCTCGTCAGCGGCGCCCGGCACGCCGTCGGCGTCCACCTCGACGGGGAACGGCTCACCGCCGTCCTCACCGACCTCACCGGCCGTACCGTCGCCGAACGCGAGGCGCCGCTGGACCTCGGCCTGCCCGTGGAGTCCGCGCTCGCCGCGATCGTCCACGAAGTACGGCTCATCGCCGCCCGCGCCCCCGGCGCCGTCCTCGGCGTCGGCGTCGGCATGCGCGGCCCCCTCGACCACCGCACCGGCACCCTCCACCGCGTCACCGGCTTCCCGCACTGGCAGGGCGTCCCGCTCCGCGCCCGCCTGGCCGCCGCCCTCGGCCTCCCGGTCGCCCTCGACAAGAACACCAACGCGGCGGCCCTGTCGATCCTGGCCGAGGCCGTCCCGGCGGGAAGCGTCCCGACCGGGGCCGTTCTGGCCGGGACCGGGGAGGGCTCACCGCCCCCGGCCGCCGCCCCCGGCGAGTGGTCCGCACCGACGGAGTCCGCCCTGGCCCCCGTCACAGCCCCGGCCCCCGTCCCCGCCCCGGCCCCCGGAGCCGGTCGTCCCGCGTCCGGAGCCGGTCGTCCCGCGTCCGAAGCCGGCGGTCCCGCGACGGAGTCCGACCCCGCCCTTGGCGGCGAGCCGCCGACGGCGGCGGAGTCCGCAGCCGTCCGTCCCCGCCCCGCCGCAGGCGGCCCCCCGGCCTTCGCGTATCTGCACCTCGGGGCCGGGCTCGGCGCCGGGCTGGTGCTGGGCGGGGAGGTGTACCGCGGCGGGCGGACCGGGGCGGGGGAGTTCGGGCACCAGGCGGTGGAGCTGGGCGGGGTGCTGTGCGAGTGCGGCAACCGGGGCTGCCTGGAGGCGCTGTGCCTGGCGGCGGCCGGGCGCGGCGACACCGTGGGCGCGGCCCGGCTGCTGGGCGTCGGGGCGGCGAATCTGGTCGCGCTGCTCGACATCGACCGGGTGGTGCTGGGCGGCAGGACCGTACTGGCCGCGCCCGCCGTCTTCGCGGAGCAGGTCGCGGCCGTGCTGGCCGAACGCGGCCGGAGCGTGCCCGTGGGATTCGCCGCGGCGGGCCCCCGCGCGGTGGCCGAGGGCGCCGCCCTGCTCGTCCTGGCCCCGCTCTTCGGCAATGTCCTCACCCACGCCTGACGCGTCCCCGCCCGCCCGTGAGCAGGGCTCCGGGACCGGGCACCCCGTCCGGTCTGCGAGGATCGGGCAATGGCCGACGCAGATCCGCAGAGCCCGATCCGGGCGGGCATCCCGGAGCACGGGCGGGTGCCGAAGTACTTCGCCGTCAAGACCCGCCTCGAAGTCGTGCTCGACGAGTTGGGCGAGGGCGGACTGCTGCCCACGGAGCGGGAGTTGGCGGCCCGCTTCGAGGTGGCGCGGGAGACCGTACGGCAGGCGCTGCGCGAACTGCTGATCCAGGGCCGGGTGCGCCGCAGGGGCCGCGGCACCGTCGTGGCCGGGCCCAAGCTGGAACAGCCGCTGTCCACCGACAGCTACACCGAGGGCGTACGGCGGCAGGGCCGCGTCCCCGGCCGTAATCTGATCGCGCTGGAGCGGCTGCCCGCCGACCCCGGTCTCGCCGCCGAACTGCGGCTCGCGCCCGGCGACCCGGTGTGGCACATGGAGCGCGTGCTGCTCGCCGACGAGGAGCGGGTCGGCCTGGAGAGCACGTATCTCGCGGTGGCCCGACTGCCGCACCTGGAAAGGGACTTCGCGCCCGACACCTCCTTCTACGCCTTTCTGCGCGAGCGGATCGGCGTCGAGCCGGTCTCGGTGGACGAGCGGATCGAGACGGTGCTGGCCACACCGCGCGAGGCGCTGCTGATCGGTACGCCGCCCGCGCTGCCGATGCTGCTGCTGCACCGGTCGAGCCGGGACGAGGCGGGCGAGCCGCTGGAGCGGGTGCGGTCGCTCTACCGCGGCGACCGCTTCAGCTTCACCGTCCACATGGAGAAGAGCGACCGGCGGGGCTGAGGTCCCCGGTGGCCGACGTCTCCTTTTTAGTCACGAAATGATAACGGGTCTAGTCCAAGCTTGGAGACCTGTTCACCCGGACGTCGGTAGCCGGACGCGAGACGGCCACCCTCCGCCGCGAATCTCGACGGCGTGAGAGTCACTGTCGTAGGAGCCGGAGCGCTGGGCACGATGCATGCCTGGCACGCAGTCAACCGCGGCCACGAGGTCGTCCACCTGGAGCGCGAGCGGGAGGCCCGCGGCGCGTCCGTGCGCAACTTCGGCCTCGTGTGGGTCGGCGGCCGGGCGGCCGGTGCCGAACTGGAGACCGCGCTGCGCGCCCGCGAGCTGTGGGAGGGGATCGGCGCCCGCGTGCCCGGCGTCGGCTTCCGCGCCAACGGCTCGCTCACCGTGGTCCGCACCCCGGCCGAGCGGGCCGTCGCCGAGGACGTCCTGGGCCGCCCCGACGCCGCCGAGCGCGGCTACAAGTGGCTGTCGCCCACCGAGGTCGCCGCCCACAACCCGGCCCTGCGCGGCGAACTCCTCGGCGCCCTGCTCTGCGAGCGCGACGCCGCCGTCGAGTCGCGTGTCGCCCTGCCCGCCCTGCGCGCCCACCTCGAAGCGACCGGCCGCTACACCTTCGTCGCCGGCCGCGAGGTCCGCGACGTCGACACCGGCCTGGTCCGCGACGACCACGGCACGTCGTACGCCTCCGACAGCGTCGTCGTCGCCACCGGCGCCTGGCTGACCGGTCTCGTCAAGGAACTCGCGCCGAGCCTGCCGGTACGCAGGGTCCGGCTCCAGATGGCGCAGACCGACCCGCTCGGCGAACCGCTGACGACCTCCGTCGCCGACGCCGACAGCTTCCGCTACTACCCCGCCTACGACGGCGCCGCGCTCGACGCCCTGCGCGCGGGCCAGCCGCAGCCGCCGGTCGCCGCCGAGCACCGCATGCAACTGCTCATGGTCCAGCGCCTCGACGGCGGCCTCACCATCGGCGACACCCACGAATACGACGAAGCCTTCGCCTTCGACGTGATCGAGGACCCGTACGACCACCTGCTGGAACGGGCCGCCGAACTCCTCGGCCGCCCCCTGCCCAAGATCCGCCGCCGCTGGGCCGGGGTGTACGCGCAGTGCGCCGACACCACCCGGGTCGTCCACCGCGAGCAGGTACGCGACGGCGTGTGGCTGGTCACCGGCCCCGGCGGTCGCGGCATGACCTGCTCCCCGGCGATCGGCGAGGACACCGCGAACGAGATCGGCTGGTGAACGACATGACCGAGACCACGGCGGCTGCCGCCGCCCCCGCACCCACGGAGCCGGGACCCGCCGCCTCCGCCTCCGCCCCAGGCGATACGTCCGACCTGCGGCTCGTCGTCCTCGACATGGCCGGGACCACCGTCGCCGACGACGGGCTGGTCGAACTGGCCTTCTCGCGGGCGGCCGAGGAGCTGGGGGTCGAGCCCGGCAGCGCGGACCACAGCGCCAAACTCGACTACGTACGCGCCACGATGGGCGAGTCCAAGATCACCGTCTTCCGCGCCCTGTTCGGTGACGAGCGGGCGGCACGGCGCGGCAACGCGGCGTTCGAGACCGCGTACGCCGCACTCGTCGACGGCGGCCGGTGCGCGCCGCTGCCCGGCGCGCGCGAGACGATCGACGCGCTGCGCGAGACGGGCCGCAAGGTCGTCCTGACCACCGGCTTCTCCCGCGTCACGCAGGACGCGATCCTCGACGCGCTCGGCTGGCGCGACGTCGCCGACCTCACCTTGTGCCCGGCCGACGCGGGCCGTGGCCGCCCCTACCCCGACATGGTGCTCACCGCGCTGCTGCGCACCGGCACCGACTCCGTCCGCCAGGTCGCGGTGGCCGGCGACACCGCCTACGACATGCTCAGCGGCGTCCGCGCGGGCGCCCCGCTGGTCGCGGGCGTCCTGACCGGCGCTCACACCGAGGCTCAGCTCATCGCCGCGGGCGCCACCCACGTCCTGGCCTCGATCGCCGAACTCCCCGCCGCCGTCGCCCGCCGGGAGACCCCGCGATGACCGCCGCCGACCACCCGGCGGCGGAGCCGACGCCCGCGCCCCCGCGCGCGGGCACGACCGGCCCCGCGGGCATCCGGTTCGCGCAGGTGACCGTTGCCTACCACGGCCAGACGGTGCTGGACTCGCTCGACCTGACCGTCGAGCGCGGGGAGGTCATGGCGCTGCTCGGCCCGTCGGGGTCGGGGAAGACGACGGCGCTGCGGGCGGTGGCGGGGTTCGTGCGGCCGGTCAGCGGGCGGGTGGTGATCGGGGGACGGGACGTGACGGACCTGCCGCCGTACCGGCGGGGCATCGGGATGGTGGTGCAGCAGTACGCGCTCTTCCCGCATCTGCGGGTGGACCAGAATGTGGCGTTCGGGCTCAAGGCGCAGAAGGTGCCGCGCGGCGAGGTGCCCGGGCGGGTGGCGGACGCGCTGGAGATGACCGGCATGGCCGCGTACGCCCGGCGCTATCCGCGGGAGCTGTCCGGCGGGCAGCAGCAGCGCGTGGCCATCGCCCGCGCGCTGGCGATCAGGCCGGGGGTGCTGCTGCTCGACGAGCCGCTGTCGGCGCTCGACGCGCAGCTCCGCTCCGGGATGCTCACCGAACTGGCCCGGCTGCACCGCGAGTTGCCCGAGGTCTCGATCCTGTACGTCACCCACGACCAGATCGAGGCGCTGACGCTCGCCGACCGTATCGCCGTCCTGGACAAGGCCAGGCTCCGGGACTGCGGCACCCCGCACGACCTCTACCGGCACCCGCGCACGGCCTTCACGGCCTCCTTCGTGGGCAACGCCAATCTGCTGAACGTCAGGGCGGGGGAGGACGGCGCCGTACGGCTGGCGGACACCACCCTCCAGGTGGCCGCGAGCGGTACGGACGGCCCGGCGCCGGGCGCCGAGGCGACGCTGTGCGTCCGCCCGCACGCGCTGCGGCTGGCCGCCGCATCCGGGGAAGGCGGCGGCAACGTCCTGCGCGGCACCGTCACCGCCGTGCAGTGGCGCGGCCACACGCACCGGCTGCTCGTCGCGGCGTACGGGCACGAACTGCGCGCCGACGTAGGGGACTTGCGGCAGCCGCCGCGGGCGGGCGACGAGGTCGGGCTGACCTTCGCGGCCGAGGACGCGGTGCTGCTGCCCGCGGGGCTCGGCGCGGGAGGTGTCGGCGTTGGCTAGGACGACGCAGGCGCCGCTCGTACCGGAAACGAAGCCGGGCGCCACACCGGACACCCCACCGGACGCCACAGCGGACGCCCGACCGGCCGCGCGCACCGCCACGTCCGCCGCGGACAAGGGCGGTTCGCGGCGGCTGACCGTGCCCGGCCCGCTCTGGGCCCTGCCGCCCCTGGCCGCGATCGGCTTCTTCTTCCTCTATCCGCTCTTCCTCGTCGGCAAGCAGTCCCTCTCACCGGACAGCGGCGGCCACTCCGTGTCCGCGTACACCGACGTGTTCACGGAGGAGTCGTTCCGCAAGGCGCTGTGGAACACCGTGTGGATCGCGGTCGGTTCGACCGCGGGCTGTCTGGTCCTCGGCTTCGTCCTGGCCCTGGTGATCGCCTTCGTGCCGTTCCCCGGCGGCAAGGCGCTCAGCCGCTTCATCGACATCTTCCTGGCCTTCCCCTCCTTCCTGATCACCCTCGCGCTGCTGTTCCTCTACGGCACCGTCGGCATGGCCAACGGCCTGTGGACGGACGTGACGGGCGGCGCGAGCGGCAGCGGCCCGATCGACTTCCTGCGCACACCGTGGGGCGTACTCCTGGCGGAGATCACGTACTTCACGCCCTTCGTGATGCGCCCGCTGCTCGCGGCCTTCTCCCAGGTGGAGACCGCCCAGTTGGAGGTCGCCTCGTCGCTGGGCGCGCGGGCGCCGCGGATCGTACGGCAGGTGATCCTCCCCGAGGCGCTGCCGTCGCTCGCGGCGGGCGGCAGCCTCGTCCTGGTCATGTGCCTCAACGAGTTCGGCATCGTGCTCTTCACCGGCGCCAAAGGCGTCACCACCCTGCCGATGCTCGTCTACAGCAAGGCGATCCTCGACGGCGACTACCCGGGGGCGTGCGTCGTCGCGGTCGTCGCCGTCGTGCTGTCGGTGACGCTCTACGGCCTCTACCGGGCTGTCGTGGCCCGTACCACCACCCTCGCAGGAGGCTTCACCGGAGGTGCCCGCCGTGCTGGTGCATAGCCGCAGCGGTCGCTGGACGGCCTGGGCCGTCTTCTTCGTCCTGTTCCTGCCGGTCTTCGCGCTGCCTTTCCTCGTCGTGCTGATGGCGTCCTTCGCCACCAACTGGAGCGGCGCCTTCCCGTCCCACCCGACGCTGACGCACTATCAGGACATCACCAAGGGCGACTCGGCGCACGCCCTGACCACCAGCCTGTGGACGGCGCTGGCCGCCAGCGTGCTGGCCCTGCTCGTCGGCGGCTGGGCGGCGCTCGCCGCCGAACGCCTGCGCGGCTGGCAACGGCGCCTGCTCGACACCCTGTTCATGCTGCCCGTCGCCGTGCCGTCCGTCGTGGTCGGCCTGTCCCTGCTGGTCGCCTTCTCCAAGCCGCCGCTGCTGCTCAACGGCACCCGCGAGATCGTGATCCTGGCCCACACCGTCCTGGTCACCGCCTTCGCCTACCAGTCCGTGAGCGCCGCGCTCGTCCGCCTTGACCCGGCGTACGAGCAGAGCGCCGCGAGCCTGGGCGCGCGGCCCGCGTACGTGCTGTGGCGGATCAGGCTTCCGCTGCTGCTGCCCTCGCTCACCGCCGCCGCCGGACTCTGCTTCGCCCTGTCCATGGGCGAGTTGAGCGCCACGATGATGCTCTACCCGCCCGACTGGCTGCCGCTGCCGGTCCAGATCTACGGCGCGACGAACCGCGGTTCGCTCTACTCGGGCGCCGCCCTGGCCGTCGTCCTCATGGTGACGACCCTGCTCGTCCTGCTCGGGATGTCCCGCGTCCGCACCCGGGCCTCCTACCGCTGACCCCCTTTTCCCCTTTCTCCTTCCCGATTGACCACACCCAGCAAGGAGTTCGACCTGCCATGCGCAAGCGCAGCCCCATCACCCCGCTCACCGCCGTCGCCGGCACCCTCACGCTCGGTCTCGCCCTCGCCGCCTGCGGCGGCTCCTCCGACTCCGGCTCCGGTTCCTCGGACGGCAAGGCGTCCACCGAGGTCACCGTCTACAGCGCCGACGGCCTGCACAACGAGGCCGGGGACGGCTTCTACGACAAGGTGTTCAAGGACTTCACGGCGAAGACCGGCATCAAGGTCAACTACGTCGAGGGCGGCTCGGGCGAGGTCGTGCAGCGCGTGATCCGCGAGAAGTCCAACACCAAGGCCGACCTGATCGTCACGCTGCCGCCCTTCATCCAGCAGGCCGACGCCAAGGGGCTGCTGACCACGTACAAGCCCGCCGGTTCCGACAAAGTCGACGCCGCTGACAAGGGCGCGGACGGCAACTGGACCTCGATCGTCAACAACTACCTGTGCTTCATCTACAACACCGAGGAACTGCCGACCCCGCCCAAGACCTGGAACGACCTGCTGGACGGCAAGTTCAAGAACAAGCTCCAGTACTCCACCCCCGGTGTCGCGGGCGACGGCACCGCCGTCGTCATCAAGGCCATGCACGACTTCGGCGGCCAGGCCCCGGCGATGGAGTACCTGAAGAAGCTCCAGGCCAACAACGTCGGCCCGTCCGCGTCCACCGGCCAGCTCGCCTCCAAGGTCGACAAGGGCGAACTGCTGGTCGCCAACGGCGATGTGCAGATGAACTACGCGGACCAGGCGACGATGCCGCACCAGGGCATCTTCTTCCCGGCCGCCGACGCCTCGGGCAAGCCGACCACCTTCGCGCTGCCGTACGCGGCCGGGCTGGTGAAGAACGCGCCGCACGAGGACGCGGCCAAGAAGCTGCTCGACTACTTCCTGACCACCGAGGTCCAGCAGGAGGTCTCCTCGATCGGCGGCGGCTTCGCGGCCCGCACCGACGTGACCGCGACCGACGCCAACGCCGCCGAGCTCAAGCAGATCATGTCGGGCGTGGACGTCTTCACCCCCGACTGGTCCGACATCGACGCCCACCTGACCGACTACGTGGACGCGTGGAAGACCGCCACCGGAAGCTGACTCCTGGCCGAGCGGCAGGTCACCGGTCAGCCGGCCGTTGGCTGACCGGGGGACCGCCGTGACGCGGCGGCCGACCAGCACGCGAGACGGCCGGGGCGGGTGCCATCCGCCCCGGCTACGCTGGTGAGTGAAGCCGTGGGCAGAAGCCGGCGTGCTGAGGCCGTGGGCTGAAGCCGTGCGCGGAAGCGGCGCGCGGATGCCGCGAGCGGATGCCCCGGGCGCGAGCTGTGCGAGGAACAGGAGAGCGGAACCCGTGTCGACACGCAGGCCCATCGAGTCGTGGCTCACCGACATGGACGGGGTGCTGATCCATGAGGGCACGCCCATCCCGGGCGCCGACGCCTTCATCAAGGGGCTGAAGGAGTCCGGCAAGCCCTTCCTGGTGCTCACCAACAACTCCATCTACACCCCGCGCGACCTGCACGCCCGGCTGACCCGCATGGGTCTCGACGTACCGGTCGAGAACATCTGGACGTCCGCGCTGGCCACCGCCAAGTTCCTGGACGACCAGCGCCCCGGCGGCACCGCGTACGTGATCGGCGAGGCGGGGCTGACCACCGCCCTGCACGACGTCGGCTACATCCTCACCGACACCGACCCGGACTACGTCGTCCTCGGCGAGACCCGCACCTACAGCTTCGAGGCGCTCACCAAGGCGATCCGGCTGATCAACAACGGCGCCCGCTTCATCGGCACCAACCCCGACGAGACCGGGCCGTCCCCCGAGGGCGTGCTGCCCGCGACCGGCTCCGTGGCCGCGCTGATCACCAAGGCCACCGGCAAGGACCCCTACTTCGTGGGCAAGCCCAACCCGCTGATGATGCGCGCCGGGCTCAACGCGATCGGCGCGCACAGCGAGACCAGCGCGATGATCGGCGACCGGATGGACACCGACGTGCTGGCCGGCCTGGAGTCCGGCATGACCACGTTCCTGGTGCTGACCGGCCTCACCGCGCCCGCCGACATCGACCGCCACCCCTTCCGCCCCTCGCGCGTCGTGAACTCGATCGCGGACCTCGTGTCGGAGATCTGAGCCCCGGCCCGCAGCCCCCAGCGCCGGCCCCCGAGCCGGCGCGCGGCCCCCGGAGCCCCGGGCCCGGGAAAGCCGAGCCGACACACCGATTCGTCACTCTCCGTAGAGCGTCCCTCACCCTGATGGACGATTGAGGCGCCCCTCGGGGTGCGGGCGGCGGCCGTCGCAGGGATGTTCGTAAGCACCGGGCGCGAGTCCCCGCTCCCGGACGAGCGGAGGTCTCCATGTTCGGTCTGAAACTGCCCGTCATCGCCGCAGCCGGTGCCGTCGGAGTGTTCGCGCTCGGTGGCGCCTCGGGGCTGCCCAGCCAGGCGATCGCCGACTCGGGCGGAGGGGGATCGTCGTCCTCTTCCTCCTCGTCGTCGTCCTCGTCCTCGTCGTCCAGTTCCTCGGACTCGATGGACGTGTCGCCCGCCAGCGTGGCGCCGGGTGGTGTCGTGAGCCTGCACCTGGAGACCTCCTGCAAGTCCGGCGGCAAGGCCCGCGCCAGCGCCGAGGTCTTCGTGGACACCGTCACCCTCGCCCCGGCGAGCGACGGCTCCCACTCGCTCGAAGGCACCGCGTTCATCAAGTCCGACGCGGTCGACGGCTCGTATGAGATCTCCGTCGAGTGCAACGGCTCCTCCAGTTCCGCGTCCGCGTCCGTGACGGTCACCGGCGCCAGCACCTCGCTGCCGATCGCGCCCGTCCCCGCGGGCGGCGGCGGTACCGCGCAGCTCGCGGCCGGGCCCGGCACGGCCGGTTCCGACACCAGCGCGCTGCTGGTCACCGGCGGCTTCGCGGCCATCGGCCTGGCGGGCCTCGTGATCCACCGGCGCCGCAGCTCCGACCGCGGCTGACCGGCATGGCGGAAGGGGCGGAGGCCGCGGGCGGCGGCGAGGACGGTCCACGGCCCGACAACAGGACCTGGACGACCGCGGCCGTCGCCCTCGTGCTGCTCGCGGCCTGGCTGTTCGGGCACGACGGCGGCGGCAGCGGCACGGAGGCCACCCCCGGCGGCCGGGCGCTGGCCGCCGCCGCTGCCGACCGCCCGCGCGAGGTCTACGCCCCCCACCTGCCGATGGCCGCCTCCACGCCGCTGCGCATCGACATCGCCTCGATCGGGCTGCACGCCAAGCTCGTCGGCCGCGGCCTGAAGGACGGCGCGGTCGACCCGCCGCCGTACGCCACCCCGGACGTCGCGGGCTGGTACCGCGACGGACCGTCGCCGGGAACGGCGGGCGCGGCGCTGATCGTCGGCCACGTCGACACCGAGACCCGCGCGGCCGTCTTCTACGGGCTGAGCACCGTCGAGCCGGGCGCGCTGGTGGAGGTGACCCGCGCGGACGGCACGGTCGCCGAATTCTCCGTCGAGGGCGTCGAGGTGGTGGAGAAGGACCACTTCGACGCCAACCGGGTGTACGGGTCCTCCGGGCGCCCGGAACTGCGGCTGATCACCTGCGGCGGCTCCTTCGACAAGGAGAAGCAGGCGTACTCGGCGAACGTCGTGGTCTTCGCGGCGCTGACCGGCAACCGCACGACCTGACGCACGCAGTACGACCTGACGCACGCTGTACGGCCCGAGGCGCGTGCGCCCGACGCACGTACGGCCCGACGGCGTCCGACCCGACGCACGTACGGCCCGGCACGCGGACGGCCCGGCACGCGTGTCGAGACCCGCATCCCTCCCGGGGTGCGTACCGCGCCCGGCCGGTGGCTCGCCTCCCCCGCGAAGCCGCCCGGCCGGGCGCTCCTCACCCTCGGGCGCCTGGACTGCGGGAGGCGTCCGGCGCGGCCGGGGGAGTGGGGGGAACCGTGGGGGCGTGGGGCAGTTGGGTCCTGAAGCGGATGAGCACGGCGCCGTCCACGGCGTGGTGCACCTGGACCCCGTCGATCGTCACCGGGTGGGCCGCGGCCTCGGCGAGCCGCCTGCACAGGTCCCTGGCCTCGTCGCGGGCCGGTTCCGGCACCGGCTCCGCGCCGTCGCCGGGCAGCCCGTGGTCGTAGCCGTAGTCGGTGACCGCGACCGCGCAGTGCCCGCCGTCCACGCCCAGGGTGACGCGGTAGCGCCGGGCCAGGCTGTGGGCGACCAGGTAGGCGCAGGCCAGTGAGGTGGCGTCGGTGATCAGGGCGCCGATCCCGCCGTACGGGCCGCCGAGCGTGTCGAGGGCGGCGCGGGTCATACGGGCCGCCAGTTCGTCGCTGCCGGGCAGGCGGCCGACGGAGAAGGTCCAGGACACGTCGAGCACCGGGCGGTCGGCTTCGCGTGGGGGGAGGTACGCGGATGCCGCGAGCTTGACCATGGGCAAACCAAGTCCTGGCGTCGTCGGGCCGTGCCTGAGCGGACGGGAGAGTACGGGTCTGAGCGCCGCGACCGGGGTCGCGGGCCGCGAAGTGCCCCACACCCTAGAACACCGAACTCCCGCGCACCAGAGGGAATATGACGGTTGGTTACACGTTCTCTACGCAATGCGACGTCACCGGCCGCGGCATGGGCGGCGTCACCGGCCGGGGCCCCCGCGCAGCTCCGCCGCGTCCACCGTGCTGTCGAGCAGGCCCTGCGCCAGGTCGGACAGCCGGATGCGGCGTGTCCTGGCGTGGCTGCGCAGCGCGGTGAAGGCGGCGTCCACGCTCACCTGCCAGCGCTCGGCGAGCAGTCCCTTGGCCTGCTCGACCAGGACCCGGCTCTCCAGGGCGGACTGGAGCTGGTCGGCGAGCTGTTCGCGCTGCCGTCTGACCCGGCGCTGGAGCACCCCGATGGTGGTGACGTCGGCGAGCGCCTGGGCCAGCTCGGCGTAGCCGTCGGGGAGCGGGCCGGGCGCCGTACGGAACAGCGTCAGGGCGCCGATGGTCTCCTCGCGCCAGCGCATGGGGACGGCGAGGACGGCGCCGTAGCCCGCGGCCAGCGCGGCCCCGGTGAAATCGGGCCACCGGCCCGCCGCCGCGCCCAGCACGTCGGCGCGCACCGGCGCGCCCGCGCGGTGGCACTCCCGGCCCGGGCCCTCGGCGGCGACCAGCGCCCGTACGGCCTCGTCCGTGACCGCGACCACCTCGGGCTCCGCGCTCCCGCGCGACTCCGCCACCAGCAGCAGCCCGGCCGCCGCCGCCCCGAGCACCCCGACACACCGCCCGACCAGCACGTCCCCGACCGCGCCGCCCCCGTCGAGCGTGTCGGCCACGGCCACGAAGGCCGCCCCGAGCGCGGCGGCGTACGGCTCGGGCGCCGGGGAGTCGGAGGGAGCGCCGGGCCGGACCCCGGAAGGGCCGCTCGTGGCGGGACCGTTCGAGGCGGGACGGTTCGAGGCCGGACCGTTCGAGGCGGGGCCGCTCGTGGCGGGACCCTTCGTGGGAGGGCCGGAAGGATCACCTGGCGCGCTGTGGCTCATTCTCGCTGCTCCCCGTTCGTGCCCGGCCCCCGTTGCCGGACTCGCAGCCGAGTATCCGCCGTCGGGTCGGCGCGGCGCCTCCGCCGTAGGTCGGAGACGGCGGAGCAGCGCGGGGCCCGCGGGGCGAGCGGGAACGCGGAGTCCGTCATACCTTGGCAATCGGTGGGCTCCTCCCGAGCACCGAGAGCCGAGTACCGAGCACCCGGAGCCGCCGACCCGAGAACCGCCGCGAGCCCAGCGCCCACGACCGAGAACCGGAAGCCACCACGTCCCACGGTCCGCCCGAGGAGGTCCGGATGCCCGTGCCCGATCCGAAGGGCGAGGCACTGCGCCCTGTGCCGCCCGCGAGCGCCGCGCCCGACCGGGTGGAGGAGTCGCGGGCCACCGGCACACCGCAGGGCCTCAAGGCCGCGCTGACCGAGCTGCTGGGCGCGGAGAAGGTCCTCACCGGCGTCTCCGACCTCGTGCGCTACGCCTCCGACGCCAGCCCGTACCGCTTCGTGCCGCAGGCCGTCGTGCTGCCCGAGAGCGCGCAGGACGTCGTCAGGCTGCTGGCCTACGCCCGCCGCGAGCGCCGCCACCTGGTCTTCAGAGCCGCGGGCACCAGCCTGAACGGCCAGGCGCAGGGCGAGGACATCCTGGTGGACGTGCGCCGCCACTTCAGCGGCGTCGAGGTCGAGGCCGACGGCGCGCGGGCCCGTATCCTGCCCGGCACCGTACTCGCGCGGGCCAACGCCACCCTGGCCCGGCACGGCCGGGTGCTCGGCCCCGACCCGGCCAGCGCCGTCGCGTGCACGGTCGGCGGAGTCGTCGCCAACAACGCGTCCGGGATGGCCGCGGGCACCAGCCGCACCTCGTACCGCACGGTCACCTCGATGACCGTCGTCCTGCCGTCGGGCACCCTCGTGGACACCGGCGACCCCGACGCCGACGCGGCGCTGGCCGCCGCCGAGCCCGAGCTGTGCCAGGGCCTGCTCGACCTGCGGGACGAGATCGAGGCCGACGAGGAGCTGACCGCCAGGATTCGCGCGAAGCACGCGATCAAGAACACCAACGGCTACCGGCTCGACGCCTTTCTCGACGCCGAGACGCCCGCGCAGATCCTGCGCGGTCTGATGGTCGGCTCGCAGGGCACCCTCGGCTTCGTCGCCGAGGCCGTCTTCGAGACGCTGCCGATACGCGCGGCGGCCACCGCCGCCCTGCTGTTCTTCCCGACGCTGCCCGCCGCCGCCGCGGCCGTGCCGCTGTTCAACCAGGCGGGGGCCGAGGCCGTCGAGCTGATGGACGGCAACACCCTGCGGGCCGCCGTGGGCGTGCCCGAGGTGCCGGGGGAGTGGGCCGCGCTGCCGCGCGAGACGACCGCGCTGCTGGTGGAGTTCCGGGCCGCCGACGACACGGAGCTGGCCGCGTACGAGCGGGCCGCCGTCCGGGTCTGCGACGACCTCGGCCTGGTCACGCCCGTACCGTCCGCGGACAACGCCTTCACCCGCGACCCGGCGCGGATCGCCGGCCTGTGGCGTATCCGCAAAGCCTTCGTCGCGGCCGTCGGGAGCGCCCGCCCGTCGGGCACCACGCTGATCACCGAGGACTTCGCCGTACCGCCGGAGCTGCTCGCCGACGCCTGCGCCGAGCTGCTGGAACTCCAGGAGCGGCACGGCTTCGACGCGGCCGTCGCGGGCCACGCCGCGCACGGCAATCTGCACTTCCTGCTGACCTTCGACGCGGCCGACCCCGCCGACGTGGAGCGGTACGCCGCCTTCATGGACGACTTCTGCCACACCGTCGTCGAGCGGTTCGACGGCTCGCTGAAGGCCGAGCACGGCACCGGCCGCAACATCGCGCCCTTCCTCGAACTGGAGTGGGGCGCGAAGGCCACCGCCCTGATGTGGCGGGTCAAGCGGCTGCTCGACCCGGACGGCGTCCTCGCCCCCGGCGTCGTCCTCGACCTGGACCCGCGCGGCCACCTGCGCGGCCTCAAGACGATCCCGGCCATCGAGGCCGTCGCCGACGCCTGCATCGAGTGCGGCTTCTGCGAGCCCACCTGCCCCAGCCGCGACCTCACCACCACTCCCCGACAGCGGATCGTGCTGCGCCGCGAGATGCTCCGCCAGCCGCCCGGCTCCCCGGTCCTCCAGGCGCTCCTGGACGCGTACGGATACGACGCCGTCGACACCTGCGCGGGCGACTCCACCTGCGCGCTGGCCTGCCCGGTCGGCATCGACACCGGCGCGATGATGCGGGACTTCCGGCACGCAGGGCACTCCCGTACCGAGGAGCGGGTCGCCGCCTCCGTCGCCACCCACTGGAAGGCCGCGGAACGCGCCGCCCGCGCCGCGGTGGCCGCCGCCGACGCGGTACGCGACCGGGTCGGCGACCGCCCGCTGACCGCGGGCACCGGCCTGGCCCGCAGGGCCGTACGCCCGGACCTGATACCCGAATGGCTCCCCGAGATCCCCGGCGCCGCCCCCCGGCTGCCCCGCACCGAGAAGGACGGCGCGACCGCCGTGTACTACCCGGCGTGCGTCAACCGCGTCTTCGGCGTCCCGGCCACCCGGTACGGGTCGCTGCCGCAGGCCGTCGTCAGCGTCTCCGCGCGGGCCGGCCGCCCGGTGTGGATCCCGGACGACGTCACGGGCACCTGCTGCGCCACCATCTGGCACTCCAAGGGCTACCTGGCGGGCAACGCGGTGATGGCCAACCGGATCGTGGAGGCCGCCTGGCTGTGGACCGGCGGCGGACGGCTGCCGATCGTGGTCGACGCCAGCTCCTGCACGCTCGGCCTGGCCCGCGACGTCGTGCCGTACCTCTCCGACGCCAACCGTGAACTGCACGGCGAGCTGACCGTCATCGACTCCGTCGTCTGGGCCGCCGAGCACCTGCTGCCGCGGCTGACGGTCACCGACACCGTCGCGTCCGCCGTCCTGCACCCGACCTGCTCGATGCGGCACCTCGGCGACACCGGCGCGCTGGAGACCGTCGCGCGGGCCTGCGCCCGCGAGGTCGTCGTACCCGACGACGCGGGCTGCTGCGCCTTCGCGGGCGACCGCGGGATGCTGCACGAGGAGCTGACCGAGGCCGCGACGCGCCCCGAGGCCGAGGAGGTCGCGGCGCGCGGCTACGACGCGTATCTGTCGGCGAACCGGATGTGCGAGCTGGGCATGGAACACGCCACGGGCGAGGCGTACGAGTCGGTGCTGATCGCGCTGGACCGCGCGACACGCGGCCTGCCGGTCACCCACGCGGCGCCCGCGCCGGACGCCCGGGACACGACGACAGCGGTCACACCGGATTGAGCGGCGGGTCCTGCGGGTGGGCCGGCAGGGGCCGTTGCTGGGGCGCGAGCAGCAGCAGGACCACGTCGTCGGTGAGCGAGCCGCCCGCGTGCTCCAGCAGGTCGCTGTAGACCCGCTCCACGGCGTCGTCCAGGTCGTACGAGGCACCGGCCACCAGGCGGCCGACCCGCTCGGCCAGCGGGTAGAAGGAGTTGTCCCGCGGGCTGCGGGCCTCGATCACCCCGTCGGTGCACAGCACCAGCACGTCGCCCGGCATGAGCGGCACCCGCCACGGGGTGGGCCCCTCGGCCACCATGTCGGCCAGGCCCAGCGGCAGCCACGGCTCGTTCGGGTACAGCGTCTCCACCTCGCCGTCCCGCGAGACCCGCAGCGGCGGCACATGGCCGTAGTGCAGCAGTTCCACGCTGTCCGGCTTGTCGAACTGCGCGAACAGCGCCGTGATGAAGTCCCCGCCGGTCACATGCCGGCCGACGCTGATGTCCACCCGGCGCGCCACCCGGTCGAGTCCGCCCTCGTCGAACGCGGCCTCGCGGAAGGCACCGAGCACCACCGCCGAGGTCTGCACCGCGCCCAGGCCCTTGCCGCGCACGTCGCCGATCAGCGCCCGCACGCCGTACGGGGTGTCGAGCACCGCGTACAGGTCGCCGCCGATCTGCGCCGCGTCGGCCGCCGACACGTACCGCACGGCCAGTTGGATACCGCCCACGCGCGGGGCGGGCGGGCGCATCAGGGCGTGCTGGGCGGCCTCGGCGACGGAGGTGATGGCGCTGAACGCCTTCGCGCCGGTCTCGCGGCGCCAGGCGATGTAGATGCTGAAGAGGGTCACCGAGCCGTACGCGAAGACCTGGCCGAAGAACACGTCGTGATCGGGGATCTCGGCGATGCCGTCGTAGGGCGCGAGCGCCGCCTGGACGATCAGGCCCAGCACGCCGATGAACAGGGTCCGCCGCCAGTTGACGGTGATCGCGGCCAGCGGCGGCGCGGCGACGATGCCCGGCGTGATGAAGTGGTCCCGGCCCGCCGCGAGATCGGCGATCACGACCAGCGCGATGACCAGCAGGGGGAGCGACATACCCATACGTGACAGGTATTCGTCCTCCACATGCTGTAGCGCCCTGACCACGCGGACATTCTTCACACGGTGAACCTATCTGGCCTTTCCGGCCGGGTCAGCCGCTCGTCCAACTCGTCAAGGACCAGCCGGTCGCCGTCCACCTGGCCCGTGCGGTACGCCGCACGGCCCACGATATGAGCCGCGACCGGCACAGTCATCAGCTGAAACGTGCCAATCAGTACCAGCGTTCCCAGATCCACCCAGGAACGCAACCGCAGGGCGACCCCGAGCAGCACCAACAGCAGCCCGAGCACCTGCGGCTTGGTCGCCGCGTGCATACGGGTGAGGGTGTCGGGCAGCTTCAGCAGCCCGACCCCGGCCACGAAGCTCAGCCCCGCGCCGAGCAGCAGGCACACTGCCGCGGCCCAGTCGCCCACCGCGGTCCAGCTCATCCGCCCGTCTCCTCACCGTCAGCGGCCGTGCCCTCCCGGCCGTCATCCCTTTTCGGCCGCTCGGTCCGCTCGGTCCGCTCGGTCCGCTCGGTCCGCTCGGCCCCCTCGGGCTCCACCGGCTCCCCCGGCCGCCCCGGCCCTCCTGGCTCCCCTGACCCCGCCGGCTCCTGCCCGCCCGGCCGCTCCGGGGGCTCCGCGCCGCGCACCGCGATGAAGCGGGCGCTGGCCACCGAGCCGGTGAAGCCGAGGAAGGCCAGGACCAGCAGCACCGGCAGGGTGTACGGGGTGCGCGCCTCGGCGGCCCGCGCGCCGAGTCCGGCCACCACGACCGCCAGCAGCGCGTCCACCGCCACCGCCCGGTCCAGCATCGAGGGGCCGCGCGCCAGCCGGACGAAGACCATCACGCCGGAGGCGACCAGCAGGGCGAGCACCACCCCCGTCACCCAGTTCACGGCGCACCCGTACCCGGCTCGGGGGCCGTCAGGTCCGCGATCTCCGCGCGGGTGCCGAACGCCCGTACCACCAACTGCTCCAGGCGTCTGACCTCGGCGCGGGCCTGGTCCGTGCCCGCGCTGTCGGAGCCCATGACGTGGACGAAGAGGGTGCCGGTGGAGCGCTGGATCTCCAGTACGGCGCTGCCCGGCACCGCGCAGACCGCCACGGCCGTCGCGGTCAGCATCAAGTCGCTGCGGGAGCGCAGCGGTACGGCGAGCACCGCGCAGGGCAGCGGCGACGGGGTGAGGATCTGCCAGACCGTACGCAGCCCGGCCACCGTCAGATCGGCCAGGAAGTAGGCGGCGAAGCGGACCAGGCCCACCGGGTGCAGCCGCAGTTCGAGTTCGAGCGGCGGGAGGGGGAAGGCCAGGCAGAGCACGACGCCGACGGCCAGGCCGGTCAGCACATTGCCCGCGGTGACCTTTCCCCACAGCAGCACCCAGACCACGGCCAGCCAGAGCACCAGCGGCCACTGGATTCTCCGCAGGGTACGCACCCGCCGAATGCTCGCAGACCGGACACGTGTGACGCGCCTACGACACGGGTGTCACGTTCCGGCCGTTGTGTTGCGCCGGGTGAACGTTCTGCGACAGCAGTGAGTACAGGGGTGGCTGGGACGGTTGGGGCTCCTTAGGGTCGCCGTGTACCTGCCACTCGGCCGCCGCCACCCGCCTCGCGGCGGCGGCCACTTGGCACCTGCCGCTTGTCGTTCACCGTGCTGGAGGACCCCTGTGCGTAAGAGAGTCATCGCGTCCACTGCCGCCGCCCTCGGCCTGCTGCTGGCGATCCCGGCGGCCGCTGCCGACACGGGGCCGGGCGCGCCCGGCATCGGCGACCCGTACTACCCGACCTACGGGAACGGCGGCTACGACGTCTCCCACTACGACCTGAACCTCGACTACCAGCCCAGCACCGACCTGCTGTCGGGCACCGCCGTCATCACGGCGACCGCCACCCAGGGACTGACCAGCTTCGACCTGGACTTCGCGCTGACCGTCAGCCGGGTCACCGTCGACGGGAAGCCCGCCGCCTTCGCCACCAGCGGCGAGCAGGAACTGGTCATCACCCCCGCCAGGCCGATCGCCAAGGGCCACCGGATCACCGTCGCCGTCACGTACTCGGGCGTCCCCTCCACCGTGAAGCGCTACGGCTTCACGTCGTGGCAGCGCACCCCGGACGGCGCAGTCGCCGCCAACGAACCCGAGTCCGCGTGGTGGTGGTTCCCCAGCAACGACCACCCGGCCGACAAGGCCACCTACGACGTGCGCGTCAAGGTCCCCGACGGCGACCAGGCGATCAGCAACGGGCTGCTGGTCTCGCGGAAGTCCGAGGACGGCCGGACCAGCTACCACTGGCGCGAGACCAAGCCGCAGGCCACGTACCTCACCACGCTGGCCGTCGGCCACTTCGACATCACGCACAGCCGCACCCGCACCGGCGTCCCGGTCATCAACGCGTACAGCGCCGACCTCCCCGCGGCCACCGCCGCCAACGCCCGCGCCAGCGTGGAGCGGACCGCCGAGATCGTCGACTTCCTCAGCGGCTGGTTCGGCCCCTACCCCTTCGACGCGGCCGGCGGCTACGTGCCCAACGTGACCTCGCACTTCGCGCTCGAAGCGCAGACCCGCGTCTTCTACAGCCCCAGCTCCTTCGCCACCAAGGCCAACACCAACGTCGTCTCGCACGAACTGGCCCACCAGTGGTGGGGCGACGACGTGTCGCTGGAACGCTGGTCCGACATCTGGCTCAACGAGGGCTTCGCCAGCTACGCCCAGTTCCTGTGGGCCGAGCACGAGGGCACCGGCACCCCGCAGCAGCTCGCCCGGGACATCTACGACGCGCACCCCGCCGACGACCCGTTCTGGACGGTCAAGCCGGGCGACCCCGGCCCCGACAACCAGTTCGACGACGCCGTCTACGACCGCGGCGCCGTCGCCATCCAGGCGCTCCGCGACACCATCGGCGACCGCGACTTCCGCACCCTGCTCAAGGCGTGGCCCGCCCTGCACCGCTACGGCAACGCCACCATCGCCGACTTCCAGCGGCTCGCGGAGCGGATCTCCGGGCAGCGCCTCGGCACCTTCTTCCAGACCTGGCTCTACACCGCCGCCAAGCCCGCCGTCTTCCCCTCGGCGCCGTGAGGCACCATTGACCGGTGAACACGCCGACGGGTGAGACGAGTGAGCTGCGGGCCGACTGCGGCGACTGCTTCGGGCTGTGCTGCGTGGCCCTCGCCTTCACCCGCTCCGCGGACTTCGCCGCGGACAAGGCCGCCGGGGAGCCCTGCGGGCACCTCGGCGGCGACCACCGCTGCGGCATCCACCGCGAACTGCGGGGCCGCGGCTACCGGGGCTGCACCGTCTACGACTGCTTCGGCGCGGGCCAGAAGCTCTCCCGGATCACCTTCGGCGGGCAGGACTGGCGCGACGCCGCCGACGGGGGGCGGTCGATGTTCGCGCTGCTGCCGGTCGTCCGGCAGCTCCACGAACTCCTCCGCTACCTCGGCGAGACACTGGCGCTGCCGTCCGCCCGGCCCGTGCACGCCGCCGCAGAGGCGGCCGTCGCCCGGATCTCCGGGCTCACCCTCGGCACCCCCGAGGCCCTGCTCGCCCTCGACGTCGCCGCCGAGCGCGCGTCCGTCAACGAGATCCTGCTCCGCGCCAGCGCCCTGGCCCGCGCCGGCACCCCCGGCCGCGACCGGCGCGGCGCCGACCTCATCGGCCGCGGGTTCCGCGGGGCGGACCTGCGCGGCACCGACTTCCGCGGGGCCTATCTGATCGCCGCCGACCTGCGGCGGGCCGACCTGCGCCTCGCCGATCTCATCGGTGCCGATCTCCGCGACGCCGATCTGCGCGGGGCGGATCTGCGCGGGGCCCTCTTCCTCACCCCGCCCCAACTCACCGCCGCCCGCGGCGACTCCACCACCGTCCTTTCGCCAGGTGCCCCGCCCCGCCCCGCCCACTGGACCTGACGCCCGGGGCAGGACGCGCCCCGTCGGGGGCATGGGGGACCGCGCGCTCAACTACCGCGTTCCCGCGGGTCACCACCCGCCCCGGCGGGGCAGTCCGGTTGTCTCCGGACCACCGGCCGGTGGGGACCGTCAGTGGCGGAGGACCGCCGAGACGTACGGGGTTCGGGACAGGAGCTCGCTCGCGGAGCGATCGGCGAGGCCGGTGAGGGGCCCGGCCAGGACGGTGAACGACAGACCGAGCGCGACCATGGCGCAGGTGGCGAGAAGCATCGGCGCGGGGAGGGCCGCCGTGGTGGTGATGGGCCGCCCGCTGAGGGAGGCGGCGTGGGCGGCCCCGGCGGGCAGCGGCACGGCGGTCGCCCCGGAGTCCTCCCCGGGCGACGGGGGCGACGGCGGCGCGGGTGCCGGTCCCGAGCCGCCCTCCTCCGCGTCGGCGGAGTCCTCGTCGGATTCCAGGACGGTGCCGTCCTCGCACAGATCGGGCGGGGCGGCACGCCAAAAGGCCAGGTTCCAGACCTTCGCCAACGCGTACAGCGTCAGCAGGCTGGTGACGATGCCGCCCGCGACCAGGACGTACGCCCAGCCGCCACCGTTGGCGATGCCGGCGCGCAGCAGGCCGAGTTTGCCGAGGAAACCGGACAGCGGCGGAATACCGGCGAGGTTCATGGCGGGGACGAAGAAGACGACGGCGAGCAGCGGCGAGATCCGGGCCAGGCCGCCCAGCCGCAGCAGATCCGTCGTGCCGCCGCGCCGTTCGATCAGCCCCGCGACGAGGAAGAGCGTGGTCTGCACGGTGATGTGGTGGGCCACGTAGAAGACGGAGCCCGCGATGCCGCCGCGTGAGGCGAGCGCGATACCGAAGACCATGTACCCGATGTGGCTGACCAGCGTGAAGGACAGCAGCCGCTTGAGGTCGGTCTGGGCGACCGCGCCCAGGATGCCGATCACCATCGACAGCAGGGCGACCAGCATCAGCGGGTCGGCGAGCCGCCCGCCGGGGAACAGCAGCGTCTGGGTCCGCAGTATCGAGTAGACGCCGACCTTGGTGAGCAGACCGGCGAAGACGGCGGTGACCGGCGCGGGCGCGGTCGGGTACGAGTCCGGCAGCCACGCCGCCAGCGGGAAGACGGCGGCCTTGATGCCGAAGACGGTCAGCAGCGCCAGTTGCAGCAGCAGCCGTACGCCGGAGGGCAGTTCGGCCAGCCGCCCGGCGAGCAGCGCCAGATTCACCGTCCCGGCCGCCGCGTAGACCATCCCGATCGCGACGAGGAACAGCACCGACGACAGCAGCGACACCACCACGTACGTGGCGCCCGCCCGCATGCGGGCCGCCGTACCGCCGAGCGTCAACAGCACATAGCTGCTGGTCAGCATGATCTCGAAGCCGACATAGAGGTTGAACAGGTCGCCCGCGAGGAAGGTGTCGCAGACCCCGGCGACCAGGATCAGATACGCCGGGTGGAAGACGGACAGCGGTGTCGCCGCGTCCTGGTCGGCCATGCCCTGGCCGATCGAGTAGATCAGCACGCACAGCGTGACCGCGGCCGACACCACCAGCATCAGCCCGGACAGCCGGTCGGCGACCAGCGTGATGCCGACCGACGCGGGCCAGGTGCCGGTGTGCATGACCTGCGGCCCGTCCCGGTCGGCGGCCACCAGCAGGGCGAGCGACGCGCCGAGCACCGCGCACAGCACGCCCGCGCTGATGAACCGCTGCGTACGCGGCAGCCGTTGGCCGATCGCCAGCTTCACCCCGGCCGCGAGCAGCGGCAGCGCCACCGGCAGCGGCAGCAGGTCGGACGCGGTCACCGGTCGGCCCCCAGTACGTGGTCCCAGACCTCGTCGTCGAGGTCCTCGGTCTCCTCCGCGCGGGCCTGCCGCACCCGGTCCGCCCGCAGCACGGCCCGCAACTCCGCCCGCGTGCCCTCGTGTTCTGCGCGCAGCGCGATCCGGATGTCCTCGACGTCGTCCTGCACGTCGTCGTTCCCCGACAACTGCCAGCTCCGGTACGCCATCGCCAGCAGGAACGCCGTCAGCGCCAGCGTGATGACGATCGCGGTGAGCGCCATCGCCTGCGGCAGCGGGTCGGTGACGTCCTTCGGGTCGGTGCCCGGATACAGCAGCGGCGGCTTCCCCGCCTTGCCCGACGTGGCGAGCACCAGCAGATTCGCCCCGTTGCCGAGCAGCACCGCGCCCAGCAGGATCCGGGTCAGCGGTCTGGACATCAGCAGCGCGGTGCCGCAGCCGAACAGCACACCGCCCACCGCGATGAGCGCGATCGTCGCCTTCACGTGACCTCCCTCTCCCCGCGGCCGTCCCGTTCGATCTGGAGGTCGATCTCGGCGCCCAGGCCGCGCAGCACGTCCAGGACGACGCCGAGCACCAGCAGGTAGACCCCGAAGTCGAAGAGCACCGGGCTCGCCAGATGGACCGAACCGAACAGCGGCAGCCGCGCGTGGTACGTGCCCGCGTCGAGCACCGCGCGCCCGAACACCAGCCCGCCCAGGCCCGTACCGACCGACACGACCAGGCCCGCGCCCAGCAGGAAACCGGCGTCCACCGGGGCCGCGGCGGCCAACTCGTACCGCCCGCCCGCCAGATAGCGCACCACCAGCGCCAGGCCCGCGACGAGCCCGGCCGTGAAGCCGCCGCCGGGCAGATTCTCCGCGCTGAACAGCAGGTAGAGGGAGAGCACCAGGATCGGGTGGAAGGTCAGCCGGGCCACCACCTCGAAGACCACCGAGCGGCGCTCCTGCGCGAGGGTGCCGCTCGCGGACAGCCAGGTCCGCTCGGGGGCCAGTGACGCCGGGCCCGGCGCCTCGCGCGGCCCCGCCCGCCATACGGTGCCCGGCTCCTCGCCGTCCGCTGCCCGTGGCAGCGAGCCCGCGCGGCGGCGCAGGAACAGCAGACTCGTCACGCCGACCGCGGCGACCGCCAGCACCGCGGACTCGCCCATCGTGTCCCAGGCGCGCAGATCCACCAGGATCGTCGCCACCACGTTCTTCACGCCGTCGTGCTCGGTCGCCTCGATCAGCGCGGCGCGGGCGTCGCTCGCCCGGCGGGCCGCCGCCGTCAGATACGTCAGGCCCGCGACGAGGGCGCCCGCGGCGGCGCCCACCGCGTAGTTCGCCGCGCGGCGGCGCGGGGCGGTGCGCGGGAAGCGCGCCGGGAGGCGGCGCAGCACCAGCACGAACACCACGATGCTGGCCGTCTCCACGGTGAACTGCGTCAGGGCCAGGTCGGGGGCGCCCTGGAGCACGAACAGCACCGCCGTGCCGTAGCCCGTGGTGCCCGCCAGCACCACCGCCTTCATCCGCAGCCGGGCCGTCACGCACAGCACCGCCGCCGCCATCACCGCGACCGCCACGGCGGCCTGCGCCGCGTCGTCCGCCAGGCGGGGGCCGCCGCCGGGAGTGTGCCAGGGGGCGTCGTGGACCAGGGCGTACGACTCGGTGCCGGTGAACACGAGGAGGGCGGTGGTCAAGTAGACCGCGAGGGAGCCGCGTTGCACCGTGCCGGTGAGCTGGAGGGCGAACCATTCGGTGCCGCGGATCATGCGGGCGAAGGCCGCTTCGGCGGTGGGGAGGGCCGTTTTCCGGGCGAGCCGGATCAGGGGGGTGTTCGCCGCGAAGAGGGCTGCGCCCAGGGCCCAGGCGACCAGGGACAGGGCCAGGGGGGTGCCCCAGCCGTGCCACAGCGCCAGGTGGTACGGCGTGGCGCCGTCCGCTTCCGGTACGGAGTGGGCGTACTGCCCGAGCAGCGGTTCGAGGTGGGTGACGTAGGGGCCGAGGACCGTCCCGGCGAGTGCCAGCGTTCCTACGGGCACCGCCTTTTCCCAGCCCTTCAGGTGTGGGCTGGCCGTGCGTGGGCGGGTCGGTCCCGGGCCGGGGTACCTCCTCGAGCTGCGTGCTGCCTGCTCCCGCGCATCCGTCGCCGCCCTGTCGGCACGCAAATCTGCGGGGGCACCCCGGCCCGTCCCCTCCGGTACGTCGGCGGCTGCGGGGGGAGGGGCGGCAAGGGGCTCCGGTGCGTCGGCGGCTGCGGGGGGAGGGGCGGCAGGGGGCTTCGGTGCGTCGGGGGCCGCGGGGGGAGGGGCGGCAGGGGGCTTCGCCGTGGCTCTTCCTCCGAAGGCGCCCCACAGGAAGCGCAGGGTGTATGCGACGGTCAGGGCGGAGCCGAGGACGGACAGGGAGAGGGGGAGGGGGGCCAGGGCGTCGAAGGCGGCTTCTTTGGCGGGGAAGCCGAGGAAGGGGGGGAGGCCGGTCATGGAGGCGGCGGCGAGGGTGGCGGCGGCGCACAGGAGGGGAGAGGTGCGGGCCAGGCCCGACAGGCGGCGGATGTCGCGGGTGCCGGTGGTCTGGTCGACGGCGCCGACGACGAGGAAGAGGGCGGCCTTGAAGAGGGCGTGGGCGAACAGGAGGGTGACTCCGGCGAGAGCGGCGTTGTGGGAGCCGGTGCCGACCAGGGCGGTGAGGAAGCCGAGTTGGCTGACGGTGCCGTAGGCGAGGATCCGTTTGAGGTCGAATTCGCGCAGGGCGCGCCATCCGCCGAGGAGCATGGTGGCCAGGCCGAGGCCGACGGTGAGGGCGCGCCAGGGGCCGACGGGGGCGAAGGCGGGGGAGAGGCGGGCGACGAGATAGACACCGGCCTTCACCATGGCCGCCGCATGCAGGTAGGCGCTGACGGGGGTGGGCGCGGCCATCGCGCCGGGCAGCCACAGGCTGAAGGGCCACACGGCGGACTTGGACAGGGCGCCCGCGAGGACCAGGACGAGGGCGACGCGTACGGCGGGACCGGTGGCGGGCGGGTGGGCGATCAGTGCGGACAGCCGGTAGGTGCCCGCGAGGTGGCCGAGCATCAGCAGCCCGACGAGCATGGCGAGGCCGCCCGCGGTGGTGACCACCAGGGCCTGGAGGGCGGAACGCCGGTTGGCCTTCTTCTCGGCGCTGTGGCCGATCAGCAGGAAGGACAGGACGGTGGTCAGCTCCCAGAAGACGTACAGGAGCATCAGGTCGTCGGCCAGGACGAGGCCGAGCATGGCGCCCGCGAAGGCGGTCAGGGTGCCCGCGAAGCCGCCGAGTCCCGGCTCGTCGTCGCGGAAGTACCCGGCGCAGTAGACCAGGACGAGGGCGCCGACGCCGCCCGCGAGGACGGCGAGCAGCAGGCTCAGCGCGTCGAGGCGCAGCGCGATCTCCAGGTCGAGGGCGGGGGCCCAGTGCCAGGTCTGTTCGCGCACCCGGCCGTTGGCGACCGCGTTCCACTGGAGGGCCGCCCAGACGGCGGTCGCGGCGGGCGCGGCGGCGAGCACGAGGAAGGCCCGGCGGCCCCACCACCGCGTGAACACCCCCGCGAAACCCGCCAGCACGAAATGACCCACGATCAGCCCCAGCACGGGCCGACCTTCCTCCGCCCGCCCCGCCCCGTACGCCTGCCGCGCCCGCCGCCGCCCAGGACCACCCGTGCGGAGCACACCGGCGGGCACACGGAGAAGGCCCCCCGCTCGCGCGGAGGGCCTTCCGGGCAAGTGCGCCGCCAGGGACTCGAACCCCGGACCCGCTGATTAAGAGTCAGCTGCTCTAACCAACTGAGCTAGCGGCGCTTGCGGGGACCATCATACGTGGTCGGAGGGGGTGGTCTCGACCACCCCCTCCGACCATCCCCTCCGCCCGGTGGGTCAGCCGGTCACCTCAGGCCGAAGGCCCTGATGATCTCCTGGCTCACCGAGCCGCCCGCGCCGTCGGACGCGCTCGCCTTCAGCGACACGGAGCCGCCGGGGTCGCGCGGAGTCCGGATCAGCGTCGTCCAGTGGCCCTTGCGGTCCTTGATCAGCAGCGTCGGCAGCCAAGTCCTGCCGTCGTCGTAGGAGACCGACAGCTTCGCCGAAACCGCCTTCGTCGCGCCGTCCAGCCACTCCTGCGTGGTGGACCCCAGACCGACCGGGATCAGCCGGCCGCCGGGCACATCGCCCGCGGTGTCGGTGGGCACGTCGTAGTCGAGCTGGAGCAGCTTGACGTCGTCCTGGCCGACGCCCTCGGGCAGCGGCCCCGAGACGAAGTTCCACTCGGTGTGCGTACGGATCGAGGTCCGCCACTCCTTGGCGTCCCGCGCCGAGTCGAGCACCAGCCGGTAGGGCAGCTTCTTCGCGGGCTGGTCCCAGATGCCGCCCGCCCGGCCGACTCCCTGGGCGACGAGGGTGTCGCCCTGGTAGGCGGCGTAGGTGGTGCGGCCGTCGTACTCGTCGGCGGGCATGTCGCCCGAGTGGCCCGCGCCGCCGTCCGTCCACGGCGTGATGTTGAACTGGATGTCGTTGTACGACGAGCGGTTCGGCCCCCAGAAGGCGGAGCCGAGGCGCGGCCGGAAGATCCCCCCGAACCAGGAGACCGCGTACGAACGGCCCGGTGTGAACGAGTCGTTGCCGCCGCGCTCCTCCAGGAGCTGGTTGCTGTAGTCCGCGTCGTAGACGGAGTGGTCCTCGTACCAGAATCCGGCGCCGTGCTCGGGCGAGACGTACTCGGTACGGGTGCCCGGGTAGGACTCCTGCTCGGCGAAACCGATGCCGAAGCCCCAGGCGGGGATGTCGTAGCGGAAGCCGGCGCCCGCGCGGGCGCGGTCGCCGTTGTAGGTGGCGGTGACCTTGGCCAGGTCGCGCCTGGGGTCGGGGGTGTAGGCCAGGGAGCGGTCAGGGATGGTGCCGTCGTGCTGGTCGAGCAGGTCGTAGACGACCCGGGTGTACTCGCGCTGTTCAACGCTCAGCGAGAGCTTGCCGCCTTTGGCGTCGGCGACGAGCTTCGCGCCCGCGCCCTGCTGGACGGAGACCACGGTCAGCGGCGTGTCCTGGTAGCCGTTGTCGGGGTCGGCGTAGGACTCCAGCAGCCTGCCGCGGCCGTCGTTGACGACGATCAGCAGCTTCGCGCCCGCGGCGGTCGCCGCCGCGGCCCGCTGGACCGGCGTGACGGCGTCGGAGCGCTCGACCACCACGACCTTGCCCCTGGCGTCCAGACCCCGGTAGCCGGCCGCGCCGCCCTGCCCGGCGTAGACCGCGCGGAGCGTGCCCTTGCCGTCGGTGACGGTGGCGCCGGGCTGCGGGGTGGTGTCCAGGTCCTGCCCGCGCCCGGTGACGGCGACCTGCCGCTCGCCGAGCCGCCAGCGGGTCAGGAAGTCGAAGGTGCCGTTGCCGACCTTGGCCGTCGGCGACGCGTACAGCGTGTCGTACGTCAGCGGCAGGACCGCCGCGTCACGGACGACCTCGCCGTCGGCGAAGGTGCGGGCGATGTCCACGTGGAGCTGCCGCGTCTGGGTCCGCTGACCCGGCACGGCCGCGCTGACCTTGCGCGCCTTGCTCGCGTCGAGCGTGACGGTGGTGTCCTTGCTGAGCACCGTCTCCGGGTTGATCAGCACGGCCAGGCCCAGCGAGTCCGGCGCGTCGCCTGCCACGTCGATCTCCGCGTACGCCATGTACGTGCCGGGCGCCAGCCGCAGCGTGCGCTCGCCGTCGACCGCGACCGGCGACGGGTTGGGGTTGCCCTCCTGCGCCAGCACGACGGTGCCCGCGGCGGGCTTTCCGTCCCGGCCGCGCAGCTTGACCGTGTAGTCGTACAGCTCCTGTTCCTTCTCCAGCGCGAAGCCGGTGTGCGCGACGACGTGTCCGGTCGCCGCGTCGGTCGCCAGCACCTGGCCGGAGAAGGTGGTCGCCGACGGCACCCCGGCCGGGTCGAGCGTCAGCGTGACGTCCGCGCTGCCGCCCGCGGCCACGGTGACGGACGGCGCCGACAGCGTGTACGCCGGGTCCTTGGTGTCCGTCGCCAGATCCAGCGTGACCGGGGCCTTGCCGCTGTTGCGGTACGTGATCACGCGGGTGGCCGGGGCCGCGCCGTCGTGCGGCCAGGAGTAGACGGCCGTGTCGACCGAACCTGTGGCCTGGACCGGGGAGTCGACCGCGGCCAGTACGTCGACCCGGCCGGTGCCCTGCTCGAACGGCGTGTAGTCGGCGAGCACCTTGGACGTGCTCATCAGCGCGTCCTTGAGCCGCGCCGCGGTCCAGTCGGGGTGCCGCTGCTTGAGGATCGCGGCGGCGCCCGCCACGTGCGGGGTGGCCATCGACGTACCGGACATCGTCTGGTAGCCGCCGCCGGGCATCGCCGCGGTGATGTCGACGCCGGGCGCCGACAGGTCCGGCTTGAGTCCGTAACCGCCGCTCAGCGGGCCCATGCTGGAGAAGTCGGCGCGCTGGTCGGACTTGTCGACGGCCGCCACGGTCAGCGCGTCGCGCGCCGAGCCGGGGGCGCCGATGGTGCCCGCGCCGTAGGAGTTGCCCGCGGCGATCACGTACAGCGGACCGCCGTTCGCCGACAGGGAGTTGACGGCCTGGGCCATCGGGTCGGTGCCGTCGTCGGGTATCGGGGAGCCGAGGCTCATGCTCACCACGTCGGCGCCCTGGGCCTTGGCCCACTCCATGCCCGCGATGATCCAGGAGTCCTGGCCCTCGCCCTCGTTCGAGAGCACCTTGCCGACCAGCAGCTTCGCGCCCGGCGCGACGCCCTTGTAACTGCCGTCGGAGGCCGCGCCGCTGCCCGCGATGGTGGAGGCGACGTGCGTGCCGTGGCCGTTGCCGTCGGTGACGGCCTGGCCGGGCACGAAGCTCTGCTCGGTGGCGATCCGGTCCTTCAGGTCGGGGTGGGTGTCGTCCACGCCGGTGTCCAGGACGGCGACCTTCTCGCCCGCGCCGTCGTAGCCCTCGGCCCACGCCTGCGGCGCGTTGATCTGCGGCACCGAGTCCTTGAGGTCGGCCGTCACCCGGCCGTCGAGCCACAGCTTGTCGATGCCGGTGGCGCCGTTGAGCGAACGGGCGTTGCCCGCCGGGCCCGTCAGGCCGGTCCAGAAGGCGCGGGACCGCTTCTTGTCGGCCTTCAGGGCCGCGCCGCCGATGCTCGGCAGCGTCCGTACGGTGCTCGCGCCGGCCGGAGCCGCGGGCTGCGACCGTGCCGTGCGGGCGGCGTCGGTCCAGGTGGCGATCAGCGGCAGTCCGGCGCTGTGCGCGTCGTCGTAGCCCATCGCGGTCAGGGCGGACACGTCGAACAGCCGCCGGTCCAGCTTCCCCGCGGCCAGCAGCGGCTCCGCCTCGTCGGGAATGACGTACGTGTCACCGCCGTACTGCTGGATCCGTACGATCCCCCGCGCTCCGGGCGCGCGGTCGACGGTGACGGTGTCCTGCTTGCCGGGGCCGTCGGCGATGTGCACGACATCGCCGGTGAGCAGGGTGACGGTGGTCGAGGTGGCGGAGGGGGTGGAGTTGGCTGACGAGGGCGCGGACCGCGGGGCCGCCGCGGGGGTCGCCGCGGCGGCGGGGCCCGTGGGCAGCAGGAGTGCGGTACCGAGGGCGAGCACGGTGGTGCCCGCCGGTACGGTGATCCGGCGTCGAGTCGAAGTCATGCACATGATCTACCGGCCGTACGCCCGCCACCGCACGGATCGGCGGTGGCGCGATTCCGCCTGGCGGCAATCCGCCGCCGCTTTGAGCCCGGCCCCGACCATCGGGTACGATCTCCCACGTCAGCAGGCGCCGCTAGCTCAGTTGGTTAGAGCAGCTGACTCTTAATCAGCGGGTCCGGGGTTCGAGTCCCTGGCGGCGCACATGCCCACGAAGGCCCTCCGTACACGCGGGGGGCCTTTGTCGTACCGAACCTTTGTCGTACCGAACGCTCGCCGTGCCGGGTCTTCGCCGTGCCGGGCTTTCGTCGTGCCGAGCCTGTGCCGTGGCGGATCAGATGCTGAAGGAGAGCAGGACCGGGGCCGCGCGGGTGTGGAGGGTGTCCACGGCGGGCTTGAGGCGGTGGGCCTGGGCGTACGGCATCGACAGCGCGAGGCAGGCGACCGTCTTGCCGATGGTGACCGGGATCGCGGCGCAGACGGTGCCGACCGCGTATTCCTGGAGGTCGAGCGTGGGCACCGAGGTCGGCTGCCGTTCGAGCTTGGTCAGCAGGACGCGGTCGTCCACGACGGTGCGCGAGGTCAGCCGGGCCGGGCGGTGCCGCGAGAGGTGTTCCATCCGGCCGTCGTGGTCGAGCTGCGAGAGCAGGCACTTGCCGACCGCGCTGGCGTGGGCGGAGGAGCGGAAGTCCACCCACTCGTTGACCTTCGGCGCGTTGGGGCCGTCGGCGAAGTCGATGACGTGCACCTCGCCGTCGTCGTACCGGCTGAAGTAGACGGCCGCGCCCACCTCGTCGCGCAGTTCGGCCAGGACCGTCTGGAGCTTCTCCGCGAGGGCGTGGTCGCGGTTGGCGGCGCCGAGGAGCACCATGGACTCGCCGATGACATATCCGCCGCCGGGCAGAAATCCGAGATAACGCTCGCGGCGCAGCATTGCCAGCAGATGGGAGAGATAGTCCAGCGGCACACCGATTTCGCGAGCCAACTGTTCGGCGGTGACGCCGTGCCGATGGGTGTCGACGGATTCGAGCACGCGCAGCGCGTACTGGACCGCGTACACCGGCTCGATCTGTCGGTGTTCAAGCGCCACGGTAGCCCCCTGCAGGTATGACCGTTTGCGTCCTGGCTGTCGCCGCCGGTCACGGACGGGTATCCGAGACGACCGGACCCGGCGGCTGGGCCGGTCTCCACGATAGCCCCAATCCCGTTTCAGGTAGAGGCGGTTGGCCGGTTATCCGGGGCTCTTCAAGCGTATATGCAGGAAGGGGCCACCCTGGCATATGCCGACGTCATTACCCGAAAAGGAAACGGCGGGGGAACCGTACAATCCGCGCCCGGGAATAACCGGACGCGGGCTCCGGTTGTCGGTCGGGCAGGGGTGGGGCAGACATGGGCACGGAGACGATCGAGGAGGCGCCCGCCGTGGGTGACGAACGACAGGGCGAACAGCAGGGCGAACGGACGGACGGGCGGTCCGTTACGGACGGCCGGTCCCGTACGGACGGCCGGGACGGCGACACCGGTACGCTCCGCGGCCGGGGCATCCGCGGCCCGGTCCGCGGCACCGCCCCCGTACCGCTGTCCGTACTGGATCTGGCCACCGTCGGCAGCGGCTTCACCGCCACCGACGCGCTGCGCACCAGCGTCGAGATCGCCAGGACCGCGGAGACCCGCGGCTACCACCGGATGTGGGTGGCCGAGCACCACTCGATGCCGGGCGTCGCCAGCTCCTCGCCCGCGGTGATCCTCGCCCACCTCGCCGCCCACACCCGCACGCTGCGGCTCGGCTCCGGCGGGGTGATGCTGCCCAACCACGCGCCGCTGGTGATCGCCGAGCAGTTCGGCACCCTGGAGGCGCTGGCCCCCGGCCGGATCGACCTCGGTCTCGGCCGCGCGCCCGGCACCGACGGCGCGACGGCCGCCGCGCTGCGCCGCACCGACCGGCTGCACGAGGGCGCGGACGAATTCCCGCAGCAGCTCGCGGAGTTGACCCGGTTCTTGGACGACGACTTCCCCGACGGGCACCGCTACGCGCGCATTCACGCCATTCCCGGCCCGGTGCAGGGCACGGCGCCCGGCGGCGTCCAGTCGGCGGGCCGCCCGAGCGTGTGGCTGCTGGGCTCCTCCGGCTTCAGCGCGCGACTGGCGGGCACGCTCGGCCTGCCGTTCTCCTTCGCGCACCACTTCTCGGCCGCCAACACCGTTCCCGCGCTGGCCCTTTACCGCGAGTCCTTCCGGCCCTCGGAGATCCTGGACCGCCCCTACGCCTCGATCGGCGTCGCCGCGCTGGCCGCCGACGACCCGGCCGAGGCGCGCCGCCAGGTGCTCTCCGGCGCGCTGAGCATGCTGCGGCTGCGCACCGGACGCCCCGGCCTGGTGCCGACGCCCCAGGAGGCCGAGGCGTACGAATTCAGCCCGGCGGAACGGGACTTCGTGGACTCGTGGCTGGTGAACATCATCCACGGCGACCCGGACACGGTGCGTACCGGACTCGACCAGCTCGTGGACCGCACCGGCGCCGACGAGTTGGTGATCACCGCCAACGCGCACACGCCGTCGGTCCGGCTGCGTTCCTACGACCTCATCGCGGACGCGTACGGCTTCCCGAAGGACATCGCGACGGCCTCCGCCGAGGCCCCGTCGGGTGTCTCCTCCGAGGTCGCCGCCGGTTAAAGACTCATTTCCGGCCGGTGCGTGGTCCAACGTCGCGCGACGGCCCCTGACCAGCCTTAAGTCAGCGTTAAAGCCGCTTGTCACCCGGTTGACGAGCGGCTTTGCCGTTGTCGCGGAACGCTACCGGCCGGTCGCCTTCCGCAGGATTGGTCTAGTCCAAGTCTGGTTCAGACCATTGACGTGCACTTGACGAGGGGTTATCCATTCACCAGCCCCCTGTTGTTCCTCCCTCTCCCCCCGGAGGTACTCGTGCAGTCCAGGAAGAGAGCGATCGTGGCAGCCGTCACGACCGCCGCCCTCACCGCCGGAGCGCTCACCGCGCTCGTCGCCGGAGTGGGCACAGCCCAGGCGGACACCACCGCCGCCGCCAAGCCCGCGGCCGCCGCCGCGAGCAGCGGCGGCGTGAAGATCGCCTATTACGACCAGTGGAGCGTGTACGGCAACGCCTACTACCCGAAGAACCTCGACACGTCGGGGGTGGCGGGCAAACTCGACATCCTCAACTACTCGTTCGAGAACATCGACCCCTCGAACCTGACCTGTTTCGAGGCCACCAAGGCGTCGGACTCCACGAACGAGTCCAACCCCAACGCCGGTGACGGCGCGGGCGACTCCTTCGCCGACTACCAGAAGTCGTTCGGCGCGGACATCAGCGTGGACGGTGTCGGCGACACCTGGAACCAGCCGATCGTCGGCAACTTCAACCAGCTCAAGAAGCTGAAGGCGAAGCACCCCAACCTGAAGATCGTCGCCTCGATCGGCGGCTGGACCTACTCCAAGTACTTCTCCGACGTGGCGGCCACGGACGCCAGCCGGAAGAAGTTCGTCAGCTCCTGCATCGACATGTTCATCAAGGGCAATCTGCCCGTGCAGGGCGGCTACGGCGGCCCCGGCAGCGGTGCCGGGATCTTCGACGGCTTCGACATCGACTGGGAGTACCCCGGCTCGCCCAACGGCCACGTGGGCAACCACTACAGCCCCAACGATAAGGCCAACTTCACCGCGCTGCTCGCGGAGTTCCGCACCGAGCTGAACGCGTACGGCACGGCCAACGGCAACAAGAAGATGCTGCTGACCGCCGCGCTCCCGGCCGGCCAGGACAAGATCGCGCAGATCGAGACCAACAAGGTCGGGCAGTACCTCGACTACGCGAACATCATGACGTACGACATGCACGGAGCCTGGGACGCGACCGGTCCGACCAACCTCCAGGACCCGCTGTACCAGTCGCCGACCGACCCGTCCACGGCGATCCCGCCGGGCACCGAGAAGTACAGCACCGATCACGCCATCAACGCGTGGATCAACGGTAATTCGGCCTACGGCATCGCGGGCGGCTTCCCGTCCACGAAGATCACCATGGGCTACCCGCTGTACTACCGCGGCTGGACCGGCGTACCCGCGGGCAGCAACCACGGCCTGTACCAGTCCGCTTCGGGCCCCGCCCCGGCGCGCGGCATCAGCCAGGTCGCGGGCACCGCGTACTACAAGGAGCTCACCGGGCTCGTGGACAACGCCTCCACGACGTTCTACGACCCGAGCACCCAGGCCAACTGGTTCTACAACGGGACCGAGTTCTGGACCGGCCTCGGCGCCCAGGCGATCCAGGCCAAGGCGGACTACGCGCACTGCCACAACCTGGCCGGCTCGATGATGTACTCGCTGCTCGACCTCGATCCCGCCGCCACCCTCTTCAACAAGATCGTGACGGCGACCAACGGGTCCGCGTCCGGCTGCGGCACGACCACCACGCCGCCGACCACCCCGCCGACCACGCCTCCCACCACCCCGCCGACGACGCCCCCCACGACGCCGCCGACGACCCCGCCCACCACGCCTCCGACCACCCCGCCGGGCGGCACCTGCACCCTGCCGTCCTGGTCCGCCTCCGCGGTCTACGTCGGTGGCAACCAGGTCTCCTGGAAGGGCCACAAGTGGAACGCCAAGTGGTGGACCACCAATGAGGAGCCCGGTACGACCGGGGAATGGGGCGTGTGGCAGGACCTCGGGGCCTGCTGACGCGGCTCACCTCCTGACCGCATGACCCGGGGCCCGCGTCCTTTCTCCCCCCAAGGACGCGGGCCCCTTCCGCGTGCCGCCGTCCCGCGGCGCGTGCCGCCCCGGTCCCGCGGCGCGTGCCGCCTCAGTCCAGCAGCGCGGAGATCGCCGCTGCCGCCACGGGGCGCGAGTAGTGCCAGCCCTGGCCCGTGTCGCAGCCGATCCGCCGCAGGCGCTCCGCCTGCTCCGCGTTCTCCACGCACTCCGCCGTCACCGTCAGACCGAGCCGGTGGGCCAGTTCGACCAGCGCCTCGACGATCGTCTCGTCGGCCGGGTTGGGGTGTTCCGCGGAGCGGAAGCCCTGCACGAAGGAGCCGTCCAGCTTCAGGGCCGAGACCGGGAGGCGGCTCATGTAGGCGAGGTTGGAGTAACCGGTGCCGAAGTCGTCGATGGCGATCCGTACGCCCATCTCGTCCAGGGCGTGCAGCGCCTGGAGGGGACGGCCGGCGGAGCCCATCACGGCGGACTCGGTGAGTTCCAACTGGAGCAGCCGCGGCGGCAGACCGGTGTCGGCGAGGATCGCGGCGACGTCGGCGACCAGGTCGGAGTCCCAGACCTGGCGTACGGCCACGTTGACACTGACCACCAACGGCGCCTCGGGGTGGGCCAGTTGCCAGGCGCGGGCCTGGCGGCAGGACTCGGCGAGCACCCAGCGGCCGAGCTGGACGATGGAGCCGTCCTCCTCGGCGAGACCGATGAAGCGGTTGGGCGCCAGCCGCCCGAAGTGCGGGTGCTCCCAGCGCACCAGCGCCTCGACACCGCGCAGCTCGCCCGAGTCGAGGGCGACCAACGGCTGGTAGTCCAGGACGAATTCGCCGCGCTCGACGGCCTGCCGCAGCGTACGGGACAGAGCCTGACGGGTCATCCGGTGCTCGTTGCGCTCCGGGTCGAAGAGCGTCCAGCGCGCCTTGCCGTCGGCCTTGGCCCAGTACAGCGTGGTGTCGGCGGCCTGCATCAGACCGGTGGCCGACGTGCCCGCCGCCTCCCGTTCGACCACGCCGATGCTGGCGGAGACCGCGAGCCGGTGGCCGCCCACGTCGAACGGCGGCTGGAGCGCGGCCAGTACGGCCTCGGCCAGATCCGTCGCCTGCCCCGTACCGGTGGAGTCCCGTACCAGCAGGGCGAATTCGTCGCCGCCGAGCCGCGCCACCAGGTGCCCGCCGGGCTCGGCGCAGGCCAGCAGGCGGCGGCCCACGGCGGCCAGCAGTTCGTCGCCGACGCGGTGGCCGAGTGTGTCGTTGACCGCCTTGAAGCCGTCCAGGTCCAGATAGCACAGGCCGATCCGGCCGGTCCGGCTGCCGTGGTCGCCGACGGCGGCCGACAGCCGCTCGAAGAACAGCGCGCGGTTGGGCAGTCTGCTGACCGGGTCGTGCATGCGCAGGTGCCGCAGCTCCTCGCGCAGGGTGTCCCGTTCGCCGACGTCCTCGACGGACAGCAGCAGCGGGCGGGCGCCGGTGCGCGAGAGCGTGATCTCGGCGTGCACGGTGCTGCCGTCCGGCCGGGTGATGCCGCGCGTGCAGCGCAGCCGTTCGCGGCGGCCGGTGAGCACGTCGTGGAAGGCGGCGCGGGCGTGCCGGTCGCCGCTCAGGCCGAGGAGCGCGGCGGCGCCCGTGGCGCTCATCCGCTCGGGCGAGGCGCCCAGCAGCGCGCCGAGCGCGCCGTTGGCCTCCAGGACCGTGCCGTCGGGGGCGAGCAGCGCCATCGCGGTCTGGGCGATGGCGAAGGCGGCCCGGTAGTCGCGCAGGTCGGCGTCGCCCGGCCGCGCGGCCGTACTTCCCTGCCCCGCCGTCCGTCCGGCCGGCTGCGGTTCCGCGCCGCCGCCGGAGTGTGGGGCAGAGGTGTGACTGTGCGTGATGACTTGTGCTGTGCTTTCGGGCTCGACACCTGGGCCGCCCGAGGGTCCGCCCATGGCCCGCTCCCCGCTTCGCGCTCGTCTCGATCGCGATCATATGGGCTGGCGGAGTTGGTGTTCCAGCGCCCTGGTGGTGATTCTCCGCACGTGTGCTGACGGATCGACCGAACGTGTCCGAACGGATCGCTCATGTGATCGCATCCCCGGGGACATTACGCACCGTAGTGACCGCTGCGCGACGCCCGTACGCCTCCCGCACACCGCCCGGCTGGAGCAGTCGGACAGGACATATCGTCACATTCCATAGCAATGTGGGGGAGGTGTCCCGAACGGGTTCACGAATCCTCCCCGGAGGTCCATGTGCGGCGGTCAGCCAGCTCGTCAGGCTCCTCAGGCGTCTCGATAGGCGTACCGCCCCGCGCGCGGCGGCGTGTCCTGCGCTCCGCCGCGGCGGCGCTCAGCGTCTTCAGCGCCGTGGTCGCCTGGACGCTGACGACCGGCCCCGCCGCGTCCGCCGCCGTCGGCAGCGCCTGCCTCCTGCCGCGCACCGGCGCCCACCACTCCGAGGGCGTCGACACCTGGGAGAGCGGCTACACCCGGCCGACCGGCCACATGAAGGCCCTCATGGTCTTCCTCGACTTCCCCGGCACCGCGCCCGACCTCACCACCCGGCAGGTCGCCGCCGACCACTTCCCGGCCACCACCCGCTTCTTCGACCGCGCCTCGTACGGCCGCTTCGACCTCGGCGTCCACCCCGTCACCCGCTGGCTGCGCATGCCGCGCCCCGCCACCGACTACGCGATCAGCCGCGACTGGAACGCCGCCGACCGCACCGCCTACCTGCGCGACGCCATCGCCGCCGCCGACCCGGTGGTCGACTTCCACGGCTACGACGTCGTCTACCTCGTCGCCGACCCCGACGCGCCCGGCGTCGACTCCGACGCCACCAAGGTCGTCAACCTCTCCACCCCGATCACCGTCGACGGCACCCCGCTGCGCCGGCTCGTCACCGTCTTCGAACGGCACCCGCCGGACCGCAACGTGCTCGCCCACGAGACCGGCCACGTCTTCGACCTGCCCGACCTGTACTACCGGCCGCCCGCGGGCAGCAACGCCGACTGGGACACCCACGTCGGCGACTGGGACCTGATGGGCAGCCAGTTCGGCCTCGCGCCCGACCCCTTCGCCTGGCACAAGTGGAAGCTCGGCTGGATCACCTCCGACCAGGTCGGCTGCGTCACCCGCGCGGGCACCACCTACCAGGACCTCAGCCCCGACGAGACCCCCGGCGGCACCAAGCTGATCGTCGTACGCACCGGGCCCGACACCGCCCTCGCCATCGAGGCGCGCACCGCCACCGGCAACGACCACGCCGCCTGCCGCCAGGGCGTCCTGCTCTACAAGGTGCGCTCCGACATCGAGTCGGGCGACGGACCCATCGCGGTGATCGACGGCCACCCGCACACCTCCGCGTGCCGGGCCACCTCCGTCTACCCGCCGCTGGCCGACGCGCCGCTGGGCGTGGGGGAGTCCTACGCCGTACCCGACGGCTCCACCCGCGTGACGGTCTCCGCCCACAATTCGGACGGCACCTGGACGGTCAAGATCGTCGAGGGGTCGCCCGTCGGCGACGACACCGGCCACAGGAGCTAACGCCATGGCCTCCACCAAGGGGTCTGGACCGCGCCGCCCGGCCACGACGGGGTCGGGGCCGCGCCGGCTGACCCGGACCGGACTGCGCTGCACCGCGCTCTTCGCGCTCGGGCTGCTCGCCGTCGGCAGCACCGTCTCCGCGGGCCCGCGCACCGCCGCGCTCAACGCCTCGCCGCCGCCCGCCGCCCGGCCCTGCGCCCTGCGGGCCGTCCCCGGCGTCGCCATGTCCGAGGGCTTCCCCGACAGCTCCAGCCGCGGCCCCAACGCCGAATTCGCCCCCTCCACCGGCACCCTGCACGCCCTGACCCTGCTGATCGACTTCCCCGACGCGCCCGCCCAGTACAGCGCCGCCGACCGCTACGGCGAGTTCTTCCCCGCCGTCAAGAAGTGGTACGCCGTCAGCTCGTACGGCCGCCTCGACTACGAGTCCACGCCGGTGCTGCGCTACATACGGATGCCGCGGCCCTTCAGCGCGTACGGGATCGGCCGCGGCTACGGCTGGGACGCCCACACCGAGATGATGCGCGACCTGCTCAAGGTCGCCGACCACTCCATCGACTTCCGCGGCTACGACCTGGTCAACATCCTCGTCACCCCCAACGCGGGGCCGCCCGCCGACGAGGCGGTGCTCTCGGTCACCTGGACCGGCGCGTCCGCCGCGACCACCGACGACGGCGCCCACCTCGACAAGGTCTCCCTCATCTACGGGCACGACCAGTCGGGCCCGCGCGTCCTCAGCCACGAGAACGGCCACGCGCTCGGCCTGCCCGACCTCTACGCCGCCGACGACTTCCCGCGCACCGACACGCTCGCCGGGCAGTGGGACAGCATGTCGCTCGACTGGGGACTGCAGGGCGACCTGTTCGCCTGGCACAAGTGGAAGCTCGGCTGGCTCGACGACAGCCAGATCGCCTGCGTCACCGGCCGCACCGACACGACCTACGAACTCGGCGCCGTCGAGATCCCCGGCGGACGCAAAGCCGTCGTGATCCCGTACAGCCGCACCGGGGTCTTCGTCCTGGAGGCCAGGCAGCAGCTCGGCAACGACAAGGACGCGTGCCGCGCGGGCGTGCTCGCCTACCGGGTCCGCACCGACGTCGACTCGGGCAAGGGCCCGGTGACCGTCGTGGACGCCCATCCCCGCACCTCCGCCTGCGACTTCAGCAGCGGCGCCTTCAACTCCCTGAACGACGCGCCCTTCAGCGTCGGCGAGGGCTCTACCGACAAGGCGTCCGGGCTGACCTTCAAGGTGCTGGGAAGGACAGCGGCGGGCGCGTGGAAGATCCACGTCACCCGCCGCTGATCAGGCGTCAGAAACCGTACTCAGTCCAGCAGTTCGGCGTTGAGCGTGATCGTCGTGCCCGCGAGCGCCTTGCTGACCGGGCAGTTCTCCTTGGCGCCCTGCGCCGCCGCCTCGAAGTCACCGGCGGAGATGCCGGGGACACGCGCCTTCACCGTCAAGACGATGCCGGTGATGCCCTCACCCGGCTGGAAGGTCACGTCGGCCTGCGTCTGCACCGACTCGGGCGGGGTGCCCGCGCCCGCCAGGCCGTGCGAGAGCGCCATCGAGAAGCAGGAGGAGTGGGCCGCGGCGATCAGCTCCTCGGGGCTGGTCTTGCCGTTCGCCTCCTCCGCGCGGGAGGCCCACGTCACGTCGTACGAGCCGACGCCCGAGGTGTCGAGCGAGACGGTCCCGGCGCCGCCCATCAGCGGGCCCTTCCACTGGGTCGTCGCGGTGCGGGTGGTTGCCATGGTGAAGCCTCCAAGAGGTACCGACGGATGGCGGGAACGCCTCCTGAACGCTACCTCGCGCGCGCCACGATCAGCGCGCGGGGAAGCTGTATGTCCAGCCCTGCGCGTCGAGCCTGTCCAGCAGCCGCGACAGCGCCCGCACCGTCTGGGCGCGGTCGCCGCCGCCGTCGTGCATCAGCACGATGGAGCCGGGGCGCAGTTGACGGTCGATGTTCGCCAGCACCTTGGCGGTGCCGGGCCGCTCCCAGTCGCGGGAGTCCACCGTCCAGCCCAGCGGGCGCAGCCCGTGGCCGGCGGCGATGTGACGGATCGTCGGGGTGAAGTCGCCGCCGGGCGCCCGGTAGTACCAGAGCTTCGCGCCGGCGCCCGCGGCCTTGGTTATCTCGCGCTGCGCGTCGACTATCTCGTGCGTGTTGTACGCCGCGGACCTGCTGCTCTGCCGCTCGTTGTGGTGCACGGAGTGGTCGCACAGCCGGTGGCCCGCCGTGGTGATCTGCCGGACCAGGTCGGGGTGGGCGGCGGCGTTGGGGCCGATCTCGCAGAAGGTCGCCTTCGCGTGGTGCGCGGCCAGCAGCGCCAGGACCTGCGGGGTCCAGCGCGGGTCGGGGCCGTCGTCGAAGGTCAGCGCGACGGACCTGCCGCCGTCCTCGGTGGAGTGCTGGATCGACTCGCCGGCCGGGGCGCCGGTGGCGGGGCTCCCCGAGGGGTCGGCGGGACCGGCCGAGGGGTCCAGGGGCCCGGTCGGCTGCCCGGGGACCGTCTGCGACGGGACGGTCCCGGACGGATCGGTGGGCACGGGACCCGTCCGCGACGGACCGGTCGGTGCGGGACCGTTCTGCGCGGGACCCGGTCCGGACGGCTGCGAGCCGGACGGATCGCCCGGCGGAGAGGTCCGCTGGGACGGGATGCCCGCGGCCGGGCCGGACGCCTCACCCGACGCGGTCGAGGACGGCGCGCGCGACGAGGCCCGCGCGTCGTCCGCCCCGCTCGCCGCTGCCCCGCCGTGCTGTGTGCCGCACGCCGCGAGCGCGGTCCCGGCGAGCGCCGCGGTGGCCACCGCGGCGGCGGTCCGCCGTACGGCCGTGCGGCTCAACATCCCAGATCGTCCGGTTTTGTACGTCATGCGGACCACCGTAAACATGCTCCGAACGGGTGATGCAAGGCCCCCCGCCCCGCGCCCGGCCCCGGGGAACCCGCCCCGCGCCCCCGCGAATCCGGCCGCGCACCCCCCGCGACCCGCCGCGCGGCACGGTCAGCGGCGACGTACCAACGGGAAAGGCAGCGTCTCACGGATCGTCCGGCCCGTGAGGAACATCACCAGCCGGTCCACCCCGATCCCCAGCCCGCCGGTCGGCGGCATCGCGTACTCCAGCGCCGTCAGGAAGTCCTCGTCCAGCTCCATCGCCTCCGGGTCGCCGCCCGCCGCCAGCAGCGACTGCCGGGTCAGCCGGGCCCGCTGCTCCACCGGATCGGTCAGCTCGGTGTACGCCGTGCCCAGCTCCGTGCCGTACGCCACCAGGTCCCAGCGCTCGGCCAGCCGCGGATCGGTGCGGTGCTGCCTGGTCAGCGGCGAGACCTCGGCCGGGAAGTCCTTGTAGAAGCACGGCGTGGTGGTGCGCTCCTCCACCAGCCGCTCGTACATCTCCAGCGCCACGTCGGCCGGGCCGTCCTCCGGGCCGTACGGCACCCCCGCCCGGTCGCACAGCGCGCGCAGCCGCGCCAGCGGCGTCCCCGCGTCGACCTCCTCGCCCAGCGCCAGCGAGATCGCCCCGAACACCGTCCGCACCGGCCACCGCCCCGACAGGTCGACCTCCGCGCCGTCCGGCCGCCGGGCGGTCTGCCCGCCGTTCGCCGCGACGGCCGCCGCCTGGATCAGCTCCCGCGCCAGATCGAGCATCACGTCGTAGTCCGCGAACGCCTGATACGCCTCCAGCATCGTGAACTCGGGGTTGTGCTTGTACGACACACCCTCGTTGCGGAAGGTCCTGCCCAGCTCGAAGACCCGCTCCACCCCGCCGACGCACAGCCGCTTCAGATACAGCTCGGGCGCGATCCGCAGATACAGGTCGAGGTCGTAGGCGTTGATGTGCGTGGTGAACGGGCGGGCGTTCGCGCCGCCGTGCACCGGCTGGAGCATCGGCGTCTCGACCTCCAGGAAGCCGCGGTCGGCCAGCGTCGTACGGACCGCGCCGACGGCCGCGCTGCGGGCGGTGAGCAGGGAACGCGCCTCGGGGGAGACCACCAGCGCCAGATAGCGCTGCCGCACCCGCGCCTCCGGGTCGGTCAGGCCGCGCCGCTTGTCCGGCAGCGGGTGCAGGCACTTGCCGGTCAGCGTCCAGGAGTACGCCTCCGCGGTCGGCTCACCGCTGCGGCTGACCGTCATCGCCCCCTCGACCCGGAGCAGGTCGCCGAGGTCCACGCCCGACTCGAACTCCCGCAGACCGTCCCGTCCGAGACGATCCCTGGTCAGCATGATCTGGAGGTCGCCCGACCAGTCCCGCAGCGTCACGAAGACGACCCCGCCGTGGTCGCGCACCCGCAGCACCCGGCCCGCGACCGCCACCGCGCTGCCCGCCCCCGCCGTACGCGCCACCGCCAGCGTGTGCGTCGGCCCCGCGCTCACCGGATACGGGTCGACGCCGTCGCGCCGCATCCCCTCGACCTTGGCCAGGCGCACACGGACCTGCTCGGCGGGGCCGTGCGGGTCCGCGGGGGCGTGACGGCCGCGCTCGGCCGCGGCGGCCGTCACGCTCGCCGTCGTCATCCCCGCCGCCGTACCGCCCACCACGCCCGCCGCCGCACCGGCCACCGCCGTACCGCCCACCGCGCCCGCTCCCGTACCGCCCGCCGCGGACCGGCGGCGGCGCCGGAAGCGCAGGCTCGGGAGTTCCACGAAACCCTCGGCGATGCCCGAGGCCAGGCCGATCCTGGCCATGTCCTTGCCGTCGGCGTAACACAGGTACCGCGGGTACCAGTGCGGCTGGTACTTCACGTTCGAGCGGTACATCGCCTCCAGCTGCCACCAGCGGGAGAAGAACAGCAACAGCCGCCGCCACATCCGCAGGACGGGCCCCGCGCCGATCCGGGCGCCCTCCTCGAAAGCGGACCTGAACACCGCGAAGTTCAGCGAGACCCGCCGGACACCCAGCGCGCCCGCGCCCGCGGCCAGCTCGGTGACCATGAACTCCATGATCCCGTTGGGCGCCGTACGGTCCCGCCGCATCACGTCGAGCGACACCCCGTCGTGCCCCCACGGCACGAACGACAGCAGCGCGGTCACCCGCCCCTTGTCGTCCAGCGCCTCCACCAGCAGGCACTCGCCGTCCGCCGGGTCGCCGAGCCGCCCCAGCGCCATCGAGAAGCCGCGCTCGGTGTCGGTGTCCCGCCAGGCGTCCGCCAGCCGTTCGACCTCCCGCAGCTCCTCGGGCGACAGGTCGTGGTGCCGCCGGATACGGGTGGTCGCCCCGGTCCGCCGCACCCGGTGCACCGCCTGCCGGATACCGCGCATCTCGCGGCCCGCCAGGTCGAAGTCCGTCACGTCGAGAATCGCCTCGTCGCCCAGCTCCAGCGCGCCGAGCCCCGCCCGCGCGTACGCCTTCGCGCCCTCCTCGCCCGCGCCCATCACCGCCGGCACCCAGCCGTACGCCCCCGCGTGCGCCAGCCACGCGTCGATCGCCGGACCCCACGCCTCCGGGTCGCCCAGCGGATCACCGCTGGCCAGACAGACCCCCACCTCCACCCGGAACGTCACCGCGGACTTGCCGCTCGGCGAGAACACCACCGACTTGTCGCGCCGCGTCGCGAAGTAGCCCAACGAGTCCTTGTCCCCGTACCGCGCCAGCAGCGCCCGGATGCGGTCCTCGTCGTCCCCCCGCAGCGCCGCCTCCATCCGCTGCGACCTGAACAGCGCCGCCGCCGCGCACAGCAGCGCCGCCGCGCCGAACAGGCCCAGCCAGAAATTCGTCCAGTACGGCGGCCGGCCGATGTCCGGCAGGTCGTTCACCCCGCCGACCACCTTGTTGACCGCCCACCGCAGCCGGTTCCCGCCCTCCAGCGTCCCCGGGAACAGCGTCAGCAGCCCCCACCCCAGCAGCACCCCGATCGCCAGCCCGCACACCAGCACCAGCAGCGCCCGCCAGAACGCCCCCTTGCGCACCCGCGCCGAGAACTCGCCCCGCGCGGCGATCACCGCGCCCAGCACCGTGCCCGTGATCAGCAGCGCCGGGATCGCGCTCCAGTCGCGCACCGCGATCAGCACCAGATTCGCCACCACGGTCAGACCGAGGAAGACCGCCACGATCCAGTACGCCACCCGTTTGCGGGCCGCCATCGCGCCGCCCAGCAGCACCAGGAACGCCGCGTACGCCAGATTCGGCGACGCCGGCACCGTCAGGATCTCCACCCACCGGCGCACCGGGTCCAGCAGGGGCCGCAACGGGGAGACGACGGCCAGGGTGGCGCAGAACAGGGCCAGAATCCCGAAGAATTCTCCGAACCAGCCCGGCATTCTGGGCGCCACCCGCCCCCACGCCACCTTCCCGGGCATCGGCTCCGCCTCTCCTCCCACGCACCTGGCGCCTTCAGCTTTCCCCAACCCGGCGTGACGCGCCTCCCCAGGCGTACGGCTCCGGGCTAGGGAGCACCGTCCTCAGGGGTGAGGAGGGTGCCGCGGTGGCGGAGACGGGGTCCGGTCAGGAACCCCTCGGCGATGGCATTGGCGGCAGCCACCCGCGGAAGGTCGGCTCTCCGCTCGAAGAGCACATAGCGGGCCTGCCAGCGCGGCGCGAACGCCGCGTAGCCCCGCTCGCGGGCGGCGACCTGCCCGAGGCGGGCGAGAAGCCGCAGCGGGGCGCGGCGCAGCCGCGAGGACAGGGCGCCGCGGAAGGCGGTGAAGTTGAGGGACACGCGGGTGACCGCGCCCAGCGGAGCCCTACCGGCGGCGGCGCGCAGCAGCACCTCGGTGAGGAGGAAATCCACCGGGGCCCGCCCGGACTCCCGGTCGCGCCGGATGAGGTCGAGGGTGAGCCCGTCGGGCCCCCAGGGCACGAACGTGACCATCGCGCAGGTCCGCCCGTGCGGATCGAGGCACTCCGCCAGGAGACAGTCCCCGTCGGCCGCGTCACCGAGCCGCCCGAGCGCCACGGAGAAGCCGCGCTCGGCGGGGTGCCGCCGCCACCTGTCGGCCAGATGCGCCAGCCGCCGCAGTTCGTCCGGGGCGATCTCCCGGTGCCTGCGCAGCACCACCGAGTAGCCCGCGCCGCCGAGCACCCCGTGCGCCTGCCGCAGCGCGCTCAGCTCGGCGGAGCCCGTATCGGCGAAGACGGCGGCGAAGGAGGCCGCCTCCACCACCGCCTCGTCACCGGACGGCAGCGCGCGGAAACCGGCCGCCTCGTACACCACGGCCGCCGCGGGCCCCGCGCTGGTGACGGCCGGGACCCAGGCGTGCCGCCGCGCCGTGTCCAGCCAGTGGTCGACGGCCCGCGGCCAGGCCGCCCGGTCGCCGACGAGGTCACCGGAGGCGAGCGCGACCCCGTTCACCACGCGGTAGAGGACGGCCGCGTCCCGCTCCGGGGTCCAGGACACCGCCTTGTCGCGGCGCAGCGCGAAGTAGCCGAGCGAGTCGCGCCGCCCGTACACCCGCAGCAGCGCCCGCAGCCGCCGCTCGTCTGCGGGCAGCAGCCGGTCCCGGCCGCGCGGCGAGCGGAAGAAGGCGAGCAGGATGAGCAGCATCAGCGCGACGCTCAGGACGTTGATCGCCAGGTCCGTCCAGCCGGGCACCCGGATCTCGGGCAGGTCGAAGAGACCGGACACCGTCAGCACCCGCACCAGCGTGTACCGCGTACTGGCCCCCCACTGGCGCGGCGGCAGCTCGTCCGTCGCGTGCACCAGCAGTGTGCCGAGGCCGATCGCCACCGCGCCGCCGACGACGAAGGTCGTCAGCCCCAGCGCCACATTGCCCCGCTCGCCGCGCACGTTGAACACCGTCCTGGACACCAGCAGCGCGAACAGCACCAGCCCGGTCACCCCCAGCGACACCCAGTTGAACGGATGCCCGCGCGTCACCGGCAGCGCCGCCACACCCGCCAGGCACAGCAGTGTGTATCCGCCGGTCAGCACGGTCGTGACGATCCAGGCGGCCCGCTTGCGGCGGCGCAGGCTCACCGACAGCACCAGCGCGAGCACCGCGCCGGTGAAACCGGGGCTGACCAGGAAGGCGGTGAAGAACTCGCCGTTCGAGGCGGCCCGCACCCGGTCGCGGAACGGCGCGATCACCCCGGTCACCGCGTTGACCGCGCACACCACCCGCAGATACCAGACAGTGAAGGCCGCACCCGGCTGCCGCAACGGCCGCAGCACGCGGGCCAGCAGCGTCTCGATCCTGGACGGCGGCAGCTCCACGATCGTCGGCCGCCGCGCGGGCTTGCGCGCGGGCGTCGCCGACGGCAGCGGCGCGCCCGCCACCGCGTCCATCATGGCCGTCTTCATCACGACCATCCGCCGGTGGATCCGGTCCTCGCGCCGCTCGGCCCTGGCCATCCGGCGCGGCCGGGAGGTGTACCGCCAGCGCGCCCACGGACTGGCCGGGCGGGCCAGCCGCAGCGCGCCGACGATCGCCAGCACCGGCACCATCACCCCGAGCAGCCCCGTCCACACCTTGCCCTTGGACAGGCACACCACCACGAAGCCGATCAGCACCCCGGCGCTCAGATACTGCTGGTACGACTCCCCGACGACGAATCCGCCCAGCGGGGCCTGGCCGATCAGCAGCAGCCCGATCACCGACACCGCGAGGATCACCGCGTCGACCGACTGGCGGCCCTGCTCGCTCCAGTAGACGTCCTTCAGGTGCAGCACCAGCGCGAACTCGTCCAGCACCAGGCCGCAGCCGATCCCGAAGACCAGCGCGAGCACGTCGTGCACCGCCGGGCCGCCGCGTACGGCGAACGACCCGATGCCGCCGATCAGCATCATCGCCTGGCCGAACACCACATGGTGGATGTGCAGGCCGCCGGGCTGCACATTGCCCGGCCACCACTTCACCCCGCGCCGGATCATCCGCACGCTGAACCGGATGAACAGGAAGGAGCCGATCAGTCCGACCAGCAGCAGGAAGAGCGGCTCACGGCCGGTGTCCGCGATCCGCGTCCGGTACGCGTCGGCCAGCCAGTCCACCATGGCTCCAGGGTCGTCGTGGTGCGGGCCGTCGGCCACCCGGACGGCGCGTCCGCATGCCTGGACGTTCATACGAAGAAGGCCCCCCGCTTCCGCGAGGGGCCTTCGACCGTCTGTGCGCCGCCAGGGACTCGAACCCCGGACCCGCTGATTAAGAGTCAGCTGCTCTAACCAACTGAGCTAGCGGCGCCTGCCGACGTCGTAGACCTTAGCATCCGGCCACGGGGAGCGGAAATCGATATGACTCAGGCCGTTCCAGGGGTGCTGACCAGGGCGGGAACGGTCTTCGCGGGCGCCGACCTGGCCGCCCGCACGCACGCCCAGAGGACCACGTCCGCGCCCGGCAGCCAGGGGTGCCGGGTGTCGGGCGCCACCAGCCAGCGGGACAGCCCTGCCCCCGGATCGCAACCGGAGTCCTGGCCGGCCTCGGCGCCGTCCAGCGGCGCGTACAGCGGCGGTACGGTCACCGCGTCGCCGCTGCCGTGACAGAGCATCGGCGGCACCGCCTGGCCCCACTCCTCCCAGTCCAGCAGGTACGGCAGCCGCTGCGCCGTACCGGGCGCGACGAGCAGCAGCAGCCGCCCGCGGTGCACGGCCACCGGGCCGCTGCCGGGGCCCGACGCCCATAACTGCTCCAGGAGTCTGCGGCCGAACAGCGCCGACAGGTTCACCACGTCGAACGCCGTACCGCACGGCAGCACGCTCGGCGCCGTCGGACGGGCCGACCACAGCGCCCGCACGCTGCGCGGGAAGGCGCTGGCCGAGGCCAGCCACTCGGCGCCCTCCGGGGTGACGTACGACGTGTGCCGACGCCGCTGGGCTTCGGTGACGACCTCGGTGACGGCATGCGTCACGGCCGCGATGCTTCCGGTCCCTTGCCATTCGTCCATGGCACCTACAGGTACCGGCCGCTTCCGGCGCGGTCGGCGCAATCGGACGAATTCGGGACAGGAGGGTGGGAGAGGGGGTACCTTGCCGCGACGCATATGCGGGGCACGGTTGCGGCGGCCCCCGGCGGCGTGACAGTCACGGCAGCCGCCAGGGGAGCCGGAAGCGCCCGCGGACCCGCCCTAGGGGGCGCCGCCGCCCGCGATCAGGCCCTCGCCGTACTCGACCATCCGCTTCGCGTAGTCCTCGGTCCACCCCGCGCGCTCGGCCAGGCCCGCGTACGTCAACCGGTCGAAGCGGCGCGGATCGGTGAGCTGCGCGGCGGCTATCGCCTGGAAGTCCGTGGCCCGGTCGGCGGCCGTACGGAAAGCCGTCGCCAGCTCCGTCGCCCGCGCCAGCATCCGCCCCGGATCGTCCATCGACTCCAGGTCGAAGAAGTGCTCCGGATCCTCCACCGTCGCGGCAGGCTCGAAGCTCAGCGACGCGGGCCGCCTGGGCCGCGGCGCCGCCTCCCGCGACCCACCGCCCTGCGCGCTCTGAGCCGACTGCGGCTCTGACATACGGCTACCTCCGGAATCGATCACGCACACCATTGTCCCGCGCCCACGCAAGACCCCCTCCATTCGGGTGAGCGACCGCGCTCACGGCCGCCAGCTCACTCGGTGTTCCGCGAGGTGCGCCAGGACCGCGTGGTTGGCCTCCCAGCCGTCGGGGAACTTGACCGTGACACCGAGCTGGACCGGCTCGGAGGACGGGTGCTCGTCGAGGAGTTCGGCCACGCCCGCGCGGCACACCACGATGCACGCGTGCCGGTGCCGGGAGGCCAGCACGCACAGCCGCCCGGTCTCCAGATGGAACGCCGTGGCGTCGGGGCGGCCGGACAGCGGGTGCAGCACCACGGTCACGTCGAACTCGCGGCCCTGGAGACGGTTCGCGGTGTCCACCGTGACCCCGGCGACGCCGACGTCGGCCAGGGCGGCGCGCACCGCCGCCGCCTGGTCCCGGTGCGCTGTGCCGACCGCGATCCGGTCCGCGGTCAGCGGCGCCGGATCGGGATCGGGCGCGGAGTACGTCAGACCCCCGCGGTCCAGCAGCCGCCGCACCACCGCGGCCACCGCGCGTACCGCCTCAGGGTCGGTGCGCGGGGTGTGCCGGGCGGGCAGCTCCAGCAGCCCCCAGCCGCTGGCCGCCGCCTCGTCCAGGACGCGGTCGGGCCCGCCGCCGTCGCCCGGCACCCCGAACACCAGCCGCCGGTCGCCGTGGTCCGTACCGCTCCTGAACGGGGTGTACGGGTAGAAGGCGCGCGACACCAGGGGCGCCGCCGACGCGGGCAGCCGCCAGGACACCGGCAGCCGGTGCTGCGGCAGCCCCGGATTGTGCGCGAGCAGCGTCACCACCGCGCTCGCCGACGGGTCGTAGCTCAGCCCCGCCCACTGCTCCGCGCCGACCACGCTGAACGGGTCCAACTGCCCGGGGTCGCCCACGAACAGCGCCCGCTCGAAGAGCCCCGCCACTTGCAGCAGCGCGTCCGACCGCATCTGGTACGCCTCGTCCACGATGGCGTGCCGCCACGGCTCGGTGTCCTTCACGTACGCCCACTTCGCCGCGGTCGCGATCACCACCTCGCAGGCCCGCAGATCCGCCACCGAACTGGACTTCATCAGCGCCGGGTGCCGGTCGAGCGCCTTGTCGGGCGGCGACTCGGCGCCGTGCAGCCGGCCCACCGGCAGGTCGGGCTCGGCGGTGGCGAGCCGGTCCGCGAGGTCGTCGACCTGCGCGTTGGTCTGCGCGACGATCATCAACGACTCGCCCGCCGCCGCCAGTTCGCGTGCCGCGCGCACCACGAGCGTCGACTTGCCCGCGCCGGGCGGCGAGTCGACCACGACCCCGCGGGCGGTGCCGTGCAGCGTGCTCTCCAGGATCGCGGCCGTCGCCTCGGCGGCGGCCCTCCCCGCGTCGAACCCGTCCTTTCTGTCCCACCTCTCCGGTACGTGTCCGTCCGTGTCCGGGCCGTCGGCTCGCACGGGCTGCGTCACAGGTAGTCCTCCGCGGTCACGGTGTCGGGCGGGTCAGCGGTCGGCGGTGTGCCGGGCGGCGTCCCGGCGTCGGGCGGGCCGCCGTGCGTCCACGGTGTCTGCTCCGGCTCCGGCAGCCCGGGGCCGCCGCGCGGATCGTGCTCGAAGAAGGTGAAGTCCACCCGGTCACCGGCCCCCGGCACCGACCCCTCCTTCGGCGTCCGCCCGCTCCCCATCCCCCCGGTGAGCCGCACCACCACCACGAACCGGCCTTCCGGCCCGGTCGCAGGACCGCCGTCCGGCGCGGTGGCGCCGCTGCCGTCCGGGGCCACCGAGACCACTTCGGCGCTCTGCGCGGACTTGGCGCCCGGCACGGAGCGGTACGCCTTGGTGCCGGGCTCGGCCTGGGGGAGGTCGTGGGTGCGGATGGTCAGGAGGGGGCGGGGCATGGGCCGCTTGCCCTCGGAGTACGTCATCTCGACGCCGATGACCTCGCCCGCGAACGCCTCGCCCGCCAGCCGCCTGGCCGCCATCGTCAGGGGGTCGTCCAGCGCCTCCTGCGCGGAGACCCGCGCCTGGGCCGTCTCGCGGCCCGCGAGCTTCTGCGCGGCGGCGATGGCGCCGTCCCGCTTGGGCTGCGGCGGCTCACCCGCGCGCAGCCGGTCGCGGTGCCCGGTGAACGACCAGCGGTCGCGCTTCCACCGGTCGGCCACATGCGCGCCCTCGGGCAGCGCCCGCAGCAGGTCGAGGCCGCGCCACACGTCGTCCCAGGTCGGCCGGAGCTGGGAGCCGACCAGCCGCCGTACCTCCGCCTCGGCCGCGGCCAGCTCAGCGGCGGCCCCGGCCGGGTCCGCCTCCGCCGCCGTACGCGCCGCGTCGTAGCGGGCCATCGCGGGGGCCAGCACACGGTTGTCGAAGACCGGGTCGGTCGCGGGACCCGCGGGCGGGCTCAGCAGCAGCCCGTCGGCGGCGCGGTCGGTCTGCGCGCGCTCGGCGGCGACCGCCCCGTCCAGCCCGTCCGGCGGGTCGATCCAGCCGAGCAGGCCGCCCAGGTGCTGGTCCTCCATCGAGCTCTGCCCGGTCGCCCAGTGCCGGGTCAGCAGCTCCGTCATGGCCACCAGCAGCGCGCTGCCCGGCGTACGCGCCCGCTCCCCGTAATGCGTCAGCCAGCGGCCGAGCAGCGGCACCGGCACCGGGACGGGGTGCGGCGCGTCCGGGTCCTCGGCCGTCCGCAGGAAGCGCGTGGACCGGCCGAGCAGGCGGACGTACTCCAGCGCCGCGCTGTTCGGCACCACGATCTGCGGCGCGTCCGCGCAGACCTCCGACTCTCCCCCAGCCCGGCGGCTGGGAGGTGCCCCCACGCGGTTGCGGGTCGCGGGCTCCACCTCGACGTCGTCCGCGTACGCGTCCATCAACGGCAGTACGGCGCCCGCGAGTCCGGCGAAGAAGCCGAAGCGCAGCTCCCGGTCCAGCGGCTGCGGCACCACCAGCAGCTCGGGTGCCGCCCGGTCCGTGCCCACCATCGCGCCCAGCGGCGCGCCCGCCTCACCGGCCGTCGTCAACGGCACCAGCACCAGCGGCCGTTCGGCCAGGTGCCGGTGGCGTACGGTCGCCGCGGGCACGGCCCGGCCCGTCGCGACGGCCTCGGCCCGCGCGAGCGTGTTCATCAACGACATGCGGCACCGTCCCGTACGGCGGCGTCGTCCGGTGCCTGGTCCCGTACGGCCGCCTGGGCGGGCAGCGCGGGTGCCTCTTCCCGGGCGGACAGCGCCTCGGCCCGCAGGGCCGCCGCCCTGCGCAGCGCCGCCACCGCCGGGTCGGCCGGGTCACCGGCCTCACCGTGCGCGGCCGACAGCACCGCCTCCACCGTCGTCAGGGTGCCCAGCTCGCCGCGCAGACTGCGGCCGAGCGACTCCACGCAGCCGTCCGCCCGCGACCGGTCACGGCAGTGGTACGCCAGCTCGCAGGTCGACAGGCACTCGGGCGCGTACGCGGCGGGCACCGCGTCCACGGCGGCGGTCAGGTCGATCCGCGGCCGGGTCGGCGTACTGCCGTCCGCGCCGTACCGCAGGTCGAAGGTGGTGCCCTCGGGGAGGGCCGCCGCGATCTCCTCGATCCGGGTCAGCCGGGCCAACTGCCGCCGGGTGACCGAGAGCTGCTTGCGGACGTCGACCCACTCGGCGGTCGGCAGATTCGAGAAGTCCTTCGGGCAGACCAGCAGGACGTCGGGCCGGGTCCGGCCGGCCGCCACCTCGTCGAGCGCGAGCACGTACACCGCGGACTGCCGGGCCGCCGCGCCGACCTTCAGCGCGTCCGCGCCGCCGTCCAGGATCGGGAAGGACTTGATCTCCACCACCGTCCAGGACCCGTCGGGCCGCACCGCCACCGCGTCCGGCTCCAGATACGCCAGCGACCCCGCGACCTCGAGGGCCAGCAGCGGATGGTCGAGCAGCGTCCAGGAACCGGCCGGTGCCTCGGCGAGCGCCAGCCGCGTACGGGCCGCCCGGCCCTCGGGCCCCGCCGCCGACAGATCGGGGACCTCGGCGGACTCCGGAATCCCCGCCGCCGTCTCCGCCGCGCCCAGCAGCCGCAGCAACTCGGCGCAGCCGTCCCGTTTGACGCGGGCCTCGAAGGCGTGGCCGCGCGAGAAGGCGAAGCGGGACTGGCCGAACCGGGCGGGCGCGCCCAGCACTTCGGCGACCGCGCCCTTGTCGACCCCGGCGGCGTCCAGCAGCGCGCGGCGGCGGCACCCGGGGTTGGCGGCCAGCGCGGCCAGCGCCCGTGCGTCGAGCGGCCGTGGCGCGGTGTCGGGGCCGCGCAGCGCGGCCAGCCGTTCCCGCAGCGAGTGGTGGTGGTGCGTAGTGCTCACCCGCGAAAGTGTGGCACTCGGCTACGACATCCGGCTCTGTCCGGCGTGTTCGCCCGCCGCACGCGGGTCGTCGGCGTCGTCCGGCCCGTCCGCGCCGGGCGGTACGGACACGGTCCGCGGCTTCGGTACGGAGGCGCCGCCGCCGGGCGCCGGAATGCTCGCGGCGACACCGCTGACACCCGTGGCATGCGTGCCGTTGGACACCTGCGTGCCGTTGGACACGTGCGTGCCGTTGGAGACCTGCGCGGTATTGGCGACGTGCGCGGTGACCACCGCGGACGACGCACCGGACACCGGCTCCGTCTCCTCGGCCGTCGGCCTGCCCAGGGCTTCCTTCACGCGCGCCAGCAGCCGGTCGGCGACCCGCAGCGCGGGCTTCGCCAGCAGATAGCCCAGGCCCATCACGGCGACACCGGCCACCGCGTCCAGCAGATAGTGGTTGGCGGTGCCCATCACGACACACGCCGTCGTCACCGGGTAGAGCACGCCCAGGGTGCGCACCACCCTGTTCCGCCCGTAGCGCCACAGGATGATCCCGCACCACAGCGACCAGCCCACGTGGAGGCTGGGCATCGCCGCGTACTGGTTGGTGAGATGTCCCATACCGCGCGGCGCGCTCGCGTCGGTGCCCCACCAGCCGTAGGAGCCGTACTGCGCCATCGTGTCGATGAAGCCGTGCCCGCCGCCGATCAGCCGCGGCGGCGCGGTGGGCGCCACGGTGAAGCCGACCAGACCGATCAGCGTCGAGATCATCAGCCACGTGCGCGCCACCCGGTAGTGCGTCGGGCGGCGGCGCCACAGCCAGATCAGGATGCTCGGCGTCACCACATAGTGCAGCGACGCGTACGCGAAGTCCGCGGGCACGCCCAGGAAGGCGTGCTGCGTGAAGAGCTTGTTGAACCAGCGCTCCGGATCGATGTGCAGGAGCTGCTCGAAGTGCAGGATGTCCGCGCCGTGTTCGACGGCGTCGTCCACATCCCCCCTGACCAGCAGGCGGGCGCCGGAGTAGAGCGCGTAAATCACCGCGATGAGCGGCAGCTCGGTCCACCAGCGCAGCTTCCCCCGGTAGGCGGCGGCGCGCGGCGCGGTGGCGGTGATCGTCATGCGGGCGTCTCTCCAGGTTCTCCGAAGGCCGCGGGCGGGCGGTCATGGTCTTGGCGCGTACCCTCTACCGTACGACGTACGCTAAACGCCACGTACACCGGCCCAGAACTACGGAAGAAACTCCGACATCGTACGGTGTTCAACGTTCCGTAGCAGGGGTATGTGCAGTCGAGGACGCCCGGTCCGCTCTCCGGGTTGCCTTCCTCGGCGTATTCCTCGACGTGTTGGCGACGTTCCGGCCTCGGCGTACCCCGTCGCACGAGGCACCCCAGCGTGACTGTTGTACGACTGAAGTACGACTGAGTACGAGAAACAAGAGAATCGGATGTCCGTCACCCAGCCGGTCCGCTCCCCACGGCGCCGTGCTCCCCGCAACTCGCTCAACCCCGACCGTATCCTCGACGCCGCGATCACCCTCCTCGACCGCGAGGGCGCCGAGGCGTTCACCATGCGCGCGCTCGCCCAGGAACTCGGCGTCGGCACCATGGCGGTCTACTCCCACTTCCGGGGCAAGGACGAGATCAGCGACGCCGTGGCACAGCGTCTGATGGACACGATAGAGCTTCCGCCCACCGGCACGGGCGACCCGCGAGGTGAGCTGCGGGAGGTCTGCCGCGGCGTCTACGGGCTCTTCACCGAGCACCCCTCCGCGCTCCAGCTCCTCACCATCAGGCCGCTGCGCGGCGACGACGCCATAGCCGTCATCGACCGCATGCTCGACCTGCTCAGGCGCGCGGGGCTCGGCCGCGCCGACGCGGCCCACGCGCACGTGGCCCTCATGCAGTACACCGTCGGCTCCGCCCTGTGGAACACCCGGCGGGCCCGCGCCCTGTGCGAGGACGGGGTACGCGACCGGGTCCGCGCCAAGATCGACGCCCTGCCGCCCGACGTCTACCCCGCCCTCGTCAGCCTCGCGCCCGAACTCCTCTGCGCCCAGGACCAGGGTTCCGCGCAGTACGAATTCGGCCTCGAAGGGCTGCTGGAGGGTCTGCTCGGCGGCGGCCAGGGGCTCTGAGGGCGGGGACGGCGGGGCCGTGAGGGCGGGGACGGCGGGGCCGTGAGCGATGATGGGGGCCCGTTTCCTAGGAAAGGCACCGCCGCATGGCTCCGCGCATTCTTCTGGTCAGACACGGCCAGACGGAATGGTCCCTGTCCGGGCGGCACACCGGCCGTACCGACATCCCCCTCACCGAGGAGGGGCGGCGCACCGCCCGGATCCTCGGGGAGCGGCTCGCGCGCGGGCCCTGGAACGGACTTCCCGACGTCGAGGTCCGCACGAGTCCGCTGCTGCGGGCCGCCGAGACCTGTGACCTCACCGGTTTCGGCGGCGCCGCCAAGGAGTGGGACGCGCTGGTCGAGTGGGACTACGGCGACTACGAGGGCCTGACGCCCGCCCAGCTCCAGGACCTGCGGCCCGGCTTCACCATCTGGCGCGACGGCGTGCCGGGCGGCGAGGCGCTGGCCGAGGTCGCCGCGCGCGCCGACCAGGTCGTCTCCTGGGCGCGGTCCGCCGAGCGCGACGTCCTCGTCTTCGCCCACGGGCACTTCCTGCGCGTCCTCGGGGCCCGCTGGCTCGACCTCGCCCCGTCCTTCGCCGGCGCCCTCCGCCTCGACCCCGCCTCCCTGTCCATCCTCGGCTGGGCCTACGGCGCCCCGGCGATCGAACGCTGGAACGACACCGGTCACTTGGCGTGAGGCCCTGACCGCGCCCTGACCGCGCCCCGCACCGTCCCCGCACCGTCCCCGCGCCGTCCCCGCGCCGTCCCCTCCGCGTCCTCGGCTCAGGAGGCGGGCGTTGGCAGGGGGCGGTCCAGGAGGAAGGACCGCAGGAGGGCGGTGTAAAGGGCGGGCTGGTCGTGGGAGATGGCGTGGCCCGCGTCCTTGACGCGCACGAGGCGGGAGTCCGGGAGGGTCTGCCGGTACTCCTCGGTCACGGCGGGCTTGATGAAGTCGCAGCTTCCCCGCATGACCAGGGACGGAACGCGGATCGCGCGCAGCCTCGGGCGCGGGTCGGGGAGCTGCTCGAAGTCCTTGACGGTCATCTGGTTGCTGTAGAAGCCCTGGGGGTTGGCGTGCGCCTCCGAGGCCGCGGCGTCCGCGCAGGAGGTGGTGTCCTTGCCGAGCAGGGCCACCTCGTGCATCCAGTGGTCGAGTTCGCCGTCGCCCACCAGGGCGTGCGCGGCGCGCGCGTTGATCTGGAGCAGCACACTGGCGGCGATCAGCCGCGGCTTGCTGTCCAGCCGGTCACGGGCCGCCCGCTGGGCCGGTGTCAGGTGGTCCCAGGGGTCTCCCGCCGCGGAGCCGGGGAATTCGTGGCCCCACAGCGCGCCGGGCGAGGTGAACACGGCCTTGGCGACGTGGGTGCCGTGCGCCAGCAGGTACTGGGCGGCCAGCGAACCGCCCCACGACTGGCCGACGACGATGATCCGGTCCGCCCCGATCGTGCGGCGGATCGCGTCGAGGTCCGCGACCTGGCGCGCCACCGTGTACCCGGTGACGTCGGAGAGCCGGGTGGAGCGTCCGGCGCCCACCTGGTCGTACGCGTAGACGTCGAAGCCGTCCGCGGCCAACTCCCGGCCGCCGGTGGGGATGCCCTCCGACGGGGTGCCGGGGCCGCCGTGCAGGAAGACGACCGGGGTCGGCCTCGGGGTGCCGACGGCGGGTGCGTGCACATAGGCGATCCGTGAACCGGTCGGCAGATTCCAGAATCTGACGTCCGCCGGGACCGGGGCCGAGGCGGAGGTCGGCATCGGGCGGAAGACCGTACCGGCGGCGAGCGCGCAGACGCCGAGGAGCAGGACGCCGGTGAGGACGCAGGTCGCCCGCAGGCCGCCCTTGCCGAGCAGGGCGAACGCCCCTCGGCCGAGCGCCGCGGCCGTCCCCGCGGCGACCACCAGGCCGCACAGGGCGAGCAGCGGGACGTTCGCGGTCGCGAACGCCGCCGCGAAGAAACCGGCCGTCGCGGTGACGGGCGTCAGCGCCACCGTGACGACGAGGAGGACGCCGCCGAATATGCGGCGGGCGAGCGGGGGAAGCGCGGGAAGCGGGGGAAGTCTCAGTGCCATGCCGCCGAGGCTAGGTACGCGCGGGTCACCCGGTCGTCGTGCGCCCGGACGACCGGCGTCCGGCGAAATCCGCTGGTCGGCGGGGTCCCGACCCCCGCCGCGCGGCGGGGGGCCCGACCGGTCGCGGCGGCTCAGATCTGTCTCGTACGGGGGCGGGGGGCGGCGGATTCAGCCGGCTCCGGGGCTGACCAGATCTGTCTCGTACGGGGGCGGGGCGGCGGATTCAGCCGGCTCCGGGGCGGACCAGACCTGTCTCGTACGCGGCGATCGTCGCCTGGACCCGGTCGCGTACGCCCAGCTTGCCGAGGACCACGGCGACATGGTCCTTGACGGTGGCCGGGCTGATGCCCAGGACGGCGGCGATCTCGGCGTTGGCCAGGCCGCGCGCCACGTGCCGCAGGACCTCGGTCTCGCGCGGGGTGAGGCGCGCCAGCCGCGCCGGGTCGGCGGGGACGGGCCCGGCGGCGTACCGCTCGATCAGCCGTCCGGTCACCGCGGGGTCGAGCAGGGCGGCCCCGCCGGCCACCACCCGCACGGCGTCCACGACCCGTTCCGGCTCGGCGTCCTTGAGCAGGAAGCCCACAGCCCCGGCGCGCAGCGCGGCGAACACGTACTCGTCGAGGTCGAAGCTGGTGAGCACGATGACACGGGTGGCGGGGGCGCCCGCGACGATCCGGGCCGTGGCGGCCAGACCGCCGGTGCCGGGCATCCTGATGTCCATCAGCGCGACGTCCGGGCGCAGTTCGAGGGCGAGCGCCACCGCCGACTCCCCGTCGTCGGCCTGGCCGACGACCGACAGGCCGGGCTCCGCGTCGACGATCGCCGCGATGCCCGCGCGTACGACCGCCTGGTCGTCGGCGACCGTCACCCTGATCGTGATGGGAACACCTCCGGCAGCCACACGCGCACCGCGTCGTCGTCGGTCCTGGTGAGCGTACCGCCCACCGCGTCGGCCACCGCCCGTACCCGGCGCAGGGCGCCGGGGCCGCCGGGCGGCGGCGCGGTGAGTTCGACACCCGCGTCCAGGCGCAGCACGGTGAGGGTGACGCCCTCGGCGAGCAGCAGCGCCGCGACCCGGTACGCGGCCACCCCCACGACGACGGTCACCGCCCGGTGCGGCCCCCGGTAGCGGACGGTCGCGCCGTACCGGCCCGCCAGCGCGGCGATCCCCGCCACCGTGGGCGGCGGAGTGCTCACGCCGTCCCGGCCGCGCAGGTCACGCAGGAGTTCGCGGAGCGCGCCCAGGGCCGCGCGCGCCTCGTCGAGAACGGTGTCGAGCCGTCCCGCGTCGGCCGCGTCCGCCACATTCGCCGCGTATTGCCGAGCGGTACGCAGCAGGCCCGCCGCGATCAGGCGGCGCTGGTCGCGTACGGCGGCGTCGGCGTCCCGTTCGAGCCGTTCCCGCCCCCGCGCCGCCACCGCCCCGCGCCGCTCCCGCCGCCGGGCGGTGGCCAGACCCAGCCACCACAGCGCGAACGACGGCACCGCCAGCAGCCCGGTCAGCGCCGCCCAGGCCGCCGTCCTGCTGCCGGTGATGCCGTCCGCGCTGGCCAGCGCGAGACCGCCGGTCACGGCCACCGCCACCGGCGCCATCAGCCCGCGCCGCACCGCCAGATACGCGCCCGCGCTGAAGACGAACGTCAGCTCGACCCACCAATAGACCAGGAAAATGTCACTGACCGGCGGCCGGGTCCACCCGGCCCTGTCGCACCCCCACCACAGCACCAGCGCCGACAGCACCGCCACCAGCCCCGCCCCCGGCGCCCGCGACCGCCACCCCAACGGCACCGCGTGCAGCCCGGACAGGACCACCACCGGCACGCTCGGCAGCAGCCCGCGAAACGAGTCGGGCACGTCGTCCGAGAGCAGGCTCGCGCCGAGCGACAGCGCGACGGCCAGGACGACCAGCGCCCAGTCGAGCGCGGTGGGTCCCCGCCACAGGGGGCGGCGGCGGTCGGGTGTCCCGCCGGGTGTCCGGCCGGACGCGGCTTGTGCGACCGGGAGTTCGGCCCGCACCGTCCAGCCGGGGCCGTCCGGGCCGTAACGGAGCGTGCCCCCGGCGGCGGCCACGGTCGTCCGCAGACCGGCCAGGCCGTGGCCCGTGCCGAGGCGGGGTTCGAGCGCCGTGCCGCCGCTGTCGCCGACCGTGACCGTGACCACGCCGGGGGCGGCCTCGACGGCGATACGGATCGCCGAACCGCGGGCGTAGCGCGCCGCGTTGGTCAGGGCCTCGCGCACGACGCGGTACGCGAGGGCGGCGGTCGGCGCGGGGACCGCCGCGGCGGTGCACTCGTAATGGGCGCCGGCCTCGGCGGCGAGGGCCGCGACGGCGTCGAGGTCCGCCGCTCTTTCGTCCGCGTGGTCGGTGAGGACGTCGAGTTCCGCGATCGCCTGGCGGGCGGCGGTGCCCGCGTGGCGCAGCGCGGCCGCCGTGCGCTCGGGGTCGGCGAGGCGCTGCGCCGCCGCGGCGGAGACCACGATCGCCGTCAGGCGCTGGGCGGCCACGTCGTGCAACTCGACCGCGAGCCGGTCGCGTTCCGCGAGGGCCGCGAAGCGGGGGATCTGGGGTGCGCCGGTACGGTACGCGGCCAGGGCCGAGCGCTCGGCGCGCCTGCGTTTCCGCGAGCGGCCCAGGGCCCATGCGACGGCCGCGGCGCCCGCCGCCACGAGGGCGGTGCCCGCGACGTTCCACGGCCTCAGGCCGGCCGCGGCGGCGGTGGCGGTGGCCATCGCGACGGCGCCGGCCGCGGCGGCGGCGGCGAGGCCGGCGGTGCGGTGGCTGGCGAGCAGGTGCAGCGTCAGCAGCGCCGCGGTGGACGCGGCGACTCCTGCGACGGTTCCACCGTCCACCGCCCCTCACCCCCTCCCCGCACCCTAACGAACCCGCCTCCGCCCTTCGTGTCTTGCTTCCTTTTCCCGCCCGCCCACCCGTGCGGGTGTTTTCTTCGTCTGCGGGTGCCGCTTGTGCCTGGTCGGTGCCGGTCCGGGGCACCTCCTCGAAATCCGTACCACCTGGCCTTTGCGAATCCGGTACCCGGCCGTCAACGTATTTCTGCGGGGGCACCCCGGCCCGTCCCCTCCCGGTACGTCGGCGGCTGACGGTCCGCTGTGGTGGTGGTGGAGGGGGTGGGTGGGAGCCCGGCCCCTGTGCGCCCCGACCTTCCGGCGGGGTGGGCGAAGGGGGGTGGGTGAGAGCCCGGGCCCTGCGCGCCTTACCGTCCGGCCGGGTGGGCGAGGGGGGCGGGGCCTGGGGGAGGCGACGGTCTGGCGGGGTGGGCAGGGGTGGAGTTGGGTGCTTGGGGGAGGGCCGAGGTCTTGCGGCTTGCTGGGAGGGGGCACCGGCGCAGGGCGGCCCGCCGAAAGAATCCCCCTCCCGGCAACCCCCACCGGACCGTCGGACGCCGACGGACCGGGAGGGGACGGGCCGGGGTGCCCCCGCAGAAATGCGGTGACAGGGAGGGTGCCGGATACGCGGGGCCAGGTAGCCGCATTTCGAGGAGGTGCCCCGGACCGGCACCGACCCAGGCACAGGCGGCACCCGCAGACGAAGAAAGCACCCGCACGGGTGGGCGGGCGGGCAAAGACAAAGGGCAAGAGGGCTAGCGGCCAGGAGGGCGGCAGGCGAGCACGGGACGCTGTCCCTCGTCTACGACCGGGTCCGCTGAGGTGCCGCGTGCTACGCCACCAGCATCGCGCGGATGCGGGAGGAGCGGACCTGTCCGAGGAGGCGCAGCGCGCGCGAGCGTGCCGCCTGGGCCTCCTCGGGCTGGCCGGACGCGGCCAGATTGAGGGCGAGTTCGGCCTCGTACAGGGCGATGTTCCGGGTGAAGTGCGGGTCCTGGAGGCGGACGGCCTCGCGGGCGGCGGCAGCGGCGCGGGAGTGGGCGCCGAGGGCGGACCATGCCTGGGCGGCGAGGCCGGAGAGTTCGGCTTCGCCGAAGAACGTCATCCAGGCGGGGTCGGCGTCGCGCGGGCCGGAGGCGAAGAGGGAGTGGGCGCGGGATAGGGCGAGTTCGCAGCCGCGCCGGTCGCCGAGCCCGGCGCGCCCCCCGGCCTCGCGCAGGGCGAGCAGGGAGAGCAGCCGGGGGGAGCCGAAGAAGCGGGCGAGGAGCTGGGCGGCCTGGGCGGCGCGGACGGCCTCGCGGGGGCGCCCGGCGTCGCGGGCGAGGAAGGCGGTGTTGCAGAAGGCGTGGGCCTCCAGGGCGGAGTCCCCGGCCATCCGGGCGGTGGCCAGCGCCTCGGCGTAGTACGAGCGGGCCTCGGTGAGCCGCCCGGAGTCGTGGGCCAACCAGCCGACGGAGATGGCCAGTTCACCGGCGCCGGAGGCGAGCCCGGCGGCGACGGCGGGCCCGTGGCTGCTCTCGTCCAGGAGCCGGTAGGCCGTGCGCAGGGCGTCCCCGGCGTCGTCGTAGAGGCCGTCGGCGCCGTGCCGGTCGTCGTGCAGCCGGATCTGCCGGACGGACTCGTGGACGGCGCGTACCTCGGAGGAACCGGCGCGGCCGGTCGTACGGCCTCGGTCCCGGCCGCCCTGCGCGGGCACCAGCGTGCTGGCGAGGGCGGCGGAGCCGCCGGTCATGAATGCGCGACGCAGCACGTCGCTCTCCTCGTACGTCGGATCGGGAAGGCCGGCGGAAGCCGTGGGGCCGGAAGGGCCGGTGGGGCCGGTGGGGCCGGTGGGGGAGGGCAGGACGGAGAGGGCGGGCGGACCGGCGGCGCCGGACTCGGGGGAGCGGCGGGCGCGGCCCCGTACCGCCCGGCGGGGTGCGAAGCCCATGTCCGCCGAGGTCAGGTCGGGGAACAGATGGCGGAAGACCCGCTGGTAGGCGTAGTTGGGGCAGCGGATCTCCCCGCTCTCCAGCCGCCCGATGTACCGCGCGTCGCAGCTCACGTGCTCGCCGATCTCGCGGGCGGCGCGCCGTACCGCCGCCGCGAATTCGCCCGGCGACCGGTCGCCGCGCAACTGACGGAAGGCGGTGTTGGGCGTGTACGGGGAAGCGGACGCGGCGGCGGACGACCCGGTGGCGCGGGGGAGAGGGGGCAGGGGGAACGACGTCATGACGGACTCCCGGACGGACGGTGCCGCTCGGCGGCGGGGACGACCGTACCGGGGAATCGGGCCCGCGAAATACTCAATTTGCCTACAAAACGGATATCTCACGCGCTATCCGCCATGAAACGCCACCCCTTACGGCGTCATTCACGCGTAGCCGTTGACGCCGGGGCGCGTTGATACGGGTGTGGTGCCGATCCCATCGTGAGCGTGAGGAGAGTTGCCTTGTTGGACACCAGCGGGTCACACACGTCGGGTCCGAGCACGGAGAGCAGCCAACTGCCGCCGCCGTGCGACCTGGTCACCGTGCCGACCAGGCAGGGTCTGGAAGCGGTCGACATCCTGCGGCTGAGCAGCGGAGTCGGTCCCGTACTGCACGACAACTCCGGGCACAGCCTCGGCTTCCTCGTCCCGCCCGGCACCGCGGACTGCTGGGACGTCCCCGGCAGCTCGTGTACCAGCACCGACGGCCGCGGTCTGGTCATCGGTGACGAGCCGCCCGTCGAGGACACCGGCTGGCTGGTGCCGCCGCACACCGACACGGTCGTCACCGACCCGGCCGTACTGCGCGCGGCCCTCGGCATGGCGGCCCGCACCATCGAGCTGGCCGACGGCTTCTGCCCGTCCGCGGACCACCACCGCCCGGCCGAGTCGGTCCTGCGGACCGCGGACGCGACCCCGGGGTACCGCTAGGGCCTGTCCAGCGGCTCACGCACGGCCCCTCCGGCCTCCCCGCCCCTGACCCGCCCGGCCGCCGGCCGTCCCCGATAATCGGGGGATGGCAGGCAAGCGGCAGAGCGGCGGCAGGGCGCGTACCCCGGACACGGTCGAGGCACAGGTGGGCGGCGGACTCGCCGCGCTCGTGCCCGACCGGGCGCGCCCCGGCGGCTGGACGCTGCTGATCGACGGCGCCCCGCAGTCGCATGTGGACCTCGCGGACCCCGCGCACCTGGACTTCTCCTACCAGCGCAGGCTCGGCCACCTGATCGACCTGGCCGCGCCGCCCGGCCGCCCGTTGCAGGTCCTGCACCTGGGCGGGGGTGCCCTGACGCTGGCCCGCTACACCGCGCACACCCGGCCGCGCTCCACCCAGCAGGTCGTGGAACTGGACACCGCGCTGGTCGAGTTGGTCCGGGCCGAACTGCCCTGGGACCGTGGCTGGCGGATCAAGGTACGCGGCGGCGACGCCCGCGCGGGCCTGGCCAAACTGCCCGACGGCTGGGCCGACCTGGTCATCGCCGACGTCTTCGGCGGCGCCCGCACCCCCGCCCACCTCACCAGCGCCGAGTTCCTCACCGAGGTCCGCCGGGTGCTGCGGCCCGACGGGCACTACGCCGCCAACCTCGCAGACGGCGGGCGGCTGGACTTCCTGCGCGCGCAGATCGCCACCGTACGGGCCGCCTTCGCCGAGGTCTGCCTGGCCGCGGACCCCGCCGTGCTGCGCGGCAAGAGATTCGGCAATCTCATCCTCTACGCCGCCGACCACACGCTGCCGGTCGCCGAACTGACCCGCAGGGTCGCCACCGACCCGCACCCCGGCCGGGTCGAACACGGCCGCGAGCTTGCGGACTTCGCGGGCGGCGCGCCCGTCGTCACGGACGCCACGGCCGCCGACTCCCCGGCGCCACCGCCCGGCGTCTTCACGTAAGCCCGCGGCCTGCCCCGTAGCGGCGGGCCGGGCGTCAGTCCTCGAAGGCCTGGACCGTCGGCGCGTGGCCGTTCCAGGTGCAGAAGACGGAGGACGAGCCGCTGCCGGAGGTCTCGGTGAAGGTCACCCGCAGCCAGCCGTCCTGCGTCCAGACCTGCATCTGCCAGCCCGGATTGGGCGTCGCGGAGACCAGCGACGCCGAGTCGGGGCCCAGGTCGAGGGCGACCCGGCCGCCCTCCACGGTGTAGCTGTGCACATGGCCGGTGTCGACGCTCGCCGTGGCGGTCGCCTTCGGCGTGCCCGGCGGCGTCTTCGGCGGCACCTTGGCCTTGCCGGTGACCGGGGGCGGGGCGGTCGCCCTGGTGTGCGTGGCGGTCGGCGTCGCGGGCGGCGTCGGCTTCGGGCGGTGCGTGGAGGACACGACCGGCGGGTCCCCGTCCGAGATCGGCAGGGCGCGCGGCGGGTCGTACGCCGTACGCAGCACCGAGTGCACGCCGAACCACGACAAGGTCACGGCCGCCGCGGTCGCCAGCGCCCAGGCGCCGACATGGAACAGTCCTCTGTGCACGCGCGCCATACTGCCGCACCCGCCCGCCGCCCGGAACACGTACCGGAACGCCCGGCTCAGCGTCCGGCTCAGCGTCCGGCTCAACGCCGGGTTCTGCACCGGATTCGGCAGTGGGCCCAGCGGCTGGCCGAAGCACCCCCGTCCGCGAGACCGCCCGCCCCGCCGCGCGTCCGATGCGCCCCTTTACGCACCCCCGTCCGCACCCCGTACGCACCTCGGATCGTCGGGCGGGCCGGTGCCCGGTCCCCCGGATGGGCTAGGTTGCGGCGCATGGCAAGTGTGCTCGTGGTCGAGGACGACCAGTTCGTGCGGTCCGCCCTCATTCGGCACCTCACCGAGGCGTCCCACACGGTACGCAGCGTGGGGACGGCTCTTGAGGCGTTGCGGGAGGTCGCGCAGGTCGGCTTCGACGTGGTCATCCTCGACCTCGGACTGCCCGACCTCGACGGGTCCGAGGCGCTGAAGATGCTGCGCGGCCTCAGCGACGTACCGGTGATCATCGCGACCGCGCGGGACGACGAGGCCGAGGTCGTACGCCTGCTCAACGCCGGGGCCGACGACTACCTGATCAAGCCGTTCTCCGTCGAGCACCTGTCGGCGCGGCTCTCCGCCGTCCTGCGGCGCGCCCGCAGCCGGTCCGCCGCGCCCACCGCGGACGCCCTGATCCACGTCGGCGGCCTGCACATCGACGTACGCCGCCGCCAAGCGGTCCTGGACGGCGCCGTCCTCGACCTGACCCGCCGCGAATTCGACCTGCTGGCCTTCCTCGCCGCCCGGCCCGGCGTCGTCGTCGCCCGCCGCGAACTGCTCGCCGAGGTCTGGCAGCAGTCGTACGGCGACGACCAGACCATCGACGTCCATCTGTCGTGGCTGCGCCGCAAGCTCGGTGAGACCGCGGCCAGTCCGCGCTATCTGCACACCCTGCGCGGCGTCGGCGTCAAACTCGAACCGCCCGCCGCCCTGCCGCCCACCGCGATAGCGCCCGCCCCCGCGGTGCCGCCGTCATGAGATGGGCGCTGATCAAGGTGAGCCTGGCGGTGACGGCGATGGTCGTCATCGCCTTCGCCGTACCGCTCGGCCTGGTCGTCAAGGAACTGGCCCGCGACCGCGCGCTCACCAACGCCGAACGCCAGGCCGCCGCGATCGGCCCCGCCCTGGCCATCACCACCGACCGGGGTGAGCTGGAACGCGCCATCGCCAGCACCCAGGCGGGCGCCGAGTCCCGGATCGCGCTGCGCATCCCGGCCACCGCGCAGTCCCCGGCCGTCGGCATCGGCACCCCGCACGCCACCGACGCCGCGCTGCACACCGCCTCGGCGTACGGCGAGGCCGCGACCGTACGCGTCCCCGGCGGATACGCGCTGCTCCAGCCGACCGCCGTCAGCTCGGGGACGGTCGCGGTCGTCGAGGTGTTCGTGCCCGACGACGACATCAACCGCGGTGTCCCCACCGCCTGGCTGGTGCTGGCCGCCGTCGGAATCGGCCTGATCGTCGGCTCGGTCGCCATCGCCGACCGGCTCGGCACCCGCATGGTCCGCCCCGCCGCCCGGCTCGCGGGCGCCGCGCAGCGCCTCGGCGAAGGCGACCTGGCGGTACGGGTTCCCGAGGCCGGTCCCAGCGAACTGCGGTCCGCCGCCGCTGCGTTCAACGCCATGGCCGACCAGGTGGTCGAACTCCTCGCCAGCGAAAGGGAGTTGGCGGCCGATCTCTCGCACCGGCTGCGCACCCCGCTCACCGTGCTGCGGCTCAACACCGCGTCCCTCGGCGAAGGTCCGGCCGCCGACCAGACCCGCGCGGCCGTCGCCCAGCTCGAACGCGAGGTCGACCAGATCATCCGCGCCGCCCGCGAACAGCGCGGCGCCCACACCGCGACCGGCGCCGCCGGGTGCGACGCCGCCGAGGTCATCCGCGAACGGATGGCCTTCTGGTCCGCGCTCGCCGAGGACGAGGGCCGCGAGGTCCGCTCCGCGGGGGCCGACCGGCCGGTACGGGTCCCCGTCGCCCGCGCCGAACTGGCCGCCGCCCTCGACGCCATGCTCGGCAACGTCTTCCGCCACACCCCGGAGGGCACCGCCTTCGCCGTCGACGTCCACCGCGGCGACGACGCCGTCATCGTCCTCGTCTCCGACGCCGGACCCGGCGTCGCCGACCCGGCCGCCGCCCTGCGCCGCGGCCACGGCGCGGGCGGCCAGGGCTCCACCGGCCTCGGCCTCGACATCGTCCGCCGCGTCGCCGAATCCACCGGCGGCGACCTCGCCGTCGGCCGCAGCGTCCTCGGCGGCGCCGAGATCCGCCTCTGGCTCGCCCTCTCCCCCCACACCACCACCCCCCACCCCACCCACCGCCGCACCCCCCTCAACCGCCACCGCTGAGCCCGCGGCGCGCCCGGCGCGTGTGCCGGAAGCCAGGATTCAGCCCGTCCGGCGTCTGTGGGGGCGCCTCCCCGCGCTGGCTGGGGGCGACGAGCCCCGCCGGCGATGAGGCCCCACCTTTAACGGCTCCCTTGCGCCGCCTTAAGCGCGCCATAAGAACCCCGTCCGCAGCCCGGACCAGCCAATTTGTCCCCTCTCCGCGCGCTAGCGTGCCAACGCGTCCCCCTCCCCCCAACCCCCAACCCCCAAGAGGCAGGCTCGAACATGGCAACAACGCACCGCCGTCGCCCCAGCCGGAAGGTCCAACTGATAGGCGGCCTCACCGCCGTCGCCGCCGTAGCCGGAGGCGCCTTCGCACTGGCGGGATCGGCGAGTGCCGCGTCGGTCGGGGCGGTGTACTCCAAGACCAGCGGGTGGGACGGCGGTTACACCGGCCAGTACGAGATCACGAACTCCGCGAGCAGCGCCCTCACCGGCTGGACGCTGAAGTTCGACCTGCCTGCGGGAACGAAGATCAGCTCGCTGTGGAACGGCAGTTACCAGGTGTCGGGCCAGACGGTCACCGTCACCGCGGAGAGCTGGAACGGCACGATCGCCCCCGGCGGCAAAGTCGACGTCGGCTTCGTGACGAGCGCGTCCGGCGCGGCGGGCGACCCCGTCAACTGCCTGATCAACAACGCGAAGTGCTCGGTCTCCGACGGCCCCACGCAGACCCCGACGGGCCACCCGACGCAGACCGCGACCCCCACGGCGACCCCGACCCAGAAGCCCACGCAGACCCCCACCCAGAGCCCGACGCCCACCGCCACCCCGACCCCGACCTCGGGCGGCGGCACCACGGCGTCCAGCGGCTTCGCCCCCTACGTCGACACCTCCCTCTACCCGGCGTACGACCTCGTCGCCGCGTCGAAGGCCAACGGCGTCAAGGAGTTCAACCTCGCCTTCCTCGTGTCCGGCGGCGGCTGCGTCCCCAAGTGGGGCGGCGTCACCGACCTGGGCGGTGACGCGGTGGCCGCGCAGATCGGCGCGCTGCGGGCGGCCGGCGGCGACGTACGCGTATCGTTCGGCGGCGCCAACGGTACGGAACTGGCCTCGGCGTGCTCCTCGGCGTCGGACCTGGCGGCGGCGTACGGCAAGGCCATCGACCAGTTCAAGCTCACGAAGGTCGACTTCGACGTGGAGGGCGGCGCGCTGCCGGACACCGCGGCCAACACCCGCCGCGCGCAGGCCATCGCCCAACTCCAGAAGAGCCACAGCGGACTTGAGGTCTCGTACACGCTGCCCGCGATGCCGACCGGGCTCACGCAGGACGGCATCAATCTGCTGAGCAACGCCAAGAGCAACGGGGTGGACATCCACGCCGTCAACATCATGGCGATGGACTACGGTTCCTCGTTCAGCGGCGACATGGGCCAGTACGCGATCGACGGCGCGACCGCCACCCAGGCGCAGGTCAAGAGCGTGCTCGGGATCTCCGACGCCGCCGCGTGGAAGAAGATCGCGGTGACGCCGATGATCGGCGTCAACGACGTCGCCACCGAGATCTTCACCGTCGAGGACGCCACGCAGTTGGTGGCCTTCGCCAAGTCCAAGGGCCTGGCGTGGCTGTCGATGTGGTCCGCGACCCGCGACAAGCAGTGCGCGGGCGGCGCGCAGAGCTGGGCCGACGCCTCGTGCAGCTCGATCGTGCAGAGCGCGGGCGCCTTCTCCAAGGCGTTCGCCGCGTACACCGGCTGACGGCACGTCACCTGTGGACGCCCCCTGAACCGTGCCTCTCCCACCCCCACGGGAGAGGAGCGCGGAGCGGTACGGACAGCACCCTCGAGCTGTCCGTACCGCTCCTTTTCCGTTCCCTCAGGAAGCCCCGTCCTCCTCCGCGACTCCCTGAAGGACGTTCTCGCGGGCGACGGCCGCGTACCAGTGGGCGCTCTGCTTGGGGATGCGGCGCTGTGTGCCGAAGTCGACGTAGACCGCGCCGAACCGCTTGCTGTAGCCGTACGCCCACTCGAAGTTGTCCATCAGCGACCACAGGAAGTAGCCGCGTACGTCCACGCCGTCGGCGATCGTGCGGTGGATCGCCGCCAGGTGGCTGCGCAGATACGCGATCCGCTCCGGGTCGTTGACCGTGCCCTCGGGCGAGATGTAGTCGTCGTAGGCGGCGCCGTTCTCGGTGACCATCATCGGCAGCCCCGGGTGCTCGCGCGCCACCCGGTGGATCAGGTCGTACAGACCGGTGGCGTCCACCGCCCAGCGCATCGCGGTGGTCTCGCCGGGCGGCAGGTGGAAGGCGACGTGCTCGGAGCCGGGCCACGGCGAGTGGTCGCTGGCGCCGTGCCCGTCGTTGCGGGGCACGTCGGGTCCGTCGGCGCGCTGCTTGCCGTCCGAAACCAGCGTCGGCGTGTAGTAGTTGATGCCCAGCAGGTCGATCGGCCGGGAGATCTCCGCGAGGTCGCCCTCCCGTACCAGCGACTCCCAGTCCACCAAGTGGGCGGTGTCCGCGAGGAGATCGGCCGGGTAGTCGCCGCCGAGGATCGGGCCGAGGAAGACCCGGTTGCCGACCGCGTCGATCCGGCGGGCCGCGTCGAGGTCGCCCGGTGAGGTGGTCAGCGGGCGGATCTGGTGCAGATTGAGGGTGATCGAGGTCTGCGCGGCGGCGGGCAGCGCGGAGCGCAGGGCCCCGATCGCCTTGCCGTGCGCGAGGTTGAGGTGGTGGACGGCCCGCAGCGCCGACTCCGGCTCGGTGCGGCCCGGCGCGTGCACGCCGGAGCCGTAGCCGAGGAAGGCCGAGCACCAGGGCTCGTTGAGGGTCGTCCAGTACGGCACCCGGTCGCCGATCGCGCCGGCCACCAGCGCCGCGTAGTCGGCGAACCGCTCGGCGGTGTCGCGTACCGTCCAGCCGCCGACGTCCTCCAGATCCTGCGGGAGGTCCCAGTGGTAGAGGGTGGCCACCGGCGTGATGCCGCGGTCGAGCAGCTCGTCGGTGAGCGAGCGGTAGAAGTCGAGGCCGCGCTGGACGGCCGGGCCGCGCCCGGTCGGCTGCACGCGCGACCAGGAGACGGAGAACCGGTACGCGCCCAGGCCCAGGTCGGACATGAGCGCGACGTCGTCGCGGAAGCGGTGGTAGTGGTCGGCCGCGATGTCACCCGTGTCCCCGTTGTGGACGCGGCCGGGCGTGTGGCTGAAGGTGTCCCAGATCGAAGGGGTGCGGCCGTCCTCGGCCGCGGCGCCCTCGATCTGGTAGGCGGCGGTGGCCGCCCCCCAGACGAAGCCGGGGGGAAAGCGGAGCGAGGCCGAGACATTGGCGCTCTCGGCGCTCTCGGAGCGGACAGCGGTCATAACGGGGGACTCCAGGGGAATCAGGGGTAAGCGGGGGAGGGGGCCAACAGGACGCTGCTCAGGGGGAGTTCAGGGGAGGCACGGGGGAGTTCACGAAGGGTTCAGCTCTTGACGGCACCTGCCGTGATGCCGCCGACGATGTGCTTGCCGAGGACCGCGAAGACCAGCAGCAGCGGCAGCGTGGCGACCAGCGCGCCCGTCACCACGATCGAGTGGTCGATGGTGTGGTCACCGGAACCCAGACCGGCCAGCGCGACCTGAACCGTCGGGTTCTGCTGGTTGAGCGCGATGAACGGCCAGAAGAAGTCGTTCCACGACTGCACGAACACCAGCATTCCCAGCACGGCCATCGCGGGCCGCGCCACCGGGAACACCACGTGCCAGATGATCCGCAGGCTGTGCGCGCCGTCCACCCGCGCCGCCTCGACCAGTTCGATCGGCAGCGCCTCGGACAGGAACTGCCGCATGAAGAACACGCCGAAGGCGGCCACCAGCGACGGCAGGATGACGGACTGGATGTGCCCGACCCAGCCCAGGTTGGTGATGATCTGGTAGAGCGGGATCACGCTGAGCTGCGGCGGGATCGTCATCGTCGCGACCACCAGCATCAGCAGCGCGTTACGGCCGCGGAACTGGAGCTTGGCGAAGGCGAATCCGGCGAGCGTCGCGAACATCACTGTGCTGAACGACACGAAGCCCGCCACGATCGTGGAGTTGATCAGCGCTTTGCCCATGTCGACCTGGTCCCACACGATGTGCAGGTTGTCGATCAGATGGCTGCCGGGCAGCAGCGGCATCGGCGGCGTGACGATCTCGGCGTCCGTGCGCGACGCCGCCACCACCGTCCAGTACAGCGGGAACAGCGAGATCAGCGCCGCGACGACGAGAATCACGTACGCGACCGGGCCCGCGTGCTCCTGCTTGCCCGCCCCGCTCCTGCGCAGGAACCGGCGACGCGGGGGCTTGGGCGGCGGTACGGCGGCGGACCGCCGCGACGGCGCGGCCCCGAACGCTTGCGTTTCGGTTGTCTGTGCCATGAGGTCAGCCCCCGAGCTTCCGGCGGTTGGCCCGCACGATCAACAGTTGGACGGCGCCGATGAGCAGCAGGATCAGCAGCATCACCCAGGCCACGGCGGAGGCCTGGCCCAGCGCGCCGGTCGCCCAGCCCTTCTCGTACATGTAGAGGCTCAGCGTCTGGTACTGATGCGCGGAGCCGCCGCTGACGCCGACTCCGCCGCCGTAGATCAGCGGCTCACCGAAGAGCTGTGTGGCGCCGATCGTCGAGACCACGATGGTGAAGAGAATCGTCGGCCGGATCGAGGGGATCGTGACGCTGATGAACTGCCGCCAGCGCGAGGCCCCGTCGAGCGCCGCCGCCTCGTACAGGTCGGACGGCACGGCCTGCATCGCGGCCAGGTAGATCAGCGCGTTGTAGCCGGTCCAGCGCCAGGTCACGATCGCCGAAATGGCGATCTGCGCGGGCCACTTGGACGACTGCCAGTCGAGGTTGTGCACCCCGAAGTGGGCGAGGATCTGGTTGACCATCCCGTAGTCGGGATTGAAGAGCTGGACGAAGACCAGCGACGCCGCCGCGATCGAGGTGGCGTACGGCGCGAGCACCGCGACCCGGAAGAAGCCGCGCGCCCTGAGCTTGAAGTTCAGCAGGTGCGCGAGGCCGAGCGCCATCAGGAGCTGCGGCACGGTCGAGATCACCGCGAGCGAGAAGGTGTTGCGCAGCGCGTTCCAGAAGAACTCGCTGTCCCACAGGCGGGTGTAGTTCCGGAAACCGACCCAACTGGCGTCGCCGCCGAGCTGTACCTGGTTGAAGGAGAGGTAGCCGGTGTAGATCAGCGGAAAGAGGCCGAAGGCCGCGAAGCAGATGAAGAACGGGGCGATGTACGCGTACGGCGACGCCTTGGTGTCCAGCCGGTACAGCCTGGAACGCCAGCCCGGGGGGCGGTGGGCGCCCTTGCCGGGCGAGCGGGGGGCGGCGGGCCGGGACGACGGAGGACTGCCGTCGGACGTCGCCCTGACGGAGGTGGCCACGAGTGGCGTCCTTCCCGTAGGGGTTCGGGCGAGGGTTGTGCGGTGACTGGAGGAGGGCCGCGGTCGTCCGGGGTGGTCCGGCCGCGGCTGCGGGGGCGGTTCGAGGTGCGGGGAGAGGTGCGGGCCGCCCGGCAGGTGGGAGACACTGCCGGGCGGCCCCGTCCGCGCTACTGGTCGATCTTGTCCTTGACCAGCGCCTTCACGTTCGACCACGCCTTGTCGGCCGAGGTGCCGTGCTGCTCCATGTCGAGGATTCCGTTGTCGGTGATGAAGGTCTTCACCTGACCGTCGTACTGGCCGATGGGCGCGGGCTGGATGCTCTCCGCGGTGGCCGAGTAGATCTTGCCGACGGGGGTGTCACCGAAGTACGGGTTCGTCGCGTTCTGCACGGCCGGGTCGGCGAGACCCGCCTTGGTCGACGGGATGTTGCCGTTCTTCGCGAAGACCTTCGCCTGCTGGGCGGGCGCGGTCAGCCAGGCGGCCAGCGCGGTCGCCTCCGCTATGTGCTTGCCGGCCTTGGGCACCGACAGGAACGAACCGCCCCAGTTGCCGGCCTGCGGCGGCGCGGCGATGTCCCACTTGCCCTGGTTGGCGGGGCCGGCCGAGTCCTTGATGATGCCGATCATCCAGCTCGGGCAGGCCACGGTCGCGAACTTGGAGTTCTTGAACGCCGCGTTCCAGGTGTTGGCGTCGAACTGCCGCAGCTTGTCGGTCAGTCCGTCCTTGACGGCCTCGGTCGCCAGGTCCCACGCCGTCTTCACACCGGGGCTGGTGTCGTAGATCAGCTTGCCGGACGCGTCGGAGTACTGCGTGGTCTGGCTGGAGACCACCGCGTTGAACAGGCCGCTGCCGGAGTCGGTGAAGGCCACACCCGAGGGCGCATTCGCCTTGAACTCCTTGCCGACGGCCAGGAACTTCGACCAGTCACCGGCCCACTTGGCCGCGACCGCCTCGCGGTCGTCGGGCAGACCCGCGGCCTTGAAGAGGTCCTTGCGGTAGCAGACCGCCATCGGGCCGATGTCGGTGCCCAGGCCGATCACCGAACCGTCGGTGGTGGTGGCCTGCTTCTCCTTGTAGTCCAGCCAGTCGCCGACGTTGACGCCCTTGGCCTTGCCCAGGTCCACGAACTTCGACGCCAGCGTCGGGCCGGTGGCCTCGGCGATGTAGCCGATCTCGATGGCCTGGATGTCGGAGAGGCCGCTGCCCTGGGAGAGGTGGAGCTTCAGGGCGTCCCAGTACTGCTGCCCGTCGGCGACGTTGTCCTCGACGATCGTGATGTTGGGGTGCAGCTTGTGGTACTCGGAGAAGAGGGCCGCGCCCGTCTTGTCGTCGTAGCCGAACGATCCGAAGTCACCGACGTGCAGCGTGATCTTCTCGGTCGAGGAGGCGGTGCTCCCGTTGCCCGAGTCCTTGCTCTTGCTGTCGCTGCTGCATCCGGTGATCAGGGTCGCGCAGGTCGCGAGACCCGCGACCGCGATGACTGCGGCCTTGCGGGTTCTGCCGGAAGTGCGCATTCCACTCTCCTTGTCAGGGTGGGTCTGGCGTGCGGTGGTGCGAGTGAGGGTGTGGGAGCGCTCCCACTAAGCTTGCCGGAACAATCCGGCCTCGGAGGGGTCAGTGTCAAGATGTGAAGTCGATTTCGTTGCCGGAACGTGTCCGGACCGGACCGATGGTCACTTCTTGAACGGATCGGACGCCGCGGGGCGGGTACGGTGAACACAGCGTGGGAGCGCTCTCAAGAGATCCTGCTGTCCAGAGCGGGCCGGGCGCTAAGGTGGCGCGACAGTGGAGCACAGGAGGCGGAAGTGGCCATGAACGGGCGGCACAGCGGACGGCCCACCCTGGAAGAGGTGGCTGTACGCGCCGGGGTGGGACGCGGCACGGTCTCGCGCGTCATCAACGGGTCGCCGCGGGTCAGCGACCGCGCGAAGGCCGCGGTCGAGGCCGCCATCGCCGAACTGGGGTACGTGCCCAACCGCGCGGCCCGCGCGCTGGCCGGAAATCGCACCGACGCGATCGCTCTGGTCATCCCCGAGCCGGAGACGCGGCTCTTCGCCGAGCCGTACTTCTCCGACATCATCCGGGGGATCGGGGCGGAGCTGGCCGACACCGACATGCAGCTCCTGCTCACGCTGATCCGTACGCCCAAGGAGCGGGCCCGTTTCGGCCAGTACCTGGCCGCGCACCGCGTGGACGGCGTCCTGCTGGTCTCCGTCCACGAGGACGATCCGCTGCCCGACCTTCTCGAACAGCTCGACATGCCCGCCGTTCTGAACGGGCGGCGCAGTGACCTGGAATCCGTCTCGTACGTGGACGCCGACAACGTCGGCGGCGCGCGTGCCGCCGTCGCCCACCTCTTCGCCCGCGGGCGGCGGGCGGTCGCGACGATCACCGGGCCGCCGGACATGTACGTGGCCCGCTGTCGCCTCGACGGGTATCGGCAGGCCGTGGAGGCGGCGGGGATTTCCGCCGGGGGTTCCTCGGGGGGCTCCTCGGACTCGGAGCTTGTCGCCCGGGGCGACTTCACCGAGGAGGGCGGGCGGCGGGCCATGCGCGAGCTGCTCGCGCGGCGGCCGGACATCGACGCCGTTTTCGCCGCCTCCGACCTCATGGCGGCCGGCGCGCGGCAGGTGCTGCGCGAGTCGGGGCGGATTGTGCCGACTGACGTCGCGCTCGTCGGTTTCGAGGACTCGGCCATCGCGCGGCACATGGATCCGGCGCTCACCAGTGTTCGGCAGCCGACGGAGGAGATGGGGCGCACGATGGCGCGGGTGCTTCTGGAGGAGATCGCTGAGCGGGATTCGGTGCGACGCCATGTCGTTCTGGCCACTGAGCTCATTCAACGCGACTCTGTTTAGGGCTCGTTGTCTTGTCTTTCCCGCCCGCCCACCCGTGCGGGTGCTTTGTCGTCTGCGGGTGCCGCTTGTGCCTGGTCGGTGCCGGTCCGGGGCACCTCCTCGAAATGCGGCTACCTGGCCTTTGCTTATTCGGCACCCTTCTTGTCACCGCATTTCTGCGGGGGCACCCCGGCCCGTCCCCTCCTCGCTCGTCGGCGTCCGCCTGCCGGTGGGGGTGGCCGGGGAGGGTAGGGGGCCTTTTCGGCGAGCCGCCCTGCGCCGGTGCCCCCTCCCGGTGAGTCGGAATGCTCGGGCCCTTCCTCCAAGAGCCCAACGAAGCCCCTGCCAACCCCCCCAGTACCCGCACCCCCACCTACCTCATCCGCCCACCCCGGCTGGACGTCGGGTGGCTCGGGTCCCACCCACCCCCTTGCGCCCACCCCGCCGGAGGGTTGGGCGGCGCAGGGCCCGCACCCCACCCACCCCCTCCCCCCCCAGCCACAGCGGACAGGCGGACGCCGACGGGCGAGGAGGGGACGGTGCGGGGTGCCCCCGCAGGGGGACGAACGGAAAGGGGCTGGACGTTTTCGAAGTGGGTGCACGTTCGTCGCCCGAGGAGGTGCCCCGGACCGGCACCGACCCAGGCACAAGCGGCACCCGCAGACGAAGAAAGCACCCGCAGGGGTGGGCGGGTGGGAAAGACAGGACGGAGGGAAGGACAGGACGTGAAGAAGCGGACGGCGGTTTACGGGGAAGTGGCGACAGAGCTGGCGCTGAGAAGTGACGCGGAACTGCGCGAGCTCGTGGAAAGGGGTGAACCCCTCGGAGAAGGCATCGGCGGACACACCTCAAAGGTGCTCCTCGCGGGAACCCCCGTCTTCGTGAAGGAGATCCGCCTCACCGACCTCGAAAGGCGCCCGCAGAACACCCACTCGACGGCGAACGTATTCGACCTCCCGGCGTTCTGCCACTACGGCATCGCCACCCCCGGCTTCGGCGCCTGGCGCGAACTGGCCGTCCATGCCATGACGACGAACTGGGTCCTGGCGGGAGAGCACGACGGCTTCCCCATGACGTATCACTGGCGGGTGCTGCCGAGCACGAGAAGGCCCCTGCCGAAGGAGCTGGCCGATGTGGAGGCGGCGGTGGCGTACTGGGGCGGCAGCCCCGGAATGAGGCGCCGCATCGAGGGTGTGCGGGACGCGACGGCGAGCGCGGTGGTCTTCATGGAGTACATCCCGCAGAATTTGCAGAATTGGCTGCGGAACCGTCTCGCGGAGGCGGACGAGGAGACGACGGAACGCGTCTGCGAGTGGATCGAGCGCGAGCTGCTGGACGGCGCGGATTTCATGAACGACCGTGAACTGCTGCATTTCGACGCGCACTTCGAGAATATCCTGACCGACGGCCACCGCCTGTACTTCGCGGACTACGGCCTGGCGGTGTCGACCAGGTTCGAACTGTCCTCGGCGGAGGCCGAGTTCTACGAGCGGCACCGGACGTACGACCGCGATTACATCCGTACGCACTTGGTGCGCTGGCTGGAGCGCAATACGGGGAAGGTCCCGGCTCCGGTGCTGGCCCGGCACGGGCAGTTGGCCGAGGAGATGGGGGAGTGGCACAGGGCGTTGCGGACGGAGAGCCGGGAGACGCCGTATCCGGTTCAGTCGGCGGGCCGCCATCTGACGCGGTAGTCGACGCCGTCGGGGCGGTAGCGGGGGCCGGGGGTGGAGCGCCACTGGGCGGTCAGGACGCGCGGCTCGGCGGGGGTGTCGCGGTGGGGGAGGAGCAGCGCGGTGAGTTCGTCGTAACGGGCGTCGACGCCGCCCGTGCCGGGGTGGGTGTCGGGCTCGGCCGTACCGGCCTCGTAGCGGGCGTGCCAGGCCGCGAAGAGGGCCCACCGCTCGCGCTCCAGGGCGAGTTGGGCGGCGCCGACGGGCCACACGGCGTAGGTGTCCTCGTACACGAGCCGGAAGTAGTGCGGCTCCCCTTCGACCTCGGCGAGGCCGAAAATCGGGGCGTCGTATCGGTCCAATTCGGCAAAGACCCGCTCGAATCCCTCGCCGATCAGCTCCTGTTCATCCCAGATCTCGGCCATGAACGGAGGCTACGACCTCGGGCCGCCGAGGCGCGTACGTTTCTTGAACGCGGGCCCTCGTACGCGCTCTCAGAACGCGCTGCCGACGCCGTTCACCGCCGCCACGGGCGGCGCCACACCGGCACTCCCGGCGCGGCGCGGGAGGGTGACGACAGCACCACGTGGGGCGGGGACGGCTGCGTCCGGGACGTCGGGCAGCTCCCACTCCGGTACGGCGAGGTGGTGGTGAGGGTGCTCCTGGCGGTGGCCGGAGGACACGGCGGGGCGGTCGCACCGGGCGATGAGGAGTTCTCCGTGGACGTCGGCGACCTCCCGCACCCGGTCGCGTACGTACGCGTACAACTCGCCGAGCGTGATCAGCCCGTCGCGGTCGCCGTCCGCCTCGCCCGTCCGCAGGCCGTGCGCCAGTGCGTGGGTGAGGCCCGCCGTGCACCGAATACGTTCAGGAACACGCTCCCGGAGACGTTTCCGGACCGCGTTCGCCGGTCTCGGTTCAGGCCGCGTCCTCGGGCGCGGGCGGGCGGCAGGCGAGGATCTGGTCGACGCCCATGCGGTTCTCTCCGAAGGACAGGGCGCTGCCGATGAGGTAGAGCCGCCACACGCGGGCGGTCTCCTCGCCGACGAGGGCGACGAATTCGGCCCAGCGGTCCTCCAGCGTGCGGTGCCAGGCCAGGATGGTGCGGACGTAGTGCTCGCGCATCGCGGTGACGGACCGCACTTCGAGACCGGCCTGTTCGAGCAGGCCGACGGTCTCGCCGAGCGGGCGCATGTGCATGTCGGCGGCGATGTAGGTCTCGATGAAGGCGCCGCCGCCCGGCGCGTTCCGGCCGCGTGACATCTGCTGGACCATCACCCGGCCGCCCGGCCTGAGCCGGTCGTGCAGGGCCGCGGCGAAGGCCGGGTACTCGGCGTCGCCGACGTGCTCGCCCATCTCGATGGTGGCCACGGCGTCGTAGCCGCCGCCCCGGATGTCGCGGTAGTCGCGGCACTCCACGTCGACCAGGTCGCTGAGCCCGCGCGCCTTCACCTCCTGTCGTACGTACGCCGCTTGCTCGGCCGCGAGGGTGACGGCGGTGACGCGGGCGCCGTACCGCTCGGCGGCGTGCAGGGTCAACGAGCCCCAGCCGCAGCCGATGTCGAGCAGCCGGGCCTCGGGCCCGAGCCCCAACCGCGTGCAGATCAGGTCGAGTTTGTCGCGCTGCGCGTCGGCGGACGTGTAGTCGGGGGCGTCGCTGGTCCACCAACCGCAGGAGTACGCCATCGTCTCGTCGAGCAGCAGCGCGTAGAAGTCGTTCGACAGGTCGTAGTGGTGGTGGATCGCCGCCCGGTCGCGGTCCTTGCTGTGCAGGCGTCCGCTCAGCCGCGCCGGAGCCCCGGGCGGCGCGGGGCGCGGCCCGATCGCGCCGATCCGTACCGCCGCCGCCAGCGCGCGCGCCCGGTCGGCCGCCGACAGCCGGGCGGGCCGCAGCTTCTGCTGCCGGATGGCCGCCCACACCGTGCGCAGCGCCTCCCCGACATCGCCCTCGACGTCGATCTCCCCGGCCACGTACGCCTCCGCGAGGCCCAGCTCGCCGGGCTGCCAGACCAGCCGCCGCAGCGCCCGCCGCCGCCGTACGACCACCAGCGGTCCGTCGCCCGAGCCCAGCTCGCTCCCGTCCCACAGCCGCACCCGCAGCGGCGGTTCCCCGCCGAGCGCCTGGTCCAGGTGGGGGCGCAGCCGGTCGGCCGCGGTGGGTGTCACGGAGGGCATGGACGCGCTCGCTTTCCGCGGTGCCGGCCGGTGAGGCGGCGGCTCCGCTGTGCTGTTCCGGGCTGTGCCGGGCTGTTCCGGGCTGTGCCGGTCGGGGCTCTCACCCTGTATTCGGCGCGGTACGGCGTACGGATTGGCGCGGGTGCCGCCCGTCTGCCGGGGGCTGTCGCACGGCTGTCGCACGGATGTCGCGCGGCGGCGTGCGGGCCTCGGCGGGATTGTCGTTCCCCTCGGATACGTTGCCGCCATGGCTGAATTCGTACTGGTCGCGGGGGCGTGGCTCGGCGCGTGGGCGTGGGACGAGGTGGTGCCCGAGCTGCGGGCGGCCGGGCACGGCGTCCATCCGCTGACGCTGTCGGGGCTCGCCGAGAAGCGGGGCGCCGCGCCGGACGCCGGGCAGCGGACGCATGTCGAGGACATCGTGGCCGAGGTGGAGCGGCTCGATTTGCGGGACGTGGTCCTGGTCGGACACAGCTACTCGGGGATTCCGGTCGGCCAGGCCGCCGGGCGGATCGGCGACCGGCTGGCCCGTATGGTCCTGGTCGACTCCGAAGTGCCGGTCGAGGGCGGGTCGTTCGCGTCCGGCTGGTGGGAGGGGCAGGCCAGATTCGAGGCGATCCTGGCCGAGGGGGACGGCTTCTGGCCGCCGCCCGCCGCCGGGGAGTTCGAGGGCCAGGGCCTGACCGACGAGCAGATCGCCCGGCTCGTCGCGGGCGCGACCCCGCATCCGGCTGCCTCGCTCACCGAGCCCGCCGCGCTGTCCCGCCCGCTCGCCGACCTCCCGACGACGTACATCAAGTGCCTTCTGGACGGCCCGGAGCCGAACAGCGACGTGGCCGCGCTCCTGGACGGCAAGCGGTGGCGGCTGGTGGAGATGAACACCGGGCACTGGCCGATGTTCTCCGAGCCGCGCCAGCTCGCCGCGATCCTGGGGGCCGAGACCGCCCCCTGATCCCTGCCGGGCGCGCGTGGGCCCCGGGCCCGCGCGGGTGTCGGGCCCACTCGCTGCGGGTCCGTCCTACGCCTGCGGCACCATCACGTCCGCCGGGATACGGCGGCGGACGTCCGCGAGCAGATTCCGCATCGCCATGCGGAAGACCTCGGCCTGGTGCTCGCCGAGGAACGAGGTGTGCCCGAAGACCTCCAGGACCACCTGCCCGTGCAGGCGGCCCCACGCCTCCATGAGGAGAGCGACCGCCGGCGGGGGCAGCTCTCCCGGGCCCTCCGGCGGCAGCCGGTCCAGGTGCGCCAGGAGCCGGGGCGAGAGCGCGGGGACGTCGGCCGCCGCGAGCTGCGCGGTGCTGAAGCCGTCGAACAGTTCGCGCTGGAAGAGCACGCTCATCCGGCGGTTGGCCTGGGTGGTGATGCCGTCGTGCGGGGCCGCGTACCCCCGCAGCGGTGTCCCGTAGAGGAGTTGGTACCGCTCGGGGTGGGCGATGGCCCAGTGGCGGTAGCCCTCGGCCGCGACCACCAGGCGCGGCAGATCCGGCCAGTCCGCCGCCGCTCGGTCGAGCGCGGCACGTACGGCGGCGGTCAGGTCGTCGTACGCCTTGGTGACGAGCACGGTGACGAGGGCGTCCCGGCTCGGGAAGTAGTGGTAGAGCGCCTGGACGGTCATGCCCAGGCCGCGGGCTATCGCGCGCATCGACAGGCCCTCGGGGCCGTTCTCCCCGATCAGGTGTTCGGCGGCGTCCAGGATCTCCTGCGTCGCCGCCGCGCGCCGCCGTTCACGCAGAGAGGGCGGGGCGGGCGCGGAGGGCGGGGAGGGCGGGGACGACGGTGGCGGCGGCGTTGTCGGTGTCGTCCGTGGTGTCGGCGTGGAGACGTCCGGTGGCGCTGGCGGGTGTTCCTCGGCGGGCATGCGCCCACCCTACGACGGCTTCCTTGGCGTGTATCCGGAATTTGAACGCTGTCAGGTAAATCTCGCACTGCCAAAGTCTGTTGTGTGCTGTCTACGTTCGTCACGGCGACGTCACTCCCGTCGCATCCGCCGCACGGCGCGGCTCCGCGGGCCCCGCACACCCGCGACTGCGCCGGTACGCGCGTCCAGAAGGCCCGCAAGTCCGCAGAGGAGATCTCGCGTGTTCGAACGCATAGCCGAACTGGCGATCCGCCGGTCCCGGCTGGTACTCATCGTCGCCATCGTGGCGACGGCCGTCATGGGTGCCGTGGGTGCTGGCGCCTTCACCAAGCTACTGGGCGGCGGCTTCGACGATCCAGCTTCCCAGTCCACCCGGGCACGCGACCTCATCGACAAGAGATTCGGCGGCGAGACGAATCTGGTGCTGCTCGTCCGCACCGCGGACGGCCGTATCGCCGACGGCCGCGTGGACGCCCCGGCGGCCGAGCGGAACGGGCGGGCCCTGGTGGCCGAGCTGAAGAGTGAGAAGACGCTGGCGAACGTCGTCTCGTACTGGGACACGCGGAGCACCGAACTGCGGTCCAAGGACGGCCGCGAGGCCATGGTGCTCGCCCACGTCAAGGGCGACCCGACGCAGCAGCAGAAGAACGCCGAGAAGCTTCTCGACCACTTCGGCGGTACGTACAAGGACGCGCTCACGGTCCGGGCCGGCGGTGTGGCCGCCGTCGGCAACGACATGGCGACGCAGGTCGTCAAGGACCTCGAACTGGCCGAGCTGATCGCGATCCCGCTGACCCTCGTCCTGCTGCTGTTCGTCTTCGGCAGCGCGGTGGCCGCCCTGCTGCCGCTGGCCATCGCGGTCATCGCCATCCTCGGCTCGTTCGCCGAGCTGTCCCTGCTCGCGGACGTCACCAGCGTCTCGAACACGGCGACCAATCTCACCACGGCCCTCGGCCTCGGACTGGGCATCGACTACGGCCTGTTGATGATCAGCCGGTTCAGGGAGCAGCTCGCGACGGGCGCGAGCGTGGACGACGCCGTCCGCCGGACCGTCCACACCGCGGGCCGCACCGTCGCGTTCTCCGCGGCGACCGTGGCCGCCGCGCTCGCCGCGCTCCTGGTCTTCCCGCAGTACTTCCTGCGCTCGTTCGGCTTCGCGGGCGTCGGGGTCGTCGCCATCGCGGCCGTCAGCGCGCTGTTCGTCATGCCGCCGCTGCTCGTCGTCCTGGGCCACCGGGTCAACAGCGGGCGGATGCCCTGGATGAAGGCCGCGAGCGCCGCGAACGACACGAAGGCCGTCAATTCCGCGAGCGCCGCGATGGCTGTGAGTCCCGCGAACGACACGAAGGCCGTGAATTCCGCGAGCGCCGCGAGCGCCACGACTTCCGCCAGCTCCACGGATTCCGCCGACTCCACCGCCCGCGTCTCCGTGTGGGCGCGGCTGGCCCGTACCTCCATGCGGCGGCCCGCGCTCACCGCGCTGCCCGTGCTCGTGGTCCTGCTGGCGGCGGCGAGCCCCCTGCTGGGCATCGTCTTCGGCACCCCGGACGAGCGCGTGCTGCCCAAGGACGCCGAGAGCCGCCAGGTCTCCGCGACGCTCAGGAGCGACTTCACCGGCAGCGACGACTCCGCCCTCCAGATCGTCTTCGGCCAGGCCGTGGACAAGGGCCCCCTGGGGTCGTACGCGCAGCGGCTGTCGCAGCTCAAGGGTGTCGTACGGGTCGAGACCAGCACCGGGACCTACGCCGACGGGCAGGCTTCCGCCGCCGGGCCGGGCAGCGCCAACCTCGGCCGCCCCGACGGGCAGCGGATCAGCGTGACCAGCTCCCTGACGCCGAGGTCGGACGCGGCCCAGGACCTGGTCGGCGCGGTACGGGACCTCGCGCCGCCCGCCGGAACGCACCCGCTGGTCGGCGGAACCGACGCCGAACTGGTCGACACCAGGCACTCCATCGGCGGCCAACTCCCGCTCGCCATCGGCCTGGTCGTCCTCACCACCTTCATCCTGCTCTTCCTGTTCACCGGCAGCGTCGTGCAGCCGCTGCGCGCCCTGCTGCTCAACGCGATCACCCTGGTGGCGACCCTCGGCGTCATGACGTGGATCTTCCAGGACGGCCATCTCTCCTCCCTGCTCGGCTTCACCGCGCAGCCGATGGAGATGTCGATGACCGTGCTGATGTTCTGCATCGTCTTCGGACTCTCGATGGACTACGAGGTCTTCGTCACCAGCCGGATCAAGGAACTCCACGACCAGGGCGAGGACACCGAGTCGGCCGTCGTCAACGGCCTCGGGCACACCGGGCGCATCGTCACCGCGGCGGCCTGCCTGCTGGCCGTGAGCTTCTTCGCTTTCGGCACGGCCAAGCTCAGCTTCATGCAGATGTTCGGCCTCGGCAGCGGACTGGCCATCCTCATCGACGCCGTCGCCATCCGCGGTGTCCTCGTCCCCGCCGCGATGCGCCTGCTCGGCGGATCGGCCTGGTACGCGCCGGGCTTCCTGCGCAGATTCCACGACCGGTTCGGGCTCAGCGAGGGCGAGCCGGCCTCCGGTCCCGACCTGGACCGCGAGCCGGTCGCCTCGCAGAGGTGATCGAGCGGGCCCCGCGGCCCCGATGTCTGTGACGGCCTCCGCCCTTTCCCGGGCGGGGGCCGTGGCGCGTGCCCGGCCCCGTCCGCCGCCGCCCCCCACCCGGCGGATCTGTGTGCGATGCCTTGACGCCCCCGCCGTTCCGCCCGACACTCCATTCGCACGCAGCTCTGAGAGCGCTCTCAGGATTCCCGACATGTCATGCCCGCATCACGCGTATCGAGTACGGCACCACGGGCGGCGGGTCGCGCACGAGCAGGACGGACCACGCACCACGCACCACGGACCACGGCCACGCACCACGCACCACGGCTCACGCTCAGCGCCCCGCCCCCACGGCAGCTGTCCCCCCACGACCGAAAGGCAGCACCTGCCCATGACGACATCCCCTCCATCGGCCGCCCGCCGCTTCGTCAGCGGACGTCCCACGGCCGTGCTCAGCGCCCTGCTCCTCCTCGTGACCGGCATCACCGGCCTTGTGCTGTCCGGCGGTTCGGCGTCGGCGGCCGTTCCCGGACCCGCGGCGGGCTGGACGACCGTGTTCAGCGACGACTTCAACGGGGCGGCGGGCAGCGGCCTCAACCGGTCCAACTGGCTCTACGACATCGGCACGAGCTACCCCGGCGGCGCGGGCAACTGGGGCACCGGCGAGATCGAGACCTCCACCGACTCGACGCAGAACGTCTACCAGGACGGCTCCGGCCACATGGTGATCAAGCCGGTCAAGGACGCCTCGGGGCACTGGACTTCGGGCCGCGTCGAGACGCAGCGCACGGACTTCGCGGCCCCCGCGGGCGGTCAGCTCGAAATCAGCGCCTCGATCCAGCAGCCCAACCCCCAGAGCGGGCTCGGCTATTGGCCCGCATTCTGGGCGATGGGCGCCGCCGCCCGCCCGGTCAGCGCCACCAACTGGCCCAGCATCGGCGAGATCGACATCATGGAGGACGTCAACGCCCTCAGTAAGCACTCCACCACCTTCCACTGCGGGCAGTGGGCGGGCGAGTGCCACGACCCCGACGGCATCACCAGCGACCTCCAGCCGTGCGCCGGTTGCCAGACCGGCTTCCACAAGTACTCGGCCGTCATCGACCGCACCAACACCTCCGCCGAGCAGCTCCGCTTCTACCTCGACGGCAATCTGACCTACACCGTCAACGAGAACCAGGTCTCCGTCGCCACCTGGCAGGCCGCCGTCGACCACGGCTTCTTCGCCATCTTCGACGTCGCCATCGGCGGCTCGTACCCCAACAAGGTCTGCGGCTGCACCTCCCCGTCCGCCGACATCAGCTCCGGCGCGGGCATGAGCGTCGACTGGTTCGCCGTGTACCAGACGACCGGCGGCAGCAGCGGCACGGTCGGCGGCACGAACAACGGCGGTACGTCGTCCGGTACGAGCACGGGTACGAGTTCCGGCACCAGCTCCGGTACGAGTTCCGGCACCAGCTCCGGTACGAGTTCCGGCACCAGCTCCGGTTCGAGCGCGGGCAGCACGGGCGGCAGCACCACCACGCCCGACTACACCGCCGGTGTCACCTCCACCAGTTCCACGCAGGCCCGCATCTCCTTCACCCCGACCACCCCGGCCGCCTACGTCGACGTCCACTACCTCGTCAACGGCGCGGGTCAGCAGAATTTCCGCATGACCAACTCCTCCGGCACCTGGACCCAGACCGTCAACGGCCTCTCCACCGGCAGCGTTCTCACGTACTGGTTCACGTACGAGAAGAACGGCCCCCAGTACGACTCCCCGCACTACACGTTCACCCAGGGGTCCTGACCCTCGGCCCGCGCGCCTGCTTCGGCTGTGCCTGCTTCGGCGGGGCCTGCTTCGGCGGGGGGGGGGGGGGGGGGGGGGGGGGGGGGGGAGGGCGCGCAGGGGGGGGGGGGGGGAGGGGTATTTAGTGTGGTGGGGGGGAAAGGTACCCCCCCCC
>NZ_JBVHLD010000007.1:210842-348049 GCF_055559175.1 Streptomyces sp. NPDC024632
CCTTCCCACCCTCCTTTCTTTACCCCTTCCCTCTCCCTCCTCCCCTCCTATTCTGTCTTTTCTCGTTTTTTTTTTTTTTTTTTTTTTTTTGTTTCTCCTCCCCTCCCCCCCCCCCCCCCCCCCCCCCCCCCCCCCCCCCCCGCCAGCGTTCGCGGGCGAGGTGCGCCAGGCGAATATGCCAGGTCAAGGGGTGGTTGACGCGCATAGACAAGGTCGGGCAGTCTCATGAGTCCGTGAACCCCCCATGGGAGGCGTGATGTTGAGACGGTACGTCCGTGCATTACTCGCTATTGTCATGTTTGCGTCAGCTATCCTCGTCGGAACCGCCGTGACGGCGGGCAGCGCCCATGCGGCCGGCTGCTACTCCTGGGGCCGCACCCTCAGCCAGGGCGCGAGCGGTGAGGACGTCCGCCAGCTCCAGATCCGGATCGCCGGATACCCCGGCTACGGCGCGGTGCTGGCGACCGACGGCCAGTTCGGGCCGGCGACCAAGTCCGCCGTCGTGCGTTTCCAGCAGGCGTACGGCCTCACGGCGGACGGCATCGCCGGGCCGCAGACCTTCGCGAAGATCGGCGCGCTCCAGGACACCGACTGCACCCCGATCCACTTCACCTTCGGCGAGATGAACCGCTGCAACACCACCTGGGCGGGCGGCGCGGTCAGTGCGGCGACCGCCCGTGACAACGCCCTGCGGCTCATGTGGAAGCTGGAGGCGCTGCGCCACGCGCTGGGCGACCAGCCGCTCAACACGAGCAGCGGCTTCCGCTCAGCCTCGTGCAACAGCGCCGTCGGCGGGGCCTCGAACAGCAACCACATGTACGGCCGGGCCGTCGACCTGATCGGCTCGCCGAGCTACTGCCGCATCGTGCAGGAGGCCCGCTACCACGGCTTCAACGAGATCCTCGGCCCCGGCTACCCGGGCCACAGCACCCACGCCCACCTCGGCGACCAGAGCTCCCGCTACTGGAGCGCCTCTTCCTGCGGAATCTGACCCCCGCGCCCCGTGGCCGACGCTCCCCCTCCGCCTCGGCCACGGGGTTCCGCACCGCCCGGATCCGGCGGCGGCGTTCCGGGCAGAGCAGGAGCGCGAACTCTCCGAGGACGACCACGGGTTCGGGACGATGACGAAGAGGGGCCGTTCACGGGCCCCTTGGCCGACGCGGAGGTCCGCGCCTGGTGCCCCGGCGGCCGTCCCACCGAGGCCGAGTGGACCGCCGCGGTGTCGGACCGCGGCGACCTCTACCCCGACCGCGCGGCGGGCAACTGCACCGTCCTCTACGACGCCGACGGCAGGCCGGTCTCGATCGGCTACTGGGGCGTCACGGCGGACTGACCGCGGCAAGCCGCGGCGGGGCGGGGCGGGAGCCGGGCCGGGGCAGGCTCGGGCAGGACGGCTTCATCCGGGCAGGACGGCCTATCCGGGCCTCCGGACGGAGAACTCGTTGCCGTCGGGGTCGAGGAGCAGGACGTGGGCTCCGCCGTCGGTCTCCGCGGCCTCGGGGCGCGTGGCGCCCAGGGCGAGGAGGCGGTCGACCTCGGCGGAGCGGTCGGCGCCGGCGGGGAGGGCCAGTTCGAAGAAGAGGCGGTTGGTGCCGGTCTTGGGGGCGACGGGCGGGCCGCCCCAGGTGATCTTCGTACCGCCCTCGGGGGACTGGATCGCGGTCTCCTCGTCCTGGTCCCAGACCAGGGGCCACCGCAGGGCCTCGCTCCAGAAGTAGCCGACCTCGCGGGTGCCGTCGCAGGCCAGGGCGCCGATGGCGCCGGTGTCGGCGAGGAATGTGTTGCCGGGCTCGATGACGCAGAATTCGTTGCCGTCAGGATCGGCGAGCACGACATGTCCCTCTTCGGGGAGTTGGCCGATGTCGATGTGCTGTCCGCCCAGTTCCAGCGCCCTGGCCACCGTCTGCCGCTGGTCCTCGGCGGAGGCGCTCGTCAGGTCGAAGTGCGCTTGATTCTGGCGGGACTTGGGCTCCTGGCTCGGCAGGAAGCGGATACGGAAGCCGCCGGTCGCCCCGTCCGCGGCGGGCGGCACGATCGCGACACCGCCCTGCGCGTCCTCGTCCTCACCGGGGATCACCTCCCAGCCCAGCACCCCGGACCAGAACCTCGCCAGCCCCGTCGGCCGCGTCGCGTTGAAACAGATCGCGAACAGTTCACTGCTCATACCCCGTACCTCTCCGATCCCTCGACGTCCGAGCCGCACCCTAGACACGCCCGTCCGGCCCCCGCACCCGAGTTTCCGCCCCGGGCGGCGACGCCGGGCCCCAGCCCGAAGGACCCCCACCGGCCCACCGGCCCACCGCGTGTCAGGGACTCAGGTGCTCGTGCAGCATCTTCCACGCCCCGTCCCGCTTCACGATCACGTTCGTGCCCCGCCTCTCCCCTGACCGGGGCTGCATCACGCGTGCGATGTCGTGGCTGTTGTTGGCCTGCTCATACCGCGCCATGAACGCCGTGGGCTCGGCTGCGGGATGCGACATGCGCCGGGCTCAGGCGCTCGGGTGGGCGGTGGCAGTGGTGTCGGCGGCGGTGTGCGCGTCGGCGTCGGCCTCGGCGTCGGCGTCGGCGTCGGCGAGGAGGATCGCGGCGACGGCGTCCGGGGCCTCGTGCATGGCGTCGTGGCCGGTCGGGAGGTCGTGGACCCGCCAGGCGGGGTCGGCCTGGAGGCGGGCGCGGAGGCCGGCGAAGGGTGTCCGGTTCTCCCAGCCCGAGCAGTAGACGAACTCGCGGCGGGGGACGCGGGCGACCGCGCCGGTCAGCCGGACCGTCTGGAGGAAGGCGGCGAGGGGATGGGGGCGGCGGCGGGGATCGCCGCCGTCCGGCGGCCGGACGGAGTAGCCGGTGGCCGCGGCACCGGCGGCGAACACCTCCCGGAAGTGGTCGTTCGTCGACGACCAGCACGAATCACCGTCGCGCGGTACGTAGGCGTCGAGGTGCACCAGCCGGGAGATCCGGCCCTCCGCGCGGTCGGCCGCGGCGGCGACCACCATCCCGGCGTAGCTGTGGCCGACCAGCGTCGCGCCGGTGACGCTGTGGCGGTCCAGGCACCGCAGCACGTCGTCGGCGTGCGTGTCGAGACCGGCGGTCGCGACCGTCGCGCTGTCGTCGTCCGGCCGCAGACCGGTCAGGGTCAGGGCGTGCACGGTGTGCCCGGCGCGCTCCAGCAGCGGGACCACCGCCTCGAACGACCAGGAGCCCTTCCACGCGCCGGGTACGAGGACGAACGTCGCCATGTGCTTCTCCTTCTCCGGGTGACACGCGGCCCGGTCGGGCGCTCGGCGCGCCGCGGGACCGCTCCGTACAGAGCCAGTCTCACGGGGGCAGGCGGTGGCGAGGTACCGCTACGATGCCAAGTCATGCCCGTTCGCCGCCAACCTCGCCCAGCCGCCGGTGTGACGTCCCATGTGTGGCCGTCCGGCGGGCGCCACCTCTGGCCGTCCGGCGAGGCGAGCGAGGTGCGGTCGCACCCACGCGGGCACCTGGTGTACGCGGCCAGCGGCGTCCTGGCGGTCCACACCGAGCGCGGCACCTCGATCGTGCCCGCCGACCGGGTCGCCTGGACCCCGGCGGGGTTCACGCACCACCACCGCGCCCACGGCGTCACCGACATGCGGATCGTCTTCCTCACGCCGTCCCTCGCCCGGCTCCTGCCCGGCCACCCCGCCGTGTTCCTCGCCTCCGGCCTCGCCCGCGAGGTCCTGCTCGCCCTGACCGGACCCCGCGCGCACGACGCCGACGTGCCCGCGCACAGCCCCGCCGCGCGCTCCCGCCTCCTGCGCGTCCTCGTCGACGATCTCCAGGAAGCGCACGAACAGCCCCTGCACCTGCCGCAGCCCGCGGACGACCGGCTGCGAGCCGTCGCCCGGATCCTCTACGAGAACCCGGCGGACAACTCCACGCTGGCCGAACTCGGCAGGACGATCGGCGCCAGCCCCCGCACCCTCAGCCGGCTCTTCCACGACGAACTCGCCATGACCTTCTACGAGTGGCGCACCCAACTGCGCATCCACCACGCCCTCGTACTCCTCGCCGACGGCCACGACACCCTCCGCACCGCCGCCGCCTGCGGATGGGCCAACCCCAGCGGCTTCATCGCCGCCTTCACCGCCGTCCTCGGCACCACCCCCGGCCGCTACCGGACCCGCGACACCCCTTCCCGGCCCTGACTCAGGGCCGAGCGGTACCGCGCAGGCGAGGTGCCGGAGGCGTGCCCGGACCCGCGCCATCCGTCGATGTGCCCGTTGCTCGACGACCCCCTCGCGTCGGGCAACGGGCACGTTCGGGATACGGATCAGCGCCCCCGCGTGCCGCCGACCGGTACCCATTCCCCCTGGTGTTCCCCCGGGTGTTCCCGTGGTGCGCCGGCGACGTCCTCCCCGGTCGTCGGCGCGTCCGCCGTGGCCCCCGCCACGATCCGGACTGCCTCCGCGGTCGCCATGAGTCCCCCGTACACCTCATGCCAACCGGTCGTGCCCCCAACGCCCTTGCCCCCCTCGGGCTCGGGCGGGTCGTTCATCGTGCGGTCACTCTCGTTCAGGTATGCCAGCATCCTTTCGTGCGGTGAATCCCCTCGATTCGGTTTCGACACGTGCATCCTCCCTGTCTCCCCCTGTTCTTCGTGTCGGGATTAGATCCCGACTCGGGACCACGGTGAAAGTGATCCGTGGTCCCGAGAAGCAGACCTATTCCGCGCGCCATTCCTCCTCCGGGCCGATGCCTGAGGCCAGTCGGGTGGCCTTCTTCAGGTCCTTGCTGACGGTCGCGGGCGAGACGCCCAGGTGGGCGGCGATCTCGACCCCGCTCAGGCCCCATACATGGGTCAATTCCCATATGGTGTACGGGCGTTCGTGGCCGATCGCGGCTCGTACGGCGGCGAGGAGTTCGATGAACTCCAGTGAGGCCGTGAGATGGTCCGCGGCGGGGCGGCCGGGAACGCCGGGCCACGGGACGCCTTCGGGGAGTTCCCCGGTCGGGTCCTCGTAGCGCGTACCGAGCCGGTTGTAGTGCGACTTGAGCTTGTTGCGGGCGACCACCGTCGCGAAGACGATCACCGGCTTCTCGAAGACGGTGCCCTTGCGGTACTCCAGGATGACGGCGATGCACGCCTCCTGCGTGATGTCCTCGGCGAGGACCGCGTCCCGGGTCAGTCGCCTGACCGCCCTGAGCAGGCGGGGATGTACCTCCTTCAGTTCTGCCTCGATGAGCCCTTCCAGCTCCTCCGACAGCCGTTTCGGCGGCGGTACGGCGCTCGTCGTCATGGCCCCCGAGCCTTGTCCCATGTCCTCCGCTCCATTCGATCTGCGGGTCGCCCCGCGTTGCCGGACATGGAGTAGGACGCGCGAGGCGCCGGATTCTTTCCACCGCCCCCGAAGGGGCTGGGCTTCAAGAATCCGGCGCCTCACACGCCCCTAGAGGCATGGACACACGACATGCGACCGACTCCGCCGACCCGGCCGAAGTCCTCGCCGACTTCGCACCAGGCGCAGCTGTCACGCATCACCTGTCACGCATCGCCTGTCACGCATCACCGGGACCGCGGCGGGTCCCGTATCCGGTCAGGCGGTGACCAGGGTCAGCCCGTAGCGGCTCAGGATCGGGTTGACCGGCTGGAACCAGGTCTGGCCGCCGCTGGTGCAGTTGCCCCAGCCGCCGGAGGTCACGCCCTGGGCCTGGTCGCCGGTGATGAACGAGCCGCCGGAGTCGCCCGGTTCGGCGCAGACGTTGGTTCCGGTCAGGCTGTAGACCGCGCCCTGGGCGTAGTTGACGGTGTCGCCCTGGGACAGGACGGTGCCGCAGTGCCAGTGGGTGGTGGAGCCGGAGCGGCAGATGGAGGAGCCGACCGGGGCGACGTTGGAGCCGCGGACCAGGACGTCGCTGACGGTGCCCCAGCCGAGGACGACCGGGACGGTCCACCAGCCGTTGCCGATGGAGATGTAGGAGTAGTCGTTGCCGGGGAAGGTGGAGCCGACGAAGGTGCCCATCGCCGAGCCGTCCCAGCCGGCCACGGAGCTGCCCGGCGTGCCGCAGTGCCCGGCGCTGACGAAGCCGCCGACCACCGAGAAGCCTATGGAGCAGCGGGTGTTGCCGTTGATGTAGTACGGGTCACCGCCGACGGTCCCGGCCGAGAAGGTGCGGGGCGCGGGGGAGTTGTCGGCCTTGACGGTCAGCAGCCCGGCGGCGCGGGCGGGCGCGAGGAAGGCCGCCACGTCCGCGCGGTTCTCCGCCCCCGCCTGTACGTCGGCGACGACGCGGTTGGTCGTGACGTCGACGCGCCAGCTCCGCACCGCGGCGGGCGCACCGGCCGACGACTTGGCCGCGGTGTCGAGCCCGGCCTTGGCCGAGTCCAGCGCGGCCGCGGTGTGCGCGACCTTCACCGTCGAAGCGCCGGTCGCGCGTACGGCCTTGGTCGCGGCGCTGTCGGTCACCCCCACCACCAGCTTGCCGGAGGCGGCGTCGAACCACTCGCCGCCGAACGCCTTTCCGGCCGCGCGCCGGGCGGTGGGCGCCAGCGTGGTCGCCGTCGCCTCGGCCTTCAGCCGCGCGGTCGCCTGCGTCTGGGTCAGCCCCAGGTCCCGCTGCATGGCGCTCACCAGCCCCGGCGACAACGGCTCGGAGGCCGACGCCGAGGTCACCGGCGCCAGCCCCAACGCCCCTACTCCCAAAGCCACTACGGCGGACAGACACCAGCCCGTACGAGTCATACGTCGCATCGACGCGCTCCTTTGCACCTTCTCGCGAGCGAGAAATCGTGGGGGGACAACACACTCGAACAGCGCCCGGCAGTCCAGCGCGCCTCCACCGCACGAGAGCGCTCTCACCACCGGCCGTCCCCCACCATCAAACGATGTCGAGCACATGTCAACACCGCCTCACGCGTAACACCCGTTTCGTCCGTGGATATCCGGAGGTAAAACGTCCGCCATGGCGAGATATCCGAGTCGCAAAGAAGCCGGACCCGCGCGCCGCCGGACCCGGACCCTCCACGGGCCTCGGACGCGCCGCCGGACCCGACCCGCCGCCGGACCCGCGCGCCGCCGGACCCGGACATGCCGCCGGGGGCGGCCGGCGGCCATGAACGGCCGCCGCCCGCCCCCGGCTTGTGGGGGGAGGAGAAAAGAACGGTGAGAAGGAAGGAGCGGCAGCGGGTGCTACCAGCCCACCGCGATCTCCATCCACTGCGGGTTCTGGAGCGAGGCGTACGCGGCCTGCCCGGCCACGTCGTCGTACGGGAACCCGTAGGCGAGGTGGTTGATCGCGTGGTCGTGCCAGAACTTGGCGTACCAGTTGGCCGGGTCGCCGCCCGTGTAGAACTTGGTCGGGTCCTCCCACTGGCTGGACGGGAGGTTGGCGGTGTGCCGGTTGAGCGCGGCGCACATGCCGGGGTTGCCCGCCAGCGAGCCCGCGCAGCCGAAGATGTTGGATGTGGGCTCGTTGACACCGACCGAATTGGCGTACGCCGTGAAGTAGTTGGCGTTCGCGCCGCCCGCGCGGAAGCTCGGGTCGCTGCCCGGCGCGATGATCCGGTACGGGGCCTGGGTCTGGGCCAGCACCTTGAACTGCTGCGGTACGGCGGCCTGGAACTGCGCGAAGGTCGCCTCCCGGCTCTGGTTGAACAGGTCCTGGCTGTCACCGAGCTGGACGTCCTGGCCGTCGTGCGTGTGCAGCCGGATGGCCAGCGGCAGGCCCCAGGCGTCGACCCGGGTGGTGTTCCCGTTGAAGACGTTGGCGCCGATGGTGAACTCGATGAAGTCGTAGTACTGGCTGTTCGGCGAGCCGAGGTAGAAGTACATCCGGCCCGAGGAGTTCGCCGGCATGTCGAAGTACGGCTGCTCGGCGATCGAGTGGACCGTGCCGTTGAAGCTCCAGTACACCTGGCTGTCCGGGTACTGGCCGTTGGTCCGGTTGAGGATCTTCAGTTCCATCACATTGTGCGCGGCCGGAATGTCGTCCGTCGTGCCCCAGAAGCTGTCACTGGGCGGTGTGGTGGGGGGAGTCGTGGTGCCGCCGCCGGTGGTGTTGACGGTCAGCTCCCACAGCGAGTAGCCGTACGCGGTGGCGCGGGCGGTGCCGTTGACCCGCAGGTAGCGGCCGGTGCCGGTGACGTTGAGCGCCTGGACGCCGCCGGTCCCGGTGGTGGTGGAGTAGATGTTCGTCCAGCCGCCGGTACCGCTGTCGGACACCTGGATCTGGAAGCCGGTGGCGTACGCCGCCTCCCAGTTGAGGCCGACCTTGCAGATGGTCTGCGAGGAGCCGAGGTCGACCTGGAGCCACTGCGGGTCGCCGAAGGCGCTGGACCAGCGGGTGCCGGTGTTGCCGTCGACCGCCGCCGAGGCGGGGGTGGTCGCGTTCTCGGTGGAGGACGCGGTGGCCGGGTGGTTCAGCGCGGCGTTGGCCGTGCCGCAGGCGGCGGGCGGCGTCGTGCCGCCGTTGCCGTACACCTGGAACTCCCACAGGGAGTAGCCGTACTGGGTGGCGCGGACCGTGCCGTACACCCGGACGTAGCGCCCGGAACCGTTTACGGTCAGCGTCTGGTTGCCGCCCGTTCCGGTCGTGGTGGAGTAGATGTCGGTCCAAGTCGTGCCGTTGGCCGACGTCTGGATCTTGAAGGATTTCGCGTACGCCGCCTCCCAGTTGAGGGCGACGGAGGTGATCGTCTGCGAGGAGCCGAGGTCGACCTGGAGCCACTGCGGATCGGCGGCGGCGCTCGACCAGCGGGTGCCGGTGTTGCCGTCCACGGCGGCCGACGCGGGCGTGCCCGCGTTCTCCGTCGAGGACGCGGTGGCCGGCTTGCCCTGGGAGAGCAGGGTGTCCGCCGCGCGGGCCGGGGACTGGGTCCAGACGAGCGCCAGGCTCGCCAGCAGGGCCGCGAGGACGGTGAAGATCAGAACCGGCCGGCGCCCGCCGCGCCATGGCCGTTGGCGCACCGACAGGGTAGTGCTGCCTGACATGTGTTCTCCTCAACCGGGTGGGGGTCCGTGATGGAGGCCGGAGGGAGCCGGAGTGCATTGAGAGCGCTCTCCCGGCGAGGTGATGTTTACAAGCGCCGAACAGCCGCGTCAATGAGTTGTTCAATAATGGTCAGTTGGCCCCGTGCCCGATTTCGAGAACCGAACGCGAGCGGACGCCGAACCCGCAGCTCACACCCCGCGCGCCGTCGTTCGCGCCTCGCACTCCCGCGCGGCGCGAAGGAGCGGCCCCGCACACGCCATCCATGCGCGGGACCGCTCCGGCTCGTCACGTCACCGGGCTACCCCAGCGACGCCAGGTGATCGCGCAGCCCGATCCCGTACGCCGTCGGCGTCCCGTCGTACGCCGAGATCAGCGACGGTCCCGAGGAGCAGTCCCAGGTGTTCCAGGTCCACCCCAGGTACGACAGCTTGTGCGCGTCCAGCCAGTTCATGAACTGGTCGATGAAGCCGTGCGAGCAGGTGTTCTCGCCGATCTCACCGGCCACCAGCGGGACCTGCGCCGCGACCGGCGCGACCTGCGAGTCCCAGCAGGCCGCCGAGGAGCAGGTGTTGAAGTTGTAGACGTGGAGCGAGGCGCCCAGATTGCCCGTCGGGTCCGTGGGCTTGTGCGCCAGCCAGCCGGTCAGGTCGTTGGAGTACGCCAGACCGCCCGCCAGGATCACGTTCTGCGCGCCGGTGCCGCGTACGGCGTTGATCATCGACTGCATGCCGGCCACCTGGTAGCCGATCCCCGGGCAGGTGCCGCCGTCCCGCCAGCAGGTCCACGCCTGCTCGGTGGTGGAGGTGGCGCGGTCCGGGTAGGGCTCGTTGAACAGGTCGAAGACCACCGAGGTGTTGTTCTTGAACGCGTTGGCCACGCCGGTCCAGAACGGGATCGCGTACTGCGCGTCCGGCATCGGCTTCTGGCAGGTCGCGTTGACGTCCGAGCAGCCCGCCGAGTTGCCGGTGTACGTGCCGTGGCTCCAGTGCAGTTCCACGATCGGCGTGATGCCGTGCGCGACCAGCCGGTTGACCCAGCCGGTGATCGCGGAGACGTAGTTGGCGCCGCCGTACGCGGCGGGCACGTACGAAAGACCCTGCCAGCAGTCCTCGTTGAGCGGGACGCGGACCGCCGTGACGTGCCAGCTCTTGATCGCGTCGATCGCCGCGTCGTCCACCGGGCCGTCGAAGACGCCGTAGCCCTGCGCGCACATGAACTCGGTGCCGGAGCGGTTGACGCCGTGCAGCACGACGTTCTTGCCGGTGGAGTCGACGAGCTGGTTGCCGGAGACGTGCAGCTTGGGCGGCGCGGTGTCACCACCGGGCGGAGTCGTCGGCGGCGTTGTCGGGGGAGTGGTCGGAGGTGTCGTGGGCGGTGTGGTCGGGGGAGTGGTCGGCGGGGTCGTCGGGGGCGTGGTGGGCGGCGTCGTGCCGTTCACATTGCACGTGGTCCCGTTGAGTTTGAAGACCGTCGGCGCCGGGTTGGAGCCCGACCAGTTGGCCAGGAATCCGGCGCTCACCGAACCGCCCGTGGCGATCGTCCCGTTGTACGACATCGAGGCGACGCTGACGGTCTTGCCGGACTGGGTCCAGGTGCCGTTCCAGCCCTGGGTGACCTTCTGGCTGCCGGGGAAGTCGAAGCTCAGATTCCAACTGGTCGTCGCGGCGGCGTTGTTGGTGATCACCACGTCGCCCTGGAATCCGGCGTCCCACTGGCTGGTCACCGAGTAGGCCACCGAACAGGCGGGGGCGGCACCCGACGCGGTCGCGCCGAGCGCGGCGGGTAGTAGCGCGGCGGCGGTCGCGGCCGTCGTGACGGCCGCGATCCCGAATGCCGCGGTGCGCGTGGGTCGTCGCATGTGCGACTCCTCGTAAGTGGGGGATCGAGAAGTGGACGCGCTCCCACTGGTCCGCCGCAGACCATAGCGGCAAGTCGGCGAGGGCGGTAGGGGTTCGGTGACGACCGTGTCGACTTCTGTAGCGACTCCCCGGTGATAGCGGCATGAACATGCCGTTCTGCTTCACCTCTTGACAGTGCGCTCACAGCGCCTTGATTGTGGGAGCGCTCCCACTGGTTCAGATGTTTCCATCCCCCCACAGAACCGCGAGGAGGGCTTCTCGCATGCCCAGAGGAAGACCGTTCAGCAAGCGGATCCGCAGGCTGGTGACGGCTTTCGCCGTCGCGCTGTCCCTGCCGCTCGCCCTGACCGTGGCAGGCGGCGGAACCGTCGCCCACGCGGCCACTCTCCAGTGCAGCGTCGACTACTCGGCCAACGACTGGGGTTCGGGCTTCACCGCCAACGCCACCATCACCAACCGCGGTACGGCCGCGATCGACGGCTGGACACTGACGTACGCCTACGCCGGCAACCAGACGCTCCAGAGCGGCTGGAACGGCACCTGGTCGCAGACCGGGAAGAACGTCACCGTCAAATCGCTCGACTGGAACAAGACGATCGCGCCGAACGCCGGTGTGACCACGAGCGCCAACTTCAACTACAGCGGCACGAACGCGGCGCCGACCGCTTTCGCCGTCAACGGCACCGTATGCGGGGGCGCTCACCAGCCACCGCTCACCGTGCTCACCAGCCCGTCGGCCGGGGCCACGTACACCGCCGGCGCCAGCATCCCGCTGGCGGCCACCGCGGTCGCGGCGGACTCGGCGACCGTCAGCAAGGTGGAGTTCTGGAGCGACACCACGCTGCTGGGCACCGACACCACCTCGCCCTACACCTTCACCTGGCCCGCGGTCGCGGCCGGTGACTACTCGGTCTACGCCAAGGCGTACGACAGCCTGGGCGCGTCCGGCGAATCGACCCCGGTGGGCGTGCACGTGGCCGCCGGGCCCTCGATCGTCGCCTCGCCCACGCAGGTCTCGGTCACGCAGGGCGGCACCGGCACCTTCGGTGTCAAGCTGTCCGGCGCGCCGTCGGCCAATGTCACGGTCGCCGTCGCGCGCACCTCGGGGAACACCGCGCTGACCGTGAAGTCCGGCGCCAGCCTGACCTTCACCCCCGCCAACTGGAGCACGGCGCAGACGGTCACCGTCGCCGCCGCGGCCACCGGCAGCGGAGCGGCGACCTTCTCCGCGACCGCCACCGGCTTCGCCAAGGCCGACGTCACGGTGACGGAGGTGACGGGCACCAGCGGCACGTACGACTCCCGCTTCCTGAACCTCTACGGCAAGATCACCGACCCGGCCAACGGCTACTTCTCCCCGCAGGGCATCCCCTACCACTCGGTGGAGACCCTGATCGTGGAGGCGCCGGACTACGGGCACGAGACGACGTCGGAGGCGTACTCGTACCTGATCTGGCTCCAGGCGATGTACGGCCGGATCACCCAGGACTGGAGCAAGTTCAACGGGGCCTGGGCGCTGATGGAGAAGTACATGATCCCCACCTCCGCCGACCAGCCCACGAACAGCTTCTACGACCCGAGCAAGCCCGCCACGTACGCGCCGGAGCACCCGCTGCCCTCGGACTACCCGTCCAAGCTCGACACGAGCGTCCCGGTCGGTCAGGACCCGATCGCGAACGAGCTGAAGTCGGCGTACGGCACGTCCGACATCTACGGCATGCACTGGCTCCAGGACGTGGACAACACCTACGGGTTCGGTGACACGCCCGGCGGCGGCTGCGAGCTGGGCCCGACGGCGGCCGGTCCCTCGTACATCAACACCTTCCAGCGCGGCGCGCAGGAGTCGGTGTGGGAGACGGTGCCGCAGCCGACCTGCGACGCCTTCAAGTACGGCGGCACCAACGGCTATCTGGACCTGTTCACCGGCGACTCGTCGTACGCCAAGCAGTGGAAGTACACCGACGCCCCGGATGCCGACGCGCGCGCGATCCAGGCCGCCTACTGGGCGGACACCTGGGCCAAGGCGCAGGGCAAGGGCGCCGATGTGGCGACCACGGTCGCCAAGGCCGGAAAGATGGGCGACTACCTGCGGTACTCGTTCTTCGACAAGTACTTCAAGAAGATCGGCAACTGCACGAGTCCGTCCTGCCCGGCGGGCACCGGCAAGGACAGCGAGCACTACCTGCTGTCCTGGTACTACGCCTGGGGCGGTTCCAGCGGTACGGGCGGCGGCTGGTCCTGGCGGATCGGTGACGGCGCCTCGCACTTCGGCTACCAGAACCCGCTGGCGGCCTACGCGTTGACCACCGACCCGGCGATGGCCCCCAAGTCGGCCACCGGCAAGCAGGACTGGTCGACCAGCCTCACCCGGCAGTTGGAGTTCTACACCTGGCTCCAGTCCAAGGAGGGCGGCATCGCGGGCGGTGCCACCAATAGCTGGGACGGCGCCTACGCCCAGCCCCCGGCCGGCACGCCGACCTTCTACGGGATGGCGTACGACTGGGAGCCCGTCTACCACGACCCGCCGTCGAACCAGTGGTTCGGCATGCAGGCGTGGTCGATGGAGCGCGTCGCCGAGTACTACCAGCAGACCGGTGACGCCAAGGCCAAGGCGGTGCTCGACAAGTGGGTGACCTGGGCGATCTCCCAGACCACCATCAACCCCGACGGCACCTTCAAGATCCCGTCCGACCTGGCCTGGACCGGCGCTCCCGACACCTGGAACGCCGCCTCGCCGGGCGCCAACGCCAACCTGCACGTCACGGTCACGTCCTACGGCAACGACCTCGGTGTCGCCGCCGCCCTGGCCAAGACCCTGTCGTACTACGGCGCCAAGTCCGGGAACGCCGCCGCCAAGACCACGGCCAAGGCGCTGCTGGACGGCATGTGGAGCAACAACCAGGACGCCCTGGGCATCGCGGTGCCGGAGACCCGTACGGACTTCTCCCGCTTCAACGACCCGGTCTACGTCCCGTCCACCTTCTCCGGCGCCATGCCGAACGGCGACAAGATCAACTCCAGCTCGACCTTCCTGGAGCTGCGTTCCTTCTACAAGAACGACCCCAACTGGTCCAAGATCGCCACCTACCTCGGCGGAGGAGCCGCCCCGACCTTCACCTACCACCGCTTCTGGGCCCAGGCGGACATCGCGCTGGCGATGGGCTCGTATGCGCTGCTCTTCAACGAGTGAGGCGGCGTACGACCACCCCTGATGTGACGTGAGTCACGCGAGAGGCCCGGTCCGCTTCCGCGGGCCGGGCCTCTCGTATGGGGTGAGTGACGGGACTTGAACCCATTCTTTTACCCCATTGTGACCTGCGGTGATACCTGAAATGCGGACATACTGACTCATCAGGTTGACGCTCATTGACGCAGAGTGCCGCTCTCGAATGCTCGGCGAGCCTCGGGGTTCCCACGGGAACACGCCCCTTTGGTGATCATCAAGGCTGGGGCGGGGGTGAGTGCAAAGCACCCTTACCGAGGGGCAGTGAAAAGACCGTCGGCGGTGAGCCTGGGGGGCTGACACCGCCGACGGCCGACTGGGGGCCGGACTTCATGATCACAAAATGCGCAAAGAATTGTGCAGACATTCGATCATGATCGACACAGCGTTAACAGGTGCCCTCCCTCGATCCAGTGCCCGAATCGGTGCTCGCCCGCCGCCGGGCCCTCGGACGGCGCATCCAAGCCGCACGTGTCGACGCCGACCTCACCCAGGAGCGGCTGGGCGAACTCGTAGACCTATCGCGCGGATCGATCTACAACATCGAGCACGGCTTGCACAGCCTCAGGCTGGACACGCTATTCACGATCGCCGACGCCCTTCGAGTGCCGGTCGTCGAGCTTTTGCAGGGAATCTGACCTCGTCTAGCGCGGTGCCTACCCGGGGGCAAGGGGTGAGCGGGAGCGCTCCCCACCGTCTCGTGAACGTTGCCCTGGGGCAACCATGCGCACGTCACTCGAACGGGTGAATCCCAAGTGCGCCTGCGCACGCCCAGCCTGACGAGGGTGTGCGCAGGCGCGGGCCGTCACGAGGCCCTGCCCGACGGCGGGACGGGTGCGGCGTCGCGGCGGCCTATCCACGGGGCGACAGCCAGCGGCGCCCCAGTGGATCCGGCGGGGTGCTGGTCGACGGGCAGCAGCCCGTACGTCTCGCGGCACCCGGTGCAGGCGTAGTGGACGGCGGGCGGCCCGGAGCCCTGCTCCTGCTCGGACACGATGACCGCGTCGTCGGCGGGCACCCATTCGTCGGACCAGTCGCACCAGCGGCGGCTCACGACCAGCACCGAGCCCGGTCGCAGTGGTGGATGACCGGCTCGTCCGGTGGGGTGGTGTCACGCGGGTGGACGATGTGCACGGTGGTCGAAACCACAGTGCCGTCGGCGCGAGTGATGGCGAGCGGGCGGACGGTGGACACCATGGTGCGGCGCGGGGCGGTATCGGGTGCGGGGTCGTGTCGTTCCTCGGACATAGGGGCTCCAGCGTCGTGGTCCGCTTGGTGATCACCACGCTACGAGCGGTCACAATTGCTCCACCAGCCACGACCCGTAGCCCTTTGACGGGCCGTCACCCAGCAAGGGCTACGTTTCGTATCCCCTACGGGGCGTCGAAGAACGCCGCCAACCGGCGCTCCTGCCCCGTCGCCCGGCCGCCGAGACGCTGGGCGTCGTGGAACGTGCGGGTGGCCATCTGCTGATGCCGCAGCCACGCCGGAGTCTGTTCGTACAGGCGGTCCAGGACCGCTATGGCCTCGCGGCGCTGCCGCAGCATGACGTGGGCGGCGGCGACGTCGAGGAGGTGGCGGCGCAGGAATGTGGTCGTACCCGCCTCCGCGACGCGCTCGGACAGCCGCAGCACCCGGCCGGGCTGCTCGGCGACGAGCTGGTTCTCGATCCCCTGGAGAGCAACGGTCCGCCAGTCGAACCGACCCCACGACGACTCGGCGACGACCGTGCCGCCGGTCAACGCGGCGCCCGCGGTGCGGCCGAGGCGCAGCATTTCGCGCGCTTCCTCGGGCCGGTTGTTCCTGGCCGCCGCCGCAGACGCGTGGACCAGCAACTTGCCCCAGCCGCCGAGAGCTTTCCGGGACGCGCGGGAGATGCGCGGCTCCACCGCCTCCGCCGTCGCCACCGACACGGCCTCCGCCTCGTCCAGGCGTCCCTGGCGCATCAGGAGCCAGCCCTGCTGGTACACCGCCCCTGCCACGACCTCCATGTCACCGACTCGTACGGCGTCCGTGATCGCGTCGCGCAGTGCGGCGTGCGCGAGGTCGTACGCGCGGACCTGGGTGAGGTAGCGGCCGGCCATCTGGAGGATGTCAGCCCGTACGGCGACCGCGTCAGCTTCGCGGGGCCCGCCATGGTGGTGGTCGACGGTGGCGTGTGCGGCGCGGATGAGGGCGGGCAGGAGGTCGGCGACGGTGTCGTAGTCGTCAGAGTGGTAGGCGACGGCCAGGGTGTGCGCGGTCGCACGGAGTTGGTCGACGTCCGGCTCGTCGTCGCCCGTGGTCGCCGGGGTGAGGCGGCCGGTGATCGTGATCGGGGGTGCGATGGCCTGCCGGAGCGGCATGAGGTCGACGTCGTCGCCGGGGGTGCGGCGCGTCTCGTGCGGTCCGGCCGGGTCCATCAGGGCGCTGGTGCGTACGTGGAGGGCGCGGGCGACGGCGTGGTAGGAGTCGAGGCGGGCGGTGCCGCCCTGCTCCATTTTCTTGATCAAGGCGAGGCTGCGGCCGGACTGTTCGGCGAGTTGTTCTTGGGTGAGCCCGCGGCGGCGGCGGAGTTCGCGGATGCGGTCGCCGGGCAGGGGCGACGGATTGTCCGTGGGGTATGGCATGCTGGCTCCCGTTCTGACCTAGACACTCAGAACGGTACTCGCGGCCCCCCGGAATCGGGGGGCCGTTGCCGTGTGCCCGTGCGGGTGTGCTGGTGGGTAGCCTTGGTCTATGCCCTGTTCGTCCTGTGTCCCGGCGCCGCTGCGTCCTGATGCGGCTGTCCTGAACGCGCGGATACGGCGGCTGTCCGAGGGCCGTACGGTGTGGGCGGCGGAGGATCTGGTCGAGCTGGCCCGGCTCCAGGCGGAATGGCGGGCGGCAGATGAGGAAGAGCGCGCCGGGGGCACTGTTGTCCGCCCCCCGTCGTAGGCTGCGGCCATGCCCGACATTACGTACCCGCCCGACCTGATCGCCGCGCAGAAACGGTCCCACCAGGCATGGGTCGATGTGCAGACCCACCGTATGACCGTGGACGCCGCGCGCCGCGCCGAGGCGGTCCCGGTGAAGGATGCGCCGAAGTGGATGTCCCCGGCGCTCCGCGAGTGGACGCCGGAGGAGCGCGACCGGCACGCGGAGCTGATGACGGAGGCGACCGCGGCGGCCGAGGCGCTGCACGTCGCGCTCGCCGCAGCCGGGCTCGGGCACGGGTACGACGTGCTCCAGGGACTCCACAAGGCGGCCCGCGCGGCGTAGCGTCAGCGGCGTACCAATGCGGGGCCGCCCGCGGAAGGCCCGTCACCTGCTGGTGGCGGGCCTTCTGTATGCCCCGGTAGTGCACCGCCCGGAACTCGCACATACGATCGAACACATGTCCGACCCTCGACCCGTGGTCACCGTCACCCTCCCCGACGGCACCACCATGCCCGCCCGGCTCATCACCCGCCGCGAAACCCGGACCGGCTGGACGTACGACGTCGTCATCGCCGTCCCCGCCGAGGACTGCGAGCCGGTCGACGGTGCCGTCTATACGTGGGTGCCGACCATCCACCGACCAGGGCCTGACGCCACATGGATGATCGCGCCGATCGGTCGCACGGACGTCGCGGAGCTGCACCACGTGCAGCGGTGCGGCCAGCTGGACCGCAGCCGGGGTCGGGTGGTCAGCAGGGCGGAGGCGGCAGCGGCTCTGGTGGCGGGGACGCGGGCGTGTGAGGACTGCTGGCCCGAGCCGTAGACATGGCCGCGCCCCGCCTCCACGGGGGTTGGAGACGGGGCGCATCCTCGGGGGGTAATTTCAGCGTCGCACCAGGGCGCGACGGCGGGAAGGGTGTGGTCAGTACCGGCGTCCGTACTTCTCCACGATCGCCTTCACCTCGCCGACGCGCGCGGCCTCGGTGTAGCTCAGCTCGTCAGCGGCGGCTGCGTCGAGGTAGAGCGTGGCGACGGCGAGGAGCTGGCCAAGCTCGTGCTCCGGGAGAGGGATTGTGCTGTTCGGCTCTTCGCTCACGGCCTGTTCTCCGGACTGGGCTGGTCGGCGGACCGTAGTGCGGTGCCGATGGCGGCGAGGTTCCTGGCTGTGTTCTGCACGGCCTCTGCCGACGTGATGCCCCAAGCCTGCGCGGCGACGCGGGCGTTCACGGTGCGCGGCGCCTGCGCGTGGCGGTCGAGTTGGTGGCGGGCTCGGTCGGCGTCCGGGTACGGGCGGTAGGTCATGGCTCAACTTTCCTCTTCGGCGGGCGTGGCCTGCGTGGGAACCGCGAGATTGCGGCCGTCGGCGACGAGGCGGCGGACGGTCTCCCGGCTGTAGCCGCTGGCCTCGATGATGTCCTTCTGCGGCATCTGGTCCGCGAACCGTGCGAGGTCGCGGGCGCGTTGACGGTTCGCCGCGCCGATCGCTTTGTCGTACTTGGCGATGGCGGCTTGTACGTCCTTCTTGGTGGCCATGACCCGATGATGCCATATCGGTTAGGCCCAATCCAGTTGACATGCCTCATTGATTGGGCCTACTCTATGAGGCGTAGAGGAAGTCGCGCCGAGGGGGATCCGTGAAGCACACCGCCCGCCAGACCAGCCAGCAGACCACCGCCGCGATGTACCGCGCGATGGACCGCCAGCACCCGGTGACGATCACGTACACCAAGGCGGACAGCAGCACCACGGTGCGCACGATCGAGATCCGCGAGATCAAGACCACCAAGGCGGGCGACACCATCCTCCGCGCCGCCGACCGGGCTTCGGGCGAGCTGCGCACCTTCCGGCTCGACCGCATCAGCGCCTACACCGTGCACCGCACCGCCTACGTGGTCGACCTCCCCGCGACCGACCGCCCCGCCGTCGCCGTCCCCGAGTTCCGTACGACCGCCGCGCTCGTCGCCTACGAGATCGGCCGCGACGAACGCGGCACCCGCCACCTCATCGCCGCCGCCTGACCGCACCACCACCCACCACACCTGATCAGGAAGGACCACCACTATGGACCGCAACGCTGACCAGTTCCGCCGTGACGCGATCGCCCAGTACGGGCCAATGCCCGCCACCCCCGAGGGCGCCCTCGCCCACGTCCTGTGCGCGTTCGCTCAGCGGCCCGACGACGAGATGGCCGTCACCGCCACCACCAACCTGTACGGCGAGGGCGTCCGCACCGGCCTCACCTGGGGTGACCTGCGGGCCGTTCAGCGGCAGTTGGACGCGGCCGAGCAGCCCCTGGACGCGGGCGTCGTTGAGTTCCCCAAGCGGCCGACCGTCTGAGCGCCGCCCGTGTGCGTGCCCCCACCGCGCACACGGGACCACCTGGCCCCGTCCCGACAATTCCCAGCGCCGGGGGTGCAGTTGTCGTACCCGCCCCGTATCGTCCCGGCATGACCTACGCCGATGACCCGACCCGACTCGCCCGCCTCCTCCGCGACCTCGCCAACGCGCTGGAAGCGACGGGCGTCAGCCCCAGCGGAGCCACCGCGGAACGCCACCTGATGGACGACGCTCGCGCAGCAGCACGGGAACTCGACCCTCGCGATAAGCGTGGGCCCGGCAAGCTGAGCGCCTGGTAACGGCGGTGCTGCCCCACCAGGGCCGTGCTGCCGCCTCCCCCCGGCGGCACGGCCCTTCCGTGTCACCTCCGCCGCGGCTGACCACCCATCGGCGTCGGAATCACCCGAGCCGAACCTCCACGTCCAGCCTCCCGGCGCTCGACCAGCAACTCCTCGTAGGACTCCCGTGCGCCCGCCAGGGCGTCCTGAAGACTGTCGCAGTCCTTCCCCCAGGTCTTGCCAGAGCCAGAAAGGCTCCACAGTTCGACACTCCAGTAGGGCTCCCACGGCGTGCCGTCTGGATCGACGTCCGTCTCCGGGTTCGGCCCCGCGATCTCCCCGATTTTCCCCGTCTCGTCGTACAGGTCGAACGACCCCGCCAGCTCTTTCGGCCGGAACTCCAGTGCCATGGTGTCTCTCCCAGTAGGTCGGCGACGCTGAGCTCGAACGGCAGCCGCATTCAGCCGTCGTAGTCGTCGGTGTATGCGGGTCCGCCCGGCTCGGACTCGCACCCCTCGGTATGCCCCGGCGTCCCGAAATGCGTGATCACCAGCCCGTAGCCCTGGCCGGTGCCGCAGCCCTTGTCCGACCACTGCTGCGCGGCCAGGGTCCAGGCGACGAGGGCGATGAGGACGAATGCGGCGATGGTGGTTTTGCTTCTGATCCACGGGGTGGTGGTGGCGGTCATGGCCGCGAGTATGGGCGTGCCCGTGTGGGGGTGTCCGGGTAGTAGCCGGGTAGTAGCCGGTTCGTGACATGTAACCGCCCCGCCACCAGCACGGTGACGGGGCGGAAGGGCGGTCGGGACTACGGCTGTACTTCCCAGACCTCGGCCACCGCACCGTCGTAGTCCCGCACCTCGAACCGACCCGTGGGAACGGCCACGGCCTGCGTCATGACGACACCCTCGGGCGGCGGCGTTCCTGCGGGTGGGCCTTCCGGCATGTCGGCGCGGTCGAACCAGCAGCCGTCCATGTGTGCGGGTACGAATCCCTCCGGGAGCCCCGGCGCGGGGCGGATCACGACGTAGTCCGGTTCGCTCATGGCCGCCATTCCTCGCGGTAGTCGGGGTGGTCGGCGTACGCCTGCGCGAAGAGGCGGAGGACGCCCTCCAGCTTCGCGGCGAAGCCCGTCGTGAACGTCGGGGCGAAGTCGGCCGCCGCCTCGGCAACGCGCAGCAGCGCCCGATTGGCTTCGGCTTCGCGCAGCACCCGCGCCGGACGATGGGTCATGATGTGGCGCTCGTCTGCTGCCATCTCGGGATCGAACGACGTGATGCGGGTGAAGACGCCGCTCAGCTCGCTGTCCGCGGCGCGCGCCAGTTCCTCGTCCTCGGCCAGTCGGGCCCGCAGGAACACCACCAGATCATCCACCGCTGCTCTCCTCGTTCACCTTCGCCACCGACTTCGGCCGCCGCTTCCCGCCGCCGGAGTAGCCCTTCGCGATGTCCTGCACCGACCCGTGATTGATGCCCAGCTCAATGCCCACGCTCCGCAGGGTCGCACCCGGGCGCGCGAGCAACTCCTGGAACGCCGCCTGCCGTGCCGCCTTCAACTGCTTGTTGTGCTCCGGCAGGCCCTTCAGTACCTCGGTGAGCACCTTGGCGCGCTCCACTGGATCGGCGATCTGCCCCAGCGCCTCGATGGCGTCGAACACCCGTTGCGCCTCCTCGCTCACGCCCGGCCCCTCTCTGTGGGCGGGCCACTTCCCATATTGTAGGGGGACCCCCTACAGTGAGGGAAGGTAGCCCGCGCTACCCAAGTAAGGACGGCCCGGCCGGAGTTCGCAGCTCCACATGGCCGGGCCGTCAGCACCACCTCAACCATCACGAAAAGGCGGCACCACGTGCAGATTACCGATCACCCCGAGCCCGAGCCCACCCCCACGCCCACCTCGAACCTCACCACCTGCATCGAGTGCGCCGCCGCCTACACCGGGACCCACACCTGCGCGCCCAAGATCTGGACGACCGCCGGTGGCTGCGGGGCGCCGGACTGCGTGACCACGGCGGCGAGCGCCTGATGAGCGAGCAGCCCGAGTCCGAGCAGATCGGCACGGCCCAAGAGCAGAGCGGCCACCACTGGCCCGCCCCGACGCCCGCCGAGCACAACGAGGCATTCCGACAGGAACGTCCCGACGACTGCGTGAGCGAACACTGATGGGCCGGTTCGACTGGCTCGGCGGACGCAGCAACCCGCGCGACGCCGAGCAGTCCGCCCAACGTGCCCGCGACCACCGGACCCGCATCGCCCGAAACTCCCGCGACACCAAGAAGCGGCAACGCGACCAGACCAACCGCCCCCGCTGGAACGAGTAGCCCCCCCAGCCGCCGGACCCGTCACGCCCCCGCACGGGCCGAACCACCCACCCAAGGAGACCCCATGGCCAAACCCACCGCCATCCACGTCGGCGACCGCCTCAACGCCCCCACCTGCTGCAGCAGCTCCCTGCGCGCCATCGGCGACGGCATCTACGAATGCCGCCACTGCGATTGCCACGTCATCACCGCCGACAGCGGCGTCGTCGAGAAAGTCCGCCGCTGCCCCCAGCACACCTGACCCGAACCCGACCGCCGCGCCCGGCGCCCCTCCCGGCCGCCGGGCGCGGCCCCACCGAGGACACCGTGAACCCCAACCGCCGCGCGATCACCGCACTCGCCATCGGCGCCGGCTTCGTCACCCTCGTACTCACCGCCGGCGCCTTCTGGCTCAGCTACGACCACCTCCACCTCATCGCCGACGGCCACGGCCTCCACGGGAACGGCGCGTGGGCGTGGCCCGGCACGATCGACGGCTTCATCCTCGTCGGCGAGAGCCTGATCCTCCGCGCATCACTGCGAGGACGCGTCGACCCCTGGGCCATCGCACTCGCCGCACTCGGCTCCACCGGATCGGTCGCACTCAACATCAGCGGCGTCGGATCAGGCGCATCCGCCCTCGACTACATCGTCGCCGCGGTGCCGCCGACGGCCGCACTCATCGCGTTCGGTGCACTCATGCGGCAGGTCCACGACGCCCTGGAGCGCATCCAGGCCGCACCCGGCGAAGAGGCCGGGCCGCAGCCGGATTCGGAGTTCGAGCAAGCCGCATCCGAGGCCACCGCACTCGCCCCACCCGTGCGCACGGCCGGTGCACTCGAACTGCATCTCGCCCCCATGCTGCCCGCAATCCCCGAGGTCAGGTTGGATGCGCAGCCGGATACACCGCCCGTACCCGAGCCGTCGACACCCACCTCGGCCGCCCCCGACGACGAACTGATCGAGCACGCCCGCGCACTCGCCGCACACGGCCCGATGAGCCTGCGGCGCATCCAGCGCACCTACGGCGTCGGCCAGCAGCGGGCAATGCGCATCCGCGACGCACTCGACAAGGAAGCCTCGTGACCCACAAGCCGATCGAGCCGACCCGCGTCATCCCCGCCGGGCACCCGCTGCCGACGCGCACCGCATCCTGGGAACCGCCACCCGCACTCCCCGCACCTCCCGCGTGGTGGGAGGCGCCTCCCCCTGCCGGGCCGCCCGTCCCGATAGGCCCGCAGGAAGTGCACGTCCGCGTCGACGTGCACTTCCCCGACCCTGTCGCGCCGCCGGTCGAGCCGCGGGTCGACTGGTCCCGGCTGTGGTCCTGGATCACCGTTCAGCACTGGATCGGCGTCTGCGCGTCGCTGGCCCCGCTGTTCGGCGGCCGGTCGGTGGCCACCGGATGGGGTGCCGAGCTGCGGGCATGCCGGGCGCAGGCGTCCGTCGGCGGGGCGTGGACGCTCGCCCTGATTGCCGTCGGCGTGGCGTTCACGGTCGGCCGTTGGCGGCCGCGCTGGTACTCCTACGCCGCGGCGACCACCGCCCTGTTCGGGCTCGCCGCGCAGGCCAGCCCCTTTGACCTCGTCACCCTTCTTACGGGAGTCACCCAATGAGCAACGCCCACCTCACCGCGGGTGCTCTCGCGATCAGCCTCGCCATCACCGGCTACAACCTGTGGCAGTGGTGGAAGACCCCGGCTCGCGAGCCGAAAGTCCTCCTCCCGTTCGCAGGGTCGTACGTCCTCGGCGGCCTGTCCACGATCTGCGGCGGACTCCTCGGCATCCTCGCCGGATGGACCGCCGGGGCCAGTAACGGCGCAGGAAAGCACGTCCTGTCCGGCACGGCCGGAGCGAACGCCGAGGCTCTCGATCGTGGCAATCCGGGTCAGTTGAGCCCTGGCGGGGCGATCGTGACGGTCCTGATCGCGTTCGCGTTCGCTGTGGCGTGGAAGGCTGCGGGCAAGGTCATGAAGCGGAAGCTGTTCGGCGGCTGGCTGTCCGGGGCGACCCTCACCCTCAGCGTTGGCGTCGCCGGGCTGTTCGTGCACGTCGTGGGTTTGGTCAACGGGATCGGCGACCCCTTTTATGACTGGTTCAGGACCGGGGCCGGACTGTGACCGGGCACCTGGCGAGGGGCCTGCGGATCCTCGCCGCGCGCTGGTCGGCCAAGCCGATGGCGTGGGCGCGCGCGGGGGAGAACTGGCTCGACAAGGGCTTCCGATGGGCCATGCTCGCCGCCGCCGGGCTGGTTATTTTCCGGGTCCTCACTGTGTCGCTGCCGGTCCTCGGAATCAGCGTGCTGGTGGTGTGCGTGCTCGCCCTGCGCGCCGCGACGAAGGCTGCACGAGCGGGCGCATCAACACCTGTTGACGCCACGCGCGAGCAGCCCGACGAGGCCACTGACGAGCCGTCGCAGGACGGTCTCCCCGAGGTGTCGCAGGAGGCTTTCGTGAGCCTCATCCGGGACGTCCTCGGCACCCTCAACGGGGTGCACCTCGCGACCCTCGCAACCGCCCTCAGCGTGCGCGTCGGCGGGGCCTGGGAGATCCCGGACGTGAGGGCCCTGGCCGCGGCCACGGGGGTGCCCGTCCGGCCCGCTGTGCGGGGTCTCGGTAAGCGGGTCTCCCCAGGGGTGCACAGGGACGACCTGCCGCCCCTCCCCGGCCCCTCTCCGGCGGCCGGGCGTAGTTCGGCCGGGGCTGTAGTTGTTGCAGGTCAGGTCGGAACTACAGCCGCAACTACCAGCCCGGCAACAACGCCTGAGACCACGACGGACCGGGTGGTAGGGGGCCTGCGGATCATCACCGCCGACGACCCCCACAACCCCGCCCGCGCGACCGTCACCGTCATCGACCCGACCCGAAAGAAGGCGCGCTCGTGACCCGCCACGACCCGATCGAATGGCTCCGCGCACACGACGCAAGCCCGCTCGCCGAGGTCGACTCCGACACCCCGTACCTCCGCGAAGCCAGCTACGACGACGGCGCCACATGGGTTGACCCGGCCCCGCAGCGAGCTGAGTTCGCCCACCTCGCGTCCACCGAGGCGACGCTCGCCGGACTGCGATCGGATGTCTCCGAAGAGGGGGTCGTGATCGTGGAAGTGCACGGCGGGTGGCTCACCCGGTGGACACCGATCACCCAATGAAGCCCCGGAGCGGGCGCCGCCTGGCAGCTACCGCCCGCCCCGGTTTCACCCGATCCGATGAGAGAACAGGCCCCACGATCATGCCTCTCCCGAAGATGCCCACACGCCAGGACACGAAGCCCGGCCAGGGCACGGAGCACGCCCGCGAGTACGACGAGAAAACCGGCGGTTGGACGAAGCCCGTGCCGCCGAAGGAGGACTGACCGGTGTCCCGCGCCCGCCGTCGACGGCGCCTCCCGCGCCCCGACTGCTCCACGCTGCTCCTGTGTCTGGCGGTCGTCGCGGCGGGCGTATGGCTCATCGTCCGTACCGTCACCCTGTGGATCACCGGACACCCAGGGGCCGTAGCGGTCGTGCTCGGGTTCGGCGCGGCCGGAGGCATCGGCGCCGGAATGCTGTCCGCGCGCCGGGACCGCGCCCGTGCGGACCGTCTCGCCCGCACGGCCGACTATCTCGCCCTGTCCCCGGCAGAGTTCGAGCAGGCCCTCGCCGCGCTGTGCCGCCGCGACGGTTGCCGGGACGTGCGGGTCGTCGGCGGCGCCGGGGACTTGGGCGCGGACGTGCTGGCGACCACGGGGGACGGGCGGCGGATCCTGATCCAGGCGAAGCGGTACGCGCCCGGCCGCCGGGTGGGTTCGCCGGATGTGCAGCGGGTCGGCGGAACGATGCGCATTGTGCACGGGGCGGCGCTCGCGATCGTCGTGACCACCTCCGCCTTCAGCGCGGAGGCCGAGGGGTACGCGCGGACTGCGGGGATCCGGCTCGTCGACGGGGACGAACTGGCGACGTGGGCATTGGGAGAGACTGCCCCGCCGTGGGGCAGGGAGAGGAGAATGCGGGCATGAATGATCTGATCGAGTTCCTGCGGGCCCGGCTGGCCGAGGACGACGCGACCGTACGCGAGGCGAACACGTCGCCGGAGATGGTGACGGGCATCCCTCATTCGTACGCGGAGGCACCGGTCGCCCTTCACATCGCTCGGTTCGCCAGCCCCGACCGGGTGCTGCGCGAGGTCGAGGCGAAGCGGAACCTGATTGACTCAGCCGCTTGTGCTAGGCACGACCGCGACTACTGGAACGCGCAGCTCCCATCCGATTCAAAGGAGCAGCTCAAGACCATCGCGGTTATGGAGGCGCGCTGGTTCGCGTGGCACTACGTCCTCACGCAGCTCGCCGCGTCCTACGTCGACCACCCGGACTACCGACCGAAATTGATCGTCCCCGCCTGACCCCCGGACGCACAAAAACCGCCCCGGCGCCCTCCCGAAGGAGAGCACCGGGGCGGTCTGCTGTTCGTGCCTACTTAATCCCAGCCCAGTACCCAGTCGCCGCGACGTTCGACGCCATCGTGATCGTGCTCGGCAACGCCGCGCGCCCCGTCCCGTTCGACGCGTACAACTGCCCGGCCCCGCTGAGCCCGACGTTGATGAGCGACGGAGACCCACCCGCACCCGCACACCGCGGCAACTGCGGGGCAGTGGTCGCGTTGAACAGGAAGGCCGCCCAGTACGTCCCCGGGGTCAGAGCCACGCTGATCGTGGCCGTCTTCAGTCCCGTCGTCGCCGTGTCGCTGTCCACACCCACCGACGTCAGCAAGGTCCCGCCACTGTCGTACAGCCCGACGAAATTCTGTGCGGCCGTCTGGCCCGTCGGGGCAGCCGCCACGCCCCAGTACAACGCGGTCGCCGTGAAGCTCTCCGTGATGAACATGCCGCTGAGGAACAACGTTCCCCCGGTCGCCACCGCCGCCGTCGATCCACAGAACCGCGGATCGAACGCCCATGCCCGCAATCCGTGATCCGCAACCTGCGGAGCCCGCAACGCCCGCCCCGCTACCGTCAGATTCCCGGAGACCGCCCCGCCTGCCAGCGGCATGTACTTCGTTGCAGCGTCCGCCCGGTCACCATGCGGGTCCGCCGCTCCAGAGTGGGCCGTGATCGCGGACGTCGTGAAGGCCCTGTCCGCGTGCGGGTCGGCGGCGCCCGTGTGGGTAGACACCGCCGAGGTGGCGAACGTCGCGGCAGCAGCGCGGTCCCCGTGGGGATCCGATGCTCCGGTGTGGGTTGTGACGGCCGACGTAGCGAACGCGCGGTCTCCGTGCGGGTCCGAGGCCCCAGCATGGGCTGCGACTTTTCCCGTCGCATCGGTCGCGGCTGCCGAGGTCGCAGCGCTCTGGGCCGCGTTCGCCTTCGTCGTCGCATCCGCGGCGGCGGCGGCCCGGTCGCCGTGCGGGTCACTTGCGCCTGCGTGCGCTGTCACCTTCGCCGTGGCGTCCGCAGCCGCCGTCGAGATCGCCGTCGACTGGGCCGTGGCCGCTTTCCCCGAAGCATCCGTCGCGGCAGCGGACACCGCCGCCGCCTGCGCAGCCGCAGCCGACCCGGCCAGATCGAACGCCGCGACCGTGGTGGGCGCCAGCGTCGGGTTCGGGTACGTGCCCGTCAGCGCCCCGCCAGCCGGACCGGACGGTGCACCGCCACCCCCACCGCCGGAGTGGGCGTCGGTGTACGCCTTTGCCGCCGCCAGTGTCGCCGCGGCGGTGGCATCGGCGTACGCCTCGGTGACCGCCTGAGGTACGAGGAGGTCGTACGTGCCCGGGTCCTCCGCCACGGGGATGAGGTCGGCGAGATCCACCGTCGCCCCAAGGGCCGTGGGCAGTTGCACGGAGTACGGGGCGTCGTCCCCGGTCTCGACGCGGTACGTCCAGCCGCTGGGCACGTATCCGGCGGCGTCGGTGCACAGGAGCGTCACCGCCGCGGTGCCGGTGCCGCGGTCCGGGACGATGGTGATCGGATCGTTGGTGCGGATGTCGTCCAGCGCGGTGCTGACGACGCGCTGGGGTGACGGGGTCAGGGTGATCGGTGTGCGGTCTGCGGCGCCGTCGGTCTGGCCGACCCTGACGGTCAGGAGGATCGTGTCGGCACCTTCGGGAAACGGCATGCTCAGACTCCGATGTCATGCAGGAACGGGCGGGCTTCGTCTGGCGGTGGAGGTGCGGGTGGGGGCTCCAGACCGGCCGCCCGCGTGAACACGACCATCGTCCGCAGCAGACTGCTCAGGTAACCGATCGCACTGGTCTGCCCGCTGATCGTCGTGTCCTGCCGGGTGACGCGGGCGTCGAGTCGCTCGATGTCCTTGTCGAGGCGGTCAGTGACGGCGGCGAAGTCGTCGCGGCGTTCCTGCCGCGGGGATCTGCGTGCGGCCCTGGCGACGCCGAGCGTCCCACCCGCGGTGACTGCGGCCACGACGATCGTCGTCAGGTCCAGGCTCACGTGGTGCTCCGATCGTGCGGGGGTGGCAGCGGTTCGTCCCATGTCGCGCCGACGGCTGGGATCAGGGCGAGCGCGGCAAAGATCAGGGAGGACACCCAGCCGCGCGGGGTGTCGTGTCCGGGCCACCAGGACACGAAGTACGACAGGGACCAGGGCACCCAGACGAGGGTGAGGGCGGCGAACCCCGGCCAGTCCCGCCCTTGGCCCAGGGGGACGCAGGCGAGGGCGACGGCCCCGGCGGCGATGAGGGTGACGCCCCAGCCGTGGAGTCCCATCAGGCCGAGGAGAAAGCGGAGGCCGGGTGGATGTGGGACGGGAGGGACGGTGATGAGGCTGATCCCGTAGAGCAGGGCGATCCCGCCGACGAGGGTGAGGAGCGCGCCGCGGTGGCCCACCTGGCGGGCGACGCGGTGGACCACCGCCCGCATGTCAGGCCGCCAGGTCGACGGACTTGCGGGTGCCGAAGTCTTGCGCCCGGACAGCCACCCCGGTCGGCTTCCACACGCCGAAGTGGCTGAGCACGCCGGTCCCGAAGGACACGGCCCACAGGATCACGGCGGAGCTGACGGAGTATCCGGCGTCGTGCGGCGCGGCCAGCTCGACGAGGAAGCCGGTTGTGGCGGTGAGGCCGAGCAGGAGCACCGCCTTGACGGAGGCGTTGGTGACGCGGGTGGTGACGAGGCCGACGAGGACGGGCAGGACGACGCTGATTGCGAGGCCGAGCCAGTACGCGCCGTCGAGGGTGGGCTGCATGGTCAGGACTCCTTCGGGATGGTGGTGTTGTCGTGGACGGTGACGGCCGGGCGGCTGTCGCCGAGGGCCTTGGCGAGGGTGTTGACCGTGGCGGTCAGCGCGTCGAGGCGGCGGGCGAGAGCCTTCACATCGGCGTTGGTGCCCCGCAGATAGCTGTACGCGTCGTGCGGGTCGGCCTTTCCGTCGAGCTGGCCCTTGTAGGCCCACAAGTCCTTCGGGTTCGGCATCGTGATCTCCTCGTGCGTCTGAGGTGCGGCGGGGGTGTCACCAGCAGCCCACGCCCGCAGAGCCGCAGGCGACAGGTAGGCCAGCGACCGGTCCAGCGGGGTGCTGGTGAACTGCCAGAACAGCGGGCGCAATCCGGACGGCGACGGCTGCGTCCGCTTCTCCGCGTCCGTGTACGACATGGCGCCCGCCGGATACGCCGGGTACCAGAGGAAGGCCGAGTTCGCGGGCAGGTGCCCGGCGGCGATGTCGTCGGCGGAGGTGTAGACGCCGACGCGCTGTCCGGGGAACGCCTTCTGTACGGCGGTGATCCAGGTCTGCGCGTAGGCGCGGATCTGGGCGGCGGTACGGCCCGAGTAGTTGGCGCCGTCCGAGCGGCGCTCCAGGTCCAGGACGTGCAGGAAGCCCGCCCTCGAGTACGGCGTCACCGCGGCTATGTAGTTCGCGGCCTCCGTGGCCGCGTTCTGGTTCGGCCACCCGAAGTGGTAGGCGCCCGGCACGAGTCCGGCGCCGATGATGCCCGCGATGTGCGTGGCGAAAGCGCTGTCCTTGGTGTGCTCGCCCTCGGAGGCCTTCGCGAACGCGAAGGTGATGCCGCTCCTGGCCAGGGCACCCCAGTCCTGCGCGCCCTGATACGACGAGACGTCGAGACCGTGCGAAGTAGCCATCAGTCCTCCGTTGGCGGTATAGCTGTGGCGGCCACGTCAAAGCGCGTAGCCGTTGCACCGATTGGATTCAGAGCAGTCCCCCTCGACTCGAAGAGACCTATGAGTGCGGCGATGAATTGGTCCTGTGTCATACCGGCTACAAGGTCCCCGTACATGGTGTCGCCACCCCACCTGAACGACACCGAATATGAGGTGTTACCCGGCTCCTGAGTGCGGATAGTGACGAAGGGATATTCAAGCTCTGCCACGGTGGCTTCCTTTCTGGACTCAGGAGATGGGCCCAGCTGACGGATAATCAGTGGCCGCGCCGATTTCCTCTACGAGCAGGTACGAAGGGTTCGAGGCGGACCCGCTCAGGATCACGCTGCCGCTGCCGCTGATCCGGGCGTACGTACCAACGAGCGGCGCGAGGATGTCCGCGCCGGTCGTGTTCGTAATGATCGACTGAAGATAAAATGCGTATGTGCCTGCGGGGCTGCCGGACTGAAAACGTCCTGACGCCAACAGAGACAGACCGGTGGTAGTTGTTTTGTGCACCTCGAAGCTTCCCTGGTCAGTGCTCGCCGCAGAGAACATCGCACCCTTGAATGTGATCTGGTAGGCACGCCCGTTACGAAAGACGATGGTCGATGTGGTGATGCCCGCTGCCGCAGTCGACGTGGTCGACGCGGAAGTGTTCGCCGTCAGGGCCGTGTAGCTCACCGTGTGCGGCACGTTGTCATTCATGAGTTGGGCGGTGACCCTTTGTCCTGCGAGAAATGCCATATCCGCCTCCTACAGGGCGATAATCATCGGGGTGTTGAGGCGGACGTCCGTCCCAGCCGCCTGGGCCTTGACGACGGTGTTGCGGCTGCGGCTGACGTAGAAATTGGTCGGCGAAGCGCTGACCGCCACCGGTACCAACCGCAGCGCCCACGCGTACCAGGGCGCCGACGCCGGGGGTGTCCCGCCATGACGGGCCCGCAGGACCGCGCGGGACGCCGACGCGGGCGCCGTGACCGTCTGCGCGAGGTAGACCCATTTCCCCGCCGGTACGGCCGTGGTCCCGGTCAGGCCACCCGTCGTGAGGAACGTCCCGGACGCGTCGTACCAGTCGACGCAGGCCCTCACGTCCGTGTGGCCGCCCGGCGAGTACGCCCACAGGCACACGGTGTACGAGCCCCCCGCCGTGACGGTGCCGACCGCGCTCAGTGCGTTGTTGGCACCGCCCGACGTGCTGATGCCGTTAGGTGTGATCAGGAGAGACCCGGTGCCGTCCTTCGGGAACACCTGCGCCTGAGACCAGCCAACGCTTGCACCGTTCCCCGTCCAGCCCGACGCGTCCGAGTCGAGCCACGGATTGGAGTTGATGATGTCCGCGCCGATCGACTCGACGCGGATCCTTTCGCCCCCGACCCGGACCATGACGGGCATGTCCACCGGATCGACCGTCCACAGCGGCCCCGCGGTCACGGCGACGGACAGGACACGGGCCGTCGAAGTCGCGGCGGCGGCGAGCTGAGACCCGTCCGTGTCGAGACGCCCGAGGACGGGGTCGTCGAGGACACCCACCCGGTACGGGCCGTACGGGGTGCACGCGAAACTGAGCCGCCACGCGAACTGGGCGATGGTCTCCGTGTACCCGAGCGCGAGTTGGTCGATGGTGTCCGGCGGCAGTTGCGGGATCAGAGGCGGCGTGATCCGTATCCGGGAACCGGTGTCGATCCGGCACACGGAGGGGATGAGCGTGGGATTCTTCTCCAACCACACGTTGACCTGCGGGAACCGGGCCTCATCCCACGTACCGACGTGCGTCCGCCACCAGGCATGCTGGGCGGCCTGGTCATCGGTGTGGAGGGCGAGCGTGGTGTTCTCGTCGTAGCCCGTGCCGATGCCGAGCGGCGGCGGCTGCACGGACAGCGGCCCCGTGGTGATGACGCTCCGGCCCGACGAGCCGTTCGCGCGCGTGATGGTGCTGTCGTTCCGGACGCCTTGCAGGTCGTCTACCGGCTTCAACGGCGCCATCAGCGCCTGTGGCGCCTGTGGCGTGGCGATGTAGGGGAGGTCGAGGGCGGACGGCTGGTTGTACAACGACGCGCGGCTACGGACACGCATGCCCAGGAACTCCCGCGCCTCGTACAGCAGTCCCTCGTCTGCCTGGACTGCGGCGGTGAGCGCGACGAGCAGTTCGTCCGGCGGCTGTGGGCCCACCAACTCGGTGTCGATGTCGTAAGCGGCCACCGACATCGGTGCGCCCTGCTCCATCCCGAGCCGTGCCACGCGAACCGCAGCAGGTTCGCCGTCGAACCCAGACTGCGAGTCCTGGTAGGCGGCCGTGCCGGGGGCCGCGACCACGGCCAGGTGCCCGAGGCGCAGATCAAAGCCGGGCCCCCACGCCCCCGTTACAGACGTGACCCGTCCCGGTGCGCCGGTGAACGAAGTACCGGGCCCGTACGTCGCGCTGTCGCCGAGCATCCGCCAGGCCGCCGTCAAGGCCACGGTCCCGCTGAACGTGGACGTCGAGATCTGAAGGCACCCCCACCCGGCGGTGATACTCGTCGGCACGGTGTCGAGCGTGCCGAGGACGTTCCCGGCGCTGTCGAGGGCGGTGATACGGGCGACGCCCACGCCGACGAAGAACTGCACGGTGGCCGCCGTACCGCCGGACAGGCCGACTTGCAGCATCAGCGTGGGCGCAGCCGGGACCGTCGCCATGTTGAAGACGCACGCCACGTCCCAGTCACCCACCGGCATCGCGGGGACTGACGCGGTGATCGATGACGGCGGCGCGATCTGCGGCAGCGGGCCCGAGCCGGGCAGGCTGCTGTCAGCGGCCCAGGTGAGCCCGGCGGTTCGCATGACGCGGACGCCGGGAAGCGGGCTGGCACCGAAGGTCGCAGCGGCGCCGTCCTCCATCGGCCAGTAGGCCACCAAGGAGGGATCCGCCGCGATCGTCCGGCGGAGCGCCGACAGAAGGACTGTTTTCGACTGGTTGTAGCGCTGAGAGACACCGGACGCGGTGATCGGGGTCGTGACGTCCTTGCCGCCCGTGTCCCACTGCGGAGGCCACTCGGATACCTCGCCGCTGAACCGGATGAACACGTTGCTGATCGCCCCTGCCGTGGCCGTCCAGGTGCGGGGCGACGGCGCGGTGTCAGCGAAGGACGTGGCACCCACTGTCTGCGCGGTGAAATCGGGGTTGGCGACCACTGCCCCGCCGATGCCGGAGCGGACCTCAGCGGAGAAGATCTTCCGGGCGTACTCGACCGGCGTCACGTTGGGGATCGAACCGGCGGTCAGCGGCGCCGCCGACTTGAAGATCGACGTCGCGCCCACAACCACCGCGCCGCCGAGCTGGGTCCACGGGCCCGCAGTACCGGGCGTCGTGGAGGTGTAGAACGTCACCGTTCCGCTGCTTGCGGCCAGCGTCGCCCGGACCGACAGGCGAGACCCCGGCACCGCGCCGATCGGATCGGACTGGGCCAGCCTCCGTGCCGCACCGTCCGTTGACCACACCAATTCCAGGATGCCGAAGGCGCTGACCCCCAGACGCCACGACCGCTGGTTACCGGCTGTGGCGTACTTCCCGATCAACGCGGTGACCCCAGGGCGCCCGTCGATGAAAGCCGCCGGCGCGTCGGCGAAATCGCCCCAGACGGCGAGTTCCGCATCGACTCGGATGTCGATGTCGCCGGTAATGCCCAGCACCGCTGCGTCAGGGGTGGAGGCGCTGCTCGATATGCCGTGGGGGCAGTCCAGCCAGGGTGTGCCGTAGGCGACGCCCACCTGGAGGGGGGTGTTCCGGCCGAGGTACGGGTAGTACGGACTGAGCGGGTTCCGGGAGGAGTACGCACCCGAGTTGTTGTCGAGGGTCAGCGTGCACGTCGCCGGATCGGCCACCGTACCGCCGGACGCCTTGATGCCCCGCTCAATGACGATCGCGTCGGTGCCGCCCTGAGACCGCACGTCGGACGACACATCCACCAAGGCGCCGTTGACGGTGAGCTGGACAACGATGGGAAGCCTGGTCTGCGGGAACGCCATCAGGACCGCCCCCCGTAGACCCTCTGCACGTCGCCGCCGCCCTTACGCTGCACGAGGTCCCGCGTCGGCTCCAGCAGCCGCTCGGCCAGGACGCGGCCGTCGAGCACCAGGGTGATGTGAATCGGCGGGACCTGGCCGCCGCTGGCGCGCGAGAGCATCCGCTCGGTGTCCGGGGCGGAGTGCACCCGCGATCCGGGCGGCAGGTCCACCAGTTCGGGCGCGTACTCCCCGACGAGCGTCCGGCCCGACCGTGCCCCGCCCGTCGCGGCCATCCCCACCGTGCCGCCGGACGCCTTCACCCCGAAGGCCCGCTTGAGCTGCTTCGCCATGGCGTTCGCGGCCGCCATCATCACGTTTTCGATTTTCTTCTGCTGCTTCTCCAGGCCCTTCACCAGCCCGTCCGCGGCCTTGATGCCCGCCCCGTACATGGCGTCCGCCGTCGTCTTGCCCGCGGCGGTGCCGACGGCTTTGAGCTGCTTCTCCAGGGAGTTGATCGTCTTGATGTCCTTGCCCGACGCACCCAGGAGCCGCTCGGCGGTCTCCATGCCGCCGCCGTCGATCCCCGCAGACGCGATCTCGCTGAGGGACTGGGAGTTGAGGCCCTTCTTCTTCAGCGTCGCCAGATCCGCAGCGAAACGCTTCGCCGTCGCCACATCCGTGCTGAGCTGGTTCACCACGCTGCCCGGACCGCCCGGCTGGCCGGTTCCGCTCTTGGCGATGGAGCCGTAGGAGACGACCGAGGACGCCACCGAGTCGCGGAGCTGCGCGAAGCTGTCCTTCAGCGACGACAGCTTGTCCTTCGCCGACGCCAGCTTGTCGTTGACGGAGTTCAGCGCCTTCTCGTTCTTGATCAACCCCGCGCCGAAGTTCCCCAGTGCCTTCAGCAGCCGCGTCTCCTGCGCCCCGTGCGTCGCCGCAGCGATCTTCGACCGCCACTCGTTCAGCGTCGATACCAGGCTGTCCACGCTCCCCGCGCCCGCCGTCGACCGCTGGAACGCCGGGGTCTTGTACCCCGCCACCCGGCTGAAGTACGCCAGACCGCCCAGCTCGCCAGCCGCATCACGGCGCGCGTCAGCTTCTGCCTTCGCCGCGTCGATCCGCCGCTGCTCCGCCTTCGAGACGGTGCCCTTCGCGTGCCCCGGCACCTTGATCCCGTTGAGCGCGGCGAGCTTCTTCGAGTCCGTGTTGCTGAAGATCCGCGTCCCCGTCGGGGTGACTTGCATCAGTTCGGGGCCCTCTTCGCCCACCCAAGCGGTCTCGCCGATCGGCGCGACGCCACCACCGGCGTGATGCCCCAACCCGCCCAGTTGCGGGCCTGAGTACACGGACTTCAGGAACGTCGTGATCGTGATGTTCTTGTTGCCGAGCTGCGCCAAGTCCCACTTCGCCTGGAGAACCTTCGCCTGAAGATCCCGGATGTCCGCTTGGAGCGCGGCCTTCTTCGACGGCGGCACCGACTTCAACTTCGCCTTCGCGCTCGCGAGCTTCTTCTCCAGGTCGCTGATGTCGCCGTTGACCTTCACCTCCGGCGGGACCTTCAGCAGCGAGTCCGCCAGCTTCTCCGCCGCCTGACGGTTCTGGCCCATCCCCATCGCGGCCTTGACGAGGCTGTTGTACCCGCGCTCGTACGCCGAGTTGACGGTGCCCCACGACGCGTTCTGCTTCACCAGGGCTTCCGTGTAGGAGTCCGTGTCGCTCGCGACCGCGAGCAGCGCGTCCCTGTTGGCCCGGCCCTTCTCGGTGTGGACATCGAGAGTCGCACCATTGGACTTCAGCGCGGAGGTCAGGTCGGAGATCGACGACTCCATCTTTGTCTGCGACCCGTACGCCTGCTGATTGACCTTGTCCAGCGCCTGAAGAGAGTCCGTAAGACCCTTCGCCGATGCCGCCTGTACGTCGAGAGCCGCCTGCGTCTCCTGCGCGGCCTTCCCGAACTTCCCCTCGGACTCGGCGGTAAGGTCGGACTGGAGCTTCGTCCCGGCCAGCGCGGCGTTGTAGTCGTCCAAGTCGGTCTTCGGGATCTTCGCACCGGACTTCGACAGCTTGTCCAGGGCTGCCTTCGCCTGGTCCGCGTGACCGCCGCTCACCAGCGATGCGAGCGCCTTGTCGACGCTGTCAATGTCCTTCTGCGCGTCCTTCAGCGAGTTGGACTTCGCCATACCCAACGACATGACCTTGTTCATCGTGTCGTTGAAGGCATCCATCCCCGACGCCTTGCCCGACACCCGGTCGACGGCCTTCGCGAGCCCGTCAAGGTCAGAACCGAAGGCCCTGGTCAGCTCACCAGCGGCCTTACCGCTCGACCCCAGATTGCCGAGCGCGGTGGCCATCCGGTCGACGTCCGGGGCCTTCTTCCCGCTGGAGGACAGCTTCTCCAGCACCAGCACCAGGGCGCCGACCGCCGCCACCGTCACGCCGAGCTTCGCACCCGTCGACAGCGTCCCGAACGCCGCACCGAGCCCCCGGAGCCCGCCGCCAGCCGCGACGGACGCCTCCTTCATGTACATGGCCTTCAGCGCGACCGTCTCGAACACCTTGGCCGCCACGGCGGCGCCCTTCGTCGCCCCCGACCAGAGCAGCGTCGCCCCGGCTGCGACCTTCATCGCCACCGACACGGTCACCATCGCCGCCGCGAGACCAGCCACGGCGACAGCAGCCCCGAGCGTCGCGGTCTTGTGGGCGGACAGGAGAGAGACGAATTTCTGGACCGGCGGGATCAGCTTTTCCCCGATGCTGATCATCAGGGCCTGCGTGGACATCTCCAGAGACTTCATCTGGAAAGCGAAAGTCTTGGTCGTGTCCTCCCATGACTTGCCGAATTTATCCGCACCCTCAGCCAGTGCGGGGTACTTCGATTCCACGCGGTCCATCTGGCCGACGAGAATATTCAGACCGGCACCGGCTTTACGGCCGAAAGCCTCGGTGATGATCTGGCCCTGCTGGTCGGAGGTGACGCCCGCCGCCTTCATGTGCGCGACGAGGTCTTCGAGGGCGAGCTTTAGGCCGCCCTTCTGCATGTCCTTCGCAAGGGAATCCGCCTGGAGCCCAAGGGACTTCAGGGTGGCCTCACCGCCAGCGACGGGCTTCGCGAGCGCCATCACGGACATGCGGAGCTGGTTACCCGCCAGAGCGCCACGGATGTTGTTGTCACCAAATGTCGCCAGTGCGGCGCCGACGTCGGCAATATTCAGGCCGAAGCCCTTGACTGTGGCGACCATTCCGCTGCCGAACGCGTTGGCGAGGTCCTGCATCCGCATGTCGCCGGTGCCGACAGTGGCGTTGAGGACACCCATGGCCTGGTCGAGGTTTTCGACACCTGGGATTCCCGACGCGACAGCGGCAGTCAGGGCGTTGGTGACGTCAACCAAATCGGCGTGACCGACGGTCGCGCCTTTCGCGGCGGTCTCCGTGAGCTCAAGGGCTTTCTTACTCGTGATGCCCATGCTCTCGAAGTTCATTTCGACGTGCAGAAGCGACTCGGACAGTGAACCGGGGTCCTGTGCGACTTTCCCCGCTAGTCCGAGGACGCCCTTTTTCAGGCCGCCGAGTTTGTCCGCCGACACCCCGGCCTGCGTTTGCAGAAGGGTCATCTCGGAGTCGAACTTGCTGGCCATCTTCACGGCCTCAACGCCGAGCACGGCGAATCCCGCGCCCGCCAACAGTGCTGTCTTGTGAAATTTGGCCATGCCCGCGCTCGCGCCGTTGACCTTCGCGTTCACACTGGCCATGGCAGGGCCGGTGAGGTCCTTAGCCGTAACCAGGATCTCCACCAGATTCGACATCAGCCCTCACCCCCAATCGCACAATCTCCAGCAACCGCAACGACTCAGCAGGCCCGTCTTCAACCACCCACGGGGGAACCCCCCACTCTTTTGCGAGTGCGAGAATCTCCTCCGCGTAAATCAGCTCGCTAGGCTTTCTGACGGGATTTCCGTCAGCATCGATTCCACCGGGGAGACCTCTCCATCGGCGGAGTCGCTCTCCAAAGGGGCGGGGACACCGACGATCGCCTCGTTCCACTTCGCGATGATCGCGTGGACGAGCTTCGGCTCCTCGTCCTCCAGAGACTCCCGAGTCGGCGGCAGGTCCGCCCCGTCCTCGTCCTCCCGGTTCCACGACACAAGCTGCGAGACGACCAGGCTGAGCATCCGGTCGAACGCACCGTCCTCGGATTCGTCGGCGACGCGCGCGGAGGTCAGCTCCTTGTGCTTGCGGATCGACATCGACCGCAGGACGACCTCAAGGCCCGGCCAGTCGGTGGTGTCATCGAATACGAGCTTGTACAGCGTGGGACTGCGCCTGCTACCCATGATGTGTCTCCCTCAGGCCCACGTCGGGACGGTGCCGTCAGCGAGCACACCGGGAATCGACGCGGTCAGCTCACCCGAATTCGACCGCTGCAACGGGTAATCCGTGTACAGCATCTCCATCGCCAGCGTCTTACCACTGACCGCGAGGGACGTCGTACGCGCCACCGACGTCGACGGCACCGTGCTGAACACGGTGTGCGCACCCGTCGGGTTGAAGACCGTCTCCAGCGTGATGGAGGCATCCGCGAGCAGCAGAAGCCGCTCGTTCGCGCTCTTGTCGATGCCCGTGACGTCCTGCACCGCACGCGGCGTCGCGAACGAAAGATTCGTCACGTCGTTCTTGATGACGACAGGCGTGCCCGACGCGTCATCGACACTGCACGTGGTCCAGCCGATACCGGAGGTCTTGGCCATGGGTGATCACCCTTCCTTGATTGCGTCGGCGAGCCCCTGCTGGTGCTCAGCGAAGTCCTCGGTCCAGTGCTCGGGCCGCTGATGCAGCCGCGCCCTCGTCCCGCGGGGATTGCCGCGGCGGTCGCCGTCGCGGACGATGTAGAACTCCGGCCGGCCGACGGGAAGACGGTGCTGGCTGGCCTGGAAGCACGGCTGGCCGGCTTCGAAGACCAGCCACGTCTCGCCCTCGGTCACGGTCAGCTCCGTGAACTTGCGGCCGCTGTTCTTCGCCGCGTGGAGCAGCTCGGGCGCGAGGCTCTCGATGCGGGTCTGCCAGCCCTTGAGGAAGTTCAGGCAGCCGATTTCCTCGCAGGTCGCGGGCCGGAAGTGCGTGGCCAGCGGCGACCGGATCTCGTAGGTCTTGTACGACTCGGGGCCCATGCGGGGCTCGACGGTGGTCATCAGAAGGTCACCCCTGCGATCGGGTTGCGGCAGACCGTCACGGCGAACTGCGCGCTGGTGAAGGTGCCGCTGCTCACGGCCCGCAGGTACCGGGCCACGGTCTGGGCGTTCGATGTGGCGATGCGCTGCGCGCCGGCGGCCGCGGCTGCGGTGAAGCCGCCGCCGGTGACGTCGGTCCACACGGAGTTGTCGGGGCTGTCCTGGAGTTTCACGGTCACCGAGGTGCCGGTGAGGGCGAAGACTTGGAGGTACGCCTGGAGCCCGTACGCGGTGGACGCGGCGTTGTCGAGGGCGGCGCCGTTGGTGCCGGTGGCGTCGGTGCGGGGCCCTGCGGTGGCGAGGAGTCCCCATTCGAGGCCGTAGGAGTTGGCCTGCCCGGACACGGCCATCGTGAAGGAGCCGTCGGTGCCGCGGGTGCCGTCGTAGTTGATCTGCTTGCCATTGAGGCAGGCGGCTGGTGATCCGAGGGCGGTGCCGCGGGCGTAGGTGAAGATGACGTCGGCCGTGGGCAGCGCGGCGAGCGTGTCGTGGGTCATGTTCAGCGCCGGGTCGAAGAAGCTGACGAACTCGATCCGGCCGTCCCTGATGCCGCCTTGGCGGGCCATCGCGGCTTGGGTGATGTCGGTGAAGTCGAGGACGCCGGGGCCGCCGCCGATGTTGCCGAGGCTGTTGATCGCACCGGATGCGTTGAAGCCGCTGACGTAGAACGCGTCGCCGAGACCGCCTTGCTTGGCCACTACGCCACCTGCTCCCAGAGGTCGTTGACGATGACGGGAAGGGTGATCGTCATCACCCGGTACTCGTTGCCGGACTCGATGAGGTACCCGGCGCGCGCACCAAGCGGATCACCGAACTGACCGAGGAGGTCGACATCCCGAACGGTGCCGGCGAGTGTGAAATCCCCGGAGTACGCGGCCATCAGTGCATCCAGGGCGGTCATCAGCGCCGGGTCAATCGCATCCCCCGGGTCCTGGTTCATGCCGGTGTACAGACGCACGTAAAAGCCCAGCCGCACCGACGTAGACGCCAGCCCCGACGCACCCCGAGCCGGGCCGATCTGCTCCACCCACACCGCGCACGTGATACCGGCGCTGGGCGGAGGCGACTTCGGCTCTTCGCCGTTGACCGCCTCGAAGTACCCGGTCGCGAGAGCGTGGGACTGGACCTGGTCGAGGATCGTGGTGATGTCGAGGCTCATCCCAGCATCCCCACCCCTCGGGCGACCGCGGCCTCGGCGATGGCGTGGGATTTCTGCGCGATGCGGTTCCGGACCCGGCGGAACGTCGCGTAGCCCTTGAAGGACGTGGTCTGGTTGCGGAACGACACGCCTTCGAGCCATGGCCCGTAGATCACGCCGGAGTCGTTGATGCTCCGCACGCCAGGGCCGCGCAGTTCGTTGACGATCCGCGACTCGTAGTAGCCCGTCGGGTGTTGCAGCACCTTGATCAGCTCCATGCTGACCTCGTACTTGGTGTAATCCGCGATCTCCGTGAGGGCTGTCTGCGTCATGTGGGCGATGGCGATCCGGCTGCGGCCCTCGACGATGGGGCCCTTCAGCCGGACGTTGACGTTGTACGCGACACCAGCCATGTCACACCGCCCGCATCCGGGCCTTACGGCCGTACGCCCCGTACACCCGGCCACGGAGACTGTCGATCTCCGCCGTCACCGCAGCCACCGACCGTGTACCTGTACCCGCCTGGGAACGCACAGTCCGGGCGTACCCGGCCTGTTCCATCAGCAGGGTGTTCATGGCCTCGGCGATCGCCAGCGTCTTCACCAGCCCCGGCGCCACCCACCGGGTCAGCGGCGCCCCGTCGGCGGCCGGCGCCGCAGTGGTGCCAGCCGCGCCGCGGCTCACGGTCAGCAGACGGGGCACCCAGATCTTCTCGCCCCCGGCGTGGGAGTCGAGCTGCGTCCCGTCGTACGCCCGCTCCACCATGAGGGTGTTACCGGCGATGTCCCGGACACGGACGCGCTCCGCGCCGAGCGTGAGGGTCTCGCCCTTGCGGTACCCGGCACCGTCGGCCACCGCCGCGAGGACCTCGTTCTTCTGCTGGCCGAGAGGCGCTTGCAGGGTCTGTCCACTGTCCGCCAGGCCCTTGTCGGTGACGACCATGCGCTCCGTGCCGCACCGGAGGAGGTCCCCGACACCGACCGCAGTGGAATCCGTGACCGTCATCGCCGCCGTGGTGCCGTTGACAGCGCCGACAAGCGCCCCGGCCGGCGCCGCATCGTCGGAGTACCCGTACACGCCGGTCACGGCGATAGCCCGCTGATGAGTGGCCCCAGTGGACCAGGCAGACTGCTTGTCGAGACGGATCTCGACGCGGTCGTAGGGGGGCCCGTAGTCGGCGGGCTCCAGGTAGTAGTCCGTAGCCGGGATCGTGGTCCCGCCGGACACCACGAGGGACGCGGAGATCAGTTCGTTGCGGTCGAGCCACAACTCCCACGACCGGGGGGTCTGCGGGTCGGGCCAGTCGAAGAAGCGGGTCGACTGGATGGGGGCGAAGTCCCGGTGGCACAGCTCAGCTACCGCGCTCGTCGCCGTGGCGAGAGCGCGGTCGATCTGCGCGTCCTCGCGCGCAGTGCTTGCTGAGCTGAGGGCAGACCTCACGTCTTCCCTCGTGGCGTACCAGGTCATCGCCGTCGCGTCCTACTCGCTGTCGCGGTCAGAGGTAAGTGCCGTCGGGCCGCCATCCGTCGAAGGGGCAGTAGAGGATGCCGTCCGTCCCTTCGAGGAGCGGCTCCCCGTCTTGCGGGCAGGCGAGGGGGCCTCGTTCTCGCTCGTCTGCGGCGAGGGCTGCTCCTTCTCGGACGATGTCGAGGAGCTCGTACCAGGAGATGTCTCCTCGCCTCCTTCGGTGAAGTCGTCGCTGTCGGCGGCGAGTTCGGCGGCTTCGTGGCTCGCCCCGGTGTGCACGGTGGTCTTCGGCACTTCGGCCTCCTCTTCCTGCTGTTCGGGTTCGTCGGTGACGGAGCACAGCTCCGAGCCGCATCCGGCGCAGACCAGCCGCGGCATGCCGATGACGCCGGGTGCGAGCTGCTGGAGCATCACCCGCCGCCGTACGCCGGTGTAGCGGCACCCTTCACCGGGCAGGCAGGCGACGGTCACTGACAGCACGAGCGGCGCCGTGCCGTGGTCCTCGCGTGGCTCGTTCGCCCCGCACTGCGGGCACGCGGGGGCGCCGACGGCGTACCGGGCCGTGCACTGACCGCAGACCAGGACGCTCATCAGACGGCCGTCACAGTCGCACCGTCGTCCAGCGGCACGTAGGTGAGCGTCCATTTGAACGCGCCCGTGTTCGTCGCGGACGTGGTGATGTCGATCTGCCCGGCGGGCACGACGTATCCGCCGGACCCGGGGGCCTGGGCCGCGCCTCCGGCCAGAGTGTTGACGAGCAGTGCGCCCTTGGTGACGGGCAGGGACACCAGCGACCCCACCTCGGCGGAGGTGACTGCGGTCGCGGTGGCCAGGGCGGTCGCCGACGCGGTGCCGGTGAGCGGGGTGTGGCCGACGGACACGGTCGTCGCGGTCGCCGAGCACACGGTGGTGCATTGCCCGACAAGGCTGGTGACGATGACCCGGCCGCCGGTGACGGTGAACAGGTGCGCGGTGCCCGTTGCGGGGAGTACCGCCGCAGGCTCTTCGACCTTCGTGCCGAACAGCAGGCGCCGCTGGTCGCGGCCCGGGATGCCCGATGCCATGTCAGGCCCCCATCGCGGGGAGGTTGCTCGGGTCGCGCTGCGTCGTCAGGTCGGTCGTGACGGCGTTGACGAGACCCGCGCCGGTGGACGTGAGCTTGACGTACTTGTAGCCGTCGTCGAGAGAGGTCCCGAGGACCTCCACGACCATGGCGTTCTGTGTGGCGGTCGCCGAGGTGACGACGGTGGCGGCAGCGGCCTGGGTGCGCTTGGTCCAGGCGTCCGATCCGTCACCCGTGTTCGTCCAGTAGGTGGTGACCGTCGCCAGGTTCTGCGCCCCGGTCCCGGTGGAGTCCTTCGCCTCCTGGAGGGTGTACGTATCGCCGGCCGCGCCGGACAGGTAGCACAGGAAGCTGACGCCGCCCGCCGCCTTGAGGCTGATCCACTTGCCGTCGGCGGCAGGAGTGAAGTTGAAGAGGCGCCCGAGGGCCTTCTGGGCCATGATCTGTGCCTTCCGTCTGGGTTCGGTCCGGGGCGGCGCTGCCGGACTGGTGGTGCTCCGGCGCCGGGGGGTGAGTGCCGGCGCCGGCCGTGAGGTTGGGTTACGGGCGTGCGGCGAGCTCGACGAACGGCGACAGGGCCGGTCCGCCGTTCTGCGGGGTGACCGCGGTCTTGATCCAGGGCTGGCCGTCGACGCGCTCGATCAGGCGGAACGCGGTCTGGTCGTTGCCGAACTTCCACTCGGTCGACGACGCCGCGGTCATCTGCTGCCGGTCACCGACGAGGTAGTAGGACAGGTCGACGAACGCGAGGTCGCCCTGCGTACCGAGCTGCTTGGCCTTCTCCGTGATGACGAGCGGCCGGCCGAGGACGGTGAGGGGGGCCGGGCCGGCGGCGTTGGTGAGCATGACCGCGGAGCCGCCGGTGCCGACCGACAGGGCCATCGTCATCAACTGAGGGAACGCCTCGGGAGTGGCGAGCCAGATGCCCTGCGACAGAGAGGAGGGCATCATGCGGGCGTACATCTTGATGATGTTCTCCAGCACGATCGTCCCGGACGCCTGGCCGGACTCCGCGGCGACAGCGACGGTCGCCGGGTTGCTCAGCGCGCCCAGCGGTTCGCCGACACCGGACCCGGTCATGAAGCCGATGTCCTCGTAGAACGCTAGGGCTCGCGGCCACAGCGACTCGATCAGCGCGGCGAACGACATCAGGCTGTCGGTGAGGAGCTCGTTCGGGACGACGCTGAGACCGGTGAGCTTCTTCGCGTCGAGGACGATCCTGCCGAACTTCGCCGACGCGTCCTGCAGCGCGGCGCTTTCCTCACCCCAGTAGGCGACCATCCCACCGAACACGCTGGTGGCGTTGCTCGTCACGTCGATGATCGGGAACGGGACCCTGGCGGTTTCCATCGGCACGACCGTCGCGCGCGGCCGGATGATGGACATCTCCAGTGCGATCTGGAGGAGCTGGCTGCGCAGGGTCTCCGGGACGAGGAACCCGCCGTCGGCCGGCACCGTGCTGGAGTACGCGTTGCGGAGCGCCTCCATCTTCCCGCGGGCCTCGGGGTTCGGGTTCAGGTGCCAGGCGGATGCGAAGAATTCCGCGCCGGTGCTGAACTCCTTGTCCAGGACCGCCCCGGATGCCTTCGGGTTGTACGCGGACGCCTGCTTGTGGGAGGTGAGCATGTTCGCGGGCCGGGTCTGCGGGTCCAGGTTGAGGCGCTTGATCTGGTCGGCCTCGGCGTTGCTCACCTCCTTGTCCTTCAGCATCTGCGTCAGGACGCGGGTGGCTTCGTCGGTGATGGTGCGGCGCAGTTCGGTGCCGTCGCCCTGCTGCTCGTCGGCGTAGCTGGTGATGAAGTCCTTCAGGGAGTCCTTCGAGGCGAGGATCTCCGCGGACCGCTTCGGGTCGGAGAGCATCTCCTCCAGCTCGTCCGGGCCCTTGGGCACGGGCAGGGTGGCGGTGCGGTTGTAGGTGCGGCCGGCGCGGTCCGGGCGGATGCCCATGACGTGCAGGCGGTGGCGCTGCCCGGGGGTGGGCTTGGTTCCGATCACAGCTATGCCTCCCTGAGGGCAGCGAGCAGATCGCCCACGGTGGGCTCTGCTGAGGGGGTGATAAGGCGGGTGACGGTTGCCGCCCATGGGTCGGGATCTGGAACGGTGCCGGGATCCGGGGCCGTGGCCGGCGCGGAGGGCTCTTCCGGGGAAGTACTTTCCGTGTCGGCGTCGGGAGTCTCATCGGGCTCCGTCTCCTGGGCCTCGTCCGGGACGTCGGAGGCGGGCGCGGGAGGCTGCGTGCCGCTGGGCTCTTCGGCGGGCGCGGCGGCCAGGACCGGCGGAGGCGCCTGCTCGCGGCCCGCGTACGCGAAGACGCTCAGGTCCCAGTTCTTGTCCATGGGAACCCCGGCCGCAGCCTGCGCCGGGCGCTGTGCGACCTCGTCGGCGAGTCCGGCGGCGACGGCCTCGTCGGCGGTGTACCACGTTTCCGCGGTCATCTTCGCCCGCCAGTCCGCGACGGTCCCGCCGGCCCGTTCGGCGTAGACGGCGCCGATGTTGTCGGACTGGAAGTCGAGCATGTCGGCCATCTCGCGCATGTCGCCGGCGTTGCCGAGGCACAGCCCGGCCGCGTCGTGGATCATGAGCTGGGAGTGGGGGCCCATCACGATGCGGTCCCCGGCCATCGCGATGACCGAGGCAATGGATGCGGCGATCCCGTCGACGTAGGTGGTGACCTGCGCGGCGTGCGCGCGCAGGCAGTTCATGATGGCCAGGCCGTCGAAGACGTCCCCACCGGGGCTGTTGACGTGCACGTCGATCGCCGTGACGCCGCGCAGTTCCGACAGTGCCGCCACCAGATCGGAAGCGGTGGTGCCCCAGAAGCCGATTTCGTCGTAGATGTACAGCTCAGCGGTCGTCGCCGAGCTGTTGCGCAGCCGGTACCACTCGCGTGACTGCCGCATCTGCGGGCGGCCCTTGGTCTTAGGCATCGGAGTCCTTCCCGCGGGTGACGACCTTGCAGCGGCAGTTCTTGCGGCCGAGGCACTTCACATAGCCCTTGCCGCCCGGGTAATCCGCGTAGGCGTCGGCCTGGGTGGCGTAGGTGCGACCGTCGTTGTCGGAGCACGGCTTGCAGATGTCGGCGTCTTCGTGCGCCTGCGCAACCCACTCGGTGGTGGTCGCGGCCCGGGGGCGGGCGGTCTGCGCGAGAAGCGCGGCGGCCTGCTCGGTGAAGCCGCCCGGCGCCGGGCTGAGAGTGGTGGTGTGCCGCATCGCGGGCAGGCCGACCGTGGTGAGGATGTCGTCCGGGTCGTACCCCGCGTCGCGCAGCGCCTTTGCCGCGGTGGCCTGCGCGAGCATCTTCGCGTTCTGGGTTTCGGCGTCCGGCGGGACGGGGTTGTCGTAGTCGAATTCGACGCCCTGGCCGGCGGCTCCGAACATGGGGAGCAGGTCGTTGTTGAGGGCCTGCTTGAAGCGCTCCAGGCGCGGGACGGTGAGCTGCTCGGCGAACCATGCCTTGGCGGCTTCGGCGGTTGCCCGGTTGATGTCGGTGATCACGCCGACGGCGAACTTCGGGATCCCGAATGCTTCACGGATGGCGTCGGAGGTCACGGCGCGGAGTTCCGCGAACTGCATGTCCCGCTGGGTGATCTTCCGGTCGACCCACTGGCCCTGCTCGATGATCGCGACGCGGTGGGCGTTGTTGACACCCTTGTGCTGCTCGTTCCAGCGGCGCGACAGCTGGTCGAACTCGCGGTCGTCGAGGGACTTGTCCATCTGGATGATCCCGCCGGGTTCGGCGGAGTTCCGGAAGAAGTTGGCATTCCACACCGCGCTGAAGCGGGAGGCGTCGAGGTCCGGGAGGATCGCCTGCACCGGCCCCATGCCGCGGTAGGGGTCCAAGGGGTTGGGCATGCGCAGTTGGATGACCTGGTTGCGGAGCAGGGCTATCTGCTCGCCCCCCGGGGACAGGTACATGTACCCGGACAGGAACTCGGTGGGGTGGGGTACGGGAACCATGCGATCCGGGCGAACGGGCCACAGTTCCAGGGGGATCGCTGAGCGCCCGGAGCGGCCGATGACCCACCAGCCCTCGCCGGTGAGGTCGACGTGCTGTTGTTCGGTCTCGACGAATTCCTGTCGCGTGTAGAAGTCGTTGGGCTTGGTCCACAGGTCGAGGGCGACGTGGCGGGTGACTTCTTTGCGGTCCTCGGGGAGCCCGGACTTGGACTGGGTCCACAGCCGCCAGTTGACCTGGCCGGTGCTGTTGCTGGTGCGGTGGACGACCGCGAAGAGGGTGCCGACGGCGCCCATGGCGCGCATCTGGGTGACGGCGTCGTTCCGGGAGGACCAGGGGAGGTTGACGACGGGTGATCCGCTGTCGGATGTGAACGGGACGGGGGTGGGGATGGAGTTCCAGAGCGAGCGGAGGGGGTCGATGAGCGTCCTGCCCATGGCCCCCTCCGATCAGCTGTATGCCACTGCCTGCACCACGCACGCCAGGACCCCGCCGACGATGAGCCCCACACCCAGACCGCCGATTATCCCGCATCCTACTGCGATGAGTGTAAATCCTCCTGTCAAGAAGGCGATAGGAAGGAAATTCTTCGGTACGTGGGGCGCGAGCTTCCGCACGGGGACCTCCAGAGTTGGGGACTGATCAGAGCCAGCGAATGTTCGGCCGACCGCCGAGGTCGCGCTCGGCGACGATGTACCGCTTCGCGTCGCAGCCGTGGTCGTTCTCCTTCAACGGCTGCTCCTTCGGCGGCTTCTCCGCCGCGCGGGCTGCCGCGGTGCCCGGATCCCACACGTACCCGGGAATCTCTTCCTCCGTGCTGGTGGGCTTCTTCGCGTCGGCGAGCGACTCATCGCGCTCCAGCAGGCTGTCGGCGAGGAGCAGCAGCCGCGGCTTCCCGTCCCCCGCGGGCTTCATGCGGGTCTGCACCGCCTCCAGGCCGACCTTGACGCGTTTGTCCGCGGCAATGGTCGACAGACGGAGGTGCCGTTCCAGGGTGGCCCGGTCCTCCGCGTCGTGGTCGCAGATCACCGCGCGCGGCTTCGGCTCGGTCCACTCGGTACGGCAGTCGTCGCACGTCTGGCAGTCGTGCGCGGCCTTGGTGCTCTTGCAACAGGCCGCGCACTTGGTGACCTCGCGAAGGATCCGCTTCGCGTGGTCCTCCACCAAGGTGCGGGTCTTGTAGATCTCCCGGTAGAGGTACAGCCGCCCGTCGGGGTCCTCAGCCCAGCACTGGAGCACGAACGGGTTGGTGTACCCGAAGTCCACGGACCACCAGCGGGTCCAGGTCTTCGGAATGGCGAAGCGGGGGACGACGTGGACGGCGGGGTCCCACTGCTCGTAGATCAGGCCCTCGGCGGCGACCCACCGGCCTTCGTAGAGGCGCTGGCGGCGGACGCCGGTGAGGGCGCGGAGCTTGCTGATGTACGCCTGGCCCTCGGGGGTCCATGCGCCGTCGCGCCACAGGCGGGGGTTGTCGCGGTGGGAGCAGTGGAGCATGACGGTCTGGCCGGTGTGGCAGCGCTGGTTGAGCCAGTGGTGGGGCACGGAGGGGTTGCAGTCGGCGACGAGCTGCTGGAACGAGATTCTGCCGTTGCGGAGGCGCGTGGTGATCGCTTCCCAGTCGGCGGTGGTGAGTTCGGTGGCTTCCTGGGCGTAGGCGACGTCGTACTCCGACGACATGATCTTCGTGGGGTCGTCCATCCCCCCGACCGCGAGGAACGACCCATTCTTGTACCGGTACCCGGCGGGCTCCTGCTGTGACCCGCCGAACCATTTGACGTGCCCGGCTGCGATGGACTCCGCCGCAACGTGTTCACGGAACGTCACCAGGCCAGTGCTGGCCAACGACTTGCCGGTCTTGCGTACGGCCAGCGCCCGGACCTTCGGGGTCTTGAGGCAGATCGCGTGGATCTTCTCCAGGCAAGCGCGGGACTTGCCCGTACCTGCGGGACCTGAGAGGAGTACCTCGGGGTCACGGCGCGCGAAGACCTGCTGTGCGGCGCCGTGGGGCTCGTAGGTGCGCACGAGCGCCGCCGTGGTCACGTCCGCGTCCTTGGGTCGATGAGGTCGGCAGCGCGGTCGGCGTCCTCATGCATGAAGAACGGAGACCGGTAGAGCGGCAGATCATTCTCATCCACCGCGCAGTACTTGCCGCCTTCTCCTCCCCACTCGCGTAGGCGCTCCGCCAACTCATGCGCGTGCTCGGCATCGCGTGCGGCCAGCATTCGGTCGGCCCGCTCCAGCGTGCAGCCGTAGGCAAGCAGGACCACTCGCAGCTCCTCCTTGGCGGTGAGCGCCTTCTCGCCGCTCACGACAGAGCCTCGGGGTCGACGCCGACGATCTGGTACGTCACCTCGCCGCCGAGTTCCACCTTGGCCGCCGCGTCGTACCCGTCGAGCTTCCGCCACGACTCATTGACCTTCAGGAGGCGGTCGATGGCCTGGAGTACCGGGGCGTCGTCGACTAGCGGGGTTTCCTTCCCGGTGGCTTCGTCGGTGACCATGATCACCTTGCCGTGGGAGACGGTGAGGTGCTTGCGCTCCATGACCTCCATGGCGGCCTCGTGCATCAGTTCCAGGCGCTCGCGGAGCATGTCGCGAACCTCTGTGGCGCGCTGCTCGCGTTCGGCGTCGGGGGTGCGGCGGCCGCGGGCGACGCTGTCGAAGGCGGCGCTTTTGCTGGAGAGGCCGAGGCCGTCGGCGATCTGCTGGTAGGTCCAGCCGTTGAGGTGGCGGCGTTCGGCGGCCCAGACGTCGCGGTCGCGTTGGTTGGGCGGCGTCATGGCCATGTGGTTGCCGCTGTTGCGGGGTTGGGCGAGGCGTGGTGGGGCTGGGGGGATGTCGTCGTAGTCGTCGGTGGTCATCGTCGGCCTCCTTCCTGGTGTTGATGGTCGCATGTGCCGATACCCGGTGGGTATTAGTCCTGTTCGTGCTCCTGCTTGTGCCCCCACCACGGGGCGGGGTCCTCGGACTCGAAGCGGGCACACGGCCGGTCGCCGCACGGGCCGTTGTAGGACGGCGGGCAGGTGCGGGTCTCCATGCGGCGGCAGGTGGCGAGCGGGGACTCGTCTGTCGGCGCGGTGGCGTGATGGTCGGCGAGGTGTTCGCGGGCCTTGCGCTCGGCGTACGGCCTGTCGGTCAGGTCGAGTGCGAGGTGTCCGTCGCACCCGGCGTCGCCCCAGCAGCGCCAGCACCAGGCCCAGTTGCCGTGGTCGGTGCGGTAGCGGTGGACGACGAGGAACTCGGCGACATCGAGGTCGGCCTCCGCTTCGTCTCTCACCGGGTCGTCCTTCTGCCCGGGGCGCCAGTCGTGGACGAGGTGCAGGGTGAGGGCGCAGTCGGTGGGGTCGTAGCCGGTGATCTGGTATTCGACCTGCTCGCCGAAGCGGAGGCGGTCGCCGTCGAGGTGCCGGATGCCGAACTGGCCTTGGGTGAGCAGGCCCAGGGTGATCTTCGTGTACTCCGGTGCGGCGTTGACGACGAGGCCACGCCCGAGGGTGAGGCTGAACTGCGCGTCTTTGTAGGTGATCGTCATGGGTCAGCCTTCCTTGACAGCGGTCGTGACCTGCGGGGTGTTGCCGAGTTCCAGCACGGTTGCCCCGTGGTCCTCTTCCAGCGGGGTGTCCGGCTCTACCGGTTCCGCGAGGCCCGGCCAGCCGTCGAGCGGCACCACGAGCGGGACGGTGTGCTCTTCCTGCACAGGTGCGCCCGTGTCGTCGGCGCGGATCCGGCCGCCGTCCCGGACGTACACGGTGTGGCGGATGACGACCTGTCCGGCCTGGGCTCCGATGGTGAGGGTGCTGTCGGCGGGTACGTCGTGGGGGTTGATGCCGTTGGCGCGGAGCCAGGTGCGGAGGTGGGCGAGTTCGGACAGGGCGGCGCAGAGCAGCTCCCACAGGCCGTCGGTGTGGGAACCGGGCGGGATGGGCGGGAACAGGGCGTCGAACTCGGCGTCGGGCAGCATCAGGCGGACGTCGACGTCCCGCCACGTCTTGCCGACAGCCGCGCTGCCGACGAGGTACGGGAGGTGCCCGAAGGCGTCGTTGATCTCTCGGCCGAACGCGTCGAGGTGCAGGGCGGCGGGCATTCCGACACCGACCAGGGGGGTGGTGTTCTGCCGGTATTCGGTGCAGACCTCGGGGCCGTCGCAGGGGCAGGTGTCGCAGGGCGGCTTGCGCGCGTCGGGGGTGGGGGTGTGGTCGGTCACGGGTGGGGCTCCTCGGGCAGGTCGGCGGCGGCGGTCACTGTCCGCCCCCGAGGATCGCGTCAGCCAGCGCCAGGGCGGCCGGGTCCGCGGTGGAGCCCCTGCGGACGGCCTCGGCAGCGGAGTCGAGGAGGTCGGCGATCAGGAGCCCGACCGGGGGGTGCAGGGTCGCGGCGTAGACGGCGTGCTGGGTGTGCATGTAGGCCGGGCGCACGGGGGAGCCGCCGCACAGGAGGAGCGGCCAGGTGATCAGGCGACCGTCGTCTCGGGTGATGTGGTCGCCGTAGAGGTAGCTGCCGCTGCCGGGGTTATCGGGCCGGCGCTGCTCGGTGGTCCAGTGGGCGGTGGGTTCGCCGTCGGGGGCGGTGCTGGCGGCCCGCGCAAGCGTGCGGAGGTGGGTGGCGGCGGCCGTGAGGCGCGCGGCCGGGTCGGTGGAGGTCACGCGTGCTCACCGCCCGCCGCGGCACACGACTGTGCGCCCTCGGTCATTGCGTCGAGGTCATCGGCGTACCGGTCCAGGACCGTCCGGGCGGTCATCATGCCCCCGCGGAAGTGGTGGTCCTCCTCCGAGCTACGGCCAGCGGTCCTGGCCCGGTCCTGGTCGGTGCGCTTCTGGACCAGGTCGGCGAGTTCGCGGGCGTGGGCTGCGAGCAGGGTGTGCGCGGACGCGGTGGCCTCGGTGATGGTCATGGCGCCGGGGTCGGCCGCGATGAGGTCGCGCAAGGCGGCCAGCGTCGGCGACTCGTGGCGCGCGATCGGGCCGGGAACCGGGTGGTCGGTGGGCTTGGTCATCAGGCGCTCCATCCGATGCGTCGGAAGGTCGCGCCCTGGTCTTCGAGGTCACGGCGGGACTCGGCTACCTCGGAGGCCCAGACCAGCCGGACCACGTAGTCGCCGGGTGGGTCGGTCGGGTAGTCGGCGTACAGCCAGTCGTCCTGGTCGAGCCATACGGCGGCGTGGGTGCCGGTGGGCGGGGTGTCAGCGGGGATGAGTCCGGCGCGGATTGCTGCGTCGAGGTAGTGCAGGGCGGCGCAGCGTGCGCCTTCCTGCTCGTCCGGGGGGAGTTCGTCGTAGGTGGGGTTGAGCATTCCTTCGTGGGAGAGCTGCTGGCGGGCTCTGGCGAGGGCGACGACGCGTGGGTCGTTCTCGGGGCGGGCGGGCTGGGTCATGGTCGTGGGTCTCCGTGGTGTCGTGGCGGGGCTGTGCGGGCGCGTGGCGAGCTGCGTTCGGGTTCGGTCGGGTGGGGTTCGGGTGGTCAGGTGGGGTCGTGGGGGTGGCTGCCGGTGGTGGGGTCGCAGCCGATGTGGGTGGTGTAGCCGCGGGCGTGCCAGTCGGGGTTGATGGGGCGGTCGCAGACGTCGCAGAGGGGCTTTGTTGAGGTGGTGGGGTCCCCGGGGTCTTCGCCCCCTCCCCCCTCTATCGAGGGGGGACGGGGGGAGGTGGCTCGGGGGGACCGTCCCCCGGACCTCCCCGGGACCTCCCCGGGGGAGGTTTGACCTGGGGTTTCTTCCGGGGGTCCCCGGCTTCGGGGGAGGTTTCTGTTACCGGGGAGTAGGGGAGGTGCGGGGGGAGGTCGACGACAGGGCGGTTCTTCCGGATTCGTACCGCTTCTTCGATCTTGGATTTGGCGGCCTTGATCCCGAGGTCGATGCACTTCTTGATCACGCGCGGGGAGCCCCACTCGGAGGGCACAGCAGCGGCGTCGAGCTGCGCCACGATGTTCTCGACCGTCCCCGGAATCGCGGCCAGGCCCGTCCCCGCGGCGGCGCCGAAGCCATAGGGCTCGGGAGCGGCGATCACGTGCTTCGTCGCACCGGGCACCCAGCTGTCGCCGTCGCGGCGCGCCTCGCGGCGGATCGCGAACTCGTCGGGCCCGATGCCGGTACGGGTGTGGGTGCGCTTGAGGGAGAGGATGCCGCCGCCCTGCGCGGACAGGGTCCACACGTGGTCAACGTCCTGGTTCTTCGCCGACGAGCCGCGGGCCCCGCGGTCGCCGTCCTTCCCGAGGTGGTCCAGACGGATGGACGCGACCCGGTCGCGCTTGAGGGGCAGGAGGGTGTGCCGGTACAGCGACAGCCAGGTGTCGGCGTCGTTCTCCGGACCGGAAATGAACCGGGAGACGGTGTCGAGGACGACGAGTTCCGCGCCGGTGGCCTTCACCATCGCCATGAGGTCGGCGCCGCCGCCGGCGGTGTCCAGGGGCCGCACCGGGGGGAAGGAGGCGTAGCGGAGTTCGCCCATGCGGCCGGGGCCGGCGCCGAAGGAGTAGAAGCGTTCCTGGACCTGCTCCTGCCCGTTCTCCGCGTCGAGGTAGAGGATCCGCAGGGGCATGCCGGGTTTGTCGTCGAGGAAGCTGCGGCCGGTCGCGGCCCGCCACATCCACTCCTGCGTGAACAGGGACTTGCCGGCTTTGCCGTCGCCGACGATGGTGATCTGCTGGCCGGGGGCCATGAGTTTGCCGGGGAGGAGGACGACGTTCCCGAAGTCGGTGGCGAAGAACTGGTCCCAGTCGAGGATGCTGCTGACGAGGTGGGCGGGGCCGTGGCCGGTGTTGGCGCGGAGCGTTTCGCGTTGCTGGAATTCGGCGACGAGTTTGTCGAGTTCGTCGCCGCTGGCTTTGCGGATGAGGGCGTTTTTGAGTTCGTTGGCGTGTTCGTCGTAGCGGCGTTCGTGGGCGCGGTCGGCGATGATCTGCGCGAAGTGGCTGACCATGCCGGGGGTGATCGGCTGGGTGCCGAGGCGGTCGATGAGGAGGCCGTTGTCGACGAGGTGGAGTTGGCTCATCTGGCCGATGTGGGCGCGGACGGCGACGGGGTGGACGCCGGTGCCTTCTTCGATGAGCTGGGTGACGACGTCCCAGATGAGGCGGTGTGCGGGCCGGTAGATGTCGGTGCGGTCGATGTGGGCTGCGGCTTCGGCGTAGGCGTCGGGGTAGTGCATGATCGCGCCGATGACGAGCTGTTCGGCCTCGGTGTCGTGGGGGACGGAGGCGCGGTCGTCATCGTCCCCGGGGCTGGTGCTGGGGTGGCGGATGACGTTGTCCACGGGTCTCCTTGGTGCTTAGAACAGGCGGTCGGTGGCGGCCGGTTCGTTGTGGTTGGCGGGCGGTCGCTGGGGGGTGCAGTGGTGGTCTTGGTGGTGGGGGTGGGGGCAGTTGGGTGGGTGTGTGGATTGGTAGATGAAGCGGAGCCGTGGGGTGCCGTAGCGGACTGGTGGGAGGCACCAGGTGAGGTGGTGGGGGTCGTCGTGGGGGTCTGCGCCGGGCGGCCGGGGTGTGGTGTCGGCGGTGACGGTGAGGACTTCGACTTGCTGACGGAGGATCGGGGCGCGGCAGGACGGGCACCGGTGGGTGGTGGCGGCGGTGCCCGTCCTGCGCGCGGCCATCAGACGAGGAGTCCGGAGCCGTTGCGGAGGATGTCCCCGGCGCGATGCTCGCTGGCGACCTCGTCGAGCGTGCCGCCGGACGTCCGCGCGGTGTACAGGGACTGCTGGGCCTCGCGCAGCCGCTCCTCCGCGACCGCTCCGCCCGCGACTTCGACGCCGACGATGCGGATCTTCACGGACGGGTCCTTGTCTTCCTCCGGGCCGGGTTCGGTGCGCTCGGAGTGGGCGAACTCGACGACAGCCATCCAGCGGCCGACGCGGCGCTTGAACATCTCGTCGGCGAAGGGTTCGAGGGCTTCGGCGACGTCGGTGAGCACCTTGGAATCGATCTTGATGTCGGTCATGCGCTGGTCCTTTCGGGGTGGAGTCCGGGGCAGGTAACCCGGTGGTCGGTGCGGATCGAGGCCACGAGGGCTCTGGTGCGCTCGCGGCCCTTCACCGAGGCGGTGTAGGGGCAGACGGCGCAGGCGTAGTACGCGGCGGGGCTCGGGTCAGCGACGATGCGGAGGACCGCGTCAACGACCTGGCGGCGCCCGCTCACGCCGCGTTCCTCACAGCCGTGCGGGCGGCGGCCCGGCGGCGGTTGCGGAGGATGCTGGCGCGCTCGTCCTCGGTGAGGCCGCCCCAGACCCCGTAGGGCTCGCGGACGGCGAGGGCGTGGGTGGCGCATTCGGCCAGGACGGGGCAGCGGTCGCAGACGGCGATGGCCTTGGCGGTGTCGGCCTTGGCGGTGAAGTTCTTGCCGACCGGGTACCACCATTCGTGGGGGTAGGAGCGGGCGCACTCGGCGCGCAGGCGCCAGGAGCGGGGCGGGGTGTCGGGGCGGGCGTTCATGCAGCAGCTCCGATCCGCTCGCGCAGGTCGATGCCGAGTGCGGCGGCAGCGATGTGGGCGGCGAGCAGCGGCGGGACAGCGTTGCCGATCTGCCCGAACTGCTTGGTCTTGGTGCCCTGCCACGGGTAGTCCGCGCGGAACGACTGGAGGACTGCGGCCTCGGCCGGGGAGATCCGGATGCTCTCGGCCACGGAGGCGTTGGCGTTCGTGTTGTTGCGCAGGGACCACGAGTTCAGGTCGGCGCGGCCGGTGATGGTGACGGCCGGTTCGTCCAGGGGGCGTTCGGCACGGCCTTCGCCGGCCACGGACTGGCCAGAGCGCAGCACCCACGACCAGCGGTGGGCTTCTCCGGTGAAGGTGGGGGCGGGTTCGTCTCCGGTGCGGTTGGGCCGTTCGCCATCGCTGGCGACCCATGCCTCGGAGTCCCGGCGGGACTTCAGCACCCACTGCCCACCGGTTTTCGTGGTCACTACGGGCACAGGCTGAACTTGCGGGTTGACGAGCTGCCGTTCGCCGTCGGCACGGACGTTGCCGCGGTTGGTGTGGAGCACCCAGTCACCGCGGTCACGGGAGGCCAACAGCGTGGCTCTGGCCTGGGATGGGAAGGGCTCGGCACCGCCGGTCCTCCCGCCGTCAGCGGTGACGGTCGGGACGGGGCGGTCGGTGACGCCCCAGCCGAGGGCTTCGGCCATGGTCACCCACGGCGTCCCCCAGAGTTGGAGCCCGCCCTTCGGGTCGTAGTGGGTGAGCTCGGGGGCAGCGACATCGCGGACACGTGAGGCGATGAGGATGGCCCGGCGACGGGTCTGCGGGACGCCGAAGTCGGCGGCGCAGAGGATCCCGCACCAAGTGCTGTAGCCCCAGCCGCGGAGAATCTGCGCGTACTGCCGCCACAGTGGGAGGACATCGGCGACCTCCTCCATCAGGATCGTCTCGGGCCGCAGCGCCTGGTGCCACCGCATCGGCTCGGCGGCGAGGATCGAGCGTGGGTCGAGGCAGGCGGCCTTGAGCTGCTCGCGCGTGTCGCGGCCGCGTGCCAGGTCGGCGACGGCCTGGTGCACGAGCGGCTGGTCGGCTTTGCCGAGGCCCTTTCCGGCGCGGGAGTACGGCTGGCACGGCGGGGAGTCGACCTTCACGGTGACCCGCCCGGCGAACGGCGCGGTCGGGTAGGCGGCCACGTCGCAGCGGACCGTCATGCGGTGTCCGGCCGCTACCCGCGTCGCGCAGGCCGCCGCATCCCATTCCAGGCCGACCTCGGACAGGCCGAGCATCCGCAGTCCTTCGGCCCAGCCGCCGGGTCCGGCGAATCCGTCGAGGATCATCGGGCCACCGCCGGTACGGTCTGCGGCCAGGCGACGCCGTCCAGCGCCCGGGCGTGTGTGGCCGGTACCTCGGCGAGGGGGTAGCCGAGCCAGTGCAGGCCCATCGCGGCGAGGACGAACGCGTCGGCCTGGTCGTGGCGGGTGGGCCCCTCGGTGTGGATGCCGTACCGCTCGGCGACCGCTGTACGTACAGCACCTTTGGCCTCTGCGGCGGTGAGTAGCCGCCCGGACTCGGAGTGCCGGGGCCGAGCGGTGCCGGTGGCGTAGATAGTGCGGCTGGACGGCGGGGCGACGGCGAAGGGGATGCCGGCGCGGTGGCAGTCGAGGCGGATGATCCACCGGGCGGCGGCCAGCTCGTCGTGGCCGCCTTGCATGGCGTTGCCGTAGGAGGCGCCTTCGATGACGACGAGGTCGGCGCGGCGGTAGAAGGTCTGGGCGGTGGTGAGGATCATGTCGAGGCGCGCTTCGCCGCGGAGCTGCTTGGTGCGGATGTGGTCGGTCCAGTCGGGGCCGGCTACCCCCGAGTTGACGAGGGCGATGTCGAGGCCGATGACGAGCGGGAGGGGCCGGGGCCCGGCCGTCGGGGAGGTGACGGCCGGGAGCTGGGGTGCGGTGGTCACTGGGGGGCCTCCGTTCGTGCGGTGCCGCAGTACCGGCAGGCGCGGCCGCCGAGCGGGGTGGGGTCGTGTGGGGTGGCCATGTGCCCGCAGGACGGGGAGTGGCACGGGTAGTACGGGCTGCTGCCGATATCCGCGGTCGCGGGCTCGTTGGGGATCTCGCCGCGGCGAAGGAAAGCGGCCAAGAGGGCGAGGCCCCCGAGGAGGAGGCCGCCGATCCCGCCGGTGCGGACGATCAGCCACACGGTGTCGGGGCTCACCGGGTCACCGCCTCGGCGCCGAGCACCAGTTGGCCTGCCGCCTCGACGGCCGCGCGCCGGGTGGCGGCGGCCGTCTCGCGGTGGTGATCGCGGTCGTAGTGCAGGTGACAGCCGTTGCACATCGCGCGCAGGTTGGCGTCGTCACAGTGCTCCGGGGTGTGGTCGAGGTGCGCGACCGTCAGCACGACGCGGCTGCCGGTGCCGTACGCCCGCCCGCCGTTGACGTTGGGGCAGCGGCCGGTGTGGGTGCCGCGCCCGCACTCGCCCAGGCATTCGCAGCGCCCGGCGGCACGGACGGTGCGGATGTTCAGCGAGATCTCCGGCCAGTCGGCGGGGTAGCGGTCGCGGTTCTCGGGGCGGATCGGCATCAGAGCACCGCCTGGGTAGCAAGCGTCCCGGCGCGGGTGACGGCTTCACGCGACAAGTCGTCGTTGCAACGCCGCAACTCCCCGACCTGCTCGACGAGTTGCCCGCGAGCGCGCTCCGACGCGGCGAGCTGCCGCTTCAACGCCGACCGTTCGGCGGCCCACGCGTCAGGCCCGACGGGCGCGGGCAGTTGGGCTGCGAGTTCACGGCGGAGGTCATCGATCTCGTTGCGGGCCTCGGTGAGCTGCTTGGCGAGCCGGGTGGTGGTGAACTGCTGGCTGCCCGCGTCGCCGACGGCGGTGTCACGCTGGTCAACGAGGTCGCGGACTTGGGCGCGTGCTTCGGCGAGTTGGCGGGTCAGGGTGCGCTTGGTGGGCATCACACCTCACCGCCCCGCGGCACCGGAACCAGCGGCCACTCCGGGCGCACCGTGTCGGCAAGGTGCTCCTTGCCGGGCGTCTTCCGGAAGTACGCAGCCAGCCCTTCGGCCTGCTCGCGCGCCCACTCGATCTGCGCGTGATGCAGCGCCTCCACGCCCATCGCGGCCAGTTCGGGCCGGGTCGACCCCAGCCGCCACGCCACTCGGGCCGCGGCGATCGCGTCCGCCGCAGAGTCGTGCGCACCGTCGAGCGCCACCTCGTAGTGCTCACACAGGGCAGTCAGCGTCCGCGAGCCGCGCCGGTACCGGTCGACCTTCTTGTCGATGACGAACGGATCGATGACCGGCCAGATGACGTCGTCGACGTACCGGTCGGCCAGCGTGTGCAGGCCGTTGCGGCGGCACTCGCGGTCCAGGACGGTCAGGTCGTAGCGGGCGTTCATTGCGACGATCGGGATGCCGACCTGGAGTACCTGTCCGAGCGCCGCCGTGATCTCCTCGATCACGTCGACGGCCGGGCGGCCTTCCGCGCGGGCCCGCTCCGTGGTGTAGCCGTGGATCTTCGCAGCTTCCTCGGGGATTTCCATACCGGGGTCGGCGACCCAGTTGCTGACCTGCGGGGGCTTGCTGCCGCCGACGAGCGCGACGCACGCGGTGACGATGCGGGCCTGCTCGGGGTCGGCCGCGGTGGTTTCCAGGTCGAAGGCGCACATGCGCTTCAGGTGCCAGCTCATCGGGTCGCCCCCGTTCCGGGCGCGGTGACCGTCGGCCACGCGGCGGGCGGCTCGGTGCCGTCGTCGATGACTTCGCCCTCGTACACACCGTCGTCGTCCGGACCGTCGCCCTCGACGCCGGTTTCGCCGGTGCGGGTGTCGATGCCCCTGGCGATGTCGTCGGCGATCCGGATCAGCTCGACGGACAGCGGGTCCTTGCCGTCGGCCTGGACGTGCCCGGCCTTGCGGGCGCGGTGCCAGACCTGCCGGGCGTCCTCGACGGTCTTGCAGGCGCGGGCGTCGGCGGCGTAGTCCGGACGCGGCGCCTCGATCGCGGGGCGGTCGATCACCGACGGGTCCAGGGCGGCGGCCGTCGACAGCGGCCCGGACAACGCCTGCCGCAGCCGCGGCACGTTCGGGACGACCATGACCACCGGGAACCGCTTCGTCTTGCCCTCGGCGACCCGGGTGCGCTGCTCGATCCACATGCGGACCGGCATGAACGACCGGCCCTCGGTGGCCTGGAGGACGGTGTCGATGACCCCGGCCAGCACGTCTGCGGCGTAGTAGGAGTGGGTCTCCAGGCGCCACACGCCGACGTCCGGCATGTCGGGGAGCATCACGTTGATGCGAGAGGTCGGGCGGCACACGGTGTCCGGTCCGAGGCGGTGGAAGTCCTCGCCGTACCGGGCGCGGCAGACGCAGGGGGTGCGGCCGATCTGCTCGGTCTGGCCGTCGCAGCGGCGGGCGCAGCCGCCGCCGGTCCACATCTCGTAGGACTGCGACAGCGGATCGCCGGTGGGCAGGACGGCGAGGAGTTCGCTGGTCTTGGTGATGACCCGGTACTGGGCGACCTTCTGATTGTTCGGGGTCCAGGTCTCGACGTCGCCTCCGTAGAGGGCGGCGGCGGCTTCGATGTACGCCTTGGAGTGGGAGGTGAGGATGAAGTGCGCGGAGCGGGCGGGGCGGGTTTTGCCGTTGGCGGTCGGCTCGGTGGTGCCGGTACGGATGCGGCCGAGCTCGGCGGCCTGCCGCTTCATGGTCAGGATGCGGGAGCCCATGTCAGGCTGCCTTTCGGTCGGCGGCCGGGGCCCACGACGGAACGACCGTCGGGCACGCGCTGGCCGCGGGTGCGGAGTGCAGGTAGCGGGAGGTGGCCAGCGCGCCGAGGAAGCCCCGGAACTGGGCGCGGCCGGACGGCACTTCGATGAGCCGGTGCGAGCGCGGCCGGAGGTTGAGCAGCGCGGTGCGGGTCGCCTTCGGCGCGGGCTCCTCGGTGTCGTCGGGGAGGATGATCAGCGGGGCGTGGCGCAGGGCGGCGAGCTGGAGCGGCTGCTCGTCGTAGACGACGCTGTCGGGCTTCTTCGCGCTGCTCTTGTAGTCGACGAGCCAGAGCTGACGCCGGGCGTGCGGGCCGGTGGGAAGCCAGATCCACAGGTCGCCAGTCCCGGCGTACCCGTACTTCCGGTTGAAGACGGTGGACTCGGTGGCGACGATGTCCCGCTCGAAGTCCACCTTCCACAGGCGGAACCACCTGGCCAACTGGACGGCGTACGGCTCGACTTCCGGGTCGTCGGCGTACGGGGTGCCGAGGACGGCGGCCTGCGCGCGGACGTGGATGCGGGTGCCGAGCTTCTTCGCCCGCTCGCTGTTGTTGTACGGCAGGGCCACCAACTCCTTGCGGAGGGCGGTGCGTTCGGTGCGGGCGCGGCGGGCGGTCTCGATCGGTGCGGCGATGATGTGGTCGGCGACGAGCCCGGCGCCCCACGGCACGAGGGCCGGTTTGTGGATCGAGCCGAGGGCGTTGGTGACGGAGATGAGGTCGGGTCCCCCGGCGGGGTCGCGGTAGTAGCGACCCCGCTCGGTGGCGACCGCGAGACGCGGATCGGTCATGCGTCACCGCCGGGTTCGCCGCGGGTGCCCGCGTAGCCGTCGGCGGGGGCGGGCGGGGGCTGCTCGGCGTGGTACTGGCAGTGGGTTCCGCCCGTGACGGCCGGGTAGTCGCAGGACTCGCCGTGGCCTTCGTAGACGCCGCAGCGCTCCGCCTCGGCCGTGGCTTCGCCGTCGCCGTCCGGGTCGACGAGGAGCAGCCCGAGGGCTTCGCGCAGCTCGTCGTCGAGGAGCAGGGCGACGGGGCGGCCGGTGTCGGTGAGGCAGCAGACGATGGTGTCGTCGTCGCTGTCCGCGCCGGGGTGGATGACGGTGCGATCCCAGCGGACGGTGAGCGGCGTGGTGTCGGTGGCCGTGCTGGTGTCGTCCTGCCCGGCGGCGGGGGCGGGTGCGGTGGCCCGGTGGCGGACGACGATATCCGTGCCGCAGACGAGGCGGCCTTCTTCGCCGACCTCCACCAGCGTGTCCCAGACGTCCCACTCGCCGGTCGCAAGCTGCGGGTCGGCGATCCAGTCGGTGTTGTTCTCGGTCTCCCGGTTTGCGCGGAACCACGCCTCGGCGGCGCGCTTCGCCGTCATCTCATCGGTCAGGTGGCCGATCAGGTGCGGGGTGAAGGTGGCGCTGTCGTAGGACGCCACCCACGCGGGGATGGCCTCGGCCTGCTCGGCGCCCGGCGCGGCACGTTCAACGTGATCCCACTTGACGAGGTCCCAGCAGTCCGGGCACGAGCCCGAGTTGACGGGGATGGTGTGCACGCACGTCCTGGTGCCGTCGGTACGCATGTAATGGGTGGGCGGCGTGTACGCCTCGGCTGGCTGGGCCGGGTCGACGTGAGTGAGGGCGATCCACGAGCCGCAGTTGTGGACCATCACGACGGGCGTGCCGTGGAACGTCTGCGCCGGGGTTCGGGTGGTGGTCTCGACGCGCTTGGCGTTGGGGGTCAGTTCCGGTCGGGCGCCGGGGTAGGCGGTGACGCGGGTGCCGACGGGGTACAGGCGGTTGAACTCACTGGCATTCATGCCGCCACCTGCTCGTCGGCCGCCGTGCTGTGGGCCTGCTGCCGGGCGATGCCGGTGAGCGTGGCCCCGAGCGCGGCGGTGGCCTTCCGCTCCAGCCGGACCCCGGTGGGCAGGTGCGCGGCGATCCGCTCGACCAGGTCCTCGGTCGGCATGCTCTGCTCGGGCCGGTACGGGTCCGGCGGCGCCGGGGGGTTGTCAATGAGCGCGGTGAGGTCGTCCCAGAGCACGCCGTTGTTGCGGAGGAGGTTGATCAGGTCGACCAGGCTCTGGTGGATGAAGCCCTCCAGCTCGACGGTGGACCCGTCGGGGCGGGGCGTGGCGTGGATGCGGTGCTGGCGGGGCTCGGGCATCACGCACCCGCCGTCTCGGCGTCGTAGGCGCTGGTGCGCACGTCCGGCGTGTGGGCGGTGGCGCGCCAGGCGTTGTAGTCGGCGATGGGCATATGCCCGGCGGGGCTGGCGGCCAGCGCGGTCGCGGCGGCGAGCGCGAGGATGGCGTGCACCTGCGCCTGGGCGATGTCGTCGGCGGTCGCCGGGTGATAGCTGGCCGGGTCGCCCAGGTCGGGGTCGGCGGGGAAGTGCCGCCCGGCAATCAGGCGTTCAGCTTCGGTGTAGTGCTCGGGTCCGGTCATCAGTTGCCCCCCTTGGGCGGGTGGTTGGTGGGCTGCTGGCGGCGCAGACGGCGACCAAGCCAGCAGGCGGAAGGAATGGCGACGGCGAAGTAGGCCAGGGCGGCGGAGACGACCCACACGGCGGTCACGAAGCCACCCCCGCCCGGTCGTCGCGGTGGTGCGCCAGCCACTGCTCGGCGATCCACTGTGAGTACGCAGGCGGCACCGCCTTCCGGGCCTCGACGTTCGTCATCCACGTGCAGCCCATCGCGTCCGCGTACGCCCGCTCCTGCGAGTGGTCGAACGCGTGCAGCCACGACGGGTGCCAGCACGGCGACAGCAGATCCCCGCCGCCACCCCACGACGTCTCGAAGGCGCGGTGACGCTTGACGTGCAGCCCGAACTGGGTTCCGCACAGCTCGTAGTCGGCGCGAAGCGGCGCCTCGGGCACGTTCTCCACGACGTACGGGCGGCCCGAAGCCACGAGCAGCGGGCGGCCGGGCGTGAGCAGGTCCGGGTGGTTCGCCGGGTTGCCGCGCCACCTGGTGACGGTAGCGAAGCCCTCACACGGAAAGCTGGCGTGGATCATGGCGTAGCGGGCGGCCTCGCCGGACGCAGTGGCCGCAGCCACGTACTCCAGTGCGTCGGCCTGGACGAAGGTGAACGGGTAGCGCGGCTGCGGGCGGATGTCGACGCCGACGACATCGAACCCGGCGAGGTAGTAGCCCATGGACAGGCCGCCCGCGCCGCAGCACAGGTCCAGCACGGTCAGCCCGTTGGGCTCGCGGCCGGGGAGTGACATCACGCCACCCCCGCCCGGTGTCCCCGGTGGTGCCCGTGAGCAGGCCACCGCACCGCGCACAAGGTGCACTTGACCGCGCGGGCCGCGACCAGCACGGCGGCGAGGCACCTGCGGGACAGGCGGACTACCTGCGCCCGCCGTACGGCCAGCCATTCGCACCCGTCCGTCCACGCGGCGGCGATCTGCTCCGTACGGCCCGCCTCGTACCCGACGAGCAGGGAGGCACCAACGGAGCCCAGGACCACGGTCGTGGACACGACCAGCAGCACGTCACTGGTCATCGTCATCACCCGGCTTCGGCGTGCTCGGCGTGCTCGGCGGCCACCAGTTCCAGCACACGGCGGCCATCACGACGCATCCCAAGCAGCCGTCGTGCCCAACGCTTCGGCCAGCTCGTGCGCATCCGGGTCCCCGCCGTGGCAGTAGGCGCGCTCGATGATGTATTCGGCCGTGTTCCACCGGGACGCTGCGGCACGGTGCCGTACGGCGTCCGCCTCCAACTCGGCGACCCGCTCGTCCCGCGCCCGCAGCGCCTTCGCCGCCGTGTCCAGCGACGCGTTCGCCGACGCCAACTCCTGCTCCAGCGCGACGATCCGGGCGTTCGCATCGTCGCGGAGCAGGTTCAGGGCGTTGTGGGTGTCGATGAACGCCTTGTGCTCTCGATCGGCGACGCGCTGAAGGCGGGCGCCGTCCTCCCTAAGCCGCTCGACCTCGGCCAGCAGCGCGGGCACACCGGCACGGACACCGCCCACGAGCTCGGCCAGCGACTCCTCGCCATAGAGACCGAGGGACTCCCGAATGGTGGACCGGCTGCGGGTGCACAGCTCCTCGACGTCCTGCGCCTGCGTGAGCAGCGCCGCGATCTCCGCGAGCCGCTCCGGGCTCAGCGGGGCGCTCACAGGGCACCGCCCGACTGCGCGACCCACTCGGCCTGCATCCGGTCCCGGCACGGCACGCAGATCACCGGCGCCTCGCGGTCGCCCTCTCCCAGCCGCACGAACCGCACGCCGGGGTCACCGAGCTTCGTCGGGCACGTCGCGCACGTCTCCGGCGTGATCCACCGCATGATCGGACGCAGCCACCACACGCGCACCGGGACCTCGTAGTCCGCCTCCACGAAGTCGACCACCATCAGCCGCTCAGTGGCCTCAACGACCTCGCCGCCGACGTCCGCCGCGAGCTTCTTCAGCGTCGCCATCGCGGACATCGACCCCTCTGCGGCCAACTCCCCGTGAGCACCCCAGACACCGTCGGTCTCCGCGATCTCCCACGAGCTGATACGCGGCATCCACGACCGAGCAGCCAGCGGGCCGATCGCGGCCCCCACCGTCCCGGCGCTCACCATGCACTCCCCACGGCAACGGGGCCGAACTGGGCCGACAGATCCGCCGCAGTGGCCTGCGGCGCACCCGGACCACCGCGCACCCCAGCCACCGTGTACAGCGGCTCACCGTCAGCCGGAACCGACCACAACTCCCACGCCGTCCCGTCGCCCAACGTCACCGTGCGCGGCACCACCACGGTCCCGGCCGACGGCGCGGCCTCAGCCGCAGCCAGCAGCACGTCGACCACCTCCGCGACCGTGCGCCCCGCCACGTCACCCCACGCCGCAACGTGGAGCTCCATCCACGTGTCGTCCGGCCAGGACGGCAGCTCGCCGTCGACCTCCAGGCGCTCCGCGAGGAAGCGGATGCCGCCGGTCGACGCCGGACCGAACCGCTGCGGGTGACCGGTCTCCGCGCAACGCAGCGCGGCCACGATCGACATCGGCCGCTCGGCGGGCAGCGCGTGCAGGACCCGGTTGCGCGGGTCGGGGATGTAGTCACCCTGGTGGTGACCGTTGGTCTGGATGATCTCTGCGGCCCTGCGGAACAGGTCCGGCAGCTCGATACGATTCGTCAAGGCGTTCGCCTTCCTTCGTGATGTGCGGTGGGTGGCGCCGAGTGGGGTCGTCGGCCGGACAGGGCAGGCGGCCCCGCGCCACGTGGGGGCGGGATCAGGACGCGCGACTGCGCGACGGAATCGGCTTCAGCCACCCCAGCGGGTGACCGGACGGCGTCTCAGGGACCGACACCGGCCGGGCGACCGGCCCGGACTGCGGCTCGTGGTGGAACAGCTCGTCGATCCGCTCCAGGTCGGCTTCCGTGAAGTACACGAACCGGCCGAGCTTTCCGTGGGGCAGCTTGGTGATGTGCCTCTGGAGCCACGTCACCGTCACGCCGAGCTCGGCGGCAGCCTCGTCGTAGGACAACCGCCGCTTCACGCTGGCACCTGCTCCGGCGCAAAGCCCGCTGCCACAACTGCCGTTGTGCTGCGGCAGACCGGCTCGAAAACGACCAGGAGGTCCACGCCCAACCGGTGGGCAAGGGCGTGAGCGGTCTGCTCGTCGACCTCTTCCTTGACCCCGGTGATGAGGTTCCCGATGGTGCCGTGGGCGACTCCGGCCGCTTCGGCGAGCTTGCGGGTGGTGACGGGGGCACCGGTGCCGGTGCGCCGCATGAGCTGTCTGAACAGGCCGATGTCGACCGGGCGGTACATGGGTGCGTCTGGAGTCACGTTCGCCTCGTGGAATGTTTCGTTCATCGAGTTGAATGAGAAGAGCATTGCATGAGATGAACGATCCGTCCATCCCGTGAAATGCCTGTTACCAAAACCAGACATTGACTCGGTGCGCCCTGGCGTCCGCGTTCCTCTTGCTGGACACTGCGTTCAACACGCGAAACGTGGAACGGCCGCGAGCAGGGCAAATGCCCCGCTGGGGTCGTCCGCCAGATGGACACCCCACGGCCCATTGCGCGCACAGGAGTGGCAAGATGAAGGTCATGGCCGAACAGCGGACGTCGTACGCCCTGTCCGACCTCGTCATCGACAGACGGGCGAGGCTGAGGATCAGCCTCGCCACGCTCGCGCAGCGGTCCGTCGATCCTGATCCGGACGGCCACGAGGTGAAAACCGGGTGGCTCCACCGCCTGGAGAAGCGCCTGTCCGTGACGCCGCCCACCGCGTCTCAGCTACGCGCGCTGGCTGCCGGGCTCCAGGTCCCGCTCCGGGAGCTTCAGGATGCGGCCGGCGAGCAGTTCTTCGGGATCGAGGCCGCCGACGTGGATGCCGAAGGCAAGGTTCGACTCCTTGCGCATCGGGCGAGCAGCATGTCTCCGGACGATCTTGAACGGCTGCTTGCCATCGCGGAGACCTTCCCTATCAACTCCAGGGATTCGGGAGAAAGTTCGAGCTAGTACGACTTTTACCTGCGGGGTAGTCGGAACGTGACCGAAGTGGCATCCTTTGTGATCCGCCTGGGGGGCGCACAGTCCGAACACCGTCTGCGCACTGTCCGAACACATGCATTCGAACGCATGCTCGGATAGCGTGGGTAGGTGCCTGCGCGAGGGGGTTCCATGGCCACACCAGTGGACGAGATCTTCAGGATCATTCCCGAAGGTGACATGCCCCCCGGCCACACCGTCGTCATCCTCGAAGTCCACGGTCAGCAGCGCTTCCTCATCCGTGACGGAGCCTCCATGACCGAAGTTGTCGCAGAACTCAACCGCCTCGGCACTCACCTGACCAGAAGCGGGATCTGGACGCTCCGGCGGGACGACGTGGCCACGACACCGCCCCACCACGTGAAGCACGCCAGCTAGTTCACGATCCCCAGGTGCCGGTCCTGCGACAGGGCCGTCGCCGCCATCGCGGCCTGCACCGCCGCGCTGATCTCGTCGTCCATCGCCCGCACCAGGTGCCCATACCGGTCGATCGTCGTCGTGATGCTCTCGTGCCCCAACCGCGCCTGGATCGCCGGGAGCGGGATGTTCGCCGCTATCAGCCACGCGACATGCGTGTGCCGCAGATCGTGCAGCCGCGGGCGCTTCGTCAACCCCTTCTCCGCCGCGGCATCGAGCGCTCTCAGCCATTTCCGCTTGTAGTAGTTCGAGTGCCGCCACGCCGACCCCATGCCGCCCCGGAACACGAACTGCTCCGGGGCCTGCCCCGCCATGTGGCGGCGCAGCATCGACATCTGGTCAGGCGACATCACCAGGATGCGGCGGGCCTTCCGCGTCTTCGGCGGCCCCAGTTGGAAGGTGTTGTCGTCCATCCGCTTCCACGCCCGCTGGACGTTGATCGTGCCCTCGCGGAGATTCACGTCCCGCGTCTGGAGCGCGGTCGCCTCACCCCACCGCAGACCGGTACCGACAAGGAAGTCCGCGAGGTCCCCGGCGTCAGGGTCGGTGAACTCCATCCGGATCCGCGCCCACTCGTCGTGTTCGAGGAAGCACATCTCCTCGGCGATGCCGTCGTCCGCCCGCGGCAGCCTCGTCTTCGCGCAGGGATTGTCGGCGCGCAGCGGAGGCTTGGCATCGACGGCGGCCTGGAAGATGCACCACAACAACCCGTGCCTGTTGGCGATGCTCTTGGGGCGGGCCACCGCCCGCAGCCACTTCGTCGGGTCGTCCGGGTCGCGTACGCCGTCCTCCTGGTCGCGGACCCAGCCGGTGACGTCGTCCTGGACGACGTTGCAGATCGTGGCCGGCACCGTGACGCCGTCGGCGCGGATGTGGGCGATGCCGGTGAAGTGGTTGTCGATGTCCCGCTTGTAGTCCTTGCGGGTCCGGGCGTCGATGCCGGTGAGCTTGTCGGCGTAGCGGTGGGCGTAGTCGAGGAGCGGGACGTCGTGGGGGCTGCTGTCGGGCTCGACGAACCCGGCGCCTTTGACCCAGCCCGGTGGCCAGTGCTGGCCGTGCAGGTTGACGAGCTGCTTGAAGGTTTCGGCGGCGTCGGGGCCGTCGAAGTTCTCCGACTGCCCGGGCGCACTGCGGCCCCCGCCTTCGCGCCACTTCACCTGGTACGTGATCGATCCGTCCCTCTTGGGGCGTTCCACGATGCTTGCCATGGCGGGACGGTAGACCCATTTGGGCGGTTCCGGGAGGGGGTTGTGCTCCCGCCGTGTTCCCAAGGTTCAGGGCATGAAGAAGGCCCGGCCTGTTTTCGCAGGTCGGGCCTTGATCACATGGGGTGAGTGACGGGACTTGAACCCGCGGCCACCTGGACCACAACCAGGTGCTCTACCAACTGAGCTACACCCACCATGTCCGGCGCTTTCAGGCGCCGACCTGAAGAAGTGTACAGGGTGCGGGGGCGTGCTCGCGCATCCCTTTTGGCGAGCTTTCGCGGCCGCTTCCCGCGGCCTTTCCTGGCCGCTCAGCAGGGCCTTCCGGCCGCGCTACTCCGCCGGCAGGACGTGCTTGGCCGCGATGGCCCGCACGGTGTCGGTGTCCGGCCCCGGCTGGGGGACGAAGACGGCCTCGCGGTAGTAGCGCAGCTCCGCGATCGACTCGCGGATGTCGGCCAGCGCCCGGTGGTTGCCGTTCTTCTCCGGGCTGTTGAAGTACGCGCGCGGGTACCAGCGGCGGGCCAGCTCCTTGATCGAGGAGACGTCCACGATCCGGTAGTGCAGGTGCTGCTCCAGGGTCCCCATGTCGCGCGCGAGGAAGCCGCGGTCGGTGGAGACCGAATTCCCGCACAGCGGCGCCTTGCGCGGCTCGGCCACGTGCTCGCGCACGTACCCCAGCACGATCTTCTCGGCCTCTTCGAGCGTGATCCCGCCGGGCAGCTCCTCCAGCAGACCGGAGGAGGTGTGCATCTCCCGCACGATGTCCGGCATGGTCACGAGCGCCTCGTCGGGCGGCCGGATGACCACGTCCACCCCGTCCCCGAGCACATTCAGCTCGGAGTCCGTGACGAGCGCGGCCACCTCGATCAGCGCGTCGTGGGCCAGCGACAGCCCGGTCATCTCACAGTCGATCCACACCATCCGGTCGTTCATACGCCTCACCCTACGGGGCGATCCCGTGAGCCGGGCAGTGCGGCGCCCAGGCTGCGTGGGGCGCGCAGCCGCCCCCGGGACGCGCTCTCGGCCGCCTCGGCCCTGCTGCCGGGCTGCTCGGGCACACGGGCGGCGACGTAGGCGTCACTGTCCGTCTTGCCGGGCGCGGCCAGGATCTGGGAGACCGGGCCGCGCCGGGGCGGCGGCAGGTCGGGTGCGGGCGGCGTGCGGTCCGGCTCGTCCTGCGGCCTGCGGGCGCGGTAGGCCGCCCGGTAGGACGCGGGGGAGGAGCCGAGCTGCCGCCGGAAGTGCCCGCGCAGCGCGACGGGCGAGCGGAAGCCGCAGCGGCCCGCCACCTCGTCGACCGAGTAGTCCGACGTCTCCAGCAGCCGCTGCGCCTGGAGCACCCGTTGGGTGATCAGCCACTGCAACGGCGCGCTGCCGGTGAGCGAGCGGAACCGCCGGTCGAACGTCCGACGGCTCATGTACGCGCGCGCGGCCAGCGCCTCGACGTCGAACTGCTCGTGAAGATGCTCCAGCGCCCAGGCGACGACCTCGGCCAGCGGGTCGGCGCCGATCTCCTCGGGTAAAGACCGGTCGAGGTGTCGCTGACCGGTCTGCCAGTCCGCCCGGCGGGGCGGTACGACCAGGCGTCTGGCCAGCGCCGCCGCGGCCTCGCCGCCGTGGTCGGTGCGCACCACGTGCAGGCACAGGTCGATCCCGGCGGCGGTCCCCGCGGAGGTGAGGACGTCGCCGTCGTCCACGAACAGTTCCCTGGGGTCCACGTGCACCGAGGGATACCGTTTGGCGAGCGTGGGCGCGTACATCCAGTGTGTGGTGGCCGGGCGGCCGTCCAGCAGCCCGGCGGCGGCCAGCACGAAGGCGCCGGTGCACAGTCCGATGATCCGGGCACCCTCCTCGTGGGCGCGGCGGATCGCGTCCAGCGCCTCGGGTGGCGGCGCCTGGGAGATCGAGCGCCAGGTGGGCACGACGACCGTGCCGGCCCTGGAGAGTGCCTCCAGGCCGTAGGGCGCGGTCAGTTCGAGTCCGCCGGTGGTCCGCAGCGGGCCGTCCTCCCCGGCGCAGACCAGCAGCCGGTAGCGGGGCACGCCCGCGTCCTGCCGGTCTATGCCGAAGACCGAGAGCGGTATGGAGCTCTCGAAGATCGGTCCGCCGCTGAAGAGCAGCACGGCGACGACTTCCGGTCGGCGTCGCGCGGAAAGTTTACGAATGGCGCGAGGCGATGCCGATGGTGCTTGCGACGGACTGTCCGCCGCCGTAACGGAACTGGACTCCTGGCTCATGGAGCTCAAGCCCCCCTCGAATCGACGCGTCGTCCCCTCGGTCCTGCATGTTTTCCCCCATGAGGCCACCCATGATCAAATCTACTGTGTCAGGTGGGGCGTTAGTGACTAGTTCACCATCTGACGCTAAGTCGACAAGACAACGTGGCGTAAAGCATTCGATCACGAAGCGTTTCACTCGCTGAGCCCGCTGGGAAGTACGCCTCCCGCCACACGGGCCACCAAACGCCCCCTCCGCGTCTTTGGGCATCGTAGAACCGCAGGTGGTGGGGGTGTTAATGATCCGGAAGCCCAATCGGCGCGCAGGGAAGAGAAGTTGGCCGAAAAACGTCGTTCGGCGGGCCGGTGTGCGTAAAGGGCGCCGGGTGGTGCGCCCACCGCGTGCGGGGAGCGGTGCGCGGCGCGCGGCCGGCCGGCGCGCCTGCCGGAGCCCGAACACGTCGTTCACGTGCGCCGGAGGTGTCCTGCGCACCGGTCCGAGGTCCCTGCGGCGGGGTTCCGAGGCGTTCCGGAAGAGCCACGGACGGGTGATCCCGATGCGCCCCCACGGTGCGCCGGTGCGCTGAACCGTGCCGCCGGTTGGCGTGATGGCGTTGCACTCTGGGCCCGGCTCCGGCATTCTTCCGGAAACTCCGGGTACCTGCCGGGTACGACAGGGCTGTGGAGCCCCGGCAAGCCTGTGCAGGCGGTCTCCGCGGCCGTACTCTGGAGTCAGTGGGACGGGAAGTGGCGAACTGGCCGAAACCGGCTGGTTCCGGCGGCCCGCCCCGCGCGCACCGTCCTTGTCCGCCGCTCGGCGCGTCAGCGCCGCCCTCGCCGAGAATCCGCATCATGGCCGGTCATGAGTTTCCCGAGCCCGCCGACGGCAGGCCGCTCGCCGAGTCGGCGGCGCTGCCCGAGCAGGCTCCAGCGCTGCGGCACGCCTGCGATCCTGCCTTCCGGCACGGGGTCGTGGTGGGCTTCGACGGTTCCCTCTCCAGCGAGCGCGCCCTGTCCTACGCCATCGGCATGGCCCGCAGGACGCACTCCGCGCTGATCATCGTGCACGTCGCCAACCGGCTTCCGGCCACCGTGTGGGCGGGCTGCGAACCGCCGGTCTTCGTGGACGTGCCCGACCACCGCACCGAAGTCCTCGGCCTCGAACTGGCCTGCGCGGACCACCTCGCCGAGATCTCCTGGGTGTTGGTGGAGCGCGGCGGCGACATCTGCCACGAGTTGGAGGAGGTCGGCCGGGAGTACGAGGCCGACGCCATCGTGGTGGGCGGGACGCACGGCCTGGTCGGCCGGATCTTCGGCTCGGTCGCCGGGCGGCTCGCGCGGCGGGCGCAGCGGCCCGTGGTGGTCATTCCGTAGGGCGCGGAGGGTCGCGGCGGCTCACGGAGGGTCGTGGCGGGTCGCGGTGGCTCGCGGAGGGTCGCGGAGGGTCGCGGAGGGTCGTGGCGGGCGGTCGCACGTTCCGTGCGGGATCGTCCCGTACGGACATTTACGAAGGCCCCCGCCGGGCTGGCGGGGGCCTTCGCCGTATGCGCGACCGGCGACGAGCCGATCGCTCGGCTACTCGACGGTCACGGACTTCGCCAGGTTACGCGGCTTGTCGATGTCCCGGCCCAGCGCGAGGGCCGTGTGGTACGCGAAGAGCTGGAGCGGGATGCCCATCAGGATCGGGTCCAGCTCGTTCTCGTTCTTCGGTACGACGATGGTGTCGTCGGCCTTCTCCTGCGGCTGGTGCGCCACCGCGAGGATGCGCCCGCTGCGGGCCTTGATCTCCTCGAGGGCCGCCCGGTTCTTCTCCAGCAGGTCGTCGTCCGGCACGATCGCGACCGTCGGCATGGACGGGTCGATCAGGGCCAGCGGCCCGTGCTTCAGCTCCGAGGCCGGGTACGCCTCCGCGTGGATGTACGAGACCTCCTTGAGCTTCAGCGACGCCTCGCGGGCCACCGGGTAGCCGCGTACCCGCCCGATGAACAGCATCGACTTGGCGTCCGCGTACCGCCTGGCCAGCGCCTTGATCTCCGGCTCGGTCTTCAGGATCTCGTCGATCTGGCCGGGCAGCCGGCGCAGGCCCTCGATGATCCGCTTGCCGTCGGCCACCGACAGGTCGCGGATCCGGCCCAGGTGCAGGGCGAGCAGTGCGAAGGCGACCACGGTGTTGGTGAAGCACTTGGTGGACACCACGCAGACCTCGGGCCCGGCGTGCACATAGGTGCCGCCGTCCGCCTCGCGGGCGATGGCCGAACCGACCACGTTGACCACGCCCAGCACCCGCGCGCCCTTGCGCTTGAGCTCCTGGACGGCGGCCAGCACGTCGTACGTCTCGCCGGACTGGGAGACCGCGACATAGAGGGTGTCGGGGTCGACCACCGGGTTGCGGTAGCGGAATTCCGAGGCGGGCTCGGCGTCCGCGGGGATACGGGCCAGCTCCTCGATCAGTCCGGCGCCGATCTGCCCCGCGTGGTAGCTGGTGCCGCAGCCGAGGATCTTGATCCGGCGCACCCGGCGGGCCTCGCCCGGCTCCAGGTTCAGGCCGCCCAGGTGCACGGTGGAGAACCGGTCGTCGATCCGGCCGCGCAGCACGCGGTCGACCGCCTCCGCCTGCTCGGAGATCTCCTTGTGCATGTACGTGTCGTGGCCGCCCATGTCGTACGACTCGGCCTCCCACTCCACGGTGGTCGGCGTCGCCGTGGTTAGCGAGCCCTCGGTGGTGTACGTGCGGAAGTCGTCGGCCTTGAGGGTGGCCATCTCGCCGTCCTGCAAGGTGACGACCTGGCGGGTGTGGGCGACGAGCGCGGCGACGTCGGAGGCGACGAACATCTCCTTCTCGCCGATGCCGAGGACGACGGGGGAGCCGTTGCGGGCCACGACGATGCGGTCGGCGAAGTCGCGGTGCAGGACGGCGAGGCCGTAGGTGCCCTCGACCGAGCGCAGCGCCTCGCGGACCTTCTCCTCCAGGGTCTCCGCCTGGGCCCGGCCGATCAGGTGGGCCAGCACCTCGGTGTCGGTCTCCGAGGCGAAGGTGACGCCGTCGGCGGAGAGCTTGGCGCGCAGCTCGGACGCGTTGTCGATGATCCCATTGTGGACGATCGCGACCTTGTTGTCCCCGTCGAGGTGCGGGTGCGCGTTGTGGTCGCTCGGGGCGCCGTGGGTGGCCCAGCGGGTGTGCGCGATGCCGGTGGTGCCCGCGAAGCGCTTGGGGATGCGGGCTTCCAGCTCGCGCACCCGGCCCTTGGCCTTCACGGTCCTCAGCTCGCCGGACTTTCCGGTGATCACGACGCCCGCGGAGTCGTAACCCCGGTACTCCAGCCGCTGCAACCCTTCGAGAAGCAGCGGTGCCACGTCACGCCTGCCGATGTATCCGACGATTCCGCACATATGGTCGTCCCTCGTCCCTGTGTCTGTCCGTGTTCTGTTCTGTTCTTTTCGGCCCCCGGGTGCCCTGTCCCGGTGGCCGACGGTGCTCGGCCGGTCAGCCGCTCAGCCGCTCGACCGCATTGTCGGCTCGGTCGCTCGGTCGCTCGGCCGCATCGTTGGCTCGGTCGCTCAGCCGTAGACGATGCGGCGGAGCTGGCGCTGCGAGAGGGCCGAGGGGGCCACCGCGCGGTGCGGCAGCTCCTCGGCGATCCGCTCGAAGATGTCCGCGTTGACCAGGCCCTTGGCCTGGAGTTCGCGGTGTCTCCTGCGGACGAACTCCTCCGTCGTCTCGTCGAAGTACGCCAGCACGTCCAGCACCACCCGGCTCGCCTCGCCGCGGTGCAGCGGCGTGGAGCGCACCAGGTGGTCGATCAGGTCCTCGTAGGACGTCCGGCGTTCGAGCACCCGTCGATACTGATGTGATCATCTGCGCTTTGCAAGAATCCTGCCCGAATTCGGGCAGGGAAAGCGGCCAAGGGGGTGAAAATTCGGCCGTTACGGACGAAGACGGCACTGCTGCGGGCGCGGACGGCCCGGTCGGCCCGGTTGGCCCGGTTGGCCCGGTTACGGGTGCGGCCGGTGGGCCGCCAGGGGGTTGGGGAGGGTGCCCGCGAATTGGAGGGCGGCCGACGGGTCGGCGAGGTCGATCATCTGCTGGTTGTCACGGAGCTGGAGCCGGTTGAGGCAGGACAGGGTGAATTCCGGCGCGAAGAGGTCGTACCGCTTGAACCGGTCGGCGAGGTCGGGGTGGGCGGCCTGGTAGTCGGCGACGCACTCGGCGACCGTCCGCCAGAACACCGTTTCGTCCAGGATCTTCCCGGTGTGGAGGATCGCGCTGAGGAAGCGGAAGAAGCAGTCGAAGACGTCGGTGAAGACGGCGAGCACCCGCTCGTCCTCCGGGACCTCGGCCCTGATCCGCTCCACCTCGGGCGGCAGCGGCGTCTCCGGGTCCATGATCACGATCTCCTCCGCGATGTCCTTGAACACCGCCCGCCGCACCGTCCCGGTCTCGTCCAGCACCAGGATCACGTTCTCGCCGTGCGGCATGAAGGCCAGTCCGTAGGCGTAGAGGCTGTGCAGCACCGGGACGAGATACGCGTCCAGGTAGCGCCGCAGCCAGGTCTCGGCGGGGAGGCCGGAACGGGCGATGAGGGCGCCCGCGAAGGAGGTGCCCGCGTCCGTGCCGGTGCCGGTGCCTGTGTCCGTACCTGTACCCGTACCCGTGCCTGTGTCCGTACCCGTGCTCGTGTCGGCGTCGGTGTGCAGCAGCGACGCCATCGTGGCCAGGTGGTGGCCCGGCTCCAGGTCCGCGACCGGGCTCTCCCGCCACAGCGCGGCCAGCATCTTCCGGTACGGGGAGCCGTACGCCGTGGCCGCCTCGTACTGCCGGTGGTGGTAACCGATCGCCGCCCGCTCGCGGATGATCGAGAAGCGGGCGGCCGTGAAGGTGGGGTCGGCGGCGATCAGCTCGGCGAGCCAGTCGTTGATCGCCGGGGTGGCCGCCATGTACGCGGCGGACAGGCCGCGCATGAAGCCCATGTTGAGGACGGACAGCGCCGTCTTCACATAGTGCCTGGTCGGGACGGTGGTGTTGAAGAACGTACGGACCGACTGCTGCGCCAGATACGCGTCGTCGCCGGGGCCGAGGCAGACCAGGTGCTGCCGGGCGACCTCGCCCGCGAAGGTGACCGAGAGCTTGTTCCACCACTGCCAGGGGTGGACCGGGATCAGCAGATACGCGGCCGGGTCGAGGCCCCGGCCGGTCAGCGCGGCGGCGAAGCGCCGGAGCTGTTCGCGGCCCAGTTCGGCGGTGAGGAAGTCCTCGTAGTCGATGCCCGCGCCCGCGCTGAAGGTGGTGCGGTCGCGGCGCGCGGCCAGCCAGATCAGCCGGACGGGGGAGGCGGCCTCGGGCGCGTACCGCGGGTGGTCGTCCGCGCCGAAGCCGAGCCGGCCGCTGTTGGCGACGAAGCAGGGGTGGCCCTCGGTCATCCCGGTCTCGATGGCCTGGAATCCGGCGCGGGTCAGCTCCGCCGCGCTCACCGGCGCGCGGTCGCGGGCGGCGAGCCTGAAGGCGGCGGCGGAGAGGGTCGCGCTGATCTCCTCCAGGTAGACCGGCAGGACGCTGTCGCTGATGGCGAGGGTGGTGCGCAGCTCGGTGATGAAGTCGAGCGCGTCGAGGGGGAGTTCGGCCTCCTGCCGGTGGCGGGTGACGCTCGCCGGGTCGATCCGCCAGTGGTCGAGGGCCAGGCGGCGGGCGGCGAAACGGTACGTCGTGGCGCCGTCGTCGCTGCGGACGAGGTAGCTGTCGTGGTCCTTCTGACCGTGCCGGGCGTCCGGGGCGTGCTGACGGTCCTGGCCGTGCTGGCCGTGCTGGCCGTGCTGGCCGTCCTGGCTCGCGGGCTCCGGGGTGAGCAGGCGTTCGTGGGCGAATTCGGCGAGGGCCTTGGCCACCAGGTGGCGGGTGGCCCGCTCCCACAGCTCCGGGGTGAGGTGGTCGATGTCGGTCATCGGGTGGCCTCGAAGCGCTCGCGGGTGCAGATGCTCAAGAAGGCGTCCTTCTCCGGCTTCTTGATCCGCTCGATGATCTCGAAGCCGACCGTCTCGTTGAGTACGTGCACCGCCGTGTTGCGGACGTCGGGCTCCACGATCACCCTGCGGGTCGCGGGATCGGCGAAGAGTTCGGCCATCACCGCCCTGATCACCGCGCGGGTGAAGCCGTGCACGGGGGTGTCGCAGGGCGCGACCAGGAAGTGCATGCCGACGTCACCGGGCCGCGCCGGGTAGAGCCCGACGAGTTCGACCCGCGCGGGGTCGTACCGTTCCATCAGGAAGACGGGCCGTCCGTCCTGGAGGCCGAGGAACGCCGCCTCGTACGGGGCCTGCGCGATCTCGGTGTACGCGCGCTCGACGTCGTAACGGCTCGCGTCGCCCATCAGCCAGAAACCGGCTTTCGGGTGCGTCACCCAGGTGTGCAGCAGGTCGGCGTCGGCGAGGGGGTCGACCGGGCGGAAGGTGAAGTCGAGGTCTGTGCTGGTGCTGCCCGCGCTGTGCGCGGTGCTTGCGGTCCTCGCGGTGCTTGCGCCGCTCATGCTGTTCGTGCTGCTCATGCGGTGAACTCCTGGAAGGCGATGGCCTTTTCCACGCGGTAGTGCTCGCGGCCGAGCAGCTCCCGGATGATGCGGGAGTTGCGGTAGGCGGCCATGCCGAGGTCGGGGGAGACGAAGCCGTGCGTGTGCAGTTCGGCGTTCTGCACGTAGATCGCGCGCTCGGTGACGTCGATGGCGTAGTCGCGGGTGACGTCGTAACGGCCCTGCTCGTCCCAGCGGATGCGGTCCCGGACGGGGGCGAGGAATTCCGGCACCTGGTAGCGGTAGCCGGTGGCGAGGACCAGGCCCTCGGTGTCGATCGTGAACTCCCCGCCCTGCTCGCGTTGGCACAGTCCGAGGGTGTACGTGCCGCTGTCGGCGTCGTACCGCGCGCTGTCGAGCGAGGTGTTGGTGAGCAGCCGGGTCGGGACCTTGCCGCGCCGGTTCTTCAGATAGAGCAGGTCGAAGATGTCATTGATCAGCTCCGAATTGATCCCCTTGTAGAGGTTCTTCTGCGAGACGTTCAGCGAGTCGCGGACCGGGGACGGCAGGGAATGGAAGTAGTCGACGTATTCGGGCGACGTCATTTCCAGCGTGAGCTTGGTGTATTCGAGCGGGAAGAAGCGCGGCGAGCGGGTCACCCAGTTCAGCGCGTAACCGTGCGCGTCGATGTCCTGGAGCAGGTCGTGGTAGATCTCGGCGGCGCTCTGCCCGCTGCCGACGATCGTGATGCTGCGCTTGCGCTGGAGGTCGCTCTTGGCCGCCAGATAGCGGGAGTTGTGGATGAGGTCGCCGCCGAGCCCTTCGCAGGCGGCGGGGACGTACGGCGGTGTGCCGGTGCCGAGGACCAGTCGGCGCGTACGGTGCGCCGCGCCGCTCGCGGTCCGTACGACGTAGGTCCCGCCGTGCGTGCCCTCGTGCGTGCCGTCGTGCGTTGCGCCGTCCTCGTAGGTCACCTCGGTGACCGTCTGTCCGAAGCGGATCGACGGGATGCGGGCCGCGGCCCAGCGGCAGTAGTCGTTGTACTCCTCGCGCAGCGGATAGAAGCTCTCGCGTATGTAGAAGGAGTACAACCGCCCCGATTCCTTGAGGTAGTTGAGGAAGCTGAAGGGCGAGGTGGGATCGGCGAGGGTCACCAGGTCCGACATGAACGGCGTCTGGAGGGTGCTGCCCTCCAGGAACATGCCGGAGTGCCAGTCGAAGTCCGGTTTGGCTTCCAGGAAGAGGCCGTTGAGGTCGTCGATCGGCTCGGTCAGGCAGGCCAGGCCCAGATTGAACGGGCCGAGGCCGATCGCGATGAAGTCGAACTCCGGTTCCGGCGCGGCGGGTTCGGATGCCGAGTCCGGGTCACGAGGCGTGGACAAGTGCGTCTCCCAGGTACTGGTCCGCGTGCTCGGCGAGCAGGTCGAGGACGGTGGCGATGTCGGCGGGGGTGGTGCGGGGGTTGAGCAGGGTGAACTTCAGGTAGTGGCTGCCGCGTACCTTCGTGCCCGCCACGACGGCCTCGCCCGAGGCGAACAGCGCCTTGCGGGCGTGCAGGTTGGCGCGGTCGATCAGCGCCGGGCTGGTGACGGCGGCCGGGATCCAGCGGAAGACCAGCGTGGACAGGGTCGGCGGGGCGACCACTTCGAAGCGCGGGTCGGCGTCGAGCAGCTTCCAGCCCTCGGCGGCCAGGTCCACGACCTCGTCGAAGAGCTGGCCGACGCCGTCGGCGCCCATCACGCGCAGCGTCATCCACAGCTTGAGGGCGTCGAACCGCCGTGTGGTCTGGAGCGACTTGTCCACCTGGTTGGGGATGCGCTCGGTGGTGGTGCGGCGCGGGTTGAGGTAGTCGGCGTAGTACGTGGCGTGCCGCAGCGTGGTGCGGTCGCGGACCAGGAGGGCGCTCGAACTGACGGGCTGGAAGAAGGACTTGTGGTAGTCGACGGTCACCGAGTCGGCGCGCTCGATGCCGTCGAGCAGGTGGCGGCGGGTGGGGGAGACCAGCAGGCCGCAGCCGTACGCGGCGTCCACGTGCAGCCACACGCCGTGGCGCTCGCACAGGTCGGCGATGGCGGGCAGCGGGTCGATGGAGCCGAAGTCGGTGGTGCCCGCGGTGGCGACGACGGCCATCGGGGTCAGGCCCTCGCGGGCGCAGCGGTCCAACTCGCGGGCGAGCGCGAGGCTCTGCATCCGCTTGTTCTGGTCGCAGGGGACGGCGATGACGGCGTCGGCGCCGAGGCCGAGCAGCTTCGCGGACTTCTGGACGCTGAAGTGGCCGCACTCGGAGGCGAGGATGCGCAGCCGCGAGGAGGCGGCGCCGCGGGTGACGGCTTCCTCACGGGCGAGCAGCAGCGCCTGGAGGTTGGACTGGGTGCCGCCGCTGGTGAAGACGCCGTCGGCCGCCGGGCCGAGGCCCGCGCGCTCGGCCGTCCAGTCGATCATGCGGCGCTCGATGAGGGTGGCGCCGGCGCTCTGGTCCCAGGTGTCGAGGGAGGAGTTGACGGCGCTGAGCACGGCCTCGGCGGCGACGGCCGGTATGGCGACCGGGCAGTTGAGGTGCGCGAGGTAGCGGGGGTGGTGGAAGTAGACGGCGTCGCGCAGATAGACCGCTTCGAGTTCGTCCAGCGCGGCGGCGGTGTCGCCGAGCGGCTGGGCGAGGTCGATCGCGTCGATCCGGGGCGCGAGGGCTTCCGGGGTGATACCGGTGAAAGGCCGGTCGGTCGCGGCGAGGGTGGCCGCCACCCGCTCGACTCCCTGGGAGACGGAGCGCAGATAGTGCTCCGTCGTGGCGTCGTTGAGCAGGTGTGAGCGCATGGGCAGACCTCTCGTTGAGCGGCTGAGTTAGGTTAGCCTAACCTAACTCACCGCTTCAACGGTCCTGTGTCCCAGTTGTCTCAGGGATCACTCTTCCCCGCAGGCGGGTGTTCTAGCCCACCAGCCCCAACTCCCTTGCGATCAGCATGCGCTGCACCTCGCTGGTGCCTTCGCCGATCTCCAGGATTTTGGAGTCCCGCCACATACGGGCCACCGGGTATTCGTTCATGAAGCCGTAGCCGCCGTGGATCTGCGTGGCCTCACGGGCGTTGGTGACCGCGATCTCGGAGGAGTAGAGCTTGGCCAGCGCCGCCTCCTTCTTGAACTCGTCGCCGTGCACCAGCCGCGACGCCGCGTCCCGCCACGCCAGCCGCGCCGTGTGGGCCCGCATCTCCATGTCCGCGATCTTGAACTGGATCGCCTGATTGTCACCGATCGGACGCCCGAAGGCGTGCCGGGTCTTGGCGTACGACAGCGACTCGTCCACACAGCCCTGCGCCAGACCGGTGGACAGCGCCGAGATCGCGATCCGCCCCTCGTCCAGGATGCGCAGGAACTGCGCGTAGCCCCGGCCCTCCTCGCCCAGCAGATTCGCCGCGGGCACCCGGCAGTCGGCGAAGGACAGCTCGCGGGTGTCCGACGCGTTCCACCCGACCTTGCTGTACTTCTTCGACACCGTGAAGCCGGGCGTCCCCGACGGCACGATGATCGAGGAGATCCGCGGCCTGCCGTCGTCCTTGCGGCCGGTCACCGCCGTCACCGTGACCAGCCCGGTGATGTCGGTGCCCGAGTTGGTGATGAAGCACTTGGTGCCGTTGATCACCCACTCGTCGGTCGCCTCGTCCAGCCGCGCGGTGGTACGGGTGCCGCCCGCGTCGGAACCGCACTCCGGCTCCGTCAGCCCGAACGCGCCCAGCATCTCGCCCGAGCAGAGCTTCGGCAGCCAAGTGCGCTTCTGCTCCTCGGTGCCGAACCTGAACACCGGCATCGCGCCCAGCGACACCCCGGCCTCCAGGGTGATCGCCACCGAGGAGTCCACGCGGGCCAGCTCCTCCAGCGCGATGCACAGCGCGAAGTAGTCACCGCCCATCCCGCCGTACTCCTCGGGGAACGGCAGCCCGAACAGGCCCATCCGCCCCATCTCCCGCACGATCTCGTACGGGAACTCCTGCTGCTCGTAGAACTCGCCGATCTTCGGCGCGATCACGTCCTTGGCGAACTCCGCGACCGTGGCGCGCAGTTCCTCGTACTCGGCGGACAGACGGTGGTCGATCGACATGGCTACTGCTCCTGGTGGGTCAGGGCGCGGACGGTACGGGACGGGCTCGGCCGTCCCAGGTGCTCCGCCATCCACACGCTTGTGGCGCTGAGGCGGTCCAGATCGACCCCGGTACGGATGCCGAGGCCGTGCAGCATCCAGACGAGGTCTTCGGTGGCGAGGTTTCCGGTGGCGCTCTTGGCGTACGGGCAGCCGCCGAGGCCGCCAGCGGAGGCGTCCACGACGGTGACGCCCCGCTGGAGCGCGGCCAGCGTGTTGGACAGCGCCTGGCCGTAGGTGTCGTGGAAGTGCACGGCGAGCTTGTCGACCGGGACGCCGGTGCCGCCGGAGCCGCCGGTCAGTTCGTCCAGCAGCGCCGTGACATGGCCGGGCGTCGCCACTCCGATCGTGTCGCCGAGGCTCAGCTCGGTGCAGCCCAGCTCGTACAGCCGCCGGGCCGCGGCGGCGACCTGCCCGATCGGGACCGGGCCCTCCCAGGGGTCGCCGAAGCACATCGACAGATAGCCGCGGACGGTGGCGCCCGCGTCCCTGGCCCTGGTCACCACCGGGGCGAACATCGCCAGCGACTCCTCCACCGTCCGGTTGAGGTTGGCGCGGGCGAAGGACTCGGTGGCGCTGCCGAAGACCGCGATCTCCCGGACGCCCAGCTCCAGCGCCCGCTCCAGACCCCGCTCGTTCGGCACCAGCACCGGCAGCCGCACCGCCGGGTCCAGGTCCGCGAGCAGCGGCATCAGCTCGGCCGCGTCGGCCAGTTGGGGCACCCACTTGGGGTGGACGAAGCTGGTCGCCTCGATCGTGCCGAGCCCGGCCGCGGCGAGCCGGTGCACGAATTCCGCCTTCACGGCGGTCGGCACGGTCGCCTTCTCGTTCTGCAATCCGTCCCGCGCGCCGACCTCGTGGATCCGCACGGCCGTCGGCAGCCCGGCCGCGGGTACGGCCATCGGCAGTCCGGCGGGCAGCGCGCCGCCGGTCGCGTCCGTCGTCGTACCCGCGGCGGCGCTGGTGGGTGTCCCGGACGCGGCCGGGCTCCGGTCGGCGGTGCTCATGACGCCTCCCCGGCAGTCGGCGCGGTGGTCTGTGCGGCGTCGGATGCGGTGGTCCGCGCGGCGGTCGGTCCGGCGGGCGGCTCGGGCGCTGTTCCGGCGGCTGCCGCGGGTGTTGCCGCCTCGGCCGGGTCCTGCGCGGCCGACGGGGCGACCACCGCCAGCACCTGGTCCATCGCCACGGTGCTGCCCGCGGTGACGTCGATCTCGGACACCGTCCCGTCGTGCGGGGCGGTGATCACGTGCTCCATCTTCATGGCCTCCACCACCAGCAGGCTCTGGCCCGCCACGACCTCGTCCCCCTTGCCGGCCTTCACCACCGTGACCGTGCCGGGCATCGGCGCGGTCAGCGCGCCGCCCCCGCCCCCGCCCGCGGCGCCGCGCAGGGCCGCGGCCACCGGGTCGTACGCCCGTACCCACCAGCCGTCGCCGTCCCGGCCCAGCCACTCGCCCGCGTGCCGGAAAGCGGTCACCGTGCCCTCGCGGTGGAGCAGCGCGCGCGGTCCGTCCAGCGTCAACCGGGCCGCCGTGGCCGGTCCTTCGCCGATCCGCACCAGGCCGTCGCGGACCCGTACCGTCACCGGCTCCCGGCCGGGAACCCGCAGGTGGTGCACCGTCCAGGCCGCCTCGCCTCCCAGCCGCCAGCCGCTCGGCACCGAGAACGGGTCGGTCCAGCCGCCCGCGTCCGGGGCCGGGGCCAGCGCGGCCTGCCGCAGCAGCGCCGCCGCCGCGTACACCTCGTCCGGCACGCCAGGCGGCAGCAGTTCGGCGGCGTCCCGGTCGATCAGCCCGGTGTCCAGCTCGCCCGCGACCACCGCCGGGTGGGCCAGCAGCCTGCGCAGGAAACCGGTGTTGGTGTCCAGGCCCAGCACGACGGTGTCCGCCAGCGCGGCCCGCAGCCGACGCAGCGCCGTGGCCCGGTCGGGGCCGTAGGCGATCACCTTGGCCAGCATCGGGTCGTAGGCCGTGCCCACCTCCGTGCCGACCGCGAGACCCGAATCGACGCGCACTCCGGGGCCGGTCGGTTCGGCCAGCGCCACGACGGTGCCCGCGGACGGCAGGAAGTCCACCCGGCCGTCGCCCGCTCTGGCGGTCTCCGCGCAGATCCGCGCCTCCATGGCGTGGCCGGTCATGGCGATGGCCCGCTGTCCGAAGCCCAGCCGCTCGCCGCACGCCACCCGGAGCTGCCACTCGACCAGGTCGAGCCCGGTGACCAGCTCCGTCACCGGGTGCTCCACCTGGAGGCGGGTGTTCATCTCCATGAAGAAGTACGCGCCGGGGTCGGCTCCGGGGACGATGAACTCCACCGTGCCCGCGCCCGTGTAGCCGCACGAGCGGGCGGCCTGCACCGCGGCCTCGCCCATCGCCTGCCGGGTCGCCTCGTCGAGCAGGACCGAGGGGGCCTCCTCGATCACCTTCTGGTGCCGTCGTTGCAGCGAGCACTCGCGCTCGCCGAGGTGCACCACCGAGCCGTGGCCGTCGGCCAGGACCTGGATCTCGATGTGCCGCGGGCGGTCGATCCACCGCTCCACCAGCAGCGTGTCGTCGCCGAAGGAGCCGCGCGCCTCGCGCCGGGCCGCCGCGATCTCCTCGGCCAGCAGGGCCTCGTCGCGCACCAGCCGCATGCCCTTGCCGCCGCCGCCCGCCGAGGGCTTGAGCAGCACCGGCAGGCCGATCTCCCGTGCCGCGTCGGCCAGTTGGTCGTCGGTGAGCCCGCTGCCCGTGCTGCCGGGCACGACCGGGACGCCCGCGGCCCGGACCGTCTCCTTGGCGCGGATCTTGTCGCCCATCAGCTCGATGGCCTCGGCGGGCGGTCCGATGAAGACCAGGCCCGCCTCGGCGCAGGCGCGGGCGAAGGCCGCGTTCTCCGCCAGGAAGCCGTAGCCGGGGTGGACCGCCTGGGCACCCGCCTCGACGGCCGCCCGTACCTGCTCGGCGGCCGACAGGTAGTTCTCGATCCGTACCGCGGTGTCCGCCTCGCGTACGTGCCGGGCGTCGGCGTCGGCGTCGGTGAAGACGGCGGCCGAGCGGACGCCCAGCTCCCGCAGGGTCCGCAGCACGCGGACGGCGATCTCGCCGCGGTTGGCGACCAAGACGGTGTCGAACATGGGGCTCGCGCTCCCGGCGGTTGCGGTGTTCATGGTCGGCACGCCCCTCACATCCGGAAGACGCCGTAGCCGGGCGCACCCGGATCGGCGGTCGGAAGGGGGGCGTTGGCGCAGGCGGTGAGGGCCAGGCCGAGGACGGTACGGGTCTCCAGCGGGTCGATCACACCGTCGTCCCAGAGCCTGGCGGTGGCGTAGTAGGCGTTGCCCTGCGTCTCGTACTGCTCGCGGACCGGGGCCTTGAACGCCTCCTCCGCCTCCTCGCTCCACTTCTCGCCCGCAGCGGCGAGCTGGTCGCGCTTGACGGTGGCCAGCACGGACGCGGCCTGCTCGCCGCCCATCACCGAGATCTTGGCGTTGGGCCACATCCACAGGAAGCGCGGGCTGTAGGCCCGGCCGCACATCGAGTAGTTGCCCGCGCCGTAGGAGCCGCCGATCACCACGGTCAGCTTGGGCACGCGCGCGCAGGCGACCGCCGTGACCATCTTCGCGCCGTGCTTGGCGATGCCGCCCGCCTCGTACTGGCGGCCGACCATGAAGCCGGAGATGTTCTGGAGGAACAGCAGCGGGATGCCGCGCTGGTCGCAAAGCTCGATGAAGTGCGCGCCCTTGAGGGCGGATTCGGCGAACAGGATGCCGTTGTTGGCCACGATGCCGACCGGATGGCCCTGGATGTGGGCGAAGCCGGTGACCAGCGTGGTGCCGTACTCCGCCTTGAACTCGGCGAAGCGGCTGCCGTCCACCAGCCGCGCGATGACCTCGCGGACGTCGTACGGGGTGCGGGAGTCGACCGGTACCGCGCCGGTCAGCCCGGCCGGGTCCACGGCGGGCGGCTCCGCGGGCCGTACCGTCCACGGCGGCGCGCCGCGCGCGGGCAGGGTGGCGACGATGTCGCGGACGATGTCCAGCGCGTGGGCGTCGTCCTCGGCGAGGTGGTCGGTGACGCCGGAGACCCGGGAGTGCACCTCGCCGCCGCCCAGTTCCTCCGCGGTGACGACCTCGCCGGTGGCCGCCTTCACCAGCGGCGGGCCGCCGAGGAAGATCGTGCCCTGATTCCGTACGATCACCGCCTCGTCGCTCATCGCCGGGACGTAGGCGCCGCCCGCGGTGCACGAGCCCATGACGGCGGCGATCTGCGGGATGCCGCGCGCGGACATGGTGGCCTGGTTGTAGAAGATCCGGCCGAAGTGGTCGCGGTCGGGGAAGACCTCGTCCTGCCGGGGGAGGAAGGCGCCGCCGGAGTCGACCAGGTAGACGCACGGCAGCCGGTTGTCCAGGGCGATCTCCTGGGCGCGCAGATGCTTCTTGACCGTCATCGGGTAATAGGTGCCGCCCTTGACCGTGGCGTCATTGGCGACGACCACGACCTCGCGCCCCGCGACCCGGCCGATCCCGGCGATCACCCCGGCGGCCGGTGCCTGCCCGTCGTACATCCCGTCCGCGGCCAGCGGCGCCAGCTCCAGGAAGGGTGAGCCGGGGTCGAGCAGCCCGTCCACCCGGTCTCTGGGCAGCAGCTTTCCGCGCGCGGTGTGGCGGGCGCGGGCTCTCTCGCCGCCGCCGAGCCGCGCGGCGGCCAGCTTGTCGCGCAGGTCCGCGGTCAATGCGGCATGAGCCTGCGCATTGGCCTGATACGCCTCTGACGCCGGATCTGCGGCGCTGGACAGGGCGGGTGCTGCCATGGTTCGGCCCCCCGGATGTTAGCGAGCGTTAACGTGATGACTCCACGTTAACGCTCGCTAACTCGGTTGTCTAGACTCGATCTCATGAACCCGACGAAGACGGCGGAGAACCGTCGCGAGCAGATTCTCCGAGAGGCCGCCCGGCTCTTCGCCGAGCGCGGCTTCCACGGGGTCGGTGTCGACGAGATAGGCGCCGCGGTCGGCATCAGCGGCCCCGGTCTCTACCGGCATTTCGCGGGCAAGGACGCCATGCTCGCCGAGCTGCTGGTGGGCATCAGCGGCCGGCTGCTGACCGCGGGCAAGATGCGGGTCGCCGAGGCGACCGGGCCCGTCGAGGCGCTGGACGCGCTGGTCCGCGGTCACATCGACTTCGCGATCGACGACCGGCCGCTGATCACACTGCACGACCGCGAGCTGGACCGGCTGCGCGACTCCGACCGCAAGCTGGTCCGCCAGCTCCAGCGGCAGTACGTCGAGGAGTGGGTCGCGGTCGTGCGGCTGGTGCATCCGGGCGCCACCGAGCTGGAGGTGCGCGCGGCCGTGCACGCCGTCTTCGGTCTGCTCAACTCCACTCCGCACCTCGGCGAGCGCGGCGGACTGCCCGGCAGGACCGCGATGGCGGCCCTGCTGCACCGGCTCGCCCTCGGGGCGCTGGACGCGCTTGACGGTCTGGACAGCACGGCCGACTGGCGGGTAACTTACTGAGCGCTTGCTTAATGCTCGATTGTCGACCGTCCCGGCAGCGGACCCGGTCGCGGATGGGAGGCGCGCTGTGCGTCGTACGGTGTTCAACGAGGACCACGAAGCGTTCCGCGAGACGATACGTGCCTTCATCGAGGCCGAGGTCGTCCCCGTCCACGACGAGTGGCTGGCGGCTGGCCTGGTCCCGCGCGACTTCTACTACAAGCTCGGCGAGCTGGGCGTCTTCGGCATCGAGGTGCCCGAGGAGTTCGGCGGCGCGGGCGAGCACAGCTTCAAATTCCAGGCCGTCATCAGCGAGGAGTGCGCCCGCGCGGGCGTCAGCTTCGGCGGCAGCGGGGTCCACGTCGGCCTCTGCCTGCCCTACGTGATGGCCTACGCCACCGACGAGCAGAAGAAGCGCTGGCTGCCCGGCTTCGTCAGCGGCGAGACGATGTTCGCCATCGCCATGACAGAACCCGGCACCGGCTCCGACCTCGCGGGCATGAAGACGACGGCCAAGCTCTCCGCCGACGGCACGCACTACGTGCTCAACGGCGCCAAGACCTTCATCACCGGCGGCGTCCACGCCGACCGCGTCATCGTCTGCGCCCGCACCGCCCCCGCCACGCCCGAGGACCGCCGCGCGGGCATCTCCCTGTTCGTCGTGGACACCAAGGCCGACGGATACGCGGTCGGCCGCAAGCTCGACAAGCTCGGCCTGCGCACCTCCGACACCGCGGAACTCTCCTTCTCCGACGTCAAGGTCCCGCTCGAGGACCTGCTCGGCGAGGAGGGCAAGGGCTTCTCCTACCTCGGACAGAATCTCCCGCAGGAGCGGCTGGGCATCGCCGTCGGCGCGTACGCCCAGGCCGCCGCCGCGATCCGCTTCGCCCAGGCGTACGTCCAGGACCGGACCGTCTTCGGCCAGACCGTCGCGTCCTTCCAGAACACCAAGTTCGAACTCGCCGCCTGCAAGGCCGAGGTGGACGCCGCGCAGGCCGTCGTCGACCGCGCCCTCGAAGCGCACGACAAGAAGGAGCTGTCGGCCGCGGACGCCGCCTCCGCCAAGCTCTTCTGCACCGAGGTCGCCGCCCGCGTCATCGACCGCTGCCTCCAGCTCCACGGCGGCTACGGCTACATGAACGAGTACCCGATCGCCCGCCTGTACGCCGACAACCGCGTCAACCGGATCTACGGCGGCACGAGCGAGGTCATGAAGTCCATCATCGCCAAGTCGATGGGCCTGTGACCGTAGACCCATCCGTGAGAAAGCCGGCGGACGCGTGAATGCCGAAAGACCCGTGAACGACTCCCGGGATCCGCTCCAGTCCCTGCTCGATCTGCTCGACCTGGAGCGGATCGAGCGGGACATCTTCCGCGGTGTCAGCCGGTCGGCCGTGGTGCCCCGGGTCTTCGGCGGCCAGGTCGCCGCACAGGCCCTGGTCGCCGCGGGCCGCACGGTGCCCGAGGACCGCGGCGCGCACTCGCTGCACGCCTATTTCCTGCGGCCCGGCGACCCCGGCGCGCCGATCGTCTACCAGGTCGACCGGATCCGCGACGGCCGCTCCTTCACCACCCGGCGGGTCGTCGCGATCCAGCACGGCCAGCCGATCTTCCACCTCTCGGCGTCCTTCCAGGTCCACGAGGAGGGCCTGGAACACCAGGAGCCGATGCCGTACGCGCCCGACCCGGAGACGCTGCCGACGGCCGAGGAGATGCTGCCCGTACACGCCGCGCGGTTCCCCGACCCCACGGTGGTCGACCGGATACTCGAGACCCGTGCGGCCGTCGACCTGCGTTACGTCGAGGACCCGCCGTTCCTCACCGCGGGTGTCATCCGCGAACCGCGCTCCCAGGTCTGGTTCCGCGCCCGCGGCAAACTGGCCGACGACCCGCTGCTCCACGTCTGCCTCGCCACCTATGTGTCGGACATGACGCTGCTCGACTCGGTCCTGCTCGCCCACGGCCGCGGCGGCTGGGCCGTCGGCGACGTGGTCGGCGCGAGCCTGGACCACGCCATGTGGTTCCACCGGCCCTTCCGGGCCGACGAATGGCTGCTCTACGACCAGCAGAGCCCGTCCGCCTCCGGCGGTCGCGGCCTCGGCACCGCCCGGATCTACACCCGCGACGGGCAGCTCGCCGTCTCGGTGATCCAGGAGGGCCTGGTGCGGGTGCCGCGCGACTGACGCTCACCCTTTCGGGTGAGCGCGGATTTCCGCTCCCGGAAACCAGACACGCGGGGCATTCCGGCGCGGTGGCTCCCGAGGCGCGCCCCGGCTCTGATCGGGCGGCTCCGCCTACGCCGCCTCGACCGCCGGTCCGACCGGCAGCGTCGCCCGTACGAGAAAGCCCCCGGTCGCCGCGGGCGACGCGATGAATTCGCCGCCGAGCTGCACCGCCCGCTCGCGCAGCCCGGCGAGACCGTGGCCGCCCGAGGGCAGGGCCGGTCCCGGCGCCGCCGACGCGGGTCCGTTGCGCACCTCCACCACCAGCACGTCGCCGCTGTGCCGCACCAGGACGCGGGTTTCCGCGCCGGGCGCGTGCTTGCGGATGTTGGTGAGCGCTTCCTGCACGATGCGGTACGCGGCGTGCTGGACGTCCGACGGCAGGCGGGCGGCGTCGGCCGGGGCCGTGGCGCCGGGCAGTTCGCCATGCGTGCCGGGTCCCGCGGCGGCGACCAGCGCGGGGATGCCCGCGAGGCCGGGGCCCGCGTCCAGCGGCTGCCCCGACGTCACCGGCAGCCGCAGCAGCCCCACCATCCGGCGCAGCTCGTCCAGCGCGTCCCGGCTCAGCTCGCGCACCGCCCCGGCCGCCGCCCGCGCCTGCGGTCCCCGCGCGGTCGCCTCCAGGGCGCCGGACTGCACGGCGATCAGGCTGATGTGGTGCGCCACGGTGTCGTGCATCTCGCGGGCGAGCCGGGCCCGCTCCCGTACCACCGCCTGTTCCGCGGCCAGCTCTCGCTCCCGTTCCCTGCTGGCCGCCAGCTCCTCCAGCCGCCCGGCCAGCTCGCGCCGCGAGGCGGCGAACAGGCCCAGCGCGGTCGGCGCCAGGGCCAGCAGCGAGGACAGCATCACCGCGAGGATCGTGTCCGACAGCCCCCAGGGTGCCGGGGCGCGGAACGGCCAGGGCACGCAGGAGACCGTCGCCGCGAGCAGCGCGCAGCCACCGATCAGCAGGGCGCGGCGAGATATCACGCGCTCACCCGAACGGGTGAGCGTGGCCGATGAGGTAGCGGCCGTCGTCCCGGGTGGTAGGAGAGCCGCCGAGGCGAAGGACGTGGCGGGCGGCGTACCGGAAGGCGCGCTCTTCGAGGGCCCGGCCGGAGAAAACGGCCACCCTTGTGCGCGGTGACGGTCGGGGCCGCCCGCGGCGATCTCGTAGAGCGCGCCCATCGGCGAGAACCAGATGTAGCCGAGCGAGAGGGCGGGCAGGGTCGCGGCGAAGGCGATCAGCGGGAAGCGGTGCCGGAACAGCAGCGCCAGCGTGCCCAGGGCCGCGAAGGCGAACGAGACCGGGCCGCCGAAGGAGCGCGTGGCCCACACCTCGGTGGCGGAGAGGGCGAACAGCGCGGCGTCCGGCAGGGCGACACGTGGCTTCACGATCACTTCGGCACCCGTACCAGCCCGGCCTGGTGCGCGACGACGGCGGCGGCCACCCGGTTGGGCGCGGCGAGCTTCCGCAGCACCGCGCGCACATGGTCCTTGACGGTGCCGACCGAGATCCCCAGCTCCGCGGCTATCCGGGCGTTCGGCAGCCCGGCCGCCAGCAGCCGCAGCACCTCGGTCTCGCGGTCGGTCAGCGGCGCCAGGGCCGCGGCGTGGGCGGACGCCTCGGGCGTACCGGGCCCCTCCGCGCCGTCGGAGCCGAGCGGACCGCCCAGGAAGCCGTCGACGACCGCGCGGCCCACGGTGGGGGTGAAGACGGTGCCGCCGCGCGCCATGACGCGTACCGCGTCGATCAGGGTGCCGACCGCGGTGTCCTTGAGCAGGAAGCCGGTGGCGCCCGCCGCCATCGCCGCGCGCAGATGGGCGCTGGTGTCGAAGGCGGTCAGCATGGCGACGGCGGGCGGCGAGGGCAGTGCCCGCAGGGCGCGCAGGACGGTCAGTCCGTCGTCGGGCGGCGGCATCACCGCGTCCAGCAGGACGAGGCCGGGACGCGTCGCGGTCACCGTCTCGACGGCGTCGTGCCCGTCGCAGTCCGCGACCACCCGGATGTCGCCGGAGGATTCGAGGATGCTTCGCAGGGCGGCCCTGACCAGTGCTTCGTCATCGACGATCACGACCTGGACCACTGCGCCTGCCTTCCTCGCCCCCTCTTGACCCTCATGTTCCTTTTGTTCCCTCAACGATGGTAGCGAGCAAAGCGACGGACCGGGACCGCGTCAGTTCCGCGCGGCCTGACCTGCGGCTGTCAGATCGGCGGTCGCCAGCAGATACGCGGTCAGCGGCGCGTAGTGCTGCGGCGGCACATTGTCGTCCAGCGGGACGGTCACCAGCAGGCTGCCCTCCGCCTCGCCGACGAAAAGCGCCGGGTCGTTGCAGTCCGCGAAGCCGACCGTGTCGATGCCGCGCTCGCCCGCGTACCCCGCCCAGCCGTGGTCGGCGATCACCAGATCGGGCAGCGGCTCGCCGTCGCGCTCCAGCGCGTCCAGGATCTCCCGCATCGGGTCGGGCGAGTGGGTGTGCACCAGACCGCCCGCCCGGTGGACCATGGAAACGGACGCCAGGTGCCGGATCTCACCGCCGTCCGCGTACAGGCGCTCCGACGGGGTGATCAGCGTGCAGCCCGCCTCGCGCAGCGCGGCGGCCAGCTCCCAGTGGACGGCGAACAGACCCGCCGGGTGACCGGTCGCCACCAGCACCCTGGAGCCGTTTTCCGCCGCCTTGTGCAGCACATCGGCCATCCGGTCGAGCGCGTCGATCGTCAGCTCGGGATCGATGGTGTCCTGCCCGTGCCGGTGCCCGGGATCGGCGACGACACCGCACCGCTCGGCCATCAGCTCCAGCACCGCCGCCTGGTCGTCCCAGCGGTCACCCAGCTCCAGGCCGAACCAGTAGTAGCGATTTCCCTCGGCCAGCGCCCGGAAGTGGTCGAGGTTGTTCTCGCGGCTGGTCGCCACGTCGCCGGCTATCCGGGTGCTGGTCAGATGGGCGACGAGGGCCTGGCGGGTGGGTGCTGCGGCAGCTGGATCCATGGGCATGCGCACATTGTCCCGCTCCGCCGCTCGGACGTGCGTCCGGCCGGGGATCGACGCCGAGGCGTAATCGGAACCCCCGATTGGAGGAAACGTACATTCCGGTGGCTTCCGGCGGCCACGTAGGGTCGGCCTCGCCCCTCAGGCGGGCGATCCCCAACGAAAGAGGCAGCCACCCATGAGCAGCGCAGAGCCGCGCGGCCCCGTCGACTCCTCGCGTGTCCCGCGCTATGCGGGACCGGCCACCTTCGCGCGCCTGCCGCGCCTGGACGAGGTCGGCGCCGCCGACGTCGCGGTCGTCGGCGTGCCCTTCGACTCCGGCGTCTCCTACCGGCCCGGCGCGAGGTTCGGCGGCAACGCGATCCGCGAGGCGTCACGGCTGCTGCGCCCGTACAACCCGGCGCAGGACGCGTCGCCCTTCGCGCTCGCCCAGGTCGCGGACGCGGGCGACATCGCCGCCAACCCGTTCGACATCAACGGGGCCGTGGAGACCGTCCAGGCCGCGGCGGACGACCTGCTGGACACCGGTGCCCGGCTGATGACGCTCGGCGGCGACCACACCATCGCGCTGCCCCTGCTGCGCGCCGTCGCGCGCAAGCACGGCCCGGTGGCGCTGCTGCACTTCGACGCGCACCTGGACACCTGGGACACCTACTTCGGCGCCGAGTACACCCACGGCACGCCCTTCCGGCGCGCGGTCGAGGAGGGCATTCTCGACACGTCGGCGCTGTCGCACGTCGGCACGCGCGGCCCGCTGTACGGCAGGAAGGACCTGGACGACGACGAGAAGATGGGCTTCGGGATCGTGACGTCCGCCGACGTCATGCGGCGCGGTGTCGACGAGGTCGCGCAGCAGCTCAGGGAGCGTGTCGGGAACCGTCCGCTGTACATCTCGGTCGACATCGACGTGCTCGACCCGGCACACGCGCCCGGCACCGGCACCCCGGAGGCCGGCGGGCTCACCTCCCGCGAACTGCTGGAGATCCTGCGGGGCCTGGCCGACTGCCACCTGGTGTCGGCCGATGTCGTCGAGGTCGCCCCGGCCTACGACCACGCCGAGATCACCTCGGTCGCGGCCTCGCACACCGCCTACGAGCTGACGACGATCATGTCCCGGCAGGTCGCCGCGGCCCGCTGACGGCCCCTCCAGGGCCGCCCCGCGGGCCTGTTCGCGGCCCCTCGGCGGCCTGGCCGGCGTCGCCCCGGGGACTACGACCAAGGTCGCACCGCCCCGCGACCTTGGTCTCCCATTTGTTGCGGGAGGATGAAACGCGCACGCCGGAGCGTTGCAGCCTCCGGCGGCAACGGGTGGACGGACGGGCTGGAGGACGCGGGTGGCAAGGTCGTTGACCAGGGCGAGGACGACGAAGGAAGGTCCTGTCCCCGGTGAGGGGGCGGCGGCGCGGACGCCGAAGGAGCGGGGCTGGCTGTGGCGGCTGACCACGTACTGCTGGCGCTACCGCCGCAATGTGCTGCTCGCGATGGGCGCGTCACTCGGCGGCATGGCGGTGACCGCGCTGGTCCCGCTGGTGCCGAAGCTGATCATCGACGACGTGATCGTCAAGCACGACAAGCCGCTCGCGCCCTGGGCGTTCACCTTGATCGCGGCGGCCGTCGTCGTCTATGTGCTCACCTATGTGCGGCGCTACTACGGCGGACGGCTCGCCCTGGACGTCCAGTACGACCTGCGCAATGAGATGTTCCGCTCGATCATGCGCCTGGACGGCCGCCGCCAGGACGAGTTGAGCACCGGCCAGGTCGTCGGCCGCGCCACCAGCGACCTTCAGCTCATCCAGGGTCTGCTCTTCATGCTGCCGATGATGATCGGCAATCTGCTGCTGTTCGTGCTCTCGCTCGTGGTGATGCTCACGCTGTCGCCGCTGCTCACCCTGGTCGCGCTCGCGGTCGCCCCTGCTCTGTGGTTTATCGCCGACCGGTCGCGTAAGCGGCTGTTTCCCGCGACCTGGTACGCGCAAGGTCAGGCGGCGGCCGTCGCGGGCATCGTCGACGGCTCGGTCACCGGTGTGCGCGTGGTGAAGGGCTTCGGCCAGGAGCAGCAGGAGATGGACAAGCTGGAGACGGTCAGCCGCAAGCTGTTCGCCGGCCGCCTCCGTACCATCCGCCTCACCGCCCGCTACAGCCCCGCGCTCCAGGCGGTGCCCTCCCTCGGCCAGATCGGCATGCTGGCGCTCGGCGGCTGGATGGCGACCCGCGGCCAGATCACCCTCGGCACCTTCGTGGCCTTCTCCACCTACCTGGCGCAGCTCACCGGCCCGGTCCGGATGCTGACGATGATGCTCACCGTCGGCCAGCAGGCGCGGGCCGGGGTCGAGCGGGTCTACGAACTGATCGACACCGAGCCCACGCTGACCGACGGCACCAGGACGCTGCCCGCGGACGCCCCCGCCACCGTCGACTTCGACCACGTCACCTTCGGCTACACCGAGGACCGGCCGGTCCTCGACGGCTTCGACCTGCGCGTCGAGCCCGGCGAGACCGTCGCCGTCGTCGGCTCCTCGGGCTCCGGCAAGTCCACGGTCTCGCTGCTGCTGCCGCGGCTGTACGACGTGACCGGCGGCGCCGTACGCGTCGGCGGCGTGGACGTACGGGAGCTGACCTTCGAATCGCTGCGGTCCGCGATCGGCATGGTCCCCGAGGACAGCTTCCTGTTCTCCGACAGCGTGCGGGCGAACATCCTCTACGGCCACCCGGACGCCACCGAGGAGGAGATGCTCGCCGCCACCCGCGCCGCGCAGGCGGACGGCTTCATCTCCGACCTGCCCGACGGCTACGACACGGTCGTCGGCGAGCAGGGCCTGACCCTGTCCGGCGGCCAGCGCCAGCGCGTCGCCCTGGCCCGCGCGATCCTCACCGACCCCCGGCTGCTGCTGCTCGACGACGCCACCTCGGCGGTCGACGCCCGGGTGGAGGCGGAGATCTTCGACGCGCTGCGCGAGGTGATGCGCGGCCGTACGACGCTGCTGATCGCCCACCGCCGCTCCACGCTGGCGCTCGCCGACCGGATCGCCGTACTGGACGCGGGACGCCTGGCGGACGTCGGCACGCACGAGGAGTTGCAGGAGCGCTGCCCGCTCTACCGCGCGCTGCTCACCGACCCGGACGCGCTCGGCGCCGACGTGGTCGACCTCGACCCGGCGGGGCGGATCGAGTGGGAGGCGGCGCAGACGGACATGGCCGCGGCGCAGGCCGAACTGGCGGGGGCGCGGACCGAGGGCTGTACGGACGGCTTCGAGTGCCCGCTCGACGAGGACGGCCCGGCGCGGGGCGACGGCGCTTGTCCCGACGCTCTGACTCCGGAGGCTCTGACTCCGGAGCTGTGGCCTGCCGACCGGCGGGCCGCGGCCGAGGACGACGACCGGCGGAGCGCCGGCGCGGGCGCCTCCGGGCCGGCGCGGGTCGCCCCCGTCCAGGGCGGCATGGCGGGCGCGCTGGCGGGCATGCCCGCCACTCCCGACCTGCTCGCCAAGGTCGCCGCGCTGCCGCCCGCCCTGGACACCCCGGAGGTCGACGAGGACCGGGCGCGGACCGCCGAGGAGAAGTTCGGCCTCGGCAGCCTGCTGCGCGGCTTCCGCACCCCGCTGCTGCTCAGCCTGGCGCTGGTGGCCGTGGACGCCATCGCGGGACTGCTGCTGCCGGTGCTGATCCGGCACGGCATCGACGCGGGAGTCCGGCAGGCGGCGCTCGGCGCGGTCTGGGTGGCGTCGCTGCTCGGCCTGGTCCTGGTGATCGCGCAGTGGGCGGCGGAGTGGGGCTCGACCCGGCTCACCGGCCGCACCGGCGAACGCGTCCTCTACACCCTGCGCGTGAAGATCTTCGCGCACCTGCACCGGCTCGGCCTCGACTACTACGAGCGCGAGCTGACCGGCCGCATCATGACGCGGATGACCACGGACGTGGACGCGCTGTCGACGTTCCTCCAGACCGGGCTGGTCACGGCGCTGGTCAGCGTCCTCACTTTCCTCGGCATCCTGGTGGCGCTGCTCGCCATCGACGTCCAGCTCGCCCTGATGGTCTTCGCCACGCTGCCGATCCTGATCGTCGCCACCTGGGTCTTCCGCCGTAAGTCGGTGAAGGCGTACGAGCTGGCGCGCGAGCGGATCGCCGTCGTCAACGCCGACCTCCAAGAGCACGTCGCGGGTCTGCGGATCGTGCAGGCGTTCCGGGGGGAGCGGCGCGGGGCGGAACGATTCGCCGAACGCGGTGACGACTACCGGACGGCGCGGGTGCGCGGCCAGTTCCTGATCTCCGTCTATTTCCCCTTCGTTCAGCTGCTGTCCAGCGTGGCGGCGGCGCTCGTCCTGATCGTGGGCGCGCACCGGATCAGCGCGGGGACGCTCACGGCGGGCGCGCTGGTGGCGTATCTGCTCTACATCGACCTGTTCTTCTCGCCCGTGCAGCAGCTCTCGCAGGTCTTCGACGGCTACCAGCAGGCGTCGGTGTCGCTCGGCCGGATCCGTGAGCTGCTGCACGAGCCGACCGCCACCCCGGCCGCCGCCCGGCCGCGTGAGGTCGGAAGGCTGCGCGGCGAGATCGCCTTCCGCGACCTGCACTTCAGGTACGGCGGCGAGGGGGCCGAGGGCGCGGAGGCGCTCAGCGGCGTGAATCTGCGCATCCCCGCCGGACAGACCGTCGCCTTCGTCGGCGAGACCGGCGCGGGCAAGTCCACCCTGGTCAAGATGGTCGCGCGGTTCTACGACCCGACCGACGGCGCGGTGCTGGTCGACGGCACCGACATCCGCGAACTCGACCTCACCGCCTACCGGCAGCGCCTCGGCGTCGTCCCCCAGGAGCCGTACCTCTTCGCGGGCACGGTGCGCGACGCCATCGCGTACGGACGGATGGGCGCGACCGACGCGGAGGTCGAGGCGGCGGCGCGGGCCGTCGGCGCGCACGCGATGATCGCGACGCTGGAGGGCGGCTATCTCCACCAGGTCGCCGAGCGGGGCCGCAATCTGTCGGCCGGACAGCGGCAGTTGATCGCCCTGGCCCGCGCCGAACTGGTCGACCCCGCCGTCCTGCTTCTCGACGAGGCGACCGCGGCCCTCGACCTGGCCACCGAAGCCCTCGTCAACCAGGCCGCCGACCGGCTCGCCACCCGGCGTACGACGCTGGTCGTCGCGCACCGGCTGAGCACGGCGGCCCGTGCGGACCGGGTCGTCGTCCTCGACCACGGGCGGGTCATCGAGGACGGCACCCACGCGGCGCTGCTGGCCCGCGACGGCCGCTACGCCGAGCTGTGGCGCACCTTCACGGGCGAGGTGCGCGCGGTGGCGTGACGGGAGGACCCGTCGCCCGTGCGACGGAACCGGCGGGTCCCGCCTTCCTGGCCTGCCGCCCTTCTGCCCTTCTGGCCTTCTGGGCTCCTGGCGTCCCGCCTTCGGTCAGCCGAAGGCGGGTCGCGCCGGGATCCGGTCCTTCGGCACCTCGAACACCACCGTCACGCGGAAGTCCGTCAGGCACTCCGCCGTCGGCGTCGGCTGCTCGACGCGCAGCTTCAGCGAGTTGCCCGCCACGCCGAGCGTCGCCGACGTGGCCGCGCTGCACCCGGTCGACTCGGTCCAGCCGACCAGCACGTACCGCCCGAAGTCCGTCGCCGCCCCGCCCGCCGAGATCTCCGCCGCCGTCTTCCCGTCGTTGTGCGCCACGGTGGTGGCGAAACGGTCCAACTCGCCCCGGTCGCGCAGCACCTCGTGCGTCCCCGCGACGGCCCGCACCGACGACGAGAAGTACACGACGCGACTGGCGATCGACCCCGTCCCCGGCGTCACCCCACCCGTGGTGGGGCCACCGGTCGTCGGCGTCGCGGTCGTCGGCTCGGTGGTCGTCGGCGGCGCGGTGGCCGTGTCGCCGCTCGGCGTCACGGGCCCGGTCGTGCTGGACGGCGCGCCGTCCGCCGCGTCCGAGGTGCCGCTCCCGCAGGCGACGGCACCCAAGGTCAGCGAAACGGCCAGTGCCACGGCCCAGGCCGCTCCGCGCTGATTCACCTTCACGGTCAGCATGCCGGTGTGACGGTCCCCGACCCCGCACGGTTCCGCGATGGCCTCAGGGGCATGGTCACCGCCCGGCTGCGGGCGCGGCGGACGGTGCGGAAATCGTGGGCGCATGCCCCGATCATCCGTCCTCGGCGGCCGATCCGGGCCCAGCCGCCCAATGCGACCTCAACGTGTCGACCGCCGCGACGATCGAGGGCCTGCGCGCGGCCCCCGTCCGCCACAGCGCGTACAGCCGCCGCACCGGAGCGGGCTCCAGCGGTACGACCGCGACGCCCTCGGGCCCCGGTCCCCGCCCCAGCCTCGGCACCAACGCGATACCGAGCCCTGCCCCCACCAGCGCCAACTGCGTCCCGTACTCGCCGACCTGGAAGGCCATGTCCGGCTCCGTCCCGGCCTCCCGCAACGTCCGCACCAGCCAGTCGTGGCACACCGACCCCGGCGGCTGGCAGATCCACCGCTCGTGCGCCACATCCGCCCGCGTCAGCGACGCCCGCTCGGCCAACCGGTGCCCGGCAGGGACCAGTACGTCGCACCGGTCGTCCCCGATGACCGCCCGCTCCAAGCCAGGCGGCGCGGGCAGGGGCGCGATGTCCCAGTCGTGCGCCACGGCCAGGTCCACCGCCCCGCGCGCCACCAGGTCCACCGACAGATGCGCGTCCGCCTCCAGCAGCCGGAGCTCCAACGCGGGGTGCGCCGCGGTCAGTTCCGCCAGCACTCCGGGCAGCAGCCCGCAGGCCGCAGTCGGGAACGCCGCCAGCGTCAGTCGTCCCGTGGGCCGTCCGCGCTGCTCCTCCAGCGTGACCTCGGCCGCCTCCACGATCGACATCAGCCGTTGCGCGGTCTCCACCAGCAGATGCGCCGCGTCCGTGAGCGTCACCCCGCGCCCGTGCCGCTCCAGCAGCACGGACCTGGTCTCCCGCTCCAGCTTGGAGATCTGCTGCGAGACCGCCGACGGCGTGTAGCCGAGCGCTTCGGCCGCCGCGCCCACCGACCCGTGGACGTGCACCGCGTGCAGCGCCCTCAGCCGCGCCAGATCGAGCATGCCGTTCAGGCCGAGTCGGCCAGCAACCGGGACAGGTGCTCGCGCGCTGGGCCGAGCAGCCCCGCCAACTCCGGCACCTGCGGATACCAGCGCTTCTCGTACTCCCAGCACAGCCAGCCGTCCCAGTCCGCCCGGCTCAGCACCTCGACGGTCTCCGCCAGCGGCAGCACCCCGGCCCCCAGCGCCAGCGGTGTGGTGTCCGCCGCCGAGGCGATGTCCTTGACCTGGACATAGCCCAGGTACGGGGCCAGTGCCGGATAGGTCGTGGACGGCTGCTCTCCCGCCAGCCAGGTGTGCATCACGTCCCAGATCGTGCCGACCCCCTGGTGTCCGACCAGGCCCAGGATCCGCGCCACATCGGCGCCGCCGCGGTGCGAGTCATGGGTCTCCAGCAGCACCCGCACCCCGAGGTCGGCGGCGACCGGCGCCACCGCTGCGAGCCGGCGCGCGGCGACCGTGTCCGCCTCCTGCGACTCGGTGTCACCTCCGCCGGGGAACACCCGCACGTAGGAGGCCCCCAGATCGGCCGCGAGGGTCATCGCCGCGCCGATCTCGTCGAGCACCGGCTGGTCGTCCCCGGGCGCGGCCACCTTGGCGTAGGCGGCCACGGTGAGGATCTCGACCCCGGCCTTGCCGAACTGCTCCACCACGTCGGCGCGTTCACCGGCCGAGAGACCGGGGTGGACCGGTTCCTCGTCGCTGGCGCGCAATTCGACGCCGTGGAAGCCGTTTTCCGTCGCGAGCCGCACCACCTGCTCGATGGGCAGGGCCGGGACGCCGAGAGTGGAGAAGGCGAGTTTCATTCGCCGGACACTAGGCACCGCTTCCTGCCGGGTCAACCGCGTTCGGCCCCGCCCGACCCGTGTTCAGCCCCTGCTCGGCACCTGTTCAGCCGCGAACGATGCCCTGCGCGCGGGCCGCCGCCAGCCAGTCGGGGAACTCCGCCATGAGCTGGTCGTACAGCACCGCGTCCGATATCGATCGCGGGTCCTTGCCCGCGGGGAAGAACCCCGCGTTGTCCACCACCCGTTTGGCGGGTACCGGCAGTTCGTCCAGCCGCCGCAGGAAGCGGAATTCGTCGTCCCCGAATCCCACGAACTGCCAGAAGATCGGCAGCTTCGCCGCCTTGCACAGCACCTCGATGGTCGCGCCCTTGTTGATCGGCCCGCCGTCGGTCTGGAACACCACGAACGCGGGCGCCGTCGACCCCGACCGCTGATAGTGCTCGATGACCGCTTCCATGGCAGCCGCGTAATTGGTGCGACCCATATGGCCGTACGCCTCATTGAGCTTGTTGATCCGGCCGCCGTACCGCGTCAGCGACACCTCGTCCACACCGTCGACCTCGGTGGAGAAGAACACGACGGGGACGATGCCGTCGTCGTCGAAATGCGCGGCCAGGCCGAGTGTCTGCTCGGCGAGATGCTGGACGGTGCCGTCGTTGTAGAACTCCCGCATGCTGCCCGAGCGGTCGAGCACCAGATAGACCGCGGCGCTTTCGCCCGACAGCCGGTGCTTGTCCAGGCTGACGGCCGCCTGCTTGTAGAGGCTGACCAGACCGGGCGCGGTCTGCTCCACCTTCTGCATCGAAATCGCCATGGAATCCCCCTGTACCGTGTCTGCGATGTCGTGTCGGCCCTGCGGCGCTGTCCCCTACAGCGCCAAGTGCCAGTCCTGCCCCATGAGTTCGCGGCCGAAGCTGTGATGCCGCTGCTCCGCGACGAGTTCGAATCCCGCGCGCTGATAGATCGTTCGGGCGCCGGCCAGTATGCCATTGGTCCACAGGACCAGATCGGTGTAGCCGGCGGAGCGGGCGAAGGCGATGCATTCGTCCACCAACAACTTGCCTATGCCGTGCCCCCGGGCGGCCGGATCGACCAGCAGCAGCCGTAGCCGCGCGGTGCCCGGCTCCTTGTCGCGTACACAGAAGACGCAGCCCGCCCGCCGTCCGTCGAGTTCGGCGATCCACACCGCGTCGCGCTCCGGATCGCGATGGGCGGCGAAGTCCGCGACGATCTGGGCGACCAGCGCCTCGTACTCCTCGTTCCACCCGAACTCCGTCGCGTAGACCTCCGCGTTGCGCTCGATGGACCACCCCAGATCGCCGGGGCGCGCGCCGCGCAGCACGACCCGCGACGCGGACGGCTCGCCGCCGGTGGCCGGGGCACGGCCGTCGCCACCGCTGTCGCCGCTGACGGTGTTGTCGCGCAGTATTTCCCGAACCGTCCGCATCGCCTCGGACAGCCGCGGCCGGTCCTGCAGACGTATGCGGTCCACCAGCGAGCCGACGGCTTCCTCCGACCGCTCCTCCAGCAGCGACGCGGCCTGCCTCCCGTGCGTGGTCAGCTCTATCCGCTGCCGCCTGGCGTCCTGTTCTGACGGGCCGCGGGTGACCAGTTGCCGCTCCTCGAATTTGGCCAGCATCCGGCTGAGATGGCCCGCGTCCAGCGACAACTCCACCCGCAGGTCGGCCGCGTCGGTCCGCGGGGCGTGCGCCAGCTCGTACAGCACGCGCGCCTCGGTGAGGGTGAACGGTGTGTGCAGGTGGCGGCTGTAGTCGAGCGCACCGATCAGGTTGGTGTAGAAGCGGTTGAATTCGCGGATCTCCCGGACGGCCATGATCAATCCCCCATTTCCTTTGCCTGAGTCAAAGGTAGGCGGATGCGGGGCCGGGCGGAAGACCCCTCCGAAACCTGTGGATAACTTCAGTCGGACCGGTCCGACGGCGGCGCCGTCGACCCGCGGACCATGAGTTCCGTACGGATCGTGGCGACCCCGCCCGGCGGCGGGGACAGCCGCCCCATCACCAACCGCCCGGCTCGCGCGCCCGCCTCCTGCAAGGGAATGCGGACCGTCGTCAGGGCCGGGGAGACATCGGCGCTGAACGGCAGATCGTCGAATCCGGCGACCGACACGTCACCGGGAATGCTCAGCCCCTGGTCCCGCAGCGCCGCGCACACGCCGAGCGCGACCGTGTCGTTCGCGGCCACGATCGCGGTCAGACCCGCGTCCCGCCGCAGCAGTTCGAGCGCGGCGTCGTAACCCGACGCCCGGTCGTACGTCCCGTGCACCGTCAGCCGCTCCGCGTACGCCTCCGGATCCGAGGTGATCCGGGTGCCGCTCGCGGCCAGGGCCGCACGGTGGCCCTCCAGCCGGTGCCGGGAGGTGCTGCGCTCGACCGGCCCCGTCACGTAACCGATTCTGCGGTGGCCCAGGGACAGCAGGTGCTCGGTCAGCCGCCGCGCGCCGCCGCGGTTGTCGAAGGCGACGGTGGCCGCGACGAGCCCGCTGTCCGGCAGGGTCAGCGGGGGACGGCCGCACAGCACGACATTGGCGCCGGACGCGGCGAGCCGGGTGAGCCGCGCGGTGACCGCCGCCGTGTGCTCCCCGCTCTCCACGGCGCCCCCGGTGAGGACCACGCCCGCCGCGCGCTGGCGTTCGAGCAGCGTGAGATAGGTGAGTTCGGCCTCGGGGGATCCACCGGTGTTGCACACGACGGCGAGCTTGCCGCCGCCCGGCGCCGCGCCCGCGCTGATCTCGGCCTGGACGGCGCTCGCGATGAGCCCGAAGAAGGGGTCGGCGACATCGTTGACGAGGACGCCGACCAGGTCGGAGGTGGCGGCGGCGAGGGCCCGCGCCTGGCCGTTGACGACATAGTCCAGTTCGGCGACGGCGCGCCTGACCCGCTCCCGAGTGCTTCCCGCGACCGGGTAGTTGCCGTTCAGAACACGGGACACGGTCGCCGACGACACTCCGGCGCGCGCCGCCACATCGGCCAGAGTCACTGCCATCTCGGTCTGGTCCTTCTGCAGGGGGCGGTGGGCGCGAGGGGCGCCGTGAGGTGCGCGTTCCCGCTCGCAGGGGCACATGGTCTCACTTCGTGGACGCGAGGGGGAGCGGTGGCGCATGTGAGAGAAAGCGCTTCCATTCACCACCAGGAGACTCTTGTCGAACGCAAGCAGTGGCGGCTAGCGTGAACGAGCAGAAAGCGCTTGCTATTGCCTTGCTGGTGACCGTGGGCGCGTTCCCTGCATCCGGCAGCGATGAGAGGACTTGTCACGTGACACGCAGGACAGTGCGGATCGCCATGAACGGCGTCACCGGGCGGATGGGATACCGGCAGCACCTGGTCCGCTCCATCCTGAGCCTGCGTGAGCAGGGCGGACTCGACCTCGGCGACGGCACCACACTGTGGCCCGAGCCGATCCTGCTGGGCCGGCGCGAGCACGCGCTGCGGGCCATGGCCGAGCGGCACGGCATCGAGCACTGGTCGACCGACCTCGACGCCGTCCTCGCCGACCCCTCCGTCGACATCTACTTCGACTCGCAGGTGACCGCGGCACGCGAGACCGCGCTGAAGGCGGCCATCGCCGCGGGCAAGCACATCTACTGCGAGAAGCCCACCGCCACCTCACTCGACGGAGCGCTGGAACTCGCCCGGCTCGCCACATCCGCGGGCGTCAAGCACGGCGTCGTGCAGGACAAGCTCTTCCTGCCGGGCCTGCTGAAGCTCAAGCGGCTCATCGACGGCGGCTTCTTCGGCCGGATCCTGTCCATCCGCGGCGAATTCGGCTACTGGGTCTTCGAAGGCGACTGGCAGAGCGCCCAACGCCCCTCCTGGAACTACCGCTCGGAGGACGGCGGCGGCATCGTGGCCGACATGTTCCCGCACTGGGAGTACCTGCTGCACGAGCTGTTCGGCCGGGTCCGTACCGTCCAGGCGCTCGCCACCACCCACATCCCGCAGCGCTGGGACGAGAAGGACAAGCCGTACGACGCCACCGCGGACGACGCCGCCTACGGTGTCTTCGAACTCGAGGGCGGCGCCGTCGCACAGATCAACTCCTCCTGGGCGGTGCGCGTCAACCGCGACGAATTGGTGGAGTTCCAGGTCGACGGCACGCACGGCTCCGCGGTCGCCGGGCTGCGCAACTGCCGCGTCCAGCACCGTTCCGCCACGCCGAAGCCGGTGTGGAATCCGGACCTGCCCGCCACCGAGTCCTTCAGGGACCAGTGGCAGGAGGTCCCGGACAACGGCGACTTCGACAACGGATTCAAGGTCCAGTGGGAGCTGTTCCTGCGGCACGTCGCGCTCGACGAGCCCTGGCAGTGGGACCTGCTGGCCGGTGCCCGGGGCGTCCAGCTCGCCGAACTCGGCCTGGCCTCCTCCGCGCAGGGCCGCCGCTTCGAGGTTCCGGAGCTGGCCCTGTGAGCATCCTGCTGCCGGACGCGTCCGGTGAAACGCGCACCTATGTGCCGCGTTCGGAATCCGTCACCTATAGAGCGGATCTTCCGCTGCGCAGCCGTGTCGTGTACTCCGCCGCCCATGTCGTGGCCGACCCGCTGCGGACGGCGGCGGACGAGCCCGCGGCCGTCGACTGGGACGCCACTCTCGCCTTCCGCCGCCATCTGTGGTCGCACGGGCTGGGCGTGGCCGAGGCCATGGACACCGCGCAGCGCGGCATGGGGCTCGACTGGGCGGGCGCGGCGGAGCTGATCCGCAGGTCGGCGGCCGAGGCGCGCGCCGTCGGCGGCCGGATCGCCTGCGGTGTCGGCACCGACCAGCTCACCGGTCCCGCCGCCACACTGGACGAGGTCGCCGCCGCCTACGAGGAGCAGTTGGCGCTCGTCGAGGCGACCGGTGCGCAGGCCGTCCTCATGGCGTCCCGCGCCCTCGCCGCGGTCGCGAAGGGCCCTGAGGACTATCTGGAGGTGTACGGGCGGCTGCTGCGTCAGGCCGGCGACCCGGTGATCCTGCACTGGCTCGGCCCGATGTTCGACCCGGCGCTCGCCGGGTACTGGGGCAGCGATGATCTGGACGTGGCGACCGACACCTTCCTCGACGTCATCAAGGCCCACCCGGACAAGATCGACGGCGTGAAGATCTCGCTGCTCGACGCGCGGCGCGAGGTCGAACTGCGCCGCCGCCTGCCGCAGGGCGTGCGCTGCTACACCGGCGACGACTTCAACTACCCCGAGCTGATCGAGGGCGACGAACAGGGCTTCAGCCACGCGCTGCTCGGCATCTTCGACCCGCTCGCGCCCCTGGCGTCGGCTGCCGTCAGCGCCCTCGACACCGGGGACGCCGCCGGTTTCCGCCGCGTTCTCGACCCCACCGTCGAGTTGTCCCGGCACCTGTTCCAGACACCGACACGCTTCTACAAGACCGGTGTCGTCCTGCTCGCCTGGCTGGCCGGGCACCAGTCGCACTTCAGCATGGTCGGCGGTCTCCAGTCGGCCCGTTCCCTGCCGCATCTCGCCCGCGCCTACGAACTGGCCGACCGGATCGGCCTGTTCCCAGACCCCGGACTCGCCGAGGCTCGGATGCGCGGCCTGCTCGCCGTATACGGAGTGGACGCATGACCGTACCGACGTCGCCCGACCCCGAGTCCTCCGCATCCGCCTCTCACGACGACGTGCACAGCGACGTGACCGGCGACCTCTCGCGGCTGAGCATCAACCAGGAGACCGTCAAGCAGTGGTCGCTGCCCGAGCTGGCCAAGGGCTGCGTGGCGGCCGGGATCGGCTCGGTGGGGCTGTGGCGGGCGCCGGTGCGGGAGTACGGCGTCGAGCGTGCAGCGGACCTGATGCGGGACAGCGGGCTCACCGTGACATCGCTGTGCCGCGGCGGATTCTTCACCGCGACCGACCCGGCGGAGCGGGCGACCGCGCTGGACGACAACCGCGCGGCGATCGACGAGGCGGCGACGCTGGGAACGGCCACCTTGGTGCTGGTTTCCGGCGGCCTGCCCGCGGGCGACCGCGACATCGCCGCCGCCAGGGAGCGGGTCGCCGACGCGATCGGCGAGCTGGCGCCCTACGCGGCGGAGCGCGGGGTACGGCTCGCGATCGAGCCCCTGCACCCGATGTACGCCTCCGACCGGTGTGTGGTCTCCACGCTCGGCCAGGCGCTGGACATCGCCGAGCGCTTCCCCGCGGACCAGGTGGGTGTCGTGGTCGACACCTATCACCTGTGGTGGGACGACATGGTGCCTACGCAGATCGTCCGGGCCGGAGCGGCAGGCAGGATCGCCTCCTTCCAGGTCGCCGACTGGGTGACACCGCTGCCGGAGGGGGTGCTGCTGGGGCGGGGACAGCTCGGCGACGGATGCGTCGACCTGCGGGGACTGCGTGAGCAGGTGGACGCGACGGGCTTTCGCGGGCCGGTCGAGGTGGAGATCTTCAACCCCGCGCTGTGGGCCAGGGACGGCGCTGAACTGGTCGCCGAGATCGCCGATCGGTACCTCCGGCACGTTCTCTGAAAAAAACTTGAGAGATTACGCATCCGTCGTACAACCCTTCCGGGGGGTCGGTGGTCTTACTGGGCATCAAGGCTCCTGGGAGGGGTTTCACGGAGCCGAGAGGGAAATGCGCCCGAGGGGGGCTTCGGGGGTAGCAGGGGGGAAACGAAAGAGGTCCGGCCTTGTGCCGGACCTCTTTCGTATCTCTGTGCGGACGCTGTGACCGCCGGGGCGGCTCGCCGCGTCCGCCTCACTTCGCCCGGCGGGCCCGCTTGGCCAGCACCGTCGCCACCACGGGAATGAGCGTCTCCAGCGCCATCGTGACCGCCGCCACCGGAAGACCCGTCCGCTTCGACACCGCGCGGGCCGTCGGCGCGGTCGCCTTGCGCAGCACCGTGGTGAGCAGACCGCCGCCCACGCCCGTGCCGAGCCCCGCGAAACCGGCGACCCCGGTGAGCGGCTCCGGTTCCGAGGCGGCCTGCTCCAGCGCCTGGCTCAACTCCGCGGTCCCGCCCGGTGTCACCGCCTCGTCCGTGACCACACCGGTCAGCGAACCGACCGAGGCGCCCACGACCTGCCGAGCCGCGTCCGTGTCCGTGCCGAGCCGATCGGCCATCTCCTGAAGCCGCTCGTCACCCAGCTCGGTCAGCACTTCGTCCTGCAGCGGTCGGTCGCTCATGTGTCGCACGCTACGCGGGCGCGCGAGCGGCGGCCCCCGGAGTTCGGCCGAACGCGTGAAGGGCCGCAGCCGGGTGGCCCGAGCGGCGTTGTCCACAGGGGGAGTTGCCGCCGGAGAGTTATCCACAGGGCGGCAACGGGGTGTCCGAGCCAACCGGTACCTTCGGAACAGATCACCAACGGGAGGGCCGGGAAGGGAGGCCGGGCATGGGCGAGTCGGGGCTGGCCGTGCTGGACGGCGTCCTGGAACGGATCACGTACGCCAACGAGGACACCGGGTACACGGTCGCGCGGGTGGACACCGGCCGTGGCTCGGGGGATCTGCTGACGGTCGTCGGCGCGCTGCTGGGGGCGCAGCCGGGGGAGTCGCTGCGGATGCACGGCCGCTGGGGCTCGCATCCGCAGTACGGCAAGCAGTTCAGTGTCGAGAACTACACGACGGTGCTGCCGGCCACGATCCAGGGGATACGCCGCTACCTGGGATCGGGGCTGATCAAGGGCATCGGGCCGAGGATCGCGGAGCGGATCGTCGACCACTTCGGCACCGGCACGCTGGAGATCATCGAGGGCGAGCCGAAGCGGCTGATCGAGGTGCCAGGACTTGGCCCCAAGCGCACCAAGCTGATCGCCGCCGCGTGGGAGGAGCAGAAGGCGATCAAGGAGGTGATGGTCTTCCTCCAGGGAGTGGGGGTGTCCACTTCCATCGCCGTGCGGATCTACAAGGGCTACGGGGACGCGTCGATCTCCGTGGTGAAGAACCAGCCGTACCGGCTGGCCGCCGAGGTCTGGGGGATCGGCTTCCTGACCGCGGACCGGATCGCGCAGGCGGTCGGGATACCCCACGACAGCCCGGAGCGGGTCAAGGCGGGATTGCAGTACGCCCTGTCGCAGGCCACTGACGGCGGCAACTGCTATCTGCCCGAGGAACGGCTGATCGCGGACTCGGTGAAGCTGCTCCAGGTCGACACGGGCCTAGTGATCGACTGCCTGGGCGAGCTGGCCGAGGAGGAGGGCGTCGTCCGGGAGAGCGTGCCCTCGCCGGACGGGCACGAGGAACAGGCGAAGGCCGTCTACCTGGTCCCCTTCCACCGGGCCGAGATATCGCTCGCCGCCCAGTTGCTGCGGCTGCTGCGCGGACCGGAGGACCGGCTGCCCGCCTTCCGGGACGTGGAGTGGGACAAGGCGCTGGCCTGGCTGGCAACCAGGACGGGGGCCGATCTCGCACCGGAACAGCAGGAGGCGGTACGGCTGGCGCTGACCGAGAAGGTCGCCGTGCTCACCGGCGGCCCCGGCTGCGGCAAGTCGTTCACCGTGCGCTCGGTGGTGGAGCTGGCGCGCGCGAAGAAGGCCAAGGTGGTGCTGGCCGCCCCGACCGGCCGCGCCGCCAAGCGGCTGGCCGAGCTGACCGGTGCCGAGGCCTCGACCGTGCACCGGCTGCTGGAGCTGAAGCCGGGCGGCGACGCGGCGTACGACAAGGACCGGCCGCTGGACGCGGATCTGGTGGTGGTCGACGAGGCGTCGATGCTCGACCTGCTGTTGGCGAACAAGCTGGTGAAGGCGGTGCCGCCGGGCGCGCACCTGCTGTTCGTCGGCGATGTGGACCAGTTGCCGAGCGTCGGCGCGGGTGAGGTGCTGCGTGACCTGCTCGCGGCGGACGGCCCCGTGCCCGCCGTGCGGCTCACACGTATCTTCCGGCAGGCCCAGCAGTCCGGGGTGGTGACCAACGCGCACCGGATCAACTCCGGTGTCCCGCCGCTCACTCAGGGCCTGCCCGACTTCTTCCTCTTCGCCGAGGAGGACTCGGAGGAGGTGGCCAGGCTGACCGTGGACGTGGTGGCCCGCCGCATCCCGGCCCGCTTCGGGCTCGACCCGCGCCGTGACGTCCAGGTGCTCGCGCCGATGCACCGGGGTCCCGCGGGCGCGGGCGTGCTCAACGGACTGCTCCAGCAGGCCGTCACCCCGGCGCGGCCCGACCTGCCCGAGCGCCGGTTCGGCGGCCGGACCTTCCGGGTCGGCGACAAGGTCACGCAGATCAGGAACAACTACGACAAGGGCGCGAACGGCGTCTTCAACGGCACGGTCGGCGTGGTCACCGGGCTGGACACCGTCGAGCAGCGCCTCACCGTGCACACCGACGAGGACGAGGAGATCCCGTACGACTTCGACGAGCTGGACGAGCTGGCCCACGCGTATGCGGTGACGATCCACCGCTCGCAGGGCAGCGAGTATCCGGCCGTGGTGATCCCTGTCACCACCAGTGCCTGGATGATGCTGCAGCGCAATCTGCTCTACACCGCTGTGACCAGGGCGAAGCGGCTCGTCGTGCTGGTCGGATCGCGTCGCGCCATCGGTCAGGCGGTGCGGACGGTGTCGGCGGGAAAGCGCTTCACGGCTCTCGACCACCGGCTGTCCAGGGGCGCAAAATAGGCACTGAGTGCCACCTTTCGGCCCGATGGCCGACCCCGAGTGCACACGCCAGTGCCAAATGGGGGACAGTGGACCTCGTCAGGGCACCTCGAAGAAGAGGCAACACCGTCGGTGAGGGAATGACGTGAGCGACAAGTCTGTAGTACTGCGGTATGGGGACGGCGAGTACAGCTACCCGGTGGTTGACAGCACCGTCGGTGACAACGGCTTCGACATCGGCAAGCTGCGCGCCGACACCGGGCTGGTCACCCTGGACAGCGGTTACGGCAACACTGCGGCCTACAAGTCCGCGATCACCTTCCTCGATGGTGAGGAAGGCATCCTGCGCTACCGCGGTTACCCGATCGAGCAGCTCGCCGAGCGCGGAAGCTTCCTGGAGACCGCCTACCTGCTGATCAACGGCGAACTGCCGACGGTCGACGAGCTGGCGGAGTTCAAGGGCGAGATCACCCAGCACACCCTTTTGCACGAGGACGTCAAACGGTTCTACGACGGCTTCCCCCGTGACGCCCACCCGATGGCGATGCTGTCGTCCGTGGTGAGCGCGCTGTCGACCTTCTACCAGGACAGCCACAACCCGTTCGATCCCGAGCAGCGCCACCTCTCCACGATCCGGCTGCTCGCCAAGCTGCCGACCATCGCGGCGTACGCGTACAAGAAGTCCGTCGGTCAGCCGGTGGTCTACCCGCGCAACGACCTCGGCTATGTCGAGAACTTCCTGCGCATGACGTTCTCCGTGCCGGCCGAGGAGTACGAGCTCGACCCGGTCGTGGTCAGCGCCCTCGACAAGCTCTTCATCCTGCACGCCGACCACGAGCAGAACTGTTCGACGTCGACGGTCCGGCTGGTCGGCTCCTCGCAGGCGAACCAGTTCGCCTCGATCTCGGCCGGTATCAGCGCGCTGTGGGGCCCCCTGCACGGCGGCGCCAACCAGTCGGTGCTGGAGATGCTGGAAGGCATCCAGGCCGACGGCGGCGACGTGGACGCCTTCATCCGCAAGGTGAAGAACAAGGAAGACGGTGTGAAGCTCATGGGCTTCGGACACCGCGTCTACAAGAACTTCGACCCCCGGGCGAAGATCATCAAGTCGGCCGCGCACGACGTCCTGTCGGCGCTCGGCAAGTCCGACGAGCTTCTGGACATCGCGCTCAAGCTCGAAGAGCACGCGCTCGGCGACGACTACTTCGTCTCGCGCAAGCTGTACCCGAACGTGGACTTCTACACCGGCCTGATCTACCGGGCCATGGGCTTCCCGACCAGCATGTTCACCGTGCTGTTCGCCATCGGGCGGCTGCCCGGCTGGATCGCCCAGTGGCACGAGATGATCAAGGAGCCCGGCTCCCGCATCGGCCGTCCGCGGCAGATCTACACGGGCGTCGAGATCCGCGACTACGTGCCCGTCGAGGGCCGCTGAACCACGGGCTGAGCCTGGCCCCGCCACGCATGAAGAAGCGCCCCGCGCTGGATCCCCCCACGGGTCCGGCACGGGGCGCTCCCGTTCCCGGAACGGATCCCCCCACGGGTCCGACCGGGCGTCTTTCGGCGGCTGCGCCGTGCCGGGACGACTGCGGCCCGGGAGGGCCGCTCAAAGCTCCCCGGACATCGCCCCGGCGACGCATTCCCGGGCCGTCCCCCAAGACAGCCCGTTCCGCAGCCCCCCACCGGCTCCGCCGGGAGCGCGGTGCTCAAGACATAAGACCCACGAACCACCGTAATGGTTACGTTCCAAGCCCTGTGATCTACGTCTCTTCGAAAGGGGGCGTTTTCGCAGGCTACCCCGCTCGCGGGCGGTATGGGGCGATCCCGTAGCGTGCTGTCTCCTCATGAGGGGCGGAGTACATGGCACAGAACGGGACAGCGGGCCGCAGCGTCGTCGTGACCGGCGGGGGTACGGGCATCGGTCGGGCGATCTCGATCCGCTTCGCCGAGGAGGGCCACCACGTCACGATCGTCGGCCGTCGCCGTGAGGTCCTGCACGCCACCGCGGAGGAGCTGCGCCGGGAGCGCGGGCTGGACGTCACCCCGGTCGCCTGCGACCTGGCCGACCCCGACGACGTCGAGGCGGCGCTCCGGCACCTGCCCGAGCAGGTCGACGTCCTGGTGAACAACGCGGGCAGCCGGGAGCTGGCGATCGGCGCGGGCCCGCACGGGGTGCTCGCCCGCTGGCGCGGCGACTTCGAGCGCAATGTGCTGACCGCGGTGCTGCTGACCGAATCGCTGCGAGACCGCTTCACCGACAGCGGCCGGGTGGTCACGGTCACCTCGGTGGCCGCGCTGCGCGGCGGCGGCTCCTACGGGGCCTCCAAGGCCGCCCTGCACGCCTGGAACCACTCGCTGGCCGCCCAGCTCGGCCCGCAGGGCGTCACGTGCAACATCGTGGCGCCCGGCACCGTGGCGGGCACCGAATTCTTCGGCTCGCGGCTCAATGACGCCGAGCTGACCCGGCGGGCCGGGCGCACGCTCGTGGGCCGCGTCGGCCACCCCGCCGACGTGGCGGCGGCCGTGCTCTTCCTCGCGTCCCCCGAGGCCGGCTTCATCACCGGCGAGATCCTTCAGTGCAACGGCGGCGAACTGCTCGGCCGGTGACCCGGTGACCCGGTGACCCGGTGACCGGGTGGTCCCTGCGCTCCGGAGGCCCTGTGCTCCGGAGGCCCAGTGCGCCGGGAGCATTCCGCGTTCCGTGACAGGCGCGCCCGTACTCCCTGAGGAGTAGCCCGACTGGACCCTCAGGATGAATTCTCCTGGGAGCCCCCGAGGAATCCCCTGATCCACGGGAAACCCCCTTGCCCCGTCCCACCGGCCGCTGTCAGTTTTGAAGCCCGGGGGCGGGAAGAGGGGCGGTGGAATGGACGTTGCACTGAACGTGTCGTCACTGGACTTCACCTCGGGTCTCGCTGAGTACCTGCGAGGTGGACACGTCTTCTGGGCATACGCGGTACTGGCCCTCACCACGGCCCCGCCGCTCGTGCCCAACTCCGTGCTGCTCGTGACCGGCGGAGTGATGGCGGCCGAGGGACGGCTGGACATCGCCCTCGTGCTGCTGGTGGTGGCGGGCAGCGCGGTCCTCGGCGACATGCTGATCCACCGCACCGGCCGGGCGCTCAGCGGCCGTGTCCTGGCCCGCATGGAGCGCGACGAACGCCGGGCGGCGCTGCTCAGATGGGCCGCCCTGCGGATACAGCGGCACGGTGTGCCCTTTGTGATCGGTGTGCGCTTTCTGCCCAGCGGCCGAGTGATAGGCGGTCTCGCGGCGGGTGTCGTGCGCTATCCCGCCCGGCGTTACGCGGTGGGCGCGGGTGTCGCGGAGGCCGTCTGGGCCAGCTATTCCGTCGGAGCCGGTTATTTCAGCGGCAAAGCCGCTTCCAACTCGTTCTTCGCCCTCTGCCTGGGGCTCGGTATATCGATGCTCGTCGCCGGTATCGGCACGCTGGTGCAGTGGATCTCGCGAGCGCGTGAGCGCCGCGATCCCCGCCTGGTGGGGGAGCGCGAGGCGACCCGGCCTCCCTCGATGGTGGTACGGGCGTCCTTCGCGGGTGACGCGGTGGCCGTACCGGGACCCTCCGGCGGTGGTGGTACGGGACCGGCCGGTGGCCTGCCCGCGGGACCAGGGGCAGCGGCCACCACCACGTCGACATCCGTCACAGGTGCCACTGTCGCGCGCACAAGTCCGCCACCGGGCAAGGACCGGGGCGGATTTCCCTGTTTCTCGGCCGGTCGCGGCAAGTAGCCGTCGGCCGCGGCCCCGGACGCGAAGTCAGCGCGCGGCGGCGGTGTCCGTGCTGTCTTCTGGGCTCTTGCCCGGGGCGGCGCCCTTGTCCGGGGCGGCGGCTGCGTCGGGGGCGACGGCCGTGCCCTGACCGGTGACCGCCCCGGTGCCCAGGTAGGGCGCCAGATAGCGGTAGAGCATCCCCTTCATCTCCCGCGCGTACGCGTCCCGTTCCTCGCCCTCGTGCTGGACGACGAGGTCGAGTCCTGCCTTGAACATCGCGAAGGACATCTGCGCCACAAGCGTGCGTTCAGCTGTGGACAGCGACGGCTGACGGACGCCGAGCAGTTCGGTGAGGCGCGCGAGCAGTGACGCGTGCAGCTCGTCGTGGCCCTCGGCGACCTTGCCGGGAGTGTCCGGGCCCTTGATCAGGGCGAGGAAGGCCGGGTTGGCGCAGTTGAACTCGATGAAGGGACCGGCGACGGCGTCGATCATCTCGTCCAGCGGCAGCAAGGCGTTCTCGACGGTGAAGACCCGGCCGTGGGTGGCTTCCATCTCCTTGGCGAGCTGGCTGCCCAGCTCGACCGCGATGGCCTCCTTGTTCGGGAAGAACTGGTAGAGCGTGCCCGGCGACACCCCCGCCTCGCGGGCGATCGCGTTGGTGCTGGACGCCGTGTAGCCCAGCGCGCAGAACACGCTGGCGGCGGCCTGGAGGAGCTGTGTGACACGCCGCTCGCCGCGGGCCTGCCGACGGCGCGGCTGCCGCTCTTCCGCCTCGGACACGGTGACTCCCCAGGGGTATTGACAAACACGAGCGGCCACTCGCATTCTTGAAACGCGAGCGACAGTTCGCATTTGCGATTCTACGTCGCACTACGGGGAGAGGACACCTTTTGTCATGGCTGATGTCAACCACGACTCCGAGGTCGGGGGCTGGACGCGGGCCGTCACGGCCCGGCCCAGGCTGACGCTGCTGCTCGCCCTCCTCTTCACCGCGCTCGCGGTCGTCGCCGGGCGAGGCGTGGCCGACCGGCTGGCCAGCGGCGGCTGGGAAGCGCCCGACTCCGAGTCCTCGTACGCGACCGCGGCGCTCGCCGACCACTTCCCCGCCTCCCAGCCCAATCTGGTCCTGCTGGTCGACGCCAAGGGCGCGGGAGTCGACAGCCCCGCCGTGGCCGCGCAGGGGCAGGAGCTGGCCCGCAAGCTCGCCGCCGATCCGGCCGTCACCGGCGTCACCTCCTACTGGGGCACCCACGCGCCGGTGCTGCGCGCCAAGGACGACGGCTCGGCGATGATCACCGCCCGGCTCAAGGGCGACGACGACGCGGTGGCCACCGCCGTCAAACGGATCGCCCCCGCCTACCGCGGGGAGCACGGACCGGTCGACGTGAGCGTCGGCGGCTCGGCCGCCGTCCGGCACGAATTGCAGAGCACCATCCAGGACGACCTGGTCAAGGCCGAGATGATCGCCCTGCCCGTCACCCTGATACTGCTCGTCATGGTCTTCGGCAGCGCCATCGCCGCACTGCTGCCACTGGGCGTCGGCATCATCGCGATCCTCGGCACCAACGCGGTGCTGCGCGCCATCACCTCGTTCACCGACGTCTCGGTCTTCGCGCAGAATCTCACCACCGCGCTCGGCCTCGGCCTCGCGATCGACTACGCCCTGTTCATCGTCCGCAGATTCCGCGAAGAGCTGGCGACCGGACTCACCCCGCGCGCGGCGGTCGGAGTGACCCTGCGCACCGCGGGCCGCACCGTCCTCTTCTCGGCCCTGACCGTCGCCGCCTCGCTCGCCGCGATGCTCGTCTTCCCGCAATACTTCCTGCGCTCCTTCGCCTACGCGGGGATCGCCGTGGTGCTGCTGGCCGCCGCCGCGGCGCTGATCGCGCTGCCCGCCTGCCTGGTCCTGCTCGGAGACCGGGTCAACGCGCTGGATCTGCGCAAGGTACTGCGCCGCAGGCCCGCGAGCGACCCCGGTGCGGGATACGCCGCCTTCGCCCGGCTGGTGATGCGCAGGGCGCCGCTCTTCGCGATCGGCGCGGTCGCGGGCCTGCTGCTGCTCGGACTGCCCTTCCTCCAGGTGCGCTTCGGCGCCGCGGACGACCGGCAGTTGCCCTCGGCGGCCGAGTCTCATGTGGTGCAGCAGCACATCCGCCAGGAGTTCCCCGGCAGTCCCGACGGCGCCATCACGGTGCTGGCCGAAGGCGCCGACCGGTCCCAACTGGCCGGATACGAGAAGCGGGTGGCCGCCCTGCCCGGCGTTGTCCGGGTCGAGGGGCCGGTCGTCGCCCAGGACTCAGGCGCCGCCTACATGACGGTGCTGTCCACGAGCGAGGCGGTGGACGCCGGCACCCAGCACCTGGTCGGCGCGATCCGCGCCGTGCCCACGGACTTCAAAGCCTCGGTGACCGGCCAGGCCGCCGTCCTGGTGGACACCAAGGACACCATCGGCCAACGGCTGCCATGGGCGGCCGGGATCATCGCCCTGGTCACCTTGCTGCTGGTCTTCCTGCTCACCGGCAGCGTGATCATCCCGCTCCAGGCGGTGCTGCTCAACGCGCTGAGTCTCACCGCGATGTTCGGCGCGGTGGTGTGGGTCTTCCAGGACGGTCATCTGTCCGGACTGCTGGGCTTCACGGCCACCGGCAGCATCGAGACGACCCTGCCGGTGCTGATGTTCTGCGTGGCCTTCGGACTCTCCATGGACTACGGGGTGTTCCTGCTCTCGCGGATCAAGGAGGAGTACGACCGGGGCGGCGACCACCAGGCGTCCATCGAGTTCGGGCTCAAGCGGACCGGCGGACTGATCACGGCGGCGGCGGTGATCCTGGCCGTGGTGATGGTCGCGATCGGCACCTCGCGGGTGGCCAACACCAAGATGCTGGGGCTCGGCATCGCGCTGGCGGTGCTCATGGACGCGATGGTGGTCCGCACCCTGCTGGTGCCCGCGGTGATGCGGCTGACCGGACGGGCCACCTGGTGGGCGCCGCCGGTGCTGCGCCGCTTCCACGACCGGTTCGGCATATCGGAGGGCGGCGGCCAGGAGGCGGCGGAGGGCACGAAGGCCCCGCACTCCTCGCAGGAGCGGCGGGACCCCGAGCCGGCCACGCGGAACTGAGGCTCAGTCCGGATCCCGGCGGCCGCGGTTTCCCGGCCGCCGGGCACTCCAGGCCCTGACGGTATCGGCGTACCAGAAGGGCTTGCCGCCCTCGACGACATCGGGCGGCGGGAGATGCCCGTGCTTCCGGTAGGAGCGGACGGTGTCGACCTGTACGCGGATGTGCGCGGCGATCTCGGCGTACGACCACAGGGTCCGGTCGGTCATCCCAGGTACCTCCGTACGGCGGGGCTGCTGTTGATCAGCACCTTCGTCCGGCCAACGACAGGTGAGCGTCACCGCATGGGCTTGTTGATCTTCTGTGACACGGAACCCGCGTAACGGTGACAAATGTGGCGAACGGGTAACGACCGCGCAGGTCGTCCGGACCGTGGCGGTGAAAGGGGGCACGATGGCGGGCTGAGACCGGAGGAAATCAGCGAGCGGGCAATCCGCCCACCCCTCGGCTCCGAATACCGGTCGGAGACTTGCGCGGGTGAGTCGGGACGGGATGGATCGCAGATGAGGGAAGCCGTACGGCTGGACGGCGTCGCAGGCGCCGGCCCCGACCTCCAGGAGCTGCTGGTCGCGGTCGCCCGCGGCGACGAGGCGGCGTTCGCCAGGGTCTACGACGCGGTGGCCGGGCCCGTGCTGGGGCTGGTGCGCTCGGTGCTGCGGGACCCCGCGCAGTCGGAGGAGGTCGCCCAGGAGGTGCTGGTCGAGGTCTGGCAGACCGCGACCCGCTTCCAGGCATCCCGTGGCAGCGCCATGACCTGGGTGATGACGCTGGCCCACCGTCGTGCGGTGGACCGGGTGCGTTCCGCGCAGGCGTCCTCCGACCGGGAGCACAAGGCCGCGCTGCTTGAGCACACCCCCGCCTTCGACGAGGTCGCGGAACAGGTCGAGTCACGGCTGGAGCGCGAGCAGGTGCGACGCTGTATGCGGACGCTCACCGAATTGCAGCGCCAGTCGGTGACGCTCGCCTACTACCAGGGATTCACCTACCGGGAGGTCGCCGAGTTGCTCGCGGCTCCGCTGGGGACCGTCAAGACCCGACTGCGGGACGGACTCATCCGCCTGCGCGACTGCTTGGGAGTGAGCGCATGACGACCGCCGATCTGCATACCCTCACCGGTGCGTACGCGGTGCACGCGCTGCCCGACGGTGAGCGGGAGGAATTCGAACGGCACATCGCCGACTGCTCGGCCTGTGCGCAGGAGGTCCGTGAGCTGTCCGCGACGGCCACCCGGCTGGCGCTGGCCGCGTCGGTCGTGCCGCCGCCGCACATGCGTGAGCAGGTGCTGCGCCGGGTCGCCGCCGTGCGGCAGGAGCCGCCGGTCGTCACGCGGCAGGAGCGGCGCGGTCTCGCCGGATGGATGGCCGGGGCGCGGCGGCTGCCGCGTTACGCGCTGGCCGCGTGCATGGCGGGAGTGGTCGGGCTCGGCGGGGTGGCCGTCTGGCAGCACCAGGCCGCCGACGACGCGAGGCAGCGCGCGAATCAGGCCGAGCAGCGGGCGGGCGAGCTCTCCCAGGTGCTCTCGGCGCCCGACGCGGCGAGCACCACACGGAAGCTCAGCACCGGCACGACCGCGACCGTGGTGGTCTCCCGGAGCCTGGGCAAGGCCGCTTTCCTGGCCGCCGGTATGCCGACGCCGGCGGCCGGGAAGACGTACGAGCTGTGGTTCGACGACGGCGGGAAGATGCGGCCGGCGGGTCTGATGGACCCGTCAGCCACCGACCAGGCCGTGGTGCTGGACGGGCGGATCGACAACGCCTCCGGGGTGGGCGTGACGGTCGAACCGGCCGGCGGCTCGCAGCAGCCGACGAGTGCCCCGCTGGCGCTGGTGACGTTCCCGGCGGTGGCCCGTGCCTGAGACGTCGCGGACCGGGTCGTCCATCGCGCTGTTCACCGCGGACCTGCGGTTGCACGACAACCCCGTGCTGGCCGGGGCGGTGGCGGCGGCCGGGAGCGTGGTCCCGCTGTTCGTGGTGGACGAGGGCATCGCGCGGGCCGGATTCGCGGTGCCGAACAGGGCGGCGTTCCTCGCCGACTGCCTGGCCGACCTGGACGCGGGCCTGCGGGCGCGCGGCGGGCGGCTGGTCGTGCGGCGCGGCGACGTCGTCGAGGAGGTTATCCGGGCCGTCGGCGACAGCGGGGCGCGGCAGGTGCACATCGCGGCCGGGGTGAGCGGTTACGCCCTGCGCCGCGAGGACCGGCTGCGCAAGGCCCTGGCGGCGGCGGGCTGCGAGGTGGTGGTGCACGAGGCCGTGGTCACCGCGGCCCCGCCCGGCGCCGTCACCCCCGTGGGCCGCGACCACTTCGCCGTCTTCACACCGTACTTCCGGCGCTGGGGCGCCGAGCCCCAGCGCCGCGTGCTGGACGCGCCGCGCAAGGTCACCGTGCCCGAGGACGTGAAGTCCGCCGCGCTGCCCTCCGCCGCCGAGCTGACCGGGCCGGGCGGCGGGCAGCCGTCGCCGGGCCTGCCGCCCGGCGGGGAGACGGCGGGTCGCAAGCTGGCGGGCAGTTGGTGGCGTTCGGGCCTGGAGGGTTACGCGGACCAGCACGACGACCTGGCGGGTGACGCGACCTCCCGGCTCTCGCCGTATCTGCACTTCGGGTGCGTGTCCGCGACCGAACTCGTCCACCGGGCGCGGTCGGTGAGCGGCCGGGGCGCGGAGGCGTTCATCCGGCAGCTCGCCTGGCGCGACTTCCACCATCAGGTGCTCGCCGCGCGGCCGGACGCGGCGCACCGCGACTACCGTTCCCGGCACGACCGTTGGCGCACCGCCCCCGAGGAGGTCACGGCCTGGCGCGAGGGCCGCACCGGCTACCCCATCGTGGACGCCGCGATGCGCCAACTGCTGCACGAGGGCTGGATGCACAACAGGGGCAGGCTGCTCGTGGCGAGTTTCCTGACCAAGACGCTGTACGTGGACTGGCGGGTCGGCGCCCGGCACTTCCTGGACCTGCTGGTCGACGGCGACATCCCCAACAACCAGCTCAACTGGCAGTGGTCGGCGGGCACCGGCACCGACACCCGGCCCAACCGGGTGCTCAACCCGCTGCTCCAGGCGGCCCGTTTCGACCCGGACGGCGACTATGTGCGGCGCTGGGTTCCGGAACTGGCCGAGCTGGAGGGGGCGGCGGTGCACCAGCCGTGGAAGCTGTCGGGTCCGGAACGGGAGCGGTTCGACTACCCGGACCCGATCGTGGCCCTGAGCGAGGGGCACGCCCGCTTCTCGCGGGCCCGCGGCCTGGACGACTGACCGCGAACCCACCGAACTGAGCGGAGCCGACCCACTCACCACGACCGGTGCCCCCAGCGGCCCGGCTGTCGCCGATTACGCCCGCCCGTCAACACCGCCCTTTCGCGGCGGCCACGGGAAGAAACCACTCGTCCGGGCGACGTATTCGGCGTAGCCGGGCCGCTGCGCCATGTGCCGTTCCAGCAGCGGCTTCCCGCTGCCCCGCAGGAGCAGGAAGCTGATGGTCAGCGGGCCGAGCACGGCCAGCACGACGGCGCCCGCCGCCGACGACCAGCGGGCGCCGTCGCACGCCAGCACGTACAGCCCCCACCAGACGCAGAAGTCGCCGAAGTAGTTGGGGTGCCGGGTCCAGCCCCACAGGCCGCGGTCCATCACCTGACCGCGGTGCGCGGGATCGGCCTTGAAGCGGGCGAGCTGGTGGTCGCCGACCGCCTCGAAGACCAGCCCGACCAGGCACAGCGCCGCGCCGACCGCCGCCGCCGGGCCGACGGACCCCGGCAGATAGCAGGCGACCTGCACCGGCAGCGACACCACGCACACCAGCAGACCCTGGAGGAGGTAGACGATCCGGAAGGCGTACCCGTTGCGGCGGTCGGCCGGGACCTTGGACAGCATCTTCTCGTAGCGCGGATCCTCGCCGTGGCCACGGCCGCGCCAGGCGATGTGCCCGGCCAGCCGCAGCCCCCACACCACGGTCAGGACCAGGACCAGCAGCCGCCGCCCGTCGTCACCGTGCCCCGAGGACAACCCGTACGACACGACGGCGACCGCCGCGAAGGCGGCGCCCCACGCCACGTCGACCACCCGGTGCATGCCCTTGGCCACCGCGACCGCGAAGGTCACCAGCATCACGGCGAGCGCCGCGCCCGCCGCCGCCGCGAGATTCACGCAGAATGCGCCCCACGGAAAGCCGTTCACCGGCCTGCCGCCGAGTCTTCCGCGTGCACGGCACCAGTCGGCCCCGATGCCCCGGTGGCCCCCACCGCCCCCTCCAGCACGAACTGCCGCACATCCAGGTACCCGGACCGGAAACCGGCCTCCGAGTAGGCCAGGTAGAACGTCCACAGCCGCCGGAAGACCGCGTCGAAGCCGAGCGCCGCCACCTCGTCCGCGCACCGCGCGAACCGCTCGCGCCACAGCCGCAGCGTCTCCGCGTAGTGCGGTCCGAACGCCTCGGCGCTGACGATCCGCAGCCCGGTGGCCTCGCCGCTCACCTCGGAGATGGCCTCGGCGGAGGGGATCATGCCGCCGGGGAAGACGTACTTGTGGATCCAGGTGAAGGTGGGAAGGCTCACCAGCATCCGGTCGTGCGGCATGGTGATCGCCTGGAGCGCGATCCGGCCGCCGGGCGCGAGCCGCCGCTCCAGGGTGCGGAAATACTCCGGCCAGAACTCGTGGCCGACCGCCTCGATCATCTCGACGCTGACCACCGCGTCGTACTCGCCCTCGACCTCGCGGTAGTCGCGCAGCAGCACCTCGACACGGTCCTGGAGCCCGGCGGCGCGGACCCGTTCCAGCGCCAGTTCACGCTGCTCGCGCGAGAGCGTCACGCTCACCACACGGGCGCCGCGCGATGCCGCGCGCACCGCCAGCTCGCCCCAGCCGGTGCCGATCTCCAGCAGCCGGGTGCCGGGACCGACCCCGGCCGCGTCCAGCAGCAGGTCGATCTTGCGGTGCTGGGCGGCGGGCAGCAGGTGCTCGTCGGCAGGGAAGCCGCGGAAGACCGCGGAGGAGTACGTCATCGTCTCGTCGAGGAAGAGCGAGAAGAGGTCGTTGGACAGGTCGTAGTGCCGGTGGATGTTGTCGCGCGCGCCCTCGCGGGTGTTGCGCTGCGCCTCCGGCCGCCGCCTGGCCCACGCACCGCGCAGCCGTTGCAGGGACGGCGGTACGAGGGTGGCGACGTTGTCGGCGAAGACCGTGAGCACACCGGTCAGGTCGTCCGCGTCCCACTCCCCGGCCATGTACGACTCGCCGAAGCCGATCAGGCCCTCGGCGCCGATCCGGCGGAAGAAGGACCGCGGGTCGTGCACCCGCATCAGCGGGCCGCCGAGCCCCAGCGTGCGGGCGCCCTCGCCCGCGTCGTCGCCGTCCGCGCCCGCCAGCCGCACCCGCAGCGGCAGCCGCTCCAGCGCCCTGCGGACGAGGAAGGCCGCGACGGCCGCGCGCGCGGCCGAACAGCGGGGCGCCGCCGCGACGTCCGGCCAGCGCTCGGCGTCGACCGCCGCGCGCACCCTGGACGTCGACACGGGCGAGACGGCGGCCCCGGCAGTCACCGGGGCGGCCGGAGTGGATGACACGGTCACCGCATTCCCTCCTGAACGTGATGGCTTGGCCGCGGCCGTACGGGCAGGCCGCGCAGATACAGCAGAACACCGTGGAATCTGATCCCCGCGGAGACGAGGAGCGTCGACCACGGATGGCGTACAGCGGCCCGGAGCAGTCCGGCCGTGGTGGCCGGGCGGCGGTCGCCGCTCACGGTCGCGGTGAAGGGGCGTTTTCCGTCCAGTTCCAGATGGACCGTCACGGAAAGGCGGTTTCCCGGCTCCGGCACCCGCATGCGGTAGTCGCCCTCCACCGGGAAGAACGGGGAGACGTACAGCTCCTTGGCGGTCGAGGCACGGCCCTCGGCGTCCGGCGCCAGCAGATAGCAGTGCCGCTCGCCATAGGTGTTGTGGACCTCCGCGACCACATGGCGGGGCGTGCCGTCACGCGCGTGGCACCAGTACAGGGTCAGCGGGTTGAAGACATGGCCGAGGACACGGGCGTGCGTGAGCATCAGCACGCGGCCGTCCGCGGGGGCCGCCCCCTGCGCGGCGAGGAACCGGTCGAGCCCCGCCCTGACCGTGGGCGCCGTACCGCCGAAGTGGTCCCGCGCCCGGAAACCGGCCAGCGGGCGCAGCGGCAGCGGCAGTCGGGGCATGTGGTCCACGTCGACCAGCCACATATAGGTGCGCATACGGAAGGAGTGCCGCACGGGGCGGTTACGGGCGTGGGCGATCCGACAGTCGTACAGCGAAGGCGCCACCGCCACCGCCTCCGCCTGCGGCTTCGCTTCCGCTTCCGGATCGTGCGCCGTCCCGTCATGCACCGGAGCCGTCATGACCACTCCACCCCCAGCGCGCGCGCCGCCGCCACCCCGGAGGCGCAGCCGTCCTCGTGGAAACCCCAGCCGTGGTAGGCGCCCGCGTAGGCGACCACCGGCCCGTTCAGTTCGGGCAACCGTCGCTGCGCGGCCACCGACTCCGGCGTGTACTGCGGGTGTTCGTACGCCATCCGGTCCCGTACGGCGGAGGGGTCGACCCGGTCGGCGCCGTTGAGCGTCACCACATACGTGTCGGCGCCGTCCAGCCGCTGGAGCCGGTTCATGTCGTAGCTGACCAGGACGGCGTCGGCGTCCGAGGCGCAGGACGGCATCAGGTAGTTCCACGACGCGCGGGCGCCGGACGCGCGCGGCAGCACGCCGGTGTCGGTGTGCAGCAGCGCGGGATTGACGGTGTACGGGATCGCGCCCAGCACCTCGCGCTCGGCCGCGGTGGGCTCGGCGAGCAGGCTCAGCGCCTGGTGCGGGTGGACGGCGACGACCACCGCGTCGTAGCGCTCGGTGGTGCCGTCCTCGACGGTGACCTCGGCGCCGCCGGGGACGCGGCGCAGCGCGGTCACCCGGCTGGAGGTGTGCACGGCGGACACCTCCTTGCCCACCCGCTCGACGTACGTACGGGAGCCGCCGGTGATCGTGCGCCAGGCGGGGGAGTCGCCGACGCTGAGCAGGCCGTGGTGGTCGAGGAAGCGGAAGAGGTAGCGGGCCGGGAAGTCCAGCGCGGTCGCGGGGGAGCAGGACCAGACGGCGGAGACCAGCGGGGTCATGAAGTGCTGGACGAAGTAGGGGGAGTAGCGGCCGTCGGCGAGGAATTCCCGCAGCGTGCGGTCGGTGGCGGCAGCGCGCGCACCCGTGTCCGTATCCGAGCCCGTATCCGTGGAAGAACCCGAACCCGCTTCACCGCTCTCCGCGAGCAGCCGCCGCGCCCCGCGGTGGAAGGCCGTGACCTCGGTCAGCATCCGCAGATAGCGGCCCCGCAGCGCGTTGCGCGGCTGCGCGAAGAGCCCGCGCGGCCCGCGGGCCCCGGCGTACTCCAGGCCGCAGCCCTCGCACCGCACCGACATGCTCATCTCGGACTCCTGCGTGGCGACGTCCAGCTCGCGCAGCAGCCGCAGCAGATGCGGATAGGTGCGGGCGTTGTGCACGATGAAGCCGGTGTCGACGCTCAGGGACCGGCCGTCGGGGTCGGCCACGTCGTGGGTGTCCGCGTGCCCGCCGAGCCGGTCGTCCGCCTCGTACAGGGACACGTCACTCGCGCGGTGCAGCACATGGGCGGCGGTAAGGCCCGCCACTCCGCTGCCTATCACCGCGATCCGACGTCGTTCGGCCGTCATGCGATCCCCTCGGTCAGTGCTCGATGTCCGGTGACACCCCGTGGTGCCCGGTGGCGCCCCGTGCCCGGTCGGTGTCCGGCGCGGCCGGAACGGCGACCGGCACCGGTGCGCCCTCACTGATCATTCGTGGCCGCCGCCGCCGCGGATTGGTGCGGGAGCGGAACGTTCCGGCGGTGATCTTCACGGCCCCCACCTGCGGCGGAACCCGTCGGCCCGGGGGACGCGGAATCCCGTACCAATCCGCCGGGCGAGTGGCCACGAATGCGGGATGTGACCGACCAGGAGACCATCAGCCCCGGCAGTGTGCTGGAGCCTCATCAGCCACATGGCCCGAGCGCCGCCGGCCGGCTGCTGAGGGTCGTACTCGGCGCGCTGAGCGGCCTGTTGGCCGCTGCCGCGTCACTCGGTTTCGCCGAACTCGTCGCCGTGGCCGCCCGTCCCGAGGCCAGTCCGGTGACGGCGGTCGGCGGCGCGGTCATCGACCGCACACCGGTGTCCCTGAAGGACTACGCGGTACGGAACTTCGGCACCAACGACAAGCTGGTGCTGCAACTGGGCATCGTCGCGATCCTGGCCCTCTTCGCCTTCGTGCTCGGCGTGTTCGCGCTGCGTTTCCGGCGCACGGGCTGCGCGGGCGTGCTGGCCTTCGGCGTCATCGGGGCGGTCGCCGCCTGGAGCCGACCCGACTACCACCGGCTGGACGCGCTGCCGTCGATCGTCGGCGCGCTGCTCGGAGCGGCGGCGCTGTGGCTGCTGACGCGGCGGCTCACGCTCCGCGCCGCACCGGCCGCGCGCGTGCCGGAACAGGCCGCCGCGCCGGAGACACCGACCGCTCCGTCCGCCGTGGAGCGCGCCGCGGAGGACGACGAGGACACCGCCGAGACCCCTCTGCCACGGACGGAAACGCCCGCCCCGCAGGCCGGGCCCACCTCCCGCCCCGCGTTCGACCGCCGTGGCTTCGTGCTGGCCGCTGCCGCCACGGCTGCCGCGTCCGCGGGTGCGGGAGCCCTGGGCCGTACCCTCAACAACCGTCGCGGCGCCGTCGCGGTGGCCTCACGGAAGGCCATCGCGCTGCCCGCCCCCGCCTCCCGCGCCGCGGCCGTCCCGCGCGGGGCGGACCTGGGAATCCCCGGGCTGAGCGCATTCACCACGCCGAACGCGAAGTTCTACCGCGTCGACACCGCCCTGGTCGTGCCGAAGATCGACGCCACCACCTGGCGGCTGCGCATCCACGGCATGGGCGTGGGCAAGGAGTTGACGCTCTCCTACGACGACCTGCTGCGCCGTGACCTGATCGAGCGGGACATCACGCTGACCTGCGTGTCCAACCAGGTCGGCGGCCCGTACGTCGGCAACGCCCGCTGGATCGGCGTCCGGCTGGCCGATCTGCTGCGCGAGGCGGGGGTACGGCCCCCGTCGCGCGGTGGCACGGCGGACCAGTTGGTGGCGCACTCGGTGGACGGCATGGCCATCGGCTCACCGGTGGAGACCGTGCTCGACGGCCGTGACGCGATGCTCGCGCTCGGCATGAACGGCGAGCCGCTGCCCTTCGCGCACGGCTTCCCCGTCCGCATGCTGGTGCCCGGCCTGTACGGCTATGTGTCGGCCTGCAAGTGGCTTCGCGAACTCGAACTGACCACCTTCGACTCCTACGACGCCTACTGGGTCAAACGCAGCTGGTCGCGCGAGGCGCCGATCAAGACCGAGTCGCGGATCGACACCCCGAAACCGTTCGCCAGTCCCAAGGCGGGCCGGGTGCCGGTGGCCGGGGTGGCGTGGGCGCAGCACCGGGGCATCGACCGGGTGCAGGTACGGGTCGACGGCGGCCGGTGGCAGACCGCCCGGCTCGCGGACGAGGACAGCACCGACACCTGGCGGCAGTGGCTGTGGGAGTGGGACGCCACGCCCGGCAGTCACACGCTGGAGGTCCGCGCGACGGACCGTGACGGCTACACGCAGACCGACCACCGCGTCGGCACCGTCCCGAACGGCGCGACCGGCTGGCACTCGGTGGTGGTCAGCGTCGACTGACCCGTCGGCGCGCCGACCATCCGACGACCTGTTCGCCTTCGAGCGGCCCGCCGCCCCCCCGGGCCATCCGCCCCCCCCGGACCATCCGCCTCCCCAACTCCCCGCCACAGACGACTTTTCCGCACGCACATGTCGCATAGACCGCACATATAGAGGAGAAAAACCATGTTCAACCTCCGCGCCCGCCGCATCGCCGTCGCCGTGACGGCCGCCGCCGTCCTGCCGCTGGCCCTCAGCGCCTGTTCGAGCGACGACAACAAGAAGGACGACTCGGCGGCGGCGAGCCCGTCCACCTCGGCGAGCGATCCGGCGATGGCGCCCACCAGCGACGCGCCGAGTGACGCCTCGACGAAGGACGCGCCCTTCGGGCCCGGCTGCGCCACCGTGCCCAAGAACGGCGCGGGCAGCTTCGACGGCATGTCCAAGGACCCGGTGGCGACCGCCGCCTCGCACAACCCGGCGCTGTCGACGCTGGTCGCCGCCGTCCAGAAGGCCGGTCTCGTCGACACCCTGAACAACGCCCAGAACATCACCGTCTTCGCGCCGACCAACGACGCCTTCGCGAAGATCCCGAAGGCCGACCTCGACAAGGTCCTCGCCGACAAGGCGATGCTCACCAAGATCCTCACCTACCACGTGGTCGGCGAGCCGGTGAAGGCGCCCGAGGGCCTGTCCAAGGGCACCTACACCACGCTGGAGAAGGGCACCCTGACGACCTCGGGCTCCGGCGAGGCGTACAAGGTCAACGACACGGCGAACGTGGTCTGCGGCAACGTCACCACCGCCAACGCCACCGTGCAGATCATCGACACGGTGCTGATGCCCAAGTAGCCGTTGGGGACCAGGCGTTACGGATCACTCCGGACGGCCCGCGACGACGCGCAGCAGGTGTTCCGCCACGGCGGACATCGCGTCGCGGGCCGGCCGCAGATAGCGCCGCGGGTCGACGACGGCCGGGTCCGCCGCCAGGTGCTCCCGTACCGCCCCGGTGAAGGCGATGTTCAGCGCCGTGCCGATGTTGACCTTCACCATCCCGGCGGCGACGGCCCGCCGCAGCTCGTCGTCCGGCACACCGGACGAGCCGTGCAGCACCAGCGGTACGGGTACGGCCGTGCGCAGCGCGGCTATCAGTTCGTGGTCGAGGCGCGCGGAGCGGTCGGTCATCGCGTGCGAGCTGCCGACCGCGACGGCGAGCGCGTCCACCCCGGTCGCGGCGGTGAAGGCGGCGGCCTCGGCGGGGTCGGTCCGCACGCCGGGCGCGTGCGCGCCGTCCTTGCCCCCGACCTCGCCCAACTCGGCCTCGACCCAGGCGCCCTGGCCGTGCGCCCACTCCACCATCCGCGCGGTGGCCCGCAGATTCTCCTCGTACGGCAGCTTCGACGCGTCGAACATCACCGAGGACGCCCCGGCCGCCACGCCCGCCCGCAGCAGTTCCTCGCTCTCCACGTGGTCCAGGTGCAGGGCGACCGGCACCGCCGCGCCCCGCGCGACCGCCGCCGCCCCCGCCAGCACCGGCTCGACCCGACCGCCGTGGAAGGCCACCGCGTTCTCGCTGATCTGGAGGATCACCGGCAGCCCGGCGGCCTGCGCGGCGGAGGTGATCGCCTCCGCGTGCTCCAGCGTGATCACATTGAACGCGGCGACCCCGTGGCCCGCGGCCCGGGCTGCGGTGACGAGTTCTGCGGTGGCGACGGCAGGCATGGGATTCCTCGGGGTACGTACGGCGGTGCCGGTTTCACGGGTGCGGGCGGGGGTACAGGCGGCGGTCCGCCGAACAGCGGAGCGCCGCGCGGGGGTTGGCGTCAGGCCAGGACGACGGAACGCGTCAGGTTGCGCGGCCGGTCCGGGTCGTACCCCTTGTTCTCCGCGATGGCCACCGCGAGCCGCTGGACCCGCACCAGGTCGGCCAGCGGGTCGAGCACGGGCGCGCCCGTACCGCCGACCGCGCTCGTACCGCCGTCGGCGGGCGCGGCGGAACCGGCCTCGAGAAGGCCGCCCACGCCCGCGACGTTGTCGGCCAGGCCCTCGGGCAGGGCGCCGAAGGCCCACACCACGCGGCCGGGGCCGGTGATGCTGATCGGGCCGTGCCGGTACTCCATCGCCGGGTAGCTCTCGGTCCAGGCGCCCGCGGCCTCGCGCATCTTCAGCGCGGCCTCCTGCGCCAGGCCGTAGGTCCAGCCGGTGCCGAGGAAGGTGAACTGCTCGGCGGCCGTGACGGTGGTGGGCAGTTCCTGGGCGAGCGCCAGCCGCGCGTCGGCGACGGCCGCGGTCAGGTCGTGGCCGAGGTGGGCGCGCAGCAGCGCGAGCGCGGTGGTGGCGAACCGGGTCTGCACCACCGACTGTTCGTCGGCGAAGTCCAGCACCACGACCTCGTCGGCGGCCTCCATCACCGGGGTGTGCGGGTCGGCGGTGATCGCCGTGACCGCGACGCCCGCCGTACGCAGTCGCTCGCTCGCCCGCAGCACCTCGGTGGTGGTGCCGGAGCGGGTGATCGTCACTACACGGTCGTAGCCGCGGCCGAACGGGAACTCCGAGGCCGCGAAGGCGTCGGTCTCGCCGTGGCCGCCCTGTTCGCGCAGCGCCGCGTAGGACTGGGCCATGAACCAGGAGGTGCCGCAGCCGATCACCGCCACCCGCTCGCCGTCGCGCGGCAGCTTTCCGGCCTCGGCGGGAGCGAGATCGGCCGCCCGCTGCCAGCACTCGGGCTGGGAGGCGGTCTCGGTGGTGGTGAGGGACGCGGACATCGGGGCTCCTCGTGCGGTGTGCGAGATACGGCGTGCGAGATGCGACGCGCGGTGCGGATGCGCGATCCTGCTCGAAACGAGCAGCTATCGAGCATAAATGTACACAGAGGAGAGGGCTGGCGGAAGGTCCCGGACTGCGCTAAGGGCGCACGCGGGCGGCGCGCCCCCTGTCCGGCGGCCGAATGAGGCGCGCGTCACACTTCCCGCACCGGATGTCACATCCCGTCGCGCGGTCCGGCTCTCTGGTACGAGGGCGTGAACGGCGGCCGGACCCGGCGAAGGCCGAACGGTGAGAACGAGAAGAACGAGGAGGAAACCCTGCCCGAGAGAAAGCTCCGCACGACAGGCAGGGCTCTTCGTCCTCTGTCAATTGCTTTACGCGAGGCCCGAAGCGCTCACGTGGATTCCTTCAGAGCCGCCGCTTCCGTTTTCGCGGCCACACGTTCGAGTAGCTCGTCGAGATCGTATTGCGCGCGTCCGGGACTGCCGTAGCGGGTGATCTTGCCGCGGCTGGCCCATTTCCTGATCGTCGCCTCGGAGACTCCGGCGGCGAGTGCGGCGAGTTGAGTCGGAACAAGCCGACTTCTATTGCGCGGTGGCGGATTCATGCGGCGTCCTCCGGGCGCTGGGATTGTGCTGCCGCTCCCGCAGTGCCGCGCGCGAACTGCCGCGTCTGCTGAATCTGCCGGGATAGCAGAAGCCATTGGTGGGGCTGCCAACTGTGTCCTGCGGTACAGCTCACTTCTCGAGTGCGCCGGCCGTCGGGCGACGACGGCGCCGTGGTCATCGCCGCGCTGCAACCGGAATGGATGCATTGGCCGAGATCCATGCGCAACGCGGGCTGCGTGTAGGCGGACCGGCGCGCGCGGTGCGTTATCTCGGAGATCTCCTCCGCGAAGTCCGCGGCGGTCGGGTGCGCGAGCAGCCAGTTGAGGTGGACGACGAGGAAGTCGGCCATCTCCTCCGGCTGCCTGCGGACCGGCTTGCGGACGGCGCGCTCCTCGGCGACCATCGCCGCCCACGAGGCCAGGAACCCGACGATGCCGGACCGGGCGGTGATCGCCGCCTCGTCCAGCCGTATTCCGGTCGACTGCCTGCTGCCGCTGACCCGTTGGAGGGTCGGGTTGCGGCGCGGATGGAGCACCGACTCGCAGTCGTCGTAGATCTCCGGCAGCTCCATCAGATTCGCCTTGAGATCGTGGTAGCACGAGGTGCACAGACGCAGCCCCGGGGCCGCTGTGCGGCGCGGTCGCGACCCGTGCGGCACGTTGCCGCATTTTTGGCCCACACATGGAGATGAATTCATTTGGTCACCCGTTGGTCATGATGTCGGAAGGTGGCTGTCGCAGTGCGAACTCGTCGATCGACTCGATGACCGAGGGGAGTGCGCCCTGTTCAGGACATGCCGAAAGTCGTCGTCGGTGCAGGTGAGCGACGTCCCGTCGGAACATGGCCGTGCATCGGCTGCCTCCGACGGAATGGCGCACCGTCAGCGGCGACCGCTGGATCCGGAACCTGTCGACGTACTCCAGGCGCGAGGGAACTACTCAGTGGAACGCCTGGACCATCTCAACGCAGTGCTGAACGCAGTGCAGAACGGTCGGCGAGGGCCGGGCCGACCGGATATACCGCGAGCAGCGGTGCTCGCGGGCTCCACAGACCAGTGGGGCCCATGGGGCACGCCGGATCATGGAGGTGTGCGTCGTGAGTGGATCGCACCGGTACGGGATGATGTGGGGCGCGCGTGTGCCGTGGCGTCGCCTAAGCGGGACGTCATCGTCCGTGCCACGCGGGACGGGGCCCGCCGCGCCGTCGAATCAACGGCCGAATCGACCGTCGAGTCGCCGGAGCGTGCGCGGACCTGGCCGGCCTCCGCGTCCGAGCAGTGGCTCGGGCGGAGACGGATGACGGTGCCCTGGGCCGTGCCCGGGACCGTTCGTAAAGCTGGATCCCCGCCGGTCGCCCGAGGGTGACCTGGAGAAACGCTCCCGTGGCGCCATGAGGTGACCGGCTCATCCACCGTGCCTGAAGCACCCCGGCACGAGACCGAGGTTACCGGCGATCGGAAACGCCGTGGTGGCCGTGATGAGTCCAGTTGGGCCTGTCGCGTTAAATCCGTGTTCATAACGATCCGGAACCCCCGCTCCCGAGTCATGTACGGCTTACAGCATACGGATGTTCGCGTTTGGCAGGCGACGATACAGGCAAACGCAGGAGCCGTCCACACCTGATCTACCTGCGACGATCACGCTCCACGCGGCCCTGACCGGCGGCTCATTGACGAGAATGCCGCCTCGTAAAATGTGACTACACGCTAGCGTGACGCCGTCGTGAACCCGCGAACAATCACCATCTGACAGCGCGTCAGGCTCCATGGTCATTCGGGTCCGGAGTGTTCCGAAATGCTCGATGTTGAGGCGATGCTATGAGGATCATCGGACTTCATCGGTGTCACGCAAATTCGAGGGGCACTGCAACCATCTTTCCCGACCGCATAGTCCCGACCCGTCGATGAACTGCGCAAACAGCCCGCTGACCAAGTGAAGTTGACATCGGCGGCAAGAGACTGTCACGATACTTCCGGCGGCCGAGGTATGCCCGGATCCGGGCAGCAGTGAGACCCCGGACGCCGCAATCACACTCAGATCACCGAGCCCCGCGTGCGCTGTGCAGCCGCGGGGCTTCGTCATGGGCGGCCACGCCGTCTCCGACCGCCCGCCACCGGCACCGCGAAAGGCCGAAAGGAGCCTGCGGCGCATGGACAGGATCGGTTTTGTCTTCCCCGGCCAGGGTTCGCAGAAGGTGGGAATGGGGCTCGACCTCGCCGGAGAGCATCCGGATCTGGTCGGCCCCTACTACCGCACCGCGGACGAGATTCTCGGCCTTCCACTGTCCCGGCTGTGCTGGGAGGGACCCGCCGAGGTCCTCCGGGACACCTCGATCACCCAGCCCGCGATCTTCCTGACCAGCCTGTGCACCTGGCAGAGCCTGCGTCCGCGCGGTCTCGCCCCCGACATCGTCGCGGGCCACAGCCTCGGCGAATACACCGCGCTGGTCGCCGCGGGCGTCCTCGAATGGACCGACGCCCTCCGACTCGTACGGCTGCGCGGCCAGTTGATGGCCGCGGTCAACGCACGCGTGCCGGGCGCCATGGCGGCCGTACTCGGCCTGCCGCTCGAGGACGTCGAGGCCATCTGCGCACAGGCCGCCACCGGCACCGGCCAGATCGTCGAGATCGCCAACGACAACGAACCGGCGCAGGCGGTCGTCTCGGGCCAGGCCGAAGCCGTCCAATGGGTGATGGCCGCCGCCAAGGACGCCGGCGCGCGCCGGGCGGTCCCCCTCGAAGTCGGCGCGCCTTTCCATTGCAGTCTCATGAGCGAGATCGAGGACGAATTCGCGGCGGCCCTGGACGCGGTGGAATTCCGCGATCCGGTGGTCGAGACGATCTCGTCCGTCACCGCGGCGCCGGTCACCACCGCCGCCGAGGCGCGTACCGCGCTCAAACGCCAGCTCACCGGCCGGGTCCGCTGGACCGAAACCGTGGCCGGAATGTCGGACGCGGGCGTGGACCGCTTCATCGAGATCGGACCCGGAAAGGTACTCGGCGGCCTGTGCCGCCGGATCGCCCCGGCAGCACGGGTGTTCGCGACATTCGATTCACGGCAGTGTGCCTCGACTCTCGATGCGCTCGCATTCGCGGCCGGAGGTTGACCGGAGACTCGCAAGCAGTCCAAGGAACCGATCAGGCCCAGGTCGCAGTCGGACCTGAGCGTCACAAAGGGCGGACCCATGAGCCGGATAGACCTTCTGAAGCCTCATATACCAGCCCCACGTGCGTCCGCAAACGTCAATCGCACCGAGATACGTACCGCATCGCCGGTACGGGGAGTGCCGGGGCCGTCCGTGAGCTGGCGGGTACTTGTGGTGGAACCTCATGCAGACGACGCCGAATCCCTGGTCAGGGGGTTACGGCGGCACGGACACGAGGTCGCGTCGGTCGGCACGGGCGGCGCGGCACTCCAGACGTACGAGGACGCGGACCTGGTGCTGCTCGACCTCGACCTGCCCGACCTGGACGGACTCGAGGTCTGCCGGAGCATCCGGTCGGTCTGCGACGTGGCGGTCATCGCCGTCACCGCGCGCGGCACCGAACTCGACCGGGTGCTCGGCCTACAGGCAGGCGCCGACGACTACCTCGTCAAGCCGTACGGCTTCCGCGAGTTGATGGCCCGGATGGACGCGGTCATGCGCCGCGCCCGCCCGGAACCCGCCTCCGCGCGGGTCATCTCCTGCGGACCGCTGCGGATCGACGCCGGATCGCGCGAAGTGCGGCTCGGCGGACGGCATATAGATGTGACCCGTAAGGAATTCGACGTGCTCTACCTGCTGGCGTCGCACCCGGACATCGTCATCACCCGGAAGCGGCTCATGCAGCAGGTGTGGGGTGACTCGTGGTCCCGGCGGACCGTCGACACCCATGTCAGCAGCCTCCGGACGAAGCTGGGCGCCAAGGAGTGGATCGTCACCGTCCGCGGTGTCGGATTCCGGCTCGGTCTGGGGCTCGAACGGTCCGGGTCCTCCGCATGAGCCGCGCGGCCGTGCGGTGCGAAGGACACGAATGCGGTACGCGGCAGGCCGAGCCCCGCGACGGGGGCCGGCACCCCGGCCGTCCGGTCGGCGGGAACCGGCTGTGCGCCGCCTGCCACCGTCGGCTGACCACCGGCATCGGCATGCTCCCCGAGCTGTACCGGGACTGCGAGCGGGTGCTGGGCGGCGCCGCGGCCAAGGGGCTGCGCGAACGCACCAGCGGCGGCCCGCTGCCCGGCATGCCGTTCAACCCGGCGGCGGCCGAGACACGCGCCGCGATCCTCGGGGTGCTCGGCTCCTGGAGCGGCCTGATCGCCCAGCAGCGCGGGCTCGTACCGCCCGAGCGGTCCGTCGGCACCCTGTCGGTGTTCCTGCTGCGGCACGCCGACTGGCTGGCCGGGCACCCGGCCGTCGCCGAGGCCACCCGCGAGGTGGCCCGGCTGGTCAGCAGGGCCCGCCGCGTCGCCCACCCCGAGCAGATCCGCCGGATCGCGCTCGGCGACTGCGTCGAACCCGGCTGCGAGGGGCGGCTGTCCGCCGTCGTACGCGTCGGGGCGACGGCCGCGCACCCGGCCGTGCAGTGCGACGCCCAGGCCGGGCACACCTGGGCCGGGCACCAACTCACCCATCTGCGCCGCCTGATGCCCGCCGAGGACACGGCCCCGGGTACAGCGGCCGACACCTCCGCCGGCACTTCCGCCGGCACCTCCGCCGGTCCCGCCGCCGTCGCCCCCGCCGTCGCCGAGCGCTGGCTCACCGCCGCCGACATCTCGCGGCTGTGGAGCACCCCGGTCGGCACGGTCTACCGGCTGGCCAGCGAGCAGAGCTGGCGCCGCAGGCACGGCTCGGGCCGCACCTACTACTCGGAGGCCGACGCACACGCGTGCTTCAGCCGCCGCGCCGAGCGATCTGCCGAACGATCCCGCTAGGACGGCCTGTTTCGACGACCAGCGGACGACCCCTCCATCACTCCCATCACCAGGAGCGAACGATGCACAGCACGTTGATAGTCGCGCGCATGCTGCCGCAGTCCGCGGAGGATGTGGCCCGGATCTTCGGGGAATTCGACCAGACCGGGATGCCCGACCTGATGGGCACCCGTCGACGGGAGCTCTTCTCCTACAACGGCCTCTACTTCCACCTCCAGGACTTCGACACGGAGGCCGGTAACACGACCATCGAACAGACCAAGGACCACCCGCTCTTTGTGCAGGTCAGCGCCGACCTGAAGCCGCACATCGAGGCCTACAACCCGGCGACCTGGCGGTCGCCGAAGGACGCGATGGCCACGCGTTTCTATCACTGGGCCAAGTCCGAGTGACGGACCTGATCTCAAGCCTGTCCTCAAGAATTCACGAAATTCCGAAGGGAGCGGCGTCCACATGGGACGGCGAGTGGTGATAACCGGCATTGGGGTCGTGGCGCCGGGGGGTGTCGGCGTGAAGGACTTCTGGAGTCTGCTGAGCGACGGCCGAACCGCGACCAGAGGCATCACGTTTTTCGATCCCGCCCCGTTCCGTTCCCGCGTCGCGGCCGAGGTCGATTTCGACCCGGAGGCACTGGGACTGAGCCCGCAGGAGATCCGCCGCATGGACCGCGCCGCGCAGTTCGCGGTGGTCACGGCCGCGGAGGCGCTCGCGGGCAGCGGACTGGAGATGTCCGACCTGGACCCGTACCGGACCGGGGTGACCGTCGGCAGCGCCGTCGGCGCGACGATGGGCCTGGACCAGGAGTACCGCGTCACCAGTGACGGCGGGCGTCTCGACCTCAACGACCACCGGTACGCGGTACCGCATCTGTACGACTTCTTCGTGCCCAGCTCCTTCGCGAGCGAAGTGGCCTGGTCCACCGGGGCCGAGGGCCCGGCGACGGTGGTCTCCACCGGCTGCACCTCCGGCCTGGACTCGGTGGGCTACGCGACCGAGCTGATCCGTGAGGGCAGCGTCGACGTGATGATCGCGGGCGCCACCGACGCCCCGATCTCCCCGATCACCGTGGCCTGCTTCGACGCCATCAAGGCCACCACCTCGCGCAACGACGACCCCGAGCACGCCTCGCGGCCGTTCGACAACTCCCGCAACGGCTTCGTCCTCGGCGAGGGTTCCGCGATGTTCGTGCTGGAGGAGTACGAGGCGGCCAAGGCGCGCGGCGCGCACATCTACTGCGAGATCGCCGGGTACGCCACCCGCTCCAACGCCTTCCACATGACGGGTCTGCGGCCCGAGGGCCTGGAGATGGCCGAGGCCATCAGGACGGCCCTGGACGAGGCGCGGATGAACCCCGACGAGATCGACTACGTCAACGCGCACGGCTCGGGCACCAAGCAGAACGACCGCCACGAGACCGCCGCCGTCAAGCGCACGCTGGGCGACCACGCGTACCGGACGCCGATGAGCTCCATCAAGTCGATGGTCGGGCACTCGCTCGGCGCGATCGGCTCGATCGAGATCGCCGCGTCCGCGCTGGCCATCGAGAACAACCTGGTCCCGCCGACGGCCAATCTGCACGAGCCGGACCCGCAGTGCGACCTGGACTACGTACCGCTCAAGGCCAGGGAGTGGACCACCGACGCCGTGCTCAGCGTCGGCAGCGGCTTCGGCGGCTTCCAGAGCGCGATGGTGCTGAGGAGGGCGGCATGACCACTTCCGAAGGCACGGCCGCTTCCGCGGACACGACCGCTTCCACGGACACGACCGCTTCCGAAAGCACGGCCGCCTCCTCTGGCGCCGCCAGTTCCGTCGTCGTCACCGGTATCGGCGTCACCGCGCCCAACGGCCTGGGCACCGAGGAGTTCTGGGCCGCGACGCTCGCGGGGAAGAACGGCATCGGACCCGTCCAGCGGTTCGACGCCACCGGCTACCCCGCCAAACTCGCCGGTGAGGTACCGGGCTTCGTCGCCACGGACTACCTGCCGAGCCGGCTGATCCCGCAGACCGACCACATGACCAGGCTCGCCCTGGTCGCGGCCGACTGGGCGCTGGCCGACGCGGGCGTGAAGCTCGACGAGTGGAAACAGTTCGACATGGGCGTCATCACCGCCAGCTCCTCCGGCGGTTTCGAATTCGGCCAGAACGAACTCCAGAAGCTGTGGTCCAAGGGCGGCCAGCACGTCAGCGCGTACCAGTCCTTCGCCTGGTTCTACGCGGTCAACACCGGCCAGATCTCCATCCGCAACGGCATGCAGGGCCCCAGCGGGGTCGTCGTCTCCGACCAGGCGGGCGGCCTCGACGCGCTCGCGCAGGCCAGGCGGCAGATCCGCAAGGGCACCCGGCTGATCGTCTCCGGCGGCGTCGACGGCTCGATCTGCCCCTGGGGCTGGATCGCGCAGGTCGCCACGGGACGGCTCACCGACAGCGACGACCCGGACAAGGCGTACCGGCCCTTCGCCGCGGACGCCGACGGCTATGTGCCCGGCGAGGGCGGCGCGCTGCTGATCCTGGAGGACGCCGGGTCCGCGCGGGAGCGCGGCGCCAAGGTCTACGGGGAGATCGCCGGATACGCCTCGACCTTCGACCCCAGGCCCGGCAGCGGCCGGGAGCCCGGCCTTCGGCGGGCCGTCGAGGCGGCGCTGGCCGACGCGGGCCTGACGGCGGGCGACATCGACGTCGTCTTCGCCGACGCGGCGGCCGTCCCCGAACTGGACCGCGCGGAGGCCGACGCGATCACCGCGGTCTTCGGACCGCGCGGTGTGCCGGTCACCGCGCCCAAGACGATGACCGGACGGCTCTACTCAGGAGCCGCGTCGCTCGACACGGCCGCCGCGCTGCTGTCGATCAGGGACGGGGTCATCCCGCCCACCACCCATGTCGCCCCCGCCCCCGAGTACGACCTCGACCTGGTGGTCGACCGGCCCAGGACCGCGCCGGTGAACGCCGCGCTGGTGCTGGCCAGGGGCTACGGCGGCTTCAACTCGGCGATGGTCGTGCGCGGAGCAGCCCGGTGACGGGCCCGCGCACGGCCGTCGCCACACCTCAGGAAGGGACCGAGATGGCCGGACCGGAACTCACGATCGAAGACCTCAAGCGCATCCTCCGGGAAGCCGCGGGCGAGAGCGAGGGCATCGACCTGGACGGCGACATCCTCGACCAGACCTTCGAGGACCTCGGCTACGACTCGCTGGCGCTGCTGGAGACCGGCAGCCGGATCGAGCGCGAGCACGGGATCGAGCTGGAGGACACCTCCATCACCGTCGTCGAGACGCCGCGGGCGCTGCTCGCCGTCGTCAACGAGCAACTCGCCGCGGAACACGCGGCCTGACGCTCCCCCCACCCGGTGCCGCCGCCGTGCTCCAAAGGCGGCGGCGGGGGCGACGGCAGGCACCAAGAGCAGATGCCCGATGTGAACTCGCCGTGGGTGCTCCCGGTGCCGATCCTCGCGACCCAACC
>NZ_JBVHLD010000007.1:348059-439866 GCF_055559175.1 Streptomyces sp. NPDC024632
GATGCGCGACGAGCGACGACGTGGTGCCCCCGTACCCCCTCCCCCCCCCCCCCCCCCCCCCCCCCCCCCCCCCCCCCCCCCCCCCCCCCCCCCCCCCCCCGGCCAGCCCCCACGTACAGCCCCCACGTACAGCCCCCACGTACAGCCCCCACGTACAGCGCACCCGTCCAGCCCACACGCCCAGACCACACGTACAGCGCACATGAACGCAGCACTTGAAGAGCGCACGTGAACGCAGCACATGTACGCAGCCGAGCGGTACCGAGTCGGAGGAGCAGTCATGTCGGCAGAGGGACAGCGGGTCGCTCTCGTCACCGGGGCCACCAGCGGAATCGGGCTCGCCGTCACCAGGGCGCTGGCCGCACAGGGACACCAGGTGTTCATCTGCGCGCGGACGCCCGAGAGCGTGGAAGTGACCGTCAAGGAACTACGGGACGAGGGCCTGGACGTCGACGGCACCGCCTGCGACGTCAAGTCGGGCGACGACATCAAGGCGTTCGTGCTCGCCGCCGTGGAGCGGTACGGGCCGGTCGACGTCCTGGTCAACAACGCGGGCCGCAGCGGCGGCGGCGTCACCGCCGACATCGACGACGAGCTGTGGTTCGACGTCGTCAACACCAACCTCAACAGCGTCTTCCTGATGACGCGCGAGGTGCTCAACACCGGCGGCATGCGGTACCGCGACCGCGGCCGGATCATCAACATCGCCTCCACCGCGGGCAAGCAGGGCGTGGTGCTCGGCGCCCCGTACTCCGCCTCCAAGCACGGCGTCGTCGGCTTCACCAAGGCCCTGGGCAACGAGCTGGCGCCGACCGGGATCACGGTCAACGCGGTCTGCCCCGGCTACGTCGAGACGCCGATGGCCGCGCGGGTCCGGCAGGGCTACGCGGCGGCCTACTCGACCACCGAGGGCGAGATCCTCCAGAAGTTCCAGTCCAAGATCCCGCTCGGCCGCTACTCCACGCCCGAGGAGGTCGCGGGCCTGGTCGGCTACCTGGCCACCGACACCGCGGCGTCGATCACCGCGCAGGCCATCAACGTGTGCGGCGGCCTCGGCAACTTCTGATCCGCCGCCACCGACCCCGTCCTACGACGTCCGACTCGCGTGAGGGGAACGAGAATGACGCAGACTGGCCACCGCGAGGTGGAGCACGAGATCACGGTGAACGCCCCGGCCGCCGCGGTGTACCGGCTGATCGCCGAGGTGGAGAACTGGCCGCGGATCTTCCCGCCGACCGTTTTCGTCGACCATGTGGAGCGCTCGGAGAACGAGGAGCGCATCCGCATCTGGGCCACCGCCAACGGCGCGGCCAAGAACTGGACGTCGCGCCGCGTCCTGGACCCGCGGGCGCTGCGGATCGAATTCCGCCAGGAGGTCTCGGCGCCGCCGGTCGCGGCGATGGGCGGCACCTGGGTGATCGAGCCCGTGTCCGACACCGAGTCGCGGGTGCGGCTGCTGCACGACTACCGCGCCATCGACGACAAGCCGGACGATCTCGCCTGGATCGACGAGGCCGTGGACCGCAACAGCCGCTCCGAGCTGGCCGCGCTCAAGACCAACGTCGAACTGGTCGTCGGCTCCGCGGACGAACTCCTGCTGTCCTTCGCCGACACCGTCCACATCGACGGATCGGCCAAGGACGTCTACGACTTCATCAACGAGGCGCAGCTCTGGAAGGAGCGGCTGCCGCACGTGGCGCGGGTCTCGCTGGAGGAGGAGACGCCGGGACTGCAGATCCTGGAGATGGACACCCTCACCAAGGACGGCTCCTCGCACACCACCAAGTCGGTGCGCGTGACCTTCCCGCACAGCAGGATCGTCTACAAGCAGATCACCCTGCCCGCGCTGATGACGCTGCACACCGGCTACTGGCTGTTCGAGGAGGAGGGCGACGGCGTCGCCGCCACCTCCCAGCACACCGTGGTGATCAACACCGCGAACATCACCAAGATCCTCGGCCCGGACGCCGGGGTCGCCGAGGCGCGCGCCTTCGTGCAGAACGCGCTGAGCACCAACAGCCGGGCCACCCTGGGCCACGCCAAGGACTACGCCGAGGGCCGGCGCTGAGATGGACACCGACGTCATCATCGTCGGCGCGGGGCCTGTCGGCCTGATGCTGGCCGGTGAACTCCGGCTCGGCGGAGCCCGGGTGACGGTTCTGGAGCGGCTCGCCGCCCCCACCACCGAGTCCCGGGCGTCGACCCTGCACGCCCGCACGATGGAACTCCTCGACCAGCGCGGCCTGTTGGAGACGCTGGGCACGCCGCCCAACGAGCCGATGGGCCACTTCGGCGGTCTGCCGCTCGACCTGAGCGAGCCGACCACCCGCTACCCCGGCCAGTGGAAGGTCCCGCAGGCCCGGGTCGAGGAGCTGCTCGCGGAGTGGGCCACGGGGCTGGGCGCGGAGGTCAGGCGCGAGCACGAACTGCTCGGCCTGACCACGGGCGACGGCGGCGACGAAGGTGACGTGGGCGCGGAAGGCGTGGAGGTCGAGGTCGCCACCCCGGACGGTGTCACCCGTCTCACCGCCGGCTATCTGGTCGGCTGTGACGGCGAGGAGAGCACCGTACGGCGGCTGGCGGGCTTCGACTTCCCCGGCTCCGACGCCACCAAGGAGCTGCTGCGCTGCGACGTGCTGGGGCTCGACATCCCCAACCGCCGCTTCCAGCGGCTCCCGAACGGGGTGGCCATCGCGGCCACGCGGGACGGCGTCACCCGCGTCATGGTGCACGAGTTCGGCCGCGAGGTGCGGCCGAGGACCGCGGAACCCGAGTACGCCGAGATCGCGGCCGTGTGGGCCAGGGTCACCGGTGAGGACATCACCCACGGCACCCCGACCTGGCTGAACGCCTTCGGCAACACCAGCCGCCAGGCGGCCTCGTACCGCCGGGGCCGGGTGCTGCTCGCCGGGGACGCCGCCCACCGGCAGATGCCGGTCGGCGGCCAGGCGCTCAACCTCGGGCTCCAGGACGCGGCCAACCTCGGCTGGAAGCTGGCCGCGCGGGTCACCGGGCGCGTGCCCGACGGGCTGCTGGACACGTACCACACCGAGCGGCACGCGGTCGGGCGACGGGTGCTGGCCAACATCGAGGCGCAGACCGTCATCCTCTTCGGCGGTCCCGAGACCGGGGCGGTCCGCGGCACCGCCGCCGAACTCCTCACCCGCACCTCGGTCGTCCGCGGCCACCTCGCCGGCATGATCAGCGGCCTCGACATCCGCTACGGCGATCCCGACGCCGACACTCACCCCGACGCGGCCGGTGAGTTGACCGGCCGCCGCGTGCCCCACATCGCGCTGACGACCGCGGACGGGCCCACCGGCACCACCGAGCTGCTGCGGCCCGGCCGCGGCGTGCTGCTCGACCTGTCGGGCGACACCAGGCGCCGGGCCACGCTGGGCAGGGCCGCCGAGGGCTGGGCGGGCCGGGTCGACGTGGTGTCGGCGCGCCCGGTGCCCGGCACGCTCCTCGACGGGCAGAAGACCGTACTGCTGCGGCCCGACGGACACATCGCCTGGTCGGCGCCGCGCGCGGCCGACCCGGCTCCGGCGCTGCGGCGCTGGTTCGGCGCCGAGGACGTCCCCCGGGTCCCCGTCACGCCGATCGCGGCTCCACGGACGGCCGTTGCGGAGACGGCGGCGCCCCAGGCAACTGCCCCTCAGGCAACTGCCCCTCAGGCAACCGCGCCCCAGGCGAGCGCCGTAAAGGCAGCCGCACCGAGACCGGCCGCCCCGAAGCCGCCCGTCCGCACCTGTGACGTCCTGATCGTCGGCGCGGGTCTGGCCGGTTCGGTGAGCGCGGCGATCCTCGCCCGGCAGGGCAAGAGCGTCGTGCTGGTCGACTCCCAGACGCATCCGCGGATGGCGATCGGCGAGTCGATGACCCCGCAGCTCATCGAGTGGCTGCACATCCTCGCTGTACGGTTCGACCTGCCCGAACTGCTGCATCTGCTGGACCACCGGTCGGTCACCGAGCACATCGGCCCGACCCACGGGAAGAAGCAGAGCTTCGGCTTCGTCAAGCACGACAAGGGCCAGGAACCGGACCCGCGGGAGACGACGATGTTCGTCATCCCCAAGGCGCTCACCCAGGCCAGCCACCTGTTCCGGCAGGACACCGACGCGTACTACTTCCACGTCGCGGCCAAGTACGGCGCCACGACGCGGCAGCACTGGCGGCTGTCCGACCTGGACTTCGACGACGACGGCGTCACCGTCACCGGGCAGAACGGCGAGGTCTTCAGGGCCCGCTACCTCATCGACGCCAGCGGCCACCGGTCGCTGCTCGCCGAGAAGTTCGGCCTGCGGGAGCAGCCCGCGCGCTTCAAGCACCACTCGCGGTCGCTGTTCACGCACTACATCGGCGTCAAGCCGTTCGACGACGTCAGCCACCACCCGGAGAGTCTGCGACCGCCCAAGAACGCGCCCTGGAGCGGCGGTACGCTCCACCACCTGATCGAACGCGGCTGGTTCTGGATCATCCCGTTCAACAACCACAAGGGCGCGGCCAATCCGGTCACCAGCGTCGGCCTCACCATGGACGAGCGGGTCTACCCGCGGCCCCGTGACATCAGCCCCGAGCAGGAGTTCACCCGCTTCCTCGACCAGTACCCGGCGGTGAAGCGGCAGTTCGAGGGCGCCACGCGGGTGCGCGAGTGGGTCTCCACCGACCGGCTCCAGTACAGCTCGAAGGAGTCGATCGGCTACCGCTGGTGCCTGATGTCGCACGCGGCCGGCTTCCTCGATCCGCTGTTCTCGCGCGGCCTGTCCAACACCTTCGAGGTCGTCCACTCGCTCATGACCCGGCTGCTGCCCGCCCTGGACGACGACGACTTCGCGGTCGAACGCTTCGGTTACGTCGACCGGTTGGAGCGCGGCCTGCTGCACTACAACGACGAGCTGGTGAACAGCGCGTACATCTCCTTCGGCCACTTCCGGCTGTGGAACGCGGTGTTCCGGGTCTGGGGCGGCTTCGCCACTCCCGGTGTGATGCGGCTGGCCCGCGCGCGGATCAACTTCACGCTCACCGGCGACCCCGCGCACCTGGACGCCCTGGAGGACGCGCCGTATCCGGGCCTGTGGTGGCCGGAGCCGGCCGTCCGGGAGATCGTCGACCTCACCGCGGAGACCTGCGAGAAGTACGAGGCCGGGCAGATCGACGGCGACCGCGCCGCGGACATCATCTTCGACCGGCTCCGCCGCTGCGAGCTGCTGAACCCGGCCTTCGGCTGGCGCGACCCCGAGGACACCCGGCTGATCACCCCGACCACGGCGACGATGGCGAAGTTCATGTACTGGGCCGTGCGCAAGGCCCCGCCGCAGATGCGGGACCTCGGCTCCGCCCTGCTGTCCGGCACGGTCCGCGCGGGCGTCAAGGGCAAGAAGGTCCTCTGAGCAGACGGCCTTGCGACGAAGCGACGCGTTCCGACACAGAAGTCCTGAGAACACCGGATCTCGCGAAAGGGCACCACACATGCAGACCACCCCGAAGCCCATGGAGGACTCGATGGCCGAGCCGATGGGTGACACCTCGGTGATCCAGGACACCGAGGCGCTGTCGTCCTTCAGGACGACGCGTCCTGACCAGGGTCTGGACGCGGGCCCGATCACGCGGGCCTTCATGCGCGTCAACGTCTACATCTACTCCAAGCCGCCGAAGAAGGTGCAGAAGTCGCTCAGCAAGGGCGCGCTCAATGTGCACATCTGGCTGTACGAGCGGTCCAACGGCCGCATCGGCGGCAAGATGGGCAACCTCGACGCGCTGCTGCTGCACACGCTGGGCCGCAAGACCGGCAAGGAGCGTGTCGTGCCGGTCGGTTACATCTACGAGCGCGGCTTCTTCTACGCGGTCGCCGTGCCCGGCCACTTCGACATCCCCGGCGGCCCCAAGGGCCTGCACCCGGCCTGGTACCTCAACTTGAAGGCCACGCCCGAGGTGACCATCAACATCGGCCGCGAGCAGATCGTCGCCCTCGCCGAGACCCTGTCGGGCCCCGAGCGGGACCGGATCTGGGCGAAGTACTCCGAAGTCCTGCCGTTCATCAACGAGTTCCAGAACCGGGCCAGCCGCCTGCTCCCGGTGGTGAAGTTCACCCCGAAGGACATGCTGGCGGCGGTGGCGCCGTCGGACGGCGAGACGGACGCCGTACGGTGAGCGCCGCCGGGCCGCGGGCGGGTCGGTCCGGGCCGCCCGCCGCGCGGGGAGCGAGCCCGCTGCGGACGGCGGTCACGGTCGGTACGCTGGCCGCCAACTTCCTCGCCGTCACCAAGAAGATCCGCAGGGCGAACGGGTCGCCGCACGCCATCGACCACATCGACCTGATCGCGAGCATCACCACCTTCGTCGTCCTCGCCGTCCGGGCGCGGCAGGGACGGGAGTCCGGGGGCGGCTGACCGCCCGTCCGCCCGCCCGGGCCGAAGAACCGTCTGAAGGAGAACCCCTCGTGACCGGTACCGCACCGACCTCTGATCTCACCGGCTGGCGCGCGGCCCCGTTCACGGGAGCCGGGCTCACCCACGACGTGTACGAGAAGGGCGCGGGGCCGGGAGTGGTGCTCGTCCCGGAGATTCCGGGCATGACGCCCGAGGTGCTGGGCCTGGCGGACCACCTGGTCGACCAGGGCTTCACCGTGGCGATGCCGTCGCTGTTCGGACGGCCCGGACGTAAGAACTCCACGCCCTACACGCTGTCCACCGTCGCCAAGCTGTGCGTGTCCGCCGAATTCCGGGCCTTCGCCGTCGACGCGCGGCGGCCGGTCGCGGACTACCTCAGGGCGCTGGTACGGGATCTGGCCGCGCGAACCCCCGGGCCCGGTGTCGGCATCGTCGGCATGTGCTTCACCGGCGGGTTCGCGCTGGCCGCCGCGGTGGAGGACGTGGTGCTCGCGCCGGTCGTCGCCCAGCCCGCGGTGCCGTTCCCGGTCAGCGCCAAGCGGTCCGCGGACCCCGGCCTCTCGCGGGGCGAGCTGGACACGGTGGTGAGCCGTACCAAGAACAGCGGACTGTGCGTGCTGGGCATGCGCTTCAGCGGGGACAGCGCGTCCCCGCGGGCCAGGTTCGACACCCTGCGGCGCAGTCTCGGCGACGCCTTCGAGGTGATCGAACTGGACTCCTCGAAGGGCAACGAGGGCGGCTTCCCCAAGGGAGCCCACCCCGTACTGACCGAGGAGATGCGCGAGATCCCCGGACACCCGGCGTACGCCGCGCGGGAGCGGGTCGTGAGCTTCCTGCGGGAGCGTCTGGCGCCCGCGGCCCTCTAGGGCCCGTCCGGCGGACCGGCCCCCGCGGCCGGGACTCGCGGACCTCCTCGGTGACGGTTGCGTCTCGACCGCCCCACCGATGTCACACCCACGGCCCCCGCTCACCTCTTGGGGGGCAAGGGGCTGTGGGTCGTGCAACGCCGTGCGGCCCGACGCGCGCGGCAAGGAGGAACCGTGAACAAATGGCGTGGTAATCCGTGGGTCATTCTGGCGATCCTGTCCTTCGGATTCTTCATGACCCTGCTCGACCTGACGATCGTGAACATCGCGATCCCCGACATGGTGGACAGCCTCGACGCGTCCCTCGACCAGATCCTGTGGGTCGTCAACGCGTACACCCTCGGGCTCGCCGTCCTGCTGATCACCGCCGGCCGGCTCGGTGACCTCGTCGGCAAGAAGAACCTGTTCATCGCGGGTGTGGCGCTGTTCACCCTGGCGAGTCTCGCCTGCGGACTCTCCCAGTCCCCGACCCAGCTCATCATCTTCCGGGCGATCCAGGGCATCGGCGCGGCACTGCTGCTGCCGCAGACCCTGTCCATGATCGCGGACGTGTTCCCCGACGAGAAGCGCGGTGTCGCGCTCGGCATCTGGGGCACGGTCGCGGGCCTGGCGTCGGTCGCGGGACCGAGCCTGGGCGGCCTGCTGGTCACCAAGCTCAACTGGCGCTGGATCTTCTACGTCAACGTGCCGATCGGTGTGCTGGCGATCATCGCCTCGTTCATGTTCATGCCGTCCGCGGCGCGTACGGTGCGGCACCGCTTCGACATCCCCGGCGTCGTCCTGACCACCATCGCCCTGTTCCTGCTCGCCTTCGGTCTGATCGAGGGCCAGAAGTACAGTTGGAACGGCGCGATCTGGGGCACGATCGCGGCCGGTGTCGTGGTGCTGGCGATCTTCCTGGTCTACCAGCGCGGTCAGCAGGACAACGAGCCGCTGGTGCCGTTCGTGCTGTTCAAGGACCGCAACTTCTCGGTGGTCAACTTCGTCGGTATCGCCGTCTCGTTCGGCGTCGTCGGCCTGCTGCTGCCGCTGACCATCTACCTCCAGTCGGTGCTCGGCTTCAGCGCGCTGAAGGCCGGTGGCGTGCTGGTGCCGATGGCGGTCGGCTCGATGCTCACCGCCGGGCCCTCCGGTGTGCTGGCCGAGAAGTTCGGCGGCAAGTACATCCTGATGGGCGGTCTGCTCGCGTACATCGGCGGTGTCTTCTGGATCGTGCGGACCGTCGAGGTCGGCCAGAGCTGGACCGGGCTGATCGCGCCGGTCGTGATCGTCGGCGCCGGTATGGGCTGCACCTTCACGCCGATGGCCACCGAGGTCATGCGCAATGTGCCGCCCAAGCTCACCGGCGCCGCGTCCGGCGTCAACAACGCGCTGCGGCAGGTCGGTTCGGTCATGGCGGGCGCCGTCATCGGCGCGGTGCTCCAGAACCAGCTCGCCTCCTCCCTCAAGGACCAGGCGGCGCAGCGCGCGGGCGCCGTGCCGTCCGACTACCGCGCCGGTTTCCTGAAGAACTTCGACAACGCGGGCAAGCACCTCGAGGTCGGCGGCCAGTCGAGCAGCGCCATGAAGTTCCCGTCGAACGTGCCCGCCGACATCGCCCACCGCATCCAGGACACCGCCGCGGCGGTCTTCGGGCACGGCTTCGTCGACGCCATGAAGCCGACCATGTACGTGCCGATGGCCGTGCTGTTCGTCGGTGTGATCGCCTGCCTGATCATCGTCGGGCCGAAGAAGTCGGCCACGCCGGAGTCGGGTGCGGCCGTTCCCGGTCAGACGGACGGCGCGGGGTCTCCCGCGGCGGATTCGGCGGCCGATTCCGGAGCCGCCCACCGGTAGACCGCCCCTCGGGAAAGCCCTCCATCGGCAAGCTCCCGCGGTTCTCCGAGTAGCCCTTTAGGGAGGGGTGAGTTGCCCTTTAGGGAGGGGTCGGGAGAGTCCGGACAATAACACCGGCGGCACTCGCGTCACTTCCGGTACACCATTACCGGGGTTGACACCGAGTGTCGCCGCGTGTCACGCTTTATTGGGCAGTAGAAGTATGCCCAATTGCGGTTTGACGCCGGCGGACCACCGCCGCGACGCCGCCACGTCTCACATCTTGGTCACCTCTTCTCGATCGCCGGGCCGACCCATCGGGGTCGGCCCGGCGATTGTTTTGCACGCCCTTTTTCAGATGCCCGCGTGTGCCCTGGGAATTCGGCCACACACCCGTCGTTGATTCTCCGCGCCGTCCGCGCCGGAGAGAGAGGGGCGCTCCGTGCCCAGCAAAGCCAAGGAATCCGTTCCGGTGAACAGCGCCTCCAAGACGCAGAACTGCGACGTCCTGATCATCGGGTCGGGCCTCGCGGGTTCGGTGAGCGCGGCGATCCTCGCCCGGCAGGGCAAGAACGTGGTCATGGTGGATGCCGCGACCCATCCCCGGATGGCGATCGGCGAGTCGATGACCCCGCAACTCATCGAGTGGCTGCACATCCTGGCGGTGCGCTTCGACGTACCGGAGATCAAGCACCTGCTGGACGTCAAGGCCGTCACCAAGAACATCGGCCCGACCCACGGCAAGAAGCAGAGCTTCGGTTTCATCAAGCACGAGAAGGGCCAGGAGCCCGACCCGCGCGACGCCACGATGTTCGTCATTCCCAAAGCGCTCACCGAGGCCGGTCACCTGTTCCGGCAGGACACCGATATGTACTTCTTCAACGTGGCGGCCAAGTACGGCACCACGACGCGGCAGAACTGGCGGGTCGCCGACCTGGACTTCGACGACTTCGGAGTGACGGTCACGGGGCAGAACGGCGAGGTCTTCCGGGCCCGTTACCTGATCGACGCGAGCGGCTTCCGCTCCCTGCTGGCCGAGAAGTTCGACCTGCGCGAGAAGCCCGCGCGCTTCAAGCACCACTCCCGGTCGATGTTCACCCACTACATCGGCATCAAGCCGTTCGACGAGGTCAGCCACCACCCGGAGAGCCTGCGGCCGCCGGCCAGCGCGCCCTGGCACGGCGGCACGCTGCACCACATGATCGAGCGCGGCTGGTTCTGGATCATCCCGTTCAACAACCACAAGGACTCCAAGAACCCGATCACCAGCATCGGGCTCACCATGGACGAGCGGACGTATCCCAAGCCGAAGGACCGCACCCCCGAGGAGGAGTTCCAGGGCTTCCTCGACCAGTACCCGGCGGTGAAGCGGCAGTTCGAGGGCGCCACGCGGGTCCGCGAGTGGGTCTCCACCGACCGGCTCCAGTACAGCTCCAGCAAGTCGATCGGCTACCGCTGGTGCCTGATGTCGCACGCGGCGGGCTTCCTCGACCCGCTGTTCTCGCGCGGTCTGTCCAACACCTTCGAGGTCGTCTACGCCCTGTGCTCCCGGCTGCTGCCCGCCCTGGACGACGACGACTTCGCCAACGAGCGATTCCAGTACGTCGAGGACGTCGAGCGCGGCCTGCTGCACTTCAACGACGAACTGGTGAACAGCTCCTACATCTCCTTCAGCCACTTCCCGCTGTGGAACGCGGTGTTCCGTGTCTGGGGCTCCTATCTCACGCCTGGCGCGCTGCGGTTGATCCGGGCGCGGGCGCGGTATGAGGAGAGCGGCGACGTGAAATGGCTGGACGATTTGGAGAAGACCCCCAATCCGGGTCTTTGGTGGCCGAACAGCCCGGATTTCAAGCAAACCGTCGAAATCATGGCGGAGGCCTGCGAGAAGTACGAGGCCGGTGACATCGACGGCGACGCGGCGGCCAAGCTGATCATGGACAGTCTCCGTGCTTCGGATGAACTCAACCCCGTTTTCGGATGGGAGGACCCAGAAATCAAATTCGTGTACCCGACCACCGCGATGATGGCTAAGTTCATGTACTGGGCCAACTTCAAGGCTCCGGGCGAGATGCGCGAACTGGGTCGCGACATGGTAAGCGGAATTGTGCGGTCCGGTCTGCGTGGGCAGAAGTTCGTCTGACCCCGCCCGGCAATTTCCATCTGACCGAAAGTTGAACAGCACCATGATCAGTCGCAGAAAAGTCCTCGGTGCGGGCGCGACCGCGGTGGCTCTGTCAGGACTTGGGGCCACCGCCGGTTTCGCCGGCAGCGGGGCACCCTGGAGTCAGTTGCGCGCGCACCTCCAGGGCCGGCTCGTCCTGCCGACCGACTCCGGTTACACGACGGCGAAGCAACTCGACCTGCAACAGTTCGACGTGATCAACCCGCAGGCCGTCGCCTACTGCGTCAGCGCCGCCGATGTGGCGCTGACCCTGAAGTTCGCGCAGGACAACTGCATACCCTTCGCCGTGCGCAGCGGAGGGCACAGCGGCGGCGGGTACTCCACGAGCACCGGCCTGGTGATCGACGTCTCCGGGCTCAACTCCATATCCGTCGGCCAGAACACGGTGACCGTCGGCACCGGCGTCCAGGGCGTCGACGCCATCGACGCGCTCGCGCCGCACGGCAAGGCCATCATCGGCGGCTACTGCCCGACGGTCGCCGTCGGCGGCTTCTACCAGGGCGGCGGCCTGGGCGTGCTCACCCGCTCCTACGGCGTCGGCTCCGACCGGATCGCCTCGGCGAAGGTGGTGCTCGCCAACGGCGACGTCGTCACCGCCTCACCCACCCAGAACCGGGACCTCTACTGGGGCATACGCGGCGGTGGCGGCGGCAACTTCGGCGTCGTCACCTCGTACGACATCACCACCGTCAACGTCTCGCAGCTCGCCGTGGTCAATCTGAACTGGACCTTCGACAAGGCCGCCGACGTCCTGGACGGGTACGCGCGCTGGTCCGTGAACGCGCCCCGCACGCTCAGCGGCGGCGCCTTCCTCCAGCTCTTCGACGCCTCGCCGGGCGCGCCGGTCAACGTCATGGTCTTCGTCGCCTCCACCGGCACCACGGCCGAACTCACCAGTGAGGTCGCCCGGTTGGTGGCGCTGACCGGGGCACCGGCCAGCCAGACGCCCGCGAGCGTCGTGCCGTACCAGCCGCTGATGATGGGCTTCTTCCGGTGCGCGGCCGATGTGACCGCCTGCCACCGGGCCGACACCACGCCCGGCGGCACGCTTCCCCGGTCGGCGTTCGGCCTCCAGCGCAGCCGGTTCTTCAACCGGCTGCCGTCGCGCAGCGTGTGGGACAACGCGGCGGCGCTCTTCGAGACCCTGCGGGTACCCGGCCAGGCGCACCTCATGGAAGTGCTCCCGCTGGGCGGGGCGGTGAGGGATTTACGCCGTACCGACACCGCGTTCGTCCACCGCGACGCGCTGTTCACGGTGAACTTCCTCGTCGACATCGGGTCCCCCGACGCCGCCGACTCCGCGGGCAGGGCGGCGGGTCAGGCGTTCGTCGACAGCGGCTTCCGCGTCATCGACCGGCAGTCCTCCGGCGAGACCTACCAGAACTTCATCGACCCGGAACTGCCCGACTGGCGGCAGGCGTACTACGCCGAGAACTACCCGCGGCTGTCCGCCGTGAAGCACCGCTACGACCCGCACGGCGCCTTCAGGTTCGCCCAGAGCATTCGCTAGGGGCCTGACGGCGACACAGCGACATCCCTCTCACGACAGCGGGGTGGCCACGGACTTCCGTGCCACCCCGCTGTCGTGCGTCCGGACACCGCCCCGACGCGTACCGCTCGAGTCCGCATCTCCCAGCCGCTCCCGTCCCCGGAGGACTGCGATGACAAGCATCGCGCTGCACAGCCTCGCGCCCCACAACGACCTCCAGGTCGCCACCATGCTGGCGGGCATCGCCTTCGTCCTGCTGGTCGGAGTGCTGCTCGGCACTCTCGCCAAGCGGGTCCGCCAGCCCGCGGTGATCGGCGAGATCCTCGCCGGCATCGCGCTCGGCCCCAGCCTGCTCGGGCTGCTGCCCGGCGACCTGTCGCACAAGCTGTTCCCCGCCGACGTACGGCCGCTGCTGTCCGCGGTCTCCAACGTCGGCCTGATGCTCTTCATGTTCATGGTGGGCTGGGAGTTCGAGAAGCGGATGCTGCGTCCGCACCGCGGTCTGGCCGCGTCGGTCTCGCTCTCCTCTGTCGCCTGCGCCTTCGGACTCGGCGTCGCGGTGGCCGCGCTGCTCTACCCGCACCACAACACGGTGGCCGGGCACCACATCTCCTTCGTCACCTTCTCCACGTTCATGGGCGCGGCCATGTCGGTGACGGCCTTCCCCGTACTCGCCCGGATCCTCACCGACAACCGGCTCACCCACTCGCGGGTCGGCACCCTCGCCCTGGCCAGCGCCGCCGTGGACGACATCCTCGCCTGGTGCATGCTGGCGTACGTCTCCGCGCTGGTCACCTCCAGCGGCGCCGGTGACCTCTTCCAGGTGCTCGGCCTGAGCGCGGCCTACGTGCTCGGCATGTTCGTCCTCGTGCGGCCCGCCCTGGCCGCGGTGGTCAGGTTCTTCAGCGAACGCCAGCAGTGGCGGGCCCTGTTGGTGGTCATGGCGGCCGGTACCTTCCTGTCGTCCTACCTGACGACCTGGATCGGCATCCACGGCATCTTCGGCGCCTTCCTCTTCGGCTTCATCATGCCGCGCGAGCCCGCGCTCCAGCTCGCCGAGCACCTGCGCAAGCCGCTCGACCACGTCAGCCTGATCCTGCTGCCGGTGTTCTTCATCGTCACCGGCCTCGGCGTCGACATCAACGGCCTGCACGCCCGGCAGTACCTGGAACTGTCCGCGATCCTGGTCGTCGCCTGCGCGGGCAAGCTGCTCGGCGCGATGGTGCCCGCCCGGCTGTTCGGCCTGTCCTGGCGGGAGTCCAGGGCGCTCGGCCTGCTGATGAACACCCGAGGGCTGACCGAGCTGATCATCCTCAACACCGCCGTCCAACTCGGCGTCCTGGACAGCCAGATGTTCACCATGATGGTGATCATGGCGCTGGTCACGACCGCGCTGGCCGGTCCGCTGCTGCCCAAGAGCAGCGAGCTGATGGCCACTTCGACGGTGGGCGTCGAGGTCGGCGAGGCGGAGGCGGCGGGCAAGGCCGGGGCGGGGGCCGGCGCCGGGGCCGCGGCCGCGGGCGAGAAGGGGCGCTCGTGAGCGCGCCCTCCGATCAGGTGCTGCACCAGCCGGAGCCGGTGGAGGGCAGGCTGCTGCGCAATGTGTGCGGCCTGTTCGTCACCGGCGTCACCGTCATCACCAGCGGCGCGGAAGGGCGTTCGGAGGGAACGACGGTCAACTCGTTCACCTCCGTCTCGCTCGACCCGCCGCTCGTGCTGTTCTGCCTGCACAAGGAGTCGCGGCTGCGCGCGGTCATCGACGAGGCCGGCTCCTTCGTGGTGAATTTCCTGTCGGGGCCGCAGGAGCCGCTGGCCCGCGCCTTCGCGGGCAAGGACACCTCGGCGGTCAAGGACGTGCCCCACCACCACTCGGCCGAGGGCATGCCGGTGCTCAGCGAGGCACTGGCCTTCCTGGCCTGCCGTCTGGACAAGGAGTTCGACGGCGGCGACCACACCATCTTCGTCGGCCGCGTCGTCGAACTCGGCGTGCCCCGCGAGTACCAGGAACCGCTCATCTTCTTCCGCGGCTCCCTGGGCGCGCTGGAGGAGGAGCCGCGGGGAGCGCACCCGATCTTCGACGGCTGAGCGGACCCGCACGTCAGCCATCCACGTCACGTCACGTCACGCACCGCCCATGACGACGAGAGGACACACCATGGCGTTCGCATTCGAGGCCGTCGACCCGAAGGTCTCCTTCGAGACCCAGCTCCAGCAGGAGGACTCGGGCACCGTCGTACTCATCAACACCCTTGTCGTGCCCGAGGGGCAGATGGACAAGACCCTGGAGAGCTGGGCGCTCGACGCCGCCTACATGAAGTCCTGTGACGGCTGCATCTCCACCCAGCTCCACCGCGGCACCGCGGGCAGCAACACCCTGGTCAACATCGCGATCTGGGAGTCGACCTCCTCGCTGCTCGCGGCCTTCATGTCGGCCGAGTTCCAGGAGAAGGCCGGCGCCTACCCCGACGGTCTGCTCGCGCGGCCGTTCATCGCGGAGAAGGTCGCCGTCCAGGGGATCTGCGTGGCCTAGGGCCTGTCCGCCGACCCGGCCACCGCGCATCAGTGAGGAGCTCTTCGATGAGTGCGATCAGCATCGCCGCGGAAACCGTCGATCCCCTTCCGCAGCACACACTGCTGGTGTTCCTGCTCCAGATCGGCGCCCTGCTCGTCCTGGCACTCGTGCTGGGACGGCTGGCGAGCAGGCTCGGCATGCCGACCGTCGTCGGAGAACTGGCCTCGGGCGTCTTACTCGGGCCCTCGCTCCTGCTGCACGTGGCGCCGGGCCTGTCCGGCTGGCTCTTCCCCCGCGACCCCACCCAGATGCACCTGCTGGACGCCGTCGGGCAGCTCGGCGTGCTGCTGCTCGTCGGCTTCACCGGCATGCACCTGGACCTGAAGGTGGTCCGCAGACAGGGCGGCAAGGCGGCGGGCGTCAGCGCCGCCGCCCTGCTGCTGCCCCTGGCGCTCGGCGTGTGGCTCGGTTACGCGCTGCCGGGTGAACTGCGGCCGGGCGACGCCGATCCGGCGATCTTCGCCTGGTTCGTCGGCGTCGCCATGTGCGTCAGCTCGATCCCGGTGATCGGCCGGGTGCTGGTCGACATGAAGCTGATCCACCGCAACGTCGGCCAGATGATCCTGGTCGTCGGCACCATCGACGACGCCGTGGGCTGGCTGCTGGTCTCCGTCGTCACCGCGATGGCCACCACCGGGGTCGGCGCGGGCGAGATCGCCACCCCGCTGTGGCACCTCGCCGTCGTCATCGTCGTCCTGCTGACCGGCGGCCGGTGGCTGGTCGGCTGGGTGCTGCGCTGGGCCGAGCGCTCCGGTTCGCGCGGCGTGACCATCTCCGCCACCGTCATCCTGCTCGTCCTGTCGGGTGCGGGCGCCCAGGCGCTCGGTTTCGAGGCGGTGTTCGGCGCCTTCCTGTGCGGCATCCTGATCGGCTCGCGCGGTACGGACGCGCAGGCACGGCAGTTGGAGCCGCTGAACGCCACCGTGCTGTCCTTCCTGTCCCCGCTGTTCTTCGCGCTCGCCGGGCTGCGGATCGACCTGACGTCGCTGACGCGTCCGAAGATCGCGCTGTGGGGACTGGCCGCGCTGGCGATCGCCGTCGCCGGGAAATTCCTCGGCGCCTTCATCGGCAGCGCCTTCAGCCGCCTCACCCGCTGGGAGGCCCTGGCGCTCGGCGCCGGGATCAACGCGCGCGGGGTGATCCAGGTGGTCATCGCCGTGGTCGGCGTACGGCTCGGCCTGCTGACCACCGCGATGTACAGCATCATCGTGCTGATCGCGATCCTCACTCCGCTGATGGCGCCGCCGATCCTGCGGGTCGCGATGAAGCGGATCGAGAGCACGGCGGACGAGGAACTGCGCGAGCAGCGGGTACTGGCCCTGCAAGGGGTGCCCGAGGGGGGTACGGACGGGCGTCCTGACGAACTCGCCGACGCACGCGCGGACGGTCTGCCCGACGGACTCACCGACGGGTTCGCGGACGCCGGAGAATCCGATCCGGCCGCCGATACCCCCGTCACCCAGGAACGCGGCGTCCCGGTCCACCCCACGTGACATGCCCCACGTGGGGAGGGCCGGGACAGCCGCTCGGCTCAGCCCGCCCGCGGACCGGACTCGTCGCGGCCGTCGCGGCCGTCGTCGCCGGGCTCGATCGCCTTCCTCGGCTCGGCGGCCTCGATCTGTCCGGCGGCCGCGTCCTCGTCCCCGTCGTCCAGACCGTCCAGCCGTACGCGGGAGAGCTTGTCCGGGTTGGTGACCAGATAGATGTCGGTGACCTGGTCGTTGCTCGGGTTGAGGTCCATGACCATGACCGCGTAGGGGGAGTCGCCGGAGAAGACCACGGCGGACGGGTCGCCGTTGACGTGCCGGTAGCGGATGTCGAGGGCTTCCGGCAGCCGGCTGGTGGCGTAACCGTTCAGCAGCCGGGCGACCTTGTCGCGGCCGGTGACCGGGCGCAGCGCGGAGCGGACCTTGCCGCCGCCGTCGGTCCACATCGTCACGTCCGGCGCGAGCAGGCTCATCAGGTCGGCGATGTCGCCGCCGAGCGCGGCGGCCACGAAGCGCTCGGTGACCTGCTGCTGGAGGTGCGGGTCCGCCTGGTAGCGGGGCCGCCTGGCCTGGACGTGTTCGCGGGCCCGGTGCGCGAGTTGGCGAATCGCGGACGGGCTGCGGCCGAGAATTTCGGAGATCTCGGTATGCGCGTAACCGAACACCTCGTGCAACACGAACACCGCGCGTTCCAGCGGAGTCAGCGTCTCCAGAATGACCAACAGTGCCATGGACACGGATTCGTTGCGCAGCGCGGATTCCGCGGCGTCCGTCGCCTGCGCCGCCTGCGGGGTGTTCCGCGCTTCCGGAATCTGCGTGATCAACGGCTCGGGCAGCCAGGGCCCGATGTACGTCTCGCGGCGGCGGCTGATCGTGGCCTGCCGGGCGAGCGCCTGGTTGACCGCGATCCGCACCAGGTACGCGCGCGGGTTGTCGATCTCCTCGGCGTGCGGCTGGCGGACTCTCCGCGCCCAGGCCAGCCAGGTCTCCTGAAGGACGTCCTCGGTGTCCGAGACGCTGCCGAGCAGGTTGTAGACCACCGAGAACAGTAACTCCCGATGACCCACGAACACCCGTGTGGCGGTGTCGTCGGGCAGCTCCGCCGGGTTGTCGGACATGGTGGGCCTCCCAGTGTGACGCGCGCTCCTGTCACCTGAGATGAAGGGCCCCCGTCCGAGTGTGACATCGGCCGGTAAAGATGTTGCGCTATTACCGACCGCTGTCGTTTTTCTTCTCTCTTTTCTCCGTTCTTTTTCCCCGTGCGAGTCCCTCAAAGAAGGAGCACAGTCATGTCCGTTAAGCGGCGGCTGGCGCGCGTGAACAAGTATTTCGGCAATCGGATCGTCGGCCGGATCCTCCCCGCCATGCCGGGGTTCGGCGCGGTCTACCACAAGGGCCGCAAGTCCGGCCGGGAGTACCGCACGCCGGTCAAGGTCTTCAAGAAGAACGGCCACTTCATCCTGTCCCTCCCGTACGGCGCGGAGTCCGACTGGGTCAAGAACGTGGTGGCCGCGGGCGGTTGTGAGATCAAGACCCGCGGCAAGCGCGTCCCGGTGGTCGCGCCGCAGGTGTACATCGACGACAACCCCGACATCCCCGCCGTGCTGCGCTGGGCGCTCCAGCGGCTGCGCATCGACGAGTTCATCTCGCTGAAGATCGTCGAGACCACGGCGCAGACCGGGACCGGGGTCACGGCCGAGCGCGTCTGAGCACGATCGGTGAAGACGCGTGAGGAGGAGTGATCGCGCATGCCCGCACCGAATTGGCGCGCCTTCGGCCGGGCCGCCGCCCGGTTCTGCGGGGACCGGCTGCTGCGCGCCCTGATCTCGCTGGGCTCGACGACCGTCGGCGTCTCGTCGTCCGAGTGGTGGCGCGGGCGCGGCGAGCACTGGTGGGAGGGCGCGGCGCCCACCGAGGGCTCAGGCCCGCGCGCGGTCGCCGCGGCGGCCCGTCGCAGGCCCGGCGGCCTCGACGATCCCGGCGTGCTGCGCAAGCTGCGGGCGCTGCGCGGCAGCCAGGACCTGCCGGGTCCCGGCGACCCGTACGACGGCTGCCTGGACGCGGCGCCGCGCTGGCACCCGGAGCGCCGCGCGGCCGGCGGCAGGTGAGGACGGCCGGAGGCAGGTGAGGTGAGGTGAGGACGACCGACGGCCGGCCGTCGGCCCGTCAGCGGTCGGCGAGTTCGTCGGTCGCCTCACGTCCCGCCCGCGCCGCGCGGGACAGGAAGTCGGCGATCAGCACCAGTTCGGCGTCGTCGTAGTCCGCGCAGATCACGTCCATCGACTTGTTGAGCCCGGCGAACATCTCGGCCGTCTCGGTCTCGCGCTCCTTGATGACCTGGACGAGGACCGCCCGCCGGTCGCTGGGGTTGGGCGTACGGACCACCCAGCCGCCGCGCTCCAGCCGGTCGAGCACGCCGGTCAGCGTGGCCGGGTGCAGGCCCGCGTGCTTCGACAGCGCGGTCGGTCCGATCGGCCCGAAGCGGCTGACCAGGTCCAGGCACTCCAAGTCGGCGTCGCGCAGGCCCAGATGAGTGCCGACCCGATGGTTCAGCAACGCCATTTGGACGGAGAGATCGCGCAGCGCGTCCTTGATCCTCGTGTTCAGTCGCCTCCGCCGCCGTATTGTCGACGCGGCTCCGGGCAGTGTGGAATCCATACGCAACGTTCCTCGCATCGATAGCACGCGGAGATATGAAACTACCCCAACCCCCGATTCGGTCCGCTGGTCGACCGCTGGAGCCTTCGGCCCCGGTCGGGCGGCGAATATCGGCGGGGTTCAGGCGGACACCCTCTCACAGGTCCTTTACAAACTCGTAGGGCTCTCCCCGAATCCTCCGCGCCTCGCGCGGTGCCCGTTGCCGGTAGCAGGCGTGCGCCTCCCGGCAACCGTGGGCTCGTGCCCCAATGTGGCCGGATCGAGCCCCCTGTCGCTCGTCACCCTCCGTGCTCACATCGCCCGCCAACACCACTGGTCCCGCCCGTATCGCGCGCCGAGCGCCCTCTCAACACCCCTTCTGGGCAGGCAAGTTGCTAGGTGCATAAGGCAACCGAGCGGGAGATGGGTAGTTTTGTCGGACATTGGACAACCTCCACAGGCCACTCACAACTTCTCACTATCTGTTGTTCATTTTCTCCTCAGGTGAACAGTGTCATTCGGCCATTGAGGCCCCGTTCACTCCTCGCAACGCGACGCCATTCGGCGCGCGGGAGCGCTGGGGGGAGAACGACACGTGACATCCACACAAGTGGTGTCCCGCACGCCCGAGTCGGTCGGGGGCGACGACGCCCCCCGGCGGCTGCGGGCGGCCAAGGGGATCGGGGACCGGATATTCCGCGGGCAGCTCACGGCCGCCGGTGTCGCCGTACTGGCGATCATGGCGGCGGTCGGCCTGTTCCTGCTGCTTCGGGCGAGCCAGGCGCTGCGGGTACGCGGCTTCGCGTTCCTGACCACCGCGCAGTGGCAGCCCGACGTCCACAACTTCGGCATCGCCGCCGTCCTCACCGGGACCGTGCTGATCGCCGCCGTGGCCGTCTGCTTCGCGCTGCCGCTCGCGGTCGGCACCGCGCTGTTCATCTCGGAGATCGCGCCGCGCCGGGTGCGCCGCACCCTGGTCGCGATGGTCGACCTGATGGCCGCCGTGCCGTCCGTCGTCTACGGCCTGTGGGGCCTGTTCTTCTTCCAGGGCCATGTGATCGGCCTGTCCCGCTGGCTGTCCACCTGGTTCCACTGGGTGCCCTTCCTGCGCGTGGACGGCGTCGAGCCGGGCGAACCCCTCTCCTCCGCCAGCGTGTACACCGCCTCCACCTTCATCGCCGGAATCGTCGTCGCGATGATGGTGGCCCCCATCATGTGCTCGGTCATGCGCGAGGTCTTCGCGCAGGCCCCGGCCGGTGAGCGGGAGGGCGCCTACGCGCTCGGCTCCACCCGTTGGGGCATGATCCGCTCGGTGGTGCTGCCGTACGGCCTGGGCGGCGTGATCGGCGGCACGATGCTGGGGCTCGGCCGGGCGCTGGGCGAGACCATCGCGGTCTACCTGATCATCTCCCCGGTCTTCCAGATCCAGCCCCACATCCTCCAGACCGGCTCGAACTCCGTCTCCTCGCTGATCGCCCTGCACTACGGCGACTCCTCGGACTTCGGCATGTCGGCGCTGATGGCCGCGGGCCTGGCCCTCTTCCTGCTCACCCTGGTCGTCAACTTCACCGCGTCCACGATCGTCGCGCGGTCCCGCTCCGGCTCGCTGAGCGAGGGGTGACGACATGACGGACCTTCTGGCCGAGCCCGCCACCGCCGCCACGCACGCCGCCGCAGCCGCCGCCACAACGGCCGCCGCCGCGCCCGCCACCACCGTCGTCGTACGGCAGCCGGCCGACGCCCCGGACGCCGCGCAGCGACGGCGCGCCCTGGGCGGCGTCGCCCGCGGCGCGGTGCTCAACGTCCTCGGCGCCGCCGCCACCGGCCTGTGCACCGCCCTCCTCCTCTTCGGCCGACTGGCCCCGCTCTCCGGCCCGCTGGGCTTCGCGGCCGTCACCTACCTGGTCTTCCTCGCCGCGTACGCCCTGCTGTGCTCGCTGGAGCACGACGGACCCGCGGTCCGCGACCGGCTCATGACCGTCGTGCTCTGGTCCGCCGCGGGACTGCTGTTCTCGGCCCTGGTCCTCGTCGTCGGCTTCACGCTGTGGCGGGGGCGCGAGGCGCTGCCGCACGGCAACTTCTTCACGCAGGACATGCAGCTCGCGGGCCCGCTCGACCCGATCACGGTCGGCGGCATCACCCACGCGATGCTCGGCAGCCTGATCATGATCGCCATCGCCCTGGCCGTCACCATCCCGCTGGGCATCGCCTGCGCGGTCTACCTCAACCAGACCCGCGGCCGGTTCGCGCGCTTCGTGCGGACCATCGTCGAGGCGATGACCGCCCTGCCCTCCATCGTGGCCGGGCTGTTCATCTACGCCACCTGGATCCTGATCCTGCACTTCCCCAAGTCCGGTCTCGCGGCCGGACTCGCGATCAGCGTGATGATGCTGCCGATCATCATCCGGGCCTCGGACGTCGTCCTGCGCCTGGTCCCCGGCAATCTCACCGAGGCCGCGGAAGCGCTCGGCGCCCCCCGCTGGCGCACCGTCTGGCACGTGGTGCTGCCCACCGCGCGCTCCGGGCTCGCCACCGCCGTCATCCTCGGCACCGCGCGCGGCATCGGCGAGACCTCGCCCGTCCTGCTCACCGCCGGATACGCCACCGCGGTCAACGCCGACCCCACCAACGGCCCGATGCTGTCGCTGCCGCTGGCCGTGTTCACCTTCGTCAAATCCCCGGAACCGGCCATGGTGGCCCGCGGATTCGGCGCGGCGGCCGTGCTGATGCTGCTGGTCCTGGTGCTCTTCACCATCGCCCGGCTGATCGGCGGGCGCGGCCCCGGCCAGCTCTCCAAGCGCCAGGGCCGCCGCGCCGCCCGCGCCTCCCGCCGCGACGTCGAGCGCTTCGACGACCTGCGCGCCCCCCGCCCCTCGCTGTTCGCTCCCGCCGCAGACCCGGCCGGATCCCCGCTTCCCGGAGAGAACTCCTGATGCCCCGCCGCACCTCAGCCCCGGCCGCCCTGCTCATGGCCCTGCTCGCCCTGCTGGTCACCTCGGTGTTCGGCCCCGGCGTCCAGCGCGCCGCCGCGGCCGACAGCTACGTCCCGCTGTCCGGCGCCGGATCGACCTGGGCGTTCAACGCCGTCGACCAGTGGCGGCGCAACGTCAAGCAGTACGGCATGGAGATCCAGTACGCGCAGACCGGCTCCTCCGACGGCCGGCACCAGTTCCTCAACGGGACGGTGGACTTCGCGGTCTCCGACATCCCGTTCCAGACCAACCCCACCGACGGCTCCGCGCCCGAGCACCCGACCAACGGCAGTTACGCGTACATGCCGATCGTGGCCGGCGGCACCGTGTTCATGTACAACCTCAAGGTCAACGGGAAGCGGCTGACCAATCTGCGGCTGTCCGGCGAGAACGTCACCAAGATCTTCACCGGCGCCATCACCAACTGGTCCGACCCGGCCATCGCCGCCGACAACCCCGGCCTGCGACTGCCCGCCAAGAAGATCGTGCCGGTGGTCCGCTCCGACGGCTCGGGCTCCAGCGCCCAGTTCACGCTGTGGATGGCCAAGCAGCACACCGCGCTGTGGAACACCTACTGCGCCAAGGTGGGCCGCGCGGGCGCCTGCGGCTCGACGTCCTACTACCCGCCGGTGCCCGGCATGATCTCCCAGGCGGGCGACCTCGGCGTGGCGGGCTACGTCGCCCAGGACTACGGCGACGGCGCGATCGGCTACGTCAACTACTCCTACGCCAAGAACGCGCACTTCCCCGTCGCGAAGGTGCTCAACCACGCGGGCTACTACACCGAGCCGACGCCCGCCAACGTCGCGGTGTCGCTGGTCAAGGCGCGGATCAACACCGAGAAGAACTCGCCCGACTACCTCACCCAGGACCTCAGCGGCGTCTACACCGACACCGACAAGCGCAACTATCCGCTGTCCAGCTACTCGTACATGATCCTGCCGCTCAAGGTGCAGGGGCAGTTCACCCAGGCCAAGGGCACCACGCTGGCGGCCTTCTCGTACTACTTCATGTGCCAGGGCCAGCAGTACGCACCCAAGCTCGGCTACTCGCCGCTGCCGATCAACCTGGTGCAGGCGGGCTTCGACCAGATCCGCCGCATCCCGGGCGCGCAGACCCAGACGATCAACGTCAAGGGCTGCCACAACCCGACCTTCAGCACCGACGGCACCAACACCCTGGCCAAGTCGGCGCCCTTCCCGCAGGACTGCGACAAGCAGGGCGCCGCGCCCTGCACCACCGGCAGCGGCGGCGCGTCCACCGGAGGCTCCGGCGGCTCGTCCGGCGGCTCCAACGGCGGCGGTACGAGCGGCGGTTCGGGCAACGGCACGGGCGGTTCGGGCAACGGCGGTACGGGCGGCGGCGGTTCGGGCGGCGGCTCCGGCGGTACGGGGAACGGCGGCACCGGCGGATCGGGCAGTGGGGGCGGCGGCAACAGCTCGGGCGCCGTCGACCCGGACACCGGCCTGCCCGTCGACGCGTCCAACGGCGGCTCCCCGAACGGCGGTTCGTCCGGCGGCGGCTCAGGCGACGGCGGTGCGAACGGCGGCGGCAACGGCAATCAGGTCGTGCTCGCGCAGCCGGTCGCCGTCGGCGGCCACAACGGCTGGGGCGGCACCCAGACCCTGATGCTCCTCGCGGCGCTGCTCGTCGTCGGGCTGGTCCTGGCACCGGCCGCGACCTCCCGCGCCCTGAACGGCCGCAAGGCCCCGGCCGACCGCACCGCCTCGACCGACCGCAAGGAGGACACGCCGTGACGACCCCGCGACAGTCCCTCGGCCGCCGGCTCGTCCGGCGCCTGCTCACCGGCGCCCTGCTCGGCGCCGTCCTCGGCGCGGCGGCGGCCCAGGCGGCCCCCGCCCTGCTGACCGACCTGCGGCCGGTCGCCGCGCAGTCGGCCGCGTCGGTGCGGGCGGCCCAGTCGAGCCCTTCCGCCCAGTCGTCCGCCGTGACCGTCTCCGGCCGCGGCGAATTCGCCGACATGCGCTTCCGCGTCAGCCAGACCCGCGACCTCGCCAACCAGGCGATCAGCGTGTCCTGGACCGGCGGGGTGCCCACCACCTTCGCCGGCACCCAGTTCAACACCGACTTCGTCCAGATCATGCAGTGCTGGGGCGAGGACGACGGCGCCGTCCCCGGCAACCCCGGACCGCCGCGCACCCAGTGCCAGTTCGGCGCGTCGCCCACCACCGGCCGTAACACCTGGCCCGGCAACCAGGCGGACGACACCCGGCAGGTCTCGTACAGCGCGGACCCCGGCAGCTACGGCGAGGACGACAAGTACGGCGCGGGCCGCCCGTTCGGCCGCGGCGAGGTGCCGTTCAAGTCCATCGACGGCACCGTCGTCACCAGCGACACCCAGAACAACCGCTTCTACAGCTACAACACCACCAACGAGATCGACTTCGGCCGCACCGGGGCCGACGGCACCGGGCAGGAGTACGTCGAGGCGCAGACCAAGGAGGAGGCCCCGCACCTGGGCTGCGGCGCCCCGGTCAAGCACCCCGACGGCAGCGTCACCGGCCGGTCCTGCTGGCTGGTGATCGTCCCGCAGGGCCACCTGGACCTGGACGGCAAGCCCTACCAGGACCGCACCCAGGTCAACGCGGGCTCCCCGGTGTCCTCCACGAACTGGCGCAACCGCATCGCGGTCCGGCTCGACTTCCAGCCGGTCGGCGCGACCTGCGCGATGGGCGCGCGGGAAGTCGACACCACCGGCAGCGAGTTGGTCTCCGACGCGATGGGGAGCTGGCAGGCCAAGCTCTGCGGCACCGGCACGGTCTTCGGCTACACCACCGTCGGCGACTCCGAGGCGCGCGGCCAGCTCACCGACTCCGGCGACAGCCTGGTCTTCACCACCCTGCCGGTCACCGGCGAGACCCGGCCCGCCGACACCATCACCTACGCGCCGGTCGCGCTGTCCGCCGCCGTGATCGGCTTCAGCATCGAGCGCCAGCCCCGCTCCGACGCGCCCGCCGACGTCAGGAAACGCGCGGGCACCCGGGTCGGCTCACTCGACCTCACCCCGCGGCTGGTCGCCAAACTGCTCACCGAGTCGTACCGCAACTCGCCCTGGGGCGCGGTCCGTACGACATACGACGGCGGCGGACCCCGGCTGACCGCGGCCAAGGACTACGACTGGGCGCTGCACAATCCGGGCGGACTGCTCACCGACCCCGAATTCCTCGCGTACAACAAGGAGTTCGCGGACCTGTCGGTCGCCTCCAACCCGAGCACCGACACCGACCTGATCACCGCCTTCGGCCACAGCGACCTGGCCAGGCAGGTGTGGACGTGGGTGCTGGCCGACCGGCAGGCCCGGCAGTTCCTCGCGGGAGTGCCGGACGACTGGGGGATGCGCGTCAACCCCTTCTTCAGCTCCAACGGCGACCTCAACCCCACCGGTTACGCCTTCTCCGCCGACCGCGACGACTTCCCCAAGAACGACAACTGGGAGACCGTCCCGCCCGGCAGCGGCGCCCCGGACAGCCAGAAGCAGAAGATGACGGACTTCCACCCGTACGTGGACGACCTCTACACCGGCGCGCTGCGCACCCGCCGCGGCGACCAGCTCTGGAAGTCCAACTGGGACCCGCTGGCCACCCCGCCGGTCTGGAAGACGCCGGGCCCGCAGGTCGCCGGGCAGCGCTTCATGCTGACCATCACCGACGCGGCCTCCGCCGCCCGCTTCGGCCTCCAGACCGCGCGGCTGCGCAACCCCGCGGGCGAGTTCACCGCACCGACCAGGGCCGCCCTGGTGGCCGCCGCCGACAAGGCGAAGGCCGCCGACGGCGTACGGCGGATCGACCCGACCGCGAACGCCAAGGGCGTCTACCCGCTGAGCATGCTGGTCTACGGCGCAGCCCGCCCGGCCGAACTGGCGCCCACCGCCCGCAAGCAGTACGCGGACCTGCTGCGGTACGCCTCGGGCGGCGGCCAGGTGCCCGGCACCGCCCCCGGCACGCTGCCGGTCGGCTACGCGCCGCTGCCGTCCGCGCTGCGGGCCGAGGCGGCCACGGCCGCGACCGCCCTGGAGACCTGGAAGCCGGCCCCCGGCCCCGGCGGCTCCGGCGCCCCGCAGACCGAACCGGGCGCCGCGGACGGCGGGACCGGCTCCGGCGGCGGCACGGGCGGTGACGGCGGCGGCAGCGGTACGGCCGGCGGCTCCGACGGCGGGAGCGGGAGCGCGGACGGCGGCACCGGCGGCCACACCGCCCCCGGCGGCAAGCCCGGCGCGTCGCCCAGCCCCACCGCCGCGACCGGTTCCCCCGCGACCGTGCCGGTCGCGGGCGGCATCACGCCCTCCGACCCCGGTTCCGCGCTGCGCTTCGCGGTGCCGATCGGGGCCGGCCTCGGGCTGCTCGCCGCACTGGGAGCGCCCTTCGCCGCCGGTACCCGGCTGCCGCTGCGGCTGAGCCTGCCCGGCGGACGCTCCCTCACCATCCCGCGGCCGACCGTCCCCGCCCGGCTGCGCGGCTTGCGCCCGCCACGTCGGCGACCGGGCGGCTGAACCGGCCCGCGCCCGCCACGTCGGCGACCGGGCGGCTGAACCGGCCCGCGCCCCGGGCCACCCACCAGACACGTCGTTCGCCCCGAGTCTCAGTCGGGGCGAACGACGGGCTCCACCCTGCCAGACCGGCCATCCGGCTCCGGCGGGTCCCCACCCGTCACGCAGTACGAGTCCCCGATCAGGAGACAGAGATATGCGCACCAAGCGCCCCATCGCCACGATCGCGGCGGTCATGACCGCGGCCATCGCGGCCGGTACCCTCACGGTCGCCGCACCGGCCTTCGCCGACCCCGCGCCCGGCACCTTCGGCACGTACGTGGGCGTCGGCTCCGACACGACGCAGGACGTGCTGAACGCGCTGGCCGGCACGGCGCTGCCGGACGTGGCGTCGTACGACGCCACGGGCTCGGCCACCATCAAGACCCGTGCGAACGGCGTGACCTTCACCCGTCCGAACGGCTCGGGCGCGGGACAGAAGGCGCTCAGCGCCTCGCTGATCGGGGACACCGACCCGGGCGGCACCGTGAACATCGCGGGCCAGGTGGACTTCGCGCGCTCCTCCGGCGCCCCCTCCACCGCGGGCACCACCCTCACGTACATCCCGTTCGGCCGGGACGCGGTCGGTTACGTCGCCAAGGGCGACTTCCTGAAGAACCTGACGCGCACCCAGCTCAACGAGATCTACTCCGGCACGGTCACCACGGTCGCGGGACACCCCGTGCGGCCGTTCATCCCGCAGTCGAGCTCCGGCACGCGGAAGTTCTTCCTGAGCGCCATCGGCGTCGTCAACCTCGGCAGCAACGTCAAGGGCACCGACGACAACGGCAAGACGGTCGAGGAGAACCAGGCCAACGGCGTCATCCTCAAGGACGGCGACCTCGTCCCCTTCTCCGCCGCGAGCTGGATCGCGCAGAACAACCACACCGCCCCCGACCGCAGCACCGCCGCCGCGCAGAACGGCGCCTTCATCGGCGCCCTCGACCTCGGCGCGGGCACCCCGGTCAGCCCCGTGGTCAAGGGCGCGGACGACAAGCTGTCCCCGTTCGGCGGCTACTACGACGACCCGACCTTCGGCCGCGACGTCTACAACGTGGTGCCCACCCGCGCCATCGACACCTCCAGCGCCTTCTTCGACAAGGGCCTGTACGACACCTTCGTGAGCGCCGGCGCGCACAAGGCGGCCATCGCGTCCGACGTGGCCGAGAAGACCATCGCCGCGTTCGGCTTCCAGAACGAGCCCTACAACGGCAGCATCGACACCTCCGTCCGCGGCCACGCCAAGGCGGGCGGCCTGGAGACCAACAGCTCCTCGCTGATCAAGCCCGCCGCGGTCGGCGCGCTGGCCGCCACCGCCCCGGCCCCGCGCCAGCTCACGCTGAGCTGGACCGCGCCCGCCGACCCGGCGCTGCCGGTCACCGACTACCGCGTGCGGATCACCGACAGCGCGGGCGACGTCGCCTTCAGCACCGACCTCAAGGCCCCGGCCACCTCGGTGACCGCGACCCTGGCCCCCGGCGCGTACACCGCCGAGGTCTACGCCTCCAACCTGGTCGGCGACGGCCCGAGCGTGACGGTGGCCGGCACGGTCAGCGAGGTCCCGAAGGGCGCCTCGAAGATCACCCCCGCCGTCTCCCCGGCGAGCGTCCCGTACGGCACCGCCGCCAAGCTCGCCGTCGCCGTCAGCGGCCCGTCCGCCGCCACCGGCAAGGTCACCGTCAAGGACGGCGCGGCCACCCTCGGCACGCTGACCCTGGACGCGGCGGGGAAGGCGTCGCTGACGCTCCCCAAGACCCTCGCGGTCGGCGCCCACACCCTGTCCCTGTCCTACGCCGGTGACAGCAGGCTCAACGCCTCCGCCGCCACCGCCAAGGTCACCGTGACCAAGGCCGCCGCCCGCGTCGCCGTCGGCGTCTCCCCGGCGAAGCCGGCCTACGGCACCTCCGGCCGGCTCTCCGTCGCCGTGACCGGCCCGGCCACCGCCACCGGCAAGGTCGTCGTCAAGGACGGCAAGACCACGCTCGGCACGGTCGGCCTGGACAAGACCGGCCGCGCGTGGCTGACGCTGCCCAGGACGCTGAAGGTCGGCACGCACACCCTGTCCCTGTCCTACGGCGGTGACAGCCGCCTCAACACCGCCGCCGCCACCTACAAGGTCACGGTCGTCAAGGCCGCGCCGCGCATCGCGACGAAGGCCCCGGCCGGCGTCAAGACCTCGGCCCGCGGCAAGGTGACCGTCGCCGTCACCGCCAACGGCGTCACCCCCACCGGCTTCGTCCGGATCTACGACGGCAAGAAGGTCGTCGGCACCGCCACCCTGAAGAACGGCAAGGCCGTCGTCACGCTGGCCAAGCTCACCAAGAAGGGCAAGCACGTCCTGACGCTGCGGTACTCGGGTTCGGCCACCGTGAACACCGGCAGCAAGTCGTTCGCCGTCACCGCGAAGTGACCCCGGCTCCCGCCCCGGCGGACGGCACCCGTCCGCCGGGGCGGGAGACCCGCGCACGGGTGCCGCGCGCACGGGTCGCCGCCGCCCGCTTCCGGTATCGCCGGGTGCGCCCCTGTCGCGTGAACCGCCGTGACCCCGTGGACCTTTCGCCCCGCACACCACCGTCCAGCCCCGCACGCTCCCATCCGCTGCGCACGCCACCATCCAGCCCCGCACACCCCCATCCAGCCCTGGACATCCCGAGGAGGCAGGCCGCCGTGACGGTCACCGACCAGACTCCGCCGCGGGCGGCGCGTTCCGCCGAGGCACCGGCCGAGACGCCCGAGGAGGTGACGCGGGCCGAGGCGCCCGGCGGCGCGCCCGCCGAGGAGCCCGCCGCGGTCGCCGCCCCGGCCCCCCGGCCCCGGCGGCCCGCCGCCCGTCAGCTCGCCGCAGGCGCGCTGCTCGCGCTCGCCGTGCTGCTGCTCGGCCTGGCCGCCAACCTCGTCGTACTCAGCGGGTTGCAGCACAGGTCCGCGCAGCAGGACCGGTTCGACGCGCTGCGCGCCAGCCTCGCCGAAGGCACCGTGCCGGTCGGCCAGACCGACGAGCGGGGCCGGCTGCTCGCGCCCGGCACACCGCTCGCGCTGCTGGAGATCCCCCGGCTGCACCTGCGCGAGGTGGTGGCGGAGGGCACCTCGGCCGACGTGCTCACCGGCGGCGTCGGCCACCGCCGCGACACCCCGCTGCCCGGCCAGTCCGGCAGCAGCGTGCTGATGGGCAGGGCGGCGGCGTACGGCGGACCGTTCGGCGCGCTCGACCGGCTGCGGCCGGGCGACACCTTCACCGTCACCACAGGACAGGGCCGCCACCGGTTCCGGGTGCTCGACGCCCGCCGCGCGGGCGACCCGGCCCCGGCGCAGCCCGCCGCGGGAGGCGGCCGGCTGGTGCTGGTCACCGCCGACGGCCCCGCGTATCTGCCCAGCGGCGTGCTGCGCGTGGACGCCGACCTGGTGTCGAAGACCGCCGACACCCCCGACGCCGTCATCCGGCCCGGCTCCGTCCCGGCCGACGAGCAGCCGATGGGCACCTCCACCAGCGAGCTGTGGAAGCTGGTGATGTGGCTCCAGGCGCTGCTCGCGGCGTCCGTCGCGGCCGTGTGGGCCTGGCACCGCTGGGGCCGCCACCAGACGTGGATCGTCTTCCTGCCGCTGACCGCCGTCGTCGGCTTCCAGGTCGCCGACCAGGTCACCGGCCTGCTCCCCAACCTCCTCTGACCCGCCCACCGTCCGCCCCGTACTGCCCGAGGTGCCCGCCGTGACCGACATCGCCACCCCCGAAGAGACCACCGTCGCCCTGCCCGCGACCGTCCCGCCCGAGACCGCCGTGCCGCGCGGACCGGGCGCCGCCACCCTGGACGCGCGGGGCATCTCCGCCTGGTTCGGCACGCACAAGGTCCTCGACCGGGTCTCACTGACCATGCCCGCCGGCCGCGTGACCGCCCTGATCGGCCCGTCCGGCTGCGGAAAGTCCACCTTCCTGCGGACCCTGAACCGGATGCACGAGATGATCCCCGGCGCCGCCATGGGCGGCGAGGTCCTGCTCGACGGCGACGACATCTACGCGGCGGGCCGCCCGCTCACCGAGGCCCGGCGGCACATCGGCATGGTCTTCCAGAAGCCGAACCCGTTCCCCGCCATGAGCATCTACGACAACGTGCTGGCCGGACTGCGGCTGACCGGCACCCGCGCCTCGCGGCAGACCAAGGACCTGCTGGTCGAGGAGTGCCTGTCGCGCGCGGGCCTGTGGAAGGAGGTCAGGGACCGGCTGCGGCAGCCCGGCGGCGCCCTGTCCGGCGGCCAGCAGCAACGGCTGTGCATCGCCCGCTCGCTGGCGATCCGCCCCCGCGTGCTCCTGATGGACGAGCCCTGCTCCGCCCTCGACCCGACGTCCACGCGCCGCGTCGAGGAGACCATCAGGGAACTGGCCGACGAGGTCACCGTCGTCATCGTCACCCACAACATGCAGCAGGCCGCCCGCGTCTCCCAGAACACCGCCTTCTTCCTCGCCGAACAGGGCACTCCCGGCGGCATCGTCGAACACGGCCCCACCGAGGCGATGTTCGCCAACCCCCAGGACACCCGCACCGCCGACTACGTCAACGGCCGCTTCGGCTGACCTACCGCGCCGCCCTCGTCGTCACACGCGTCCCGGACCGGATGTTCGCCGCCGTCCCGACGGGCCTGACGCGGTCGCGGGTGACCTGCGCGACCGAACAGCCGCAGTCGCCGGGCGTGCCGACGCCGGTCCGCCCAGCCGCGGGGGCAGGTGGGCGGACCCACGCGTCACGACACGGGGACGTAGACGACCTTGTTCTCGACGAACTCCTTCAGCCCCTCGATCCCGAACTCCGCACCGATACCGGATTCCTTGATCCCGCCGAAGGGCACGTCGGGAAAGCCCCCGACGTGGGTGTTGATCCACACGGTGCCGCTGTCGAGCCTCGCGGCGACCTCGGCCGCGGCCTCGATGTCCGGTCCCCAGACGGAGTTGCCGAGCCCGTAGCCGGTGTCGTTGGCCCGGGCCACCGCCTCGTCGAGATCGGCGTAGCGCAGAAGCGCGCGCACCGGGCCGAAGGTCTCGTCCCGCACCAGGGGGCTGTCATCGCTGATGTCGCGGACCACGGTCGGCGGGACGAAGTAGCCGGGGCGCGGGTCCACGGCCCCGCCGGCGATGACCGTGCCGTCCTTGTGGGCCAGTTCGAGATATTCCTTGACCCGCTCGAACTGGGCGGCGTTCTGCACGGGACCGAACGCGGGATCGGCCTCGGGATCGAGGCTGTGACGCAGCTCCTTGGACGTCGCGAGCTCCGCGAAGATCTCGGCGAACCGCTCGTACATCGCGTCGGGGACGAAGATCCGCTTGATGCCCACGCACAGTTGCCCGGCGTAGGAGAACGTCCAGGTGAAGATCTCGGGTGCCACCTTCTCCACGTCGGAGTCGGGCATGATGATCGCCGAGTCGTTTCCGCCGAGCTCCAGCACCACTCGTTTGATCGTCGTGGCCGAGGCTTCCAGGACCTTGCGCCCGGCCGCTGTCGAGCCCGTGAACGACACCATGCCGACGTCCGGGTGGTTGGCCAGCGCGGGGCCGACGCTCTTGTCGGGGCTGTTGTCGCCGAGGATGTTCACGACACCCGCAGGCACGATCTCCCGCAGCAACTCGCCCAGGTACAGGGCGTGCAGAGGCGAGGTCGGCGCGGTCTTGAGGACGGCCGTGTTGCCCGCGAGGATGGCCGGCACGACCTTGTACAGGCTCTGGAAGAGCGGCATGTTCCACGGGACGATCGCGGCGACGACACCGATCGGCTGGTAGTGGCGCTCCACCCTCCATTGCGCGTCCGAGTGCACCACGTCGGGCGAGAGGTCGAGTTCGGCGAAGTGACGGACCCACCTGAGCGTCCAGTCCAGATCCAGCTCTCGCAGCATCGGCAGGGGCTTGCCCAGTTCGAGCGCCAGGATGCGCAAGAATTCGTCGTAGTGCTCCTCGACCGCGTCGGCGATCCTCCGTACGACCTCGGCGCGTTCGGCGAACGGCGTCGCGCGCCAGGCCGGGAAGGCGGTCTTCGCGGCCTTGACCGCGAGCTCGAGCTGGTCCTCGTCGGCGGCCGCGGCGGTGGCGATCACCTCCCCGTTCCCGGGGTCGATGATCTGCGAGGCGGCGGCTCCGGGCACCAGCTCGCCGTCGATCAGGTGGGCGAACGTGTGGTGAAGGAGGTTCGTCTCGTTCGAAGGGAAAAGCATCGTTGCTCCTTCTCTGATGGATGTTGCGGTTCCTCGCGGGGTCACGACGTCTCGCTCGGCTCAAGGCGGGACGAAGGCTGCTTGCCGGTGTCCCCGGAGCGCAGCCGGAGCCCGACCGCGGCGACACCGGTCAGGAGAACGGCAGCGATGGACAGGGACGCGGCCAGGGAGCCGGTGGCCTTCCAGGCGGCGCTGACGAGCGCGAAACCCACCGCGTTGGCCACCTGCGTGGTGGTGAGCAGGACACCCGACGCGGCGCCCTCGTCCCCTTCCCGTACACGGGCGAGTACGGAGGCGATGATCGCCGGGTAGGCGAAGCCCATCCCCGCGCCGAAGCCCGCCGTCATCAGCGCGATGACGACCGCTCCCGCTCCGGCAAGCGCGGCGCAGATCGCGGCGACGAGGCTGGCGAACATGACCAGTGAGCCCCACAGCATCGCCGGGGGACCGGTGGGGGCACCGGGCCGACGGGCCGCGAGAGTCGTCGCCATGTACGCCACGCCGAGCGGAAGGTACGCCAGCCCCGCTCCGAGCGCGCCGATCCCGAGCCCCTCCTGCAGGTACAAGGTCATTCCCAGCAAAGTCGCGCTGTTGCCCACGTAGAACGCCACGGTGGCGACGAGCCCGAGCCGGATCGACCTCTGTCGCAGGAGCTGTCTCGACAGCAGCGGAGCGGCGGCCCGGCGCTCAACTCCGGGCATCGCCGTCGCGATCACGGCACCCGCGCCGAGCAGCACCCACGCGATCCAGGGCCAGCCGTGGTCGGGCCCGAGGCCGAGGCCCAGCAGCAACGGGATCAATGCGCCGGCCAGTACGCCGCCGCCGAGCACGTCGACCGGCACCGGCTCGGGCGCGCGCGTCTCCGGGATCGCCCTGGTGACGAGAAGCAGCGCGGCAAGGCCGATCGGCACATTGATCGCGAAGAGCGCACGCCAGCCCACGCCGGCGATGTCCACGGCCAGCAGCCCGCCCCCGATCAGCTGACCGAGCGTCGCGGCAGCGCCGAGCACCGTCGTATAGGCCAGCACCGCACGGCGACGCGGCTCGCCCTCGTACACCGCCTGGATCGTGGCGAGCACCTGGGCCAGCATCACCGCGGCCGCGAAGCCTTGAAACGCGCGCATGGCGACGAGCACCAGGAGGCTGGGAGCGAGTGCGCAGCCCAGGGAGAAGAGCGTGAAGGCCGCCATCCCGATGCCGAACATCAGGCGCCGGCCGAACCGGTCTCCCAGCCGCCCGCCGATCACCAGCGCGGCTCCGTAGGTCACGACGTAGATCGAGAGAACGAGCTGCGTGTCGGCAATCGAGGCTTTCAGGTCCTCGGCGATCGACGGAACACCGACGATCACGATGAAAGAGTCCAGGAATCCCATGAAGGTTCCGGTCAGCAAGACCGGCAGGGCCAACCGATGAGATGTCATGTTTGGCCTTCGCTTTCCGTCCTGAGACTGGCGATCGCGCCTTCTCGGGCACGTGAGATCCCGCCGCCTGGCCATCGGACCCCGCGGATCACGAACCACCGAGGAACGGCAGGTCGGCGGGGTGATCCGCGGGTCCGATGGCCGCTGTGATGACGTCGCCGTCGAGACTGAGTCGCGGGTCTCGGAATACGGCTACGACGCGACGTCGCGCGCGGGTGGGACGACCGCGGCCAGGCGGGTCAACGATCCCTCGAGCTCGTCGGCGGAGACCATCGGCAGGCGGGGCACCACTGCCGGGTCGGTGACCGCTGCCCAGTCGTAGGTCTGGGTCACCTCGGTGTGGCCCTCGCCGGTCGGGGCGAGCTTCCAGGTGAAGCGGTGACCTTGCGGGCGCTGCCCCGGGTGGCCGGGCGCCCAGGCGATGACACGGTCCTCGGTGAAGGCCACGACGTGGTTCTCGGTCCGGTAGTCACCGAGCTCGCTGTGCATGGCCATGACGAAAGTGTCACCGACGGCGTCCACCGGGCGGGAGGTTTCGGCGTGCCTGAGGCGGCCGGTGGCGTCGAATTCGACGTGGCGCCGGGGGTCGCGCAGCACCGCGAAGATCTGTTCGGCCGGGGCGTGCAGCACGCGGGAGACGGTGGTGTGGGTCGGACCGCCGTCCGTGGTGACCGGGTCCGGGTAGAACCGGGCCCATGCGATCCGTCCGTCGCGGACGGTGAGGATTACCGGGCCGCGCAGTACGACCGTCGCCCCGGTCGGGGCGGTGCCCCGCATCTCCCATTCCGACCACGATTCGTCGCCGTTCTGCGCATGGCGCAGGACCTCGGCCCGTATGTCGGGCAAGCCGGCCAGGATCTTCGTCCAGTTCGCGGCGACCTGGTCGGAGCCGACGAATCCCTCGGCCGGTCGCAGCGGTCGTTCGGCCACGTAGTCGTCGGTGAAGCAGTCGGCGATCCGCTCCGGCACGTGGGAGTTGATCGCTTCGCGTAGTGCGTGGAGGGCCTGGGGGAGCATGCGGCGATCTCCTAGTTCTGGTTCGCTCTGTCACCGTCGAGCATGGAGGTCCGGGGTGCCGCCGGGCGACCTGACACCGCCCGGACACTGCCCGGACGGCGTCCCGGCCCTGACAGGCATAATCGAAGTCATGAACGACTGGCCGGGGCCGAAGACGACCAGCTTCGCGGCCATGCTGCGCGGCCTGCGGGAAGCCCGGTCGCTGACCCAGCAGGAGCTGGCCTCCGCCGCGGGACTCTCCGTCGAGGCGGTCAGCGCGTTGGAACGGGGGCGGCGGACCCGGCCCCAGCCGCACACGGTGCGGTCGCTGGCCTCGGCGCTCCAGCTCCGCGAAGCGGACCGCATGGCGCTGCTGGCCATCCTGGGCCGGGCCGGGGACGGGGCGTCCGAAATGCCGGCCCGCACGTTGACACCCCGCCCGCCGTCACCCCCGGCCGTCCCGGTGATCGGGCGGGACGGCGAGGTCGCCGAGATCGTCGCCGCCCTGCGCACCGCGCCGGGCCGGCTGGTGACGCTCACCGGCCCCGGCGGGGTGGGCAAGACCACCGTCGCGCTGGCGGCGGCTGACGCGGTGGCCGCGGACCATCCGGGGGCCGTGTACTTCGCGGACCTGACCGACGTCACCGACCCGGACGACGCCATCGCCGCCGTGTCCCGCTCCGCGGGCTCCCACAGCGACACGGTGACCGGCCTCGCCGCGCACCTCACCGGCACGTCGGCTCTGCTCGTCCTCGACAACCTGGAGCGCGTCACGGCCTGCGGCCCGCAGCTGGCCGAGCTGCTGACGGCATCCCACGACGCGGTGATCCTGGCCACCAGCCGCGTCCCGCTGCGGGTGCGGCGGGAACGTGAGGTGCGCATCGCTCCCCTCGGCCCGGCCGCAGCCGTCCGGCTCTTCGGCGAGCGGCTCACCGCCGCCGGCGCGCCGCCGACCGGGAGCGGGGACGACGACGCCGTCGCGCTGCTGTGCCGACGGGCCGACGGGCTGCCGCTGGCCATCGAGCTCCTGGCTGCCGCCGCCGCCCGACTCGGACCACGGGAACTGCTCAAGCGGGTCGATCAGCTGGCGGATCTGCCCGTGGCCGGCCCGCGGGACCTGCCGGCGCGGCAACGCACCATGGCGGCCACCGTCGAGTGGAGCTGCCGGATGCTCGGCCCCGCGGCCCGGCGACTGCTTCCCCGGCTCGCCATGGTCCCGGGCAGCTTCTCCCTCGACATCGTCGAGGCGGTCGCCGCGCCGGATGCGTCCGACGCGGTGGGGGCGCTCGCCGAGTTGGTCGAGCACTCCCTGGTCACCCGTGGCGCCGACGCGGGACCGGTCGCGCGGTTCCGGCTGCTGGAACCGGTCCGCCGGTACGTGTTCGAGGCACTCGGGCCGAACGACCGGTACCACATCCGTCGGAGCGTGGCCCAATGGGCCTTGCGGGCAGCGCGCGAACAGGGTGCGCGGATCCGTGGCCGCGGCGACTTGACGGCCGTCGTAGAGGTCGAGGCGGATCGCCATGTGCTGCGGCTCGGCTTCGATCACCTCGTCGATTCCCGTCGGCACGACGACGCCGCCGAACTGCTGTGGTCGGTGTGGCTGCCGCTGTGGATGACCGGGCACACCCACGAGGGGCTCGACTGGGCCGACCGCTTGCGTGAGCACGACCTGAGCGAGCGGGGCCGGGCCCGCTGGCTGGTGGCGCGTGCCGGGTTCCACCGCGTCGCCGCGGACCTGTTCGCCACCGCGGAGCGGGCGATGCGGCTGGCCGAGCGGATCGACGACACCTCGCTGGCCGCGGAAGCGGCGATCTTCGCGGCGGCGGCGGCGCTGCGTCTGGAGGACTTCGACGCTTCGGTGTCTTTGCTGGCCAGGGCGGAGGCCCACGTCAAAGCGCGCCTCGACGTCGAACGCGACGTGTGGGCGGCTGTGCACGTGCTCATCGGCCGCGGGGACGGCGCGCTGCTGCGCGGTGACCGGTCCGCGGCGGCGCGGCACTGGCGCGCCGCCGCGGCCACGGCGCGGGAGCTGGGCAGCGAGTTCTCGGTGGCCGCGGTCCTCGCGGAGTGCGCGCAGGCGGCCCGCGGCGAAGGGCGCCTGACCGACGCGGCCTCGATGCTCGCCGTCGCCAGCGAGCTGGGCCCCCAACAGGACGAGTACCGGGCGCGCCTGGCGGGCGTGGCCGCGGCCGTGGCGGCGGACCTCGATGACCTGGCGTCAGCGCGGTGGTGGGAGGACGCGGCGGGGCCGGACGCACCCCTGCGGGACACCGATGAGCTGGGCGAGCGGTTCCGGGAGCTCGTCCGGCGCGCCGACACCGTCTCGGGCCGGGACTGAGCTGAGCCGTCCGCCCGTACCGGCGGTGTCCGGTCGGTGTCCGGAGGTTTCCCGCGAGGGGGGGTGGCGGGATTCGAGACCGTCGACGGCGCCGGGGAGCCGCGCCCCCTCGGACCGCGTACGGCCGACGTCAGATGAGGATCACGATCTTTCCCCGCACATGTCCGCGCTCGGAGAGGGCATGGGCCCGCGCGATCTCCTCCAGCGGGAAGGTCCGTTCGACGCGCGGTGCGTACCGGCCCTGCTCGCCGAGCGCGGCCGCTTCGGCGAGAAGCGTGGAATCGTTCACCGCGTTGGCCATACGGACCCCCAGACGTTCCGCGTTCGCGTAGTCGGCGACCGTCAGCACGCGGGCGGGGTCGCCGGCGATCTCGATGAGGTCGGGGAGGGAGCCGGAGGCGGCGGCGTCGAGTACGAGGTCGACCCCGTTCGGGGCCAGGTCGGCGAGACGTTCCGACAGGTCGGCACCGTAGGTGGTGGGAAGGGCTCCGAGTGAGGTGAGGAAGGCGTGGTTGCGCTCACTGGCGGTTCCAATCACGGTGGCTCCGAGGGCGACCGCGATCTCGACCGCCGCGCCGCCGACGCCTCCGGCGGCGCCCTCGACGAGCAGGGTGCGCCCCGCGAGCGGGCCGAGCGCCTTGAGCCCGCTCAGCGCCGTCACGGACACCAGGCCCGCCCCGGCCGCCTGCTCGTCGGTCCACGCGGCGGGCGCGGGCGCCCACGCCGAGAGCACGGCCAGCTCCGCCGTCGCCCCCGTGACTCCGCCCAGCCCGAAGACGCGGTCGCCCACGCTCACTCCGGTGACGCCCTCCCCGATCATGTCCACCAGGCCCACGGCGTCGCGGCCAGGTATCGCGGGCAGGTCCACTGGGAGTACGTCGCGCACCTCCCCGCTGCGCACTTTCCAGTCGACGGGGTTGACGCTGGCCGCCACGACGGCGACGCGGATCTCTCCGGGACCCGGCAGCGGGTCCTGGACCTTCTCGACCGTGAGGGTCTCCGTACCGCCGTACTCGTGGTACCGGGCTGCGCGCATGATGTCCTGCCTTGTTCGTCCCGACGGCTTGGTGTGCCTTGACATCGACCACGCTAAAACCTGACATCAGTGTCAGAGGCAAGTCGGGCAGTCAGGGGGCAGAGGACGCGTAGGCCCGCGGTGTGGAGCCACGGACGGTGATCAGCCCCTTGACGACCTCGTCTCCGGTGATCTCCGGGTAGGCGTCCGGCCGGGCGACAGAAAGCCAGGGTCCGCGAGCTAGGACCGCGCGGCGGCGTTCTCGCCGAGGTCCAGGTGGTCCGGGCGATGCGGCAGCGTACGGGCGCCGGTGGTACGGAGCCCGTCGAGGGCGAGTTCGAGGTAGCGGCGCCACGCCTGGGGCTGTGCGGTCAGCAGGGGCGCCGCCGTCTGATGGATGCCCGCGAGGAGCAGCACGATGTCCGTTCCCGTGACGTCCCCGCGGACGGTGCCCTGCTCCTGCGCCCTGGCCGTGAGCACGTCGGCCGCGTCGCGGAGGCGGCCGATCCCGTCCCGCACCCCGGCGTGATCCAGCGAGGGGCGTCCGATCACTTCACAGAAGGCGCGGTCGGCGGCCAGCGCCCCGACGCCGTCGGCCATGAACTCCGCCAGTGCCCGCGCCGCGTCGTCCGCGTCGGCGAGGCGCTCGGCCGTGCCGGTCAGCCGGTCGAGAAGTCGCAGCATGATGGCCGCGAGCAGGTCCTCCTTCGAGGCGAAGTGCCGGAACACGGTGCCTTTGGCGAGTCCGGCACGCTGGGCGATCTCGCCCATCGACACATCCGTGCCCCGCTCGGCGAACGCCTCCGTCGCGGCCTGGAGCAGCAGACGCCGGTTGCGGACCATGTCAGCCCGCCGACCTGCGGTCTCTGTCGTCTCGCTCATGCGTACTCCCTGGTCAGGAGGTCCAGCCTACCAGCAAGGTGACCGCAGGGTCAGCTTAGGTGTACGGTCAATATGACCCGGCGGTCACCTTCTGTCGGGCCGGCCGCGCCGTCGCCATGACGCCTCGCGGATCACCGCCGCTTCATCACGCGCCGTCTTCGCGGCGCACCACCGGAGGAAGACATGAGCAGCACCCTTGACGGCAGGACAGCACTGGTCACCGGCGCCTCCTCGGGCATCGGCCGGGCCACCGCGCTCGCCCTGTCGAAGGCGGGCGCCCGGGTGGCTGTCGGAGCGCGCCGGGCGGACCGTCTGACGTCGCTCGCGCAGGAGGCGCCGGGTGAACTCCTGGTCCTGGAGCTCGACGTCACCGACCGTCAGTCCGTACAGGACGCGGTCGCGGCCACCGTCGACCGCTTCGGCGCCCTCGACGCCCTCGTGAACAACGCGGGCGTCATGCTCAACGGACCGATCCTGAACGCGGACACCGCCGAGTGGCGCCGCATGGTCGACACCAACCTGCTCGGATCGATGTACACCGCCCATGCCGCCCTGCCCCACCTGCTGGAAAGCAGGGGCGCCGTGGTCCAGATCTCCTCGACCTCCGGGCGCACCGCGTCGGCGGGCGGCGGTGTGTACGCCGCCACCAAGTTCGGCGTCACCGCCTTCGCCGAGTCGTTGCGGCAGGAAGTCACCGCCCAGGGCGTACGGGTGATCGTCGTCGAACCCGGAATGGTCGCGACCGAACTGCTCACCCACATCACCGACCCCGCCCTGCGGGACTACGCCAAGACCTATGCCGAATCGATGCGGACGCTCAACGCCGAGGACATCGCCGACGCCGTCCTGTACGCGCTCACCCAGCCCGACCACGTCGCGGTCAACGAGATCCTGATCCGACCGACCGATCAGACCCGCTGATTCGGACGAGGAGTTGAGCCCGGTGTCCTCGCCGGTCGGCGGCCGCGTGGCGTGGTGGGCGAGTTCGAGGGCGAGGCGGGCAAGCATGCGGGACGGCCGGCCGTAGATGGCCGGATCCAGCCAGCATCAACCGGACTTCCCGGACATGAGGGCGGTGGCACACCGCCTGCCGCGTCACCGGTTCGACGGAAGCGCTGAAAGGGCCGACCTGCGGAAATATCCTGGGACGGGCCGAAGGGTCCGTTCGGATAGGAGTGCCCCCGGCAGGACTCGAACCTGCGGCCAAGCGCTTAGAAGGCGCCTGCTCTATCCACTGAGCTACGGGGGCCGGACAGTGGCCGCGGCTGTCTCCGCCCCTGGGTGGTTCCGTGACCTTGTACCGAGGTCAAGGATAGGGCGCTACATGCCTGCCGCCGGTTGCTTCACCCGCGTGACACGTTGTGGAGGTTCGGTGAAGTGGTCCGATAATCGCAGGCATGTGCAGAACGTGCATCGCTTTTGACGCCTCGGATCGCTGCTGTTGTGCACTCGTTATGCCGATGGCTCATTCTGCCCCATCGACACCATGGGCCGCCCCATTTCATGTAGTGCGGGCCGAATGGGGTGATTTACCCGAAATACGCTTCAAAAATGCTCCAATATGGGGCATTCTGCGGGTGTGGCGATCTTGGACGTACGGCCCGAGCTGCTCGACGCGCTGTCCGCGCTGCGCGACCGCGTCGACGCCGCACGCTTCCCCTTCCCACTGCGCGGAGCCGCCCGCGCCCGGCGTACCCGACAGGAGTTGCTCGCGCAGCTCGACGACTACCTGGTGCCCCGGCTGAAGGCGCCCGAGGCCCCTCTGCTGGCCGTCGTGGGCGGTTCGACGGGCGCGGGCAAGTCGACCCTCGTCAACTCCCTTGTCGGCCGCCGCGTCAGCGAATCCGGTGTGCTCCGGCCGACCACCCGCACCCCGGTGCTGGTCTGCCACCCCGAGGACCGCGCCTGGTTCGCGGACCCGCGCGTCCTGCCGGGCCTCAACAGGGCCTGGGCGGTACGCCAACGGGTGGGCCCGGGCGGCGCGGCCCGGGACGGCAGGGCCGGCCGGGGCGACAGCGGCGACCGGAACGACGACCGGCGCGGCCGGGGCGACCGTACCGACCGCGGCGAATCCGGGCGCGCCGAACTGCGCCTGGAGACCGACGACAGCCTGCCCCGCGGCCTCGCGCTCCTCGACGCCCCCGACATCGACTCCCTCGTCACCCGCAACAGGGAACTGGCCGCCGAGCTGATCTGCGCCGCCGACATCTGGGTCCTGGTCACCACCGCCTCCCGCTACGCCGACGCCCTGCCCTGGCATCTGCTGCGCACCGCCAAGGAGTACGACGTCACGCTCGCCACCGTCCTCGACCGCGTCCCGCACCAGATCGCGGACGACGTCGGCAGGCACTACGCGGCGCTGCTCGGCAAGGCGGGCCTGGGCGACGTACCCCGCTTCACCGTCCCAGAACTGCCCGAATCCGCGGGCGGCGGCGGCCTGTTGCCGCAGACCGCGGTGGCCGCGCTGCGCGAATGGCTCGCGCACTGCGCCCAGGACCCGGCCGCCCGCCAGCACGCCGCCCAGCGCACCGCCGTCGGCGTACTGGACTCCCTGCGCGGCCGGTTGCCCGCCCTCGCCTCCGCCTCCGCCGCCCAGCACGCCGCCGCCGTACGCCTGGCGCGCGGCGCGGAGGACGCGTACGAACAGGCCGGTGAGCGGATCGACACCGCGATCGGCGCGGGCGTCCCGCTGGCCGGTGAGGCCCTCGCGCACTGGCAGGGCTACCCCGCGTGCGGCCCCGACGCCCTCCAGCACGCGCTCGCCGAGGAGTTCGCGGCCCTGCTGCGGACCGAGACCGACGCCGCCGACGAACGCGTCGTCGCCAACTGGCAGCGCGACCGCGCCGGATCGGCGCTGCTCGGCGAGCCCTCCGCGCGGCCCGACCGCGACCGCGTCGCCGTCGCCGCCCGGATCGACAAGGGCGTACGCCGCTGGCGCCGCGGCCTGACCGAACTGTCCTACGCGCAGGCGCGGGCCGCCCGTGACGCCGACCGGCCGCCCGTCGACCCCGAGGACGTGGCCGCGCTGCTGGCGACAGCGCTGCTCGGCGGCAAGCGCGGGAGCGCCGCGGGTGAGCGCCTGGCCGAGACCGTCGGCGTACAGGCCGCGCTGCGGCTGCGCGACACCGCGCGCGACCGGCTGGACGACGCCGTCGCAGGGCTGCTGCGCGCCGAGCGGGACCGGCGGCTGGCGCCGGTCGACGGCTACGACGTGACCGCGCGGCAGCAGGCGTCGCTGATCGCGGCGCTGTCCGTACTCCAGAGGGAAAGGTGACCACGGTGGCCACGACGACCGGCAGTTCGGCACGATCGGCGGCGAGCGGGTCTGCGGACGCGGCGGGGGACGGGCCGGGACGTGTCCCGGGCCCGTCGTCCTCCGCGCCGTCCGCTTCTCCGTCCGCCGCTTCTTCGTCCGCCGTCTCTTCGTCCGCCGTCTCTTCGTCGGTCGCTCAGGGGCGGGGGAGCGCTACGGACGCGCTGACCGTGCGGGTGGACGCGCTCGGCGAGTTGCTGGGGCTGTCCAGGACGCGGATCAGCCCGGACGCGCTGGCCGAGACCGGCGAGCTGCTGGAACGCCTGGGCGAGCGGCGGCGGTTGTCGCTCGACCACACGGTGGTGGCGCTGGCCGGGGCGACCGGCAGCGGGAAGTCCACGCTCTTCAACGCCCTGGCGGGGCTCGCGCTCTCCGAGACCGGCGTACGGCGGCCGACCACCGCGAAGCCGGTCGCCTGCGCCTGGCAGCCGGAGCGGGCGGCCGGGCTGCTCGACCGGCTGGGGATCGCGCCGCAGGACCGTTACGCCAGGCGCGGCGCGCTGGACGCGGCGGGGGAGTGGCCGGGGGACCTGTCGGAGGAGCTGTCGGGGACCGAGGGCGCCTTCGCCGCCGACGGTGCCACCGGGTGCGCGGAGAGCCTGGACGGGCTCGTCCTGATCGACCTGCCCGACCACGACTCGGCCGCGACCGGCCACCGTGATCAGGTGGACCGGCTGCTGGGCCTGGTGGACGTCGTCGTCTGGGTGCTCGACCCGGAGAAGTACGCCGACGCGGCCCTGCACGAGCGCTATCTGCGCCCGCTGTCCGGGCACGCCGACGTGACCGTGCTGGTGCTCAACCAGATCGACCGGCTGCCCGGCGACTCGGTCGACCTGGTCCTCGACGACCTGCGGCGGCTGCTGGACGAGGACGGCCTCGCGGTCGGCGAGCACGGTGAGGACGGCGCCGTGGTGCTCTCCGCGTCCGCGCTGACCGGCGAGGGCGTCGCGGACCTGCGCGCCGTACTGGCCCAGCTCGTCACCGACCGCGCGGCGGCCGGAAGGCGGCTGGCGGCCGACATGGACCGCACGGCGAGCAGGCTGCACCCGCTCTACGTCGGCGAGGGCGGCGCCGGGCTCACGGACTCGGCGCGCGAGGAATTCGTGGACCGGCTCGCGGACGCGGTGGGCGCGGCCGGGGCAGGACAGTCGGCGGAACGGGACTGGGCGGGCGCGGCGGAGGGGGCCTGCGGTACGCCGTGGGGTCGGCTGATCGGTGAACGGGCCGCGGTCGGCGCCGGTTCCCGCGGTGAGCGCCCGGCGCAGGGTTCACCCGTACGAGCGACCCGTACGGGCGGCGGCGGGCTGTCCGCGTCCCGGCCGGTGGTCGACGAGGCGGTGCGCGGCGTGGCGGCCGACGCGTCCCGCGGGCTGCCCGCGCCCTGGGCGCAGGCGGTACGTGACGCGGCCCGGCGCGGCGGTGACGGGCTGCCGGAGGCGCTGGACCGCGCGGCGGATCGGGCGCGGCCGGGGGCGCCGGAGCGGCCCGGCTGGTGGTCGGCGGCCGGTGGCGCGCAGTGGCTGCTGATGGCGCTGGCCGTGGCAGGCGCGGTCTGCCTGATCTCGGTCGCGGTGGGCTCGCTCGATCTGACGTGGTGGCTGCCGGTCGTGATGATCGCGGTCGGCGGACTCGGCGGCCCGGCCCTCGCCGGTGCCTGCCGGTTCGCGGCCCGCGGGCCCGCCCGGCGGTACGGCCAGGCCGCAGAGCGGCGGCTGCGGGACGCGGCGGCGGACTGCGGCAGGGCCCGGGTGCTCGAACCGGTGGCGGCCGAATTGATGCGGTACCGCGAGGTGCGCGAGCAGTACGCGGTGGTCGCCGGGGCGCATTCCGCGCACGCGGCGCATTCCGTCCGCACTTCTCTGGGAGACCACTCGTCCGAGTGACGAAGTTATCCACAACCGGCCGGTAATCCACAGATTCCGGACGGTTTCTCCATGCCTGGTCGAATTCCTGCACGATGTCCTTACGGCGTCCCGCGGGGGGCGCGATCGGCAGGGAGGGCAGAGAAATGAACGAGACGCTTGTGACCGTGGTGGGAAATGTGGCCACCGAGCCGGAGACCCGGCAGACCGCGACCGGTGTGGCCGTCACCCGCTTCCGGCTGGCGACCACCTCGCGCCGGTGGGACGCCGAGCGCGGCGCGTGGACGGACGGGGCCACGAGCTTCTACACGGTGTGCGCGTGGCGGACGCTGGCCTGGCATGTGAAGGAATCGGTCGGAGTCGGTGAACCCTTGCTCGTCCAGGGGCGGTTGAGGATCCGTGAGGAGGAGCGTGAGGGTCGGCGCTATCTGACCGCGGAGATCGAGGCGGTGGCGGTCGGGCACGACCTGGCGCGGGGCGTCTCGCGGTTCAGCCGGGTCGCGGCGAGCATGACCGGGGCGGGGGCCGCGTCCGCGTCCGGAGCGGCGGGGGCCGTGGTGGGGAACGCGGCCGGGAACACGGCCGAGACACCGCCGGTGGTCGCCCGGCCGGATCCGGCGCCGCCCGTTCCCGCGGGGGCGCCCTGAGTATCCGGAGTATCCGCTTTCGGCGGCATTTCCCGGGATGAATTCTGTCGATGACTTATCGACAAACACGGAATCATGCAATTGTGCCGATAACGATTGGGATTCGAAAAGGCGCTGCGGGGACTCTCTTGGTGAGCGTGTGACGCCTGGTTCCTAGGATCTCCTCGTTCAGCACGCACGGGGGCCGGAACTGCGCAGGCAAGGCGATCCTCTGAACGACCAACGCGCCTTGCCCGGAGGGGAAATCCATGTTCAAGACCTACAGGCGGGGCGCCGCCCGCCTCGCGGCGGCCGGCATTGCCACGGGCCTGCTCGCGGCGGGCGTGATGGCGGGCGCGGGCGCGGCCGTCGCCGCCCCGAACGACGGCACGACGCCGTCGGCCACGGGCGCCACCGCCGTGCTCGGCGGCATCGAGAAGGACAAGGCCGACCAGGCCGTCGTCAACCCCGGTGCCAAGGACGAGTACGACGTCACCGCCGGGCTCTTCTCGATGGCCGTGACCGGTGGCGGCACCATCGAGACGTACTGCATCGACTTCAATCACCACACCGTCGACAAGGCGACCTACAACGAGGTCACCTGGGACAACTCGACGCTGAAGGACAACAAGGACGCGGGCAAGATCGCCTGGATCCTCAACAACTCCTACCCCAAGGTCGACGTGGCGGGCGTCACGGACACCCTCAAGGCCGCCGGGGTCACCCTCGACCACCCGCTCACGCCGGGCCTGGCCGCGGCCGGTACGCAGGTGGCGATCTGGCACCTGTCCGACCCGGGGGTGAACGTGCAGGCCAAGGACAGCGACGCCAAGGCGCTCGCGGAGTACCTGGACAGCCACGCGCAGACCCTTGAGGAGCCTAAGCCCTCGGTGACGCTCGACCCGCCCGCCGTCTCCGGCAAGTCCGGCGACCGGCTCGGTCCGGTGACCGTGCACACCACCGCCGACGCGGTCGACGTCAAGCTCGGCGCCGACGCCCCGGCGGGCGTCAAGATCGTCGACAAGGACGGCAAGGCGATCAGCGGTCCGGTCAAGAACGGCACCGCGCTCTACTTCGACGTCCCCGCGGGCACCGCGGACGGCACCGCCCCGGTGACCGTCGCGGCCACCACCGAGATATCCGTCGGCCGTGCCTTCTCCGCCACGGACACCTCCAGCCAGTCGCAGATCCTCGCCGGTTCGCAGAGCACCACCGTCACCGCGGCGGCGACCCTGTCCTGGGCCAGGAAGGGCCCGATCCCGGCGCTGTCCGCGCAGGTCGTCTGCGCCAAGAACGGGGTCGACGTCACCGCCGCCAACCAGGGCGACGAGGACTTCACCTTCGAACTCGAAGGCAAGAGCTACACGGTCGCGCCCGGCAAGTCCCAGACCGTCACGGTCCCCGTCCAGGAGGACCAGAAGTACAAGATCGACATCACCCTGCCCAACGACCAGGTGAAGACCTTCGAGGGCGTCCTGGACTGCAAGACCGCCACCACCCCCGGCCCCACCCCGACGGCCACCCCCACCAACGCCCCCAGCCCCGCCACCTCCGGCAGCACCACGGGCGGCACCGATCTCGCCGAGACCGGTAGCAGCAGCGCCACCCCGATGATCGCGGGCATCGCCATCGCCCTCGTCGTCCTCGGCGCCGCCGCCGCCTTCTTCTTCCGCCGCAAGAAGAACACCCCCACCGCCTGACCCGGGGCGCCCCACCGCGAACGGGTCCTGCCGCACCGGAGGGTGCGGCAGGACCCGTTCGCACACCCGCCCCCGTCCGGTCCGCGCCGCCTACCGCGACGCTCGCGCGAAGATCGGCTTCCGCCGGCGCTCAGCAGGCACGCGAGACGTACACGACGTACACGTGGTCAGAACCTTCTTCGTCAGCGTGCTGATGCTGGGCGGCGTCGTGCTGACCCACCGGGAGGCCAAGCGCCGGGCGGCCGCCGGGCGGGGGCGGGGGAGGGACCCGTTCGCACGGATGGGTGGACGTACGGCAAGATGTGGTGTTTCTCATCCCAGCCGGGCACGAAGTAGCCCCCCACCAGCGGTTTCCCGTTGATGAGGGGCCGTCTCAGGCGGCGTGGGCCGTCTCTGGGCCGTCATGGGCGTGACCAGCGGCCCGGTACATGGCGCTGATGGCGCTCCCGGTCCGGGTCTCGCTACTCGGCATCAGGTGCGTGTACACCCGCAACGTGAACCCCGGGTCGCTGTGCCCGAGGTATAGGTTCGGCGCCTTGACGTTCTCTCCGGCGTCGAGGAGCACCGAGGCGTAGAAGTGCCTCAGCGCGTGCATGCCGTGCTCTCTGGCAGCCTCGTAACGCTTCCCCTTCTCCTCGCACCGGGATGATCCCGGTGCGAGGCCAGTGCGGACTTCCACGCCTGATCGTTGAAGGCATTGCTCCAGACCGCCGAACCCGCACCGCTGGTGAAGATCAGTCGATGCGTCACCTTGGGTCCGGTCGGCGTCAGCCAGGGCAAGGTCACGTCGACCGGCGGGAAGCGCTTGATGTGCTCGGTCAGCGCAGCAGACACCTCGGGATCGAGCGGAACGTCACGGATCTTGCCCCGCTTCGGGGGCGCGAACACGAGGCCGCCCCGGAGCTTCTTGACCTGCTGTCGCACGTACAGCCACCCAAGATCCCCGATGTTGTCGACGGCAAGGCCGAAGATCTCACCCTGCCGGAGACCGCAGCCTCCGCCGACATCTGCCGTCGCCTGGTAGCGATCCGGCAGGCCCTCACGGACTGCGAACACCTGCTCCGCCAACCACGGGTGCACTCGGGTCGGAGCCGGACGAGGCGCTTTCACCGACCGGGCACGACAGGGATTCGACGGCAACAGCCGGTCGTCTACCGCCGCGTTGAGCACGGAGGACACCGCATCGAAGATCAGCCGCCAATACGACGAGGCCGTCACGGGGTCCTCAAGCTCACGAAGCCACTCGCGCACGTGCTCCGGCTGGAACGAGCCGATCGGACGGCTGCCTAGGTACGGCATGGCGTGGAGGCGCAGACGCCCCTCAAGGGCGGCCCGGCTGGTGAGGTCGGTCGTCAGCGCGGCGAGCCAGCGTTCCGTGTACTCCCGGAAGGTCGTCCGAGACGTACGGGGGTCGAAGTACTGGCCCCGACTCATGTCGGCTTCCAGGTTGGTCAACCAGGCTTCAGCCGCGCGCTTCTGCCGGTCGGGGAAGCTCTTGCTCTTCTCCGTACCGTCCGGGCTGACGGGTCTGCTGCACGATCGGGTGACGTCTGATCTGGCTTGCCCTGTGGGGCGGGTGGGAAGGATGTTGCTGTGCCCACGCCTTATCCGGAAGAGTTCCGCGTGGATGTTGTGCGGGTCGCGAGATACCGTGGCCCGGGCGTGACGGTGGAGCAGGTGGCCGCGGACTTCGGAGTCCACGCGATGACGCTTGGGAAGTGGATGCGCCGGGCGGACATCGACGATGGCTCCAAGCCCGGAACGACCGGCCAGGACAATACGGACCTGCGGGAAGCGCGTCGGCGCATCAAGTTGCTGGAGCAGGAGAACGAGGTTCTGCGCCGGGCCGCTGCCTATCTGTCGCAGGCGCATCTGCCGGGAAAAGGATCTATCCGCTCGTGAAGGAGCTGGCCGACGGCGGGGTGCCCGTCACGGTCACGTGCCGGAACGAGATCGCCATGACGCACGACCCTGCCTCAACGCGCCCGCAACGATGGGGCAATCGAAGCTCAGGCCGCGTGGCTGTCAGAGCTATAAGCGAACCCGTCGAACCGACCCCGGGAACTTGGTAGAACCTCGCGCAGAAGTGATGAGGCAGACGGCCCTTTCCGCACCCCGGGTCCCGTCCTTTACCGTGCGGGCGACCTCATCAGGCAGCAGTGTAGGCGGGCGAGGTGCCGGGCCGGGGGGCCGTCTGTGGGCCGTGCGAGGGTGACCGGGGGGGTGACCGAGAATGACAGGCGGTCACGGAGGGTCGCGGGACGGGCCGCAGGTCAGGGGCGGGGGAGGGGGCGGTGAGGTACCCATTCGCCCCGTGGGGTGGACGACTGGCAAGATGGGGTGTATCTGCCCTCACGCGGCGGTGCCGCACTGTGGCCCTACTCGATTGCCGGACGGTTTCTCTTGGCTGAGTTCATTTACACCATGCGCAAGGCCCGCAAGGCCCACGGCGACAAGGTGATCCTCGACGACGTGACGCTGAGCTTCCTGCCGGGAGCGAAGATCGGCGTCGTCGGGCCGAACGGCGCCGGTAAGTCGACCGTCCTGAAGATCATGGCGGGCCTGGAGCAGCCGTCGAACGGTGACGCGTTCCTGTCGCCCGGCTTCTCGGTGGGGATGCTGCTCCAGGAGCCGCAGCTCGACGAGTCCAAGACCGTGCTGGAGAACGTGCAGGACGGCGCCGCCGACACCATGGCGAAGCTCACGCGGTTCAACGAGATCGCCGAGCTGATGGCGACCGACTACTCCGACGCGCTGCTGGACGAGATGGGCAAGCTCCAGGAGCAGCTCGACCACGCCAACGGCTGGGACCTGGACGCGCAGCTCGAACAGGCCATGGACGCCCTGGGCTGCCCGCCCGGCGACTGGCAGGTCACCACGCTCTCCGGCGGCGAGAAGCGCCGCGTCGCGCTCTGCAAGCTGCTGCTCGAAGCGCCCGACCTGCTGCTCCTCGACGAGCCCACCAACCACCTGGACGCCGAGTCGGTGAACTGGCTGGAGCAGCACCTGGCGCAGTACGCCGGCACCGTCGTCGCCGTCACCCACGACCGGTACTTCCTGGACAACGTGGCCCAGTGGATCCTGGAGCTGGACCGCGGCCGGGCGCACCCCTACGAGGGCAACTACTCCACGTACCTGGAGAAGAAGGCGGCCCGCCTGAAGGTCGAGGGGCAGAAGGACGCCAAGCGCGCCAAGCGCCTCAAGGAAGAGCTGGAGTGGGTCCGCTCCAACGCCAAGGGCCGTCAGGTGAAGTCCAAGGCCCGCCTGGCCCGTTACGAGGAAATGGCCGCCGAGGCCGACAAGGTGCGGAAGCTGGACTTCGAGGAGATCCAGATCCCGCCGGGCCCGCGCCTGGGCTCCATCGTGGTCGAGGTCAACAACCTCTCCAAGGCGTTCGGCGACAAGGTGCTCATCGACGACCTGTCGTTCACGCTCCCGCGCAACGGCATCGTCGGCGTCATCGGCCCGAACGGCGCGGGCAAGACCACGCTGTTCAAGATGATCCAGGGCCTGGAGACCCCGGACTCCGGCTCCATCAAGGTCGGCGAGACGGTCAAGATCTCCTACGTCGACCAGAGCCGCGCCAACATCGACCCCAAGAAGACGCTGTGGGCCGTCGTCTCCGACGAGCTGGACTACATCAACGTCGGCCAGGTCGAAATGCCGTCCCGCGCCTACGTCTCGGCCTTCGGCTTCAAGGGCCCGGACCAGCAGAAGCCCGCGGGCGTGCTCTCCGGCGGTGAGCGCAACCGCCTCAACCTGGCGCTCACCCTCAAGGAGGGCGGCAATCTGCTGCTCCTCGACGAGCCCACCAACGACCTCGACGTCGAGACCCTGTCGTCGCTGGAGAACGCCCTGCTGGAGTTCCCCGGCGCGGCCGTCGTGATCTCCCACGACCGGTGGTTCCTCGACCGGGTGGCGACGCACATCCTCGCGTACGAGGGCGAGAGCCGCTGGTACTGGTTCGAGGGCAACTTCGAGTCGTACGAGAAGAACAAGGTGGAGCGGCTCGGCGCCGACGCGGCCCGGCCGCACCGCGCCACGTACAAAAAGCTGACCCGCGGCTGAGGGCACGGTATCTGTGATGGCACGGCACATCTTCCTCTGCCCGCTGCGCTGGGCGGACATGGACGCCTTCGGGCACGTCAACAACGTGGTCTTCCTGCGGTATCTGGAAGAGGCGCGGATCGACTTCATGTTCCGGCTGGCGCCGGGCGAGGGAAGCGTGTCGTTCACCGGCGGGTCCGTCGTGGCCCGCCACGAGATCGACTACCTGCGTCCGCTGGTGCACCGGCACGAGCCGGTCACCGTCGAGACGTGGGTCTCGGACATCAGCGCGGCGTCGCTGACCGTCCACTACGAGGTCAAGGACGGCGAGACGGTGTACGTGCGGGCCTCCACGGTCGTCGTCCCGTACAACCTCGCCGCCGGACGGCCGCGGCGGATCACCGCGGAGGAGAAGCTGTTCCTCCAGCGGTATCTGGACGGGGCCGTCACCGTATGACCGCTCCCGCGCGGTCGACGCTGACGCTGGCGCGAGCGGGGGAGGCGGCCGATCTGGCCGCCTTCCTCGGCCGGTTGATCCGCTGGGACAAGGCGGCGGTCGTACGGCTCAGGTCCGCCGAAGGGGAGGCCGCCCTCGGGGTCTTCGGCCACCCGCCCTTCGGGGGCGTCCTCGCGGTCCGCACCGCGGCGCTGGCCGAGGACGGGGTCGGGGCGTCGGTCGACGCGACCGTGTCGGCCGGGCAGCTCCTCGACGCCGTGCCTCCTCCGGAGGGGGGCGAGTTGGTGCTGCCCGGGTCCGTCACCGGCCCCTCCTGGGCCGGGCTGCTGCCGCCGCGCGGCGGCTGGCTGCGGGTCACCGAGGTCGACGGTGACGCCGTGCGGGCGGCTGCCGCCCGTGTGATCGGGGAATTCCGTACGCGTACGGAGGAGTTGGGCGAGGCCGGGCGTACGCGGGCCGGACTCGACGCGCTCGCCGAGGAGTTGTGGGCTCGGCCGCTTCCCGGTACCGGCTTGCCCTTGCGGGCGGTGCACGCCGCCCATGCCCTCGGGTTTCTGCGGGGAGCCGAGGACGCCGTGCTTCTGTCCGCCGGGCCCTGGCTGCGGCTGCGCACCGCGCTCGGTTCCGTGGCCGTACGCGCTGCCGCGCCGGCCTCCGGTCTGACCGTCACCCCGGCCTAGGGCCTGACCCTCTTTTTTCCCACCCGCCCACCCGTGCAGGTGCTTCCACCCCTGCGGGTGCCCCCCCGTGCACCCTCCCGCAGTCCGCGGCTGCCGTGCCGCGTTCGGCCCCAGGGTGCTCGTCGTCGCGGGTGCGGGCGTGGGTGACCGTCAGCCGTCCTGGGACTCCTCCGTCCGCTGAGGGGGTTGGGAGGGGTCGGGCCAGAGGGAGATGTGGTCGGGTTCGAGTTCGAGGAGGACGCGGGAGCGGATGGAGAGGGAGTCGGTGTAGTCGCGGGGGAGTTGGAGGCGGCCGGCGCGGTCGACGGTGGCGTATTCGCGGGCCACGACGGACTCCTGGCCGTGTTCGTCGACCTCGGTGTGGCGGACGACCTCGGAGGCGGTGCGGCCGTCGCGTATGGCGACGGTGCGGCGGACGGCGTTGGCGACGGCGTGGTCGTGGGTGACGACGACGACCGTGGTGCCCAACTCCTCGTTGGCGGTGCGGAAAGAGGCGAAGACCTGCTCGGCGGTGGCGGAGTCGAGTTCGCCGGTGGGTTCGTCGGCGAGGACGACGGACGGGCTGTTGGCCAGGGCGACGGCGATGGCGGCGCGCTGCTGCTCGCCGCCGGACATCTGGCCGGGGTGCCGGTCGTGGCAGTAGCCGACGCCGAGCATGCCGAGCAGTTCGGTGGCCCGCGCGGTGCGCTGCCGCTTCGTGCGCAGCCCGCCGCTGCGGCCGGCCAGCTGCATCGGCAGGACGACGTTCTGCGCGGCCGTAAGGTACGGCAGCAGATTGCGGCCGGTCTGCTGCCAGACGAACCCCACCACCTCCCTGCGGTACCGCAGCCGCGACGCGGCGTCCATCGCCAGCAGGTCGTAGCCGCCGACGGACGCGGCGCCCGCGGTCGGCACGTCGAGCCCGGCCAGGATGTTGAGCAGCGTGGACTTCCCGCTGCCCGACGCGCCGACCAGGGCCATCAACTCGCCCTTCCCGACGAGCAGATCGAGCCCCTGGAGAGCCTGCACCTCCACCCCGTCCGCGGTGAAGATGCGCACCAGCCGGTCACAACTGATCAGCGCGTCCTTGCCGTACGCGGGCCGCTCCCGCCGCTCGGCGACCGCCCGCTCCAGATCCGCGAGACTGCTGACGGGAGCGCGGTCAGGTCCCGTCACCGGACCCGGCACCGCTCCGCGCACCTCGCCGCCCGCTTCGCCCGTCATACCCGGTCCCCCACTCTCAACTCCGCGCTCTCCCGCCGCCGTCCGCTCACCCACACCTGGATCAGCAGCACCGCACAGGCCAGTATCAGCAGCCCCGCCGACGGCAGGGCAAGGGACCACGGATCGGCCCGCAGGCCGAGCCCGAAGTCGGCCGGTTCCACGCCCCGTTCGCCGCCGCCGAAGGTGAGCGCCCGCAGATCGACGCCCGGTCCGAGCAGCGGGACCACCGCCAGGCCCACCAGGACACCGCCGACGGCGGCGAGCAGCGTCTGCGGCAGCATCTCCAGCAGGACCAGCCGCCGCGACTGCCGCCGCGTCATGCCCATGGTGCGCAACCTGGCCAGCAGCGTGGCCCGTTGCGGCGCGGCCTGGAGCAGCGACAGCAGCAGGGCCAGCGCGCTGAAGGCGGCACCCGCCGCGACCGCCGCCAGATAGATCGAGCGCGCGCCGCGCTGCAAGGGGAAGTCGCCCAGCCGGGACCGCTGTTCGCCGCGCGTCAGCACCGTCACGAAGGACGCGGGCTCCTTGACGACCGCGCGCAGCGCCCCGCCGTCGATGTGACTGCCCGGCGCGTTCATCGCCAGCAGCACCGTAGGACCGCTGTACTGGCTGTACGCGGCCAGGTCCGGGTGTCTGGCGGCCAGTTGCGCCGCGGAGACGATCACGAACTCGGCGCCGGGCGCGGCCGGGGTGCTGGTCAGGACGGCCGCGGTCCTGACGGTGACGGCGCCGACGGCCGCGTCCACCCGGGCCGTTCCGTCGCCGAGCAGCGAGGCAAGACCGGGGCTGAGCACGGCGGGCAGCGTCCCCCGCCCCGGATCGTGGCCGAACGCCTGCGCGGGGAAGGCGGGCAGCCCGATGTCGTGGGTCAGCCGCGCGTACGCGGCCGGGTCGACGATCACCAGCGAGTAGGACAGGCCGAAGGGCGCGGTCGGGCTGTTCGGCTCGACGCGGGCGGTGACGACCCGGCCGACGCCGGGCACCTTCTTCCGTACCTCGTCGGGCAGTTGGCGGGGGAGCCCGAAGCGGGAGTCGACCCGCGCGTCCGCGCCGACCAGGACGCTCGCCGCCCGGTCCCTGCCGTGGTCGATACCGGCCAGCACCGAGCCGCCGAAGGACGCCACGGTCAGGGCCACCAGCAGCGCCAGCAGCGGCAGTTGGCTGGTGGCGGGGGAGCGGCCCGCGCGGGCCAGGCCCAGATGGGTGACCGCGCCGGGCAGCCGGGCCGCGGGGCGCGCCAACAGCCTTAGCGGCAGCGGATACAGGCGCAGCAGCACCAGCGCCGCCGCGACGGCGACCAGCACGGGGGCCGCCGCCAGATACGGGTCGCCGCCGCTGTCGGTCCCGCGCCGCCGCAGGGTCAGTACGGCGCCCACGACCAGGACGGTGACGGTCAGTTCCGCGACCAGTCTGCGGCGCGACGGCCGGGCAGCGGTGACGTCCTCGCGGCCCGCCGCGCGTGGCCGCCGGGCCGCCGCCACGGCCCGGACCGGCAGCGCCAGCGCGGCGACCGCGGTGACCGCCGCGCCCAGCAGCAGCGACGTGCCGTAGCGCGAGGTCGGCAGCGCCAGCAGCGCCAGGGCGACGCCCAGGGCGCCGCCCGGCACGGCGGCGGCCGTCGTCTCGCCGAGCAGCCGCCGGAAGACGCCGCGCAGGGCGGCGCCGCGTGAGCGCAGCAACGCGATCTCACCGCGCCGCCGCTCGGCGGCGAGGCCGCCCGCCATCAGCAGCACCGCGAACGCCGTCGTGCCGACGCCGACCGCCGCGATCAGCACCAGCGGCGACACCGCCCGCCGGTCGTCGGAGTAGCCGTCCAGCACGGTGCCGAGGCCGCCGGTGAGCCGGATGTCGGGGTCGGTGGCCTGTTGCAGGGCCACCGAGTCGGGCCCCGCGTTGAAGGACGCCAACTGCCTTTGCAGCGCGGGCACATCGTGCGCGGCCAGGCCGTCGGTGGCCAGCGGGTGGTGCCAGTACCGGGTCACCAGCGTGCCCAGCAGCGGCATCGAGCGCGCGGCCGTACGGTCGACGAGCAGCGAGAAGTGCCAGTACGTCTTGGGCTCGCTGCCCGGCGGGGTCGGCGGCGCGGACAGCTGCGGGGTCAGCAGGTCGCTGTTCTCGGTCCAGAAGTCGTCGGCGGGGTCACGGGGTGCGACGATGCCCGAGATCCGGACGGTCAGCGCGGTCGGGGTGCGGCCGTGCAGGTGCACGGTCTGATCAACCGTCAGATGCATGACCTCGGCGGTCCGTACGGTGACGGCGGCCTCGACCGACAGCGGCGCCGGAACGCCCCCGTCCGGCGCGGGAGCCGGCAGCCGCCCGGCGACCAGGCGCCCGTGCCCGGCCAGTCCCGCCTGCGCCACCAGGCTGGCGGCCGGGAAGAGTTCGGAGGTACGGGGCAGCCCCTGGTCGGGCACCGGCGCCTCCGAGGCGCGCACCCCGATGACGGACCGGTCCTTCCGCAGCCGCAGCGGCGGCTTCGCCATCCGCTGGAAGACCGTCTCCACATGGTCGACGGCGGTGGGGTCCAGCAGCTCGGTCGTCGTGAACTCGGGCCTGTAGGGGCCGGTCAGGCTGACACCGCGGTCGAGCGGCGCCGCGTCCCGGACGGCCTGCCGCAGCGCGGTGTCCTCGTAGCGGTCGACCGCGCGGGGGAGCGCCGCGGCGAGGAAGGCGGTGACCAGGACCAGGACGGCCGTCGCGAGCGCGGCGGCGGGCGCGGACCGCAGCCTGACCCGTACCCAGGAGGTGTCCACGCGCGCGCCACCGTCAGCACCGGGCACCGGCGTGCCGGCAGAAGTCCGCCCCGAAGCCGGCCCTGAGGCCCGGTCCGAAGCCCGCCGCCCCGAGGCCCGCTCCGAAGAACCCCCCGACGCGCCCTCCGAAGTGCCCCCGCCCTCACGCGAGTTGTCGTCCGGCATCTCAGTCCTCCCCCTGCCGCCGCAGCGCCGCCGCCGGATCGCCGCGGCGCACCGCGGTGGCGAGGACGACGACCAGCGGCGCGATCAGGACGACGCCCAGCAGTTCGGCCAGCGGCCCCGCGGGCATCTCGACCAGCAGATCGGGGACGGGCCGGGCGGCCTGCGAAGTGAGCACGACCAGCGGGGTGATCAGCCGGGTCAGCAGCGCGCCCAGCACCACGCCCACGACGAGCGAGATCAGCACGAGCGTCCCCTGTTCCGCGGCGATCATCCGGGCCAACTGGCGGCGCGGGGTGCCCAGGGCACGCAGCACCGCGAATTCGCCGTTGCGCTCCCTGATCGCGCCGACCGCGCTGACCGCGAAGCCGACCGCGGCCAGTACGGCCGCGGCGATCACCGCGGCGGGCAGCGCCGACTGCGGTCCCGCGCCCAGCGGATCGGCCCGCAGATCCGCCGCGGTCTCGTCCCGTACGAGCACCACGTCGACGTCGGTTCGGGCGCGCAACGCGGCGGCGACCCGCGCGGTCGTGCCGGGCCCGGTGGCCAGCCACCACTCGGTGGGCTCCATGGAACGCGCGTCCTGCGACTCCAACAGCCGGTTGACGGACCGGAGATCGAGCAGCAGGGCGCCCGCGTCCAGGTCCTCACGGCTCTGCGCGTCCTGCGCACCGTCCGCGGCGGCGGCGCTCCGGTCCGCCGTGCCGGGGATCGCGCGGACGGCGGCCGTGACGCGGGCGACGATGTCCACACCGTTGAGCTGGAGCCGCACGGTGCCGCCGACCTTCGCGCCGACCGCCTTGAGGTACGAGTCGGTGGCGACGGCCGGGAGTTCGGGCGGCACGAGCGATTCGACGCGCGTGCGTACGGTGGCGGTCGGCGGCGCCTGCCAGCTGTCCGGGACCACCTCCGTGGAACCGGTGGCGTACTCCAGGCCGAACAGCGCGGGGCCGCCCAGCACGGGCGGTTCGGCGGACGGCGGCACCGCACCGGGATCGCCCGCCAGGCTCGGGTCGTCGAAGTCCGCCCGCGCGTCCCACGAAGCGGCGCCCCGCGCCGTACCGGTACCCGCCGCGCTCAGCGCCTCGCCGCCGCCGTCCGGCCCGACGACCCGCGCGGAGGAGATCGTCAGTCGGTGCGTCTCTTTCACGCCCGGCAGCGAGAAGACGGTGTCGATCCGGGTCAGCCGCAGCGGTCCCGCCGGGCCGCCGCCCGCCGTGCCCGCCGCGGACGCCAGGTCCAGAGTGAGCCGGTGCGGGGCGCCGTCCGGCGGCAGATCGCCCAGCTCGAACTCGTACACCACACCCGTGGCGTCCGTCAGCGCGGCGGTCAGATGGTCGGGGCCGTTGGCGGACGCCATCGGGCGGCCGTGCCGGTCCACCGCCCGCAGTGAGGCGGTGAACTCCACCCGGCGCGCGTCACCGGGGACGGCGAACCCGCCCGAATCCCCAGCAGCCCGGCCCGAATCCCCTGCGTTCCCGGCGGCCCGGCCCGAATCCCCGCCACTCCCCGCGGCCCCGCCCTTCCCTCCCGCCCTCAGCGGCGCGAGCAGCTCCGCGACCGGCCGCCCCGCCGTGAGGTCGGAGCGGAACCGCATCGCCCTGCCCGCCTGCTCGGTGTCGATGGCCAGGACCGTCGCGTGCCGCTGCTGGGTCAGCAGCACCTCGTCGCGGGCCGCGGGGGCCACCGCCGTGATGCCCGGCACCTTCGCGTAGATCCCGGCCTGCCCGAACGGCGGGGTCGTCATCCCGGTGACCCTGATGTCGGAGCCGACGGTGAAGTCCGCCTGGTCGCGCTGCGAACGGTCCCAGCTCGCGCCCTGCCCGATCGCGAACATCCCCATCGCCACGGCCAGTACCAGCAGCAGCACCGCGCTCGCGCCGCGTCGCGGACGGCGGGCGAACTGCCAGCCCGCCAGGGCCGGCGCGAGCCCGCGACCGCGCGCCGCCCGCCGCTCACCGAGCCCGGCCGCCAGCGGCAGCAGCCGCAGCACCAGCACCGTGCCCGCCAGCAGGCACAGCGCGGGCGCGGCCACCAGGACCGGGTCCACGCCGAGACCGCCCGCGCCGTCGGCGCTCAGCACGCCGCCGCCGGACGCCCGGCGCTGCAACTGCCAGTACGCGACCCCGGCGACCACCAGCAGCCCGACGTCCGCCCCGGCCTGGAGGGCGCCCGGCAGCGCGCCCCGCCGGGACCGTGCCGCGCGCCCGGCCGTGAAGGAGCCGCCGCCGCGCACCGCGGGCACGATCACCGCGAAGGCGCAGGCCAGCGCCGCGCACACGGCCACGAGCCAGGCCGCGCCGCCACTGCCGCCGCCGAGCGTGACGCCGGTACGGGCCAGCGCGCCGGTCCCCGCCAGGAGTCGCGTGACGGGACCGGCGAGCAGCGGCGCGATCAGCGCGGCGGGCACCGCCAGCAGCAGCGCCTCCCCGGCCGCCAGCCGGGCCACCCGCGAGCGGGAGCCGCCGCGGGCCCGCAGCAGCGCGGTCTCCCCGGCCCGCTCCTCGGCCAGCAGCTGCGCGACCAGCAGCAGCGCGAAGCCCGCCAGGATGACGAGCTGGAGCGCGCCGATCAGCAGCGTCGAACGGGTCACCAGCAGGCTGCGGCGCAGCCCGTCGAGCAGCGTCGGCAGCTCGCTCGACACCTGCGCGGAGCCGGTCGGCTTCGCGTCATGGAGGTCGGCGACGGCCGCTTTCGCGCTGCGCTCCAGCGCGTCCATCCGGCCCACGCCCACGCCGCCGAAGTCCGCCGTGCCCTGCCAGGACATCTCGGCGGGCGCCACCCGCCCCGAGCCGAAGGTGCCGCCGTCCACGAGCATCGGCCCGTACGTGGTGAACGACAGCGTGTGGATGCCGCGTCCGCGCAGCGGGTCCAGGTGCCAGTACGGCGCGGCGGGGTCGGCGGGGCGGTAGAGGCCGGTCACGCGGATGCGCAGCGGCGGCCCGCCGAGCCGGTCGGTGAGCGTGATGACGCTGCCGGTGCGCACGGTGAGCGCCTGGGCCGCGACCACCGGCATGGCGACCCGCACCTCGGCGGAGCCCTTGGCCGCGGGCGTCGGCCAGGCGCCCTCGGTGATCGTGACGCGCGAGCGGTCGAAGGTGGCCAGCAGCGTCAGATCCGGGTCCCCGCCCTTCGGCGACCCGGCGGGGCGCAGCGCGAACGGCAGCCCGTACGGGCCCGACCTGGTGCTCGACCTGACCGTGGCCGGCAGCCCGTCGAAGGCGTCGGGCACGATGCGCCGTACGGCCGAATCCAGCCTGTCCCGCGTCGGCCCGGTGACCGATGCCTGCACCTCGACCGTCGACCGGTCCGCGGCCTGGTGCTGGAGGGTGCGGCGCAGCGCCGCGTCGCCGATCGCGCCGGTGAAGGCGGTGAAGGTGGCCAGCACGGAGGTGGTGAGGACCACCGTGAGCAGCGCGGCGGCGAGCAGCAACCGGTGCGCGCGGACGCGCAGCAGCACGAAACCGGTCACCGGCGAGCCCCCGTCCTGTCGCTGACCGGATGGTCTCAAAGGGGGAGGGCGTGGTGAACGGTGCCGGAGGTTGTCGGAATACGATCGTGACCGACCGTTGAGCGGACGATTCGCCTCCGCTCAGGGCCGTTTTCAGCCGGGGGTGTTGACCATCGACGCGGCGGCGTACGTCAGGTAGTCCCACAACTGCTGTTCGTGCGCGGGTTCAAGGCCCAACTCGTCGACCGCCGCCCGCATATGGCGCAGCCACGCGTCGTGCGCCGCCTTGTTCACCTCGAAGGGCGCGTGCCGCATCCGCAGCCGCGGGTGGCCGCGCTCGTCGCTGTACGTGCGGGGACCGCCCCAGTACTGCATGAGGAAGAGCCGCAGCCGGTCCTCCGCCGGGCCGAGATCCTCCTCGGGGTACATCGCCCGCAGTTCGGGATCGCCCGCCACCCCCTGATAGAAGACGTGCACCAGACGGCGGAAGGTTTCCTCGCCGCCGACCAGCTCGTAGAACGTCTGCTGCTGCACCGTGCCGCGCGGGATCTCATTCACACCCCCATGGTCGCAGAAGGACCGGCCGAGTACCGGAGTCGTAGGACCGGGCCCGCGGGCGCACGATGGAGGCATGGCCGACACAGACGCGGAAGCGGGCACGGAGGGTACGGACACGGGCGCGGACGGTACGACCTCGGATACGGATACAGCTACGGGCGCGGGTACGGATACGGGTACGGGTACGGGTACGGGCGCGGCCGGGCGGTACCGGGCCGCGGCCTCCGCGCTGCGCACCCGCATGGTCCGCCGCATCGTCGCGGGCGGCGGCCTCACCGACCCGGCCTGGCGGGCCGCCTTCGCCGAGGTGCCGCGCCACCTGTTCGTACCCGACTACCAGCGCTCGGCGCACGGCGGCGGGCAGGACCGGCTCACCGCCGCCGACCCCGACCCGCGCCACCGGCTGCGCTGGCTCGCGGGCAGCTACGCCGACCGGCCGATCGCCACCGACGTGGTGGACGGCGAACTGCTCTCCTCCAGCAGCCAGCCCTCGCTGATGGCCCTGATGTGCGAAGCGCTCGACGTGGCGGACGGCCACCGCGTCCTGGAGATCGGCGCCGGAACCGGCTACAACGCGGCGCTGCTGGCCCACCGGCTCGGCCCCGACGCCGTCACCACCATCGACCTGGACGAGCGGATCACCGCCGCCGCCCGCGCGCACCTGGCCGCGTACGGCACACCCGCCGCCCGCTCCGTCACCGTCGTCACCGGCGACGGCGCGCTCGGCCACCCGGCCGGCGCCCCGTACGACCGGGTGATCGCGACCTGCGAACTGCCCGCGATCCCGGCGGCCTGGCTCGCCCAGTGCCGGCCGGGCGCCCGGATCCTCGCGCCCCTCGGGACCGGGCTGATCGCGCTCACCGTACGGAGCGCCACCGAGGCCGAAGGGCACTTCCTGGCCACCCCGGCCTTCTTCGTCCCGCTGCGCGGCCCCTCCACGACGGCCCCTGCGCCCGCCGCCGACGACGCGGCGCAGGCGGTACGGGCCACCCGCACACCGCCGCGGATCATCGGCAACGACCTCTTCCGCTTCCTGCTCACCCTCGTCGCGGGCCCGCTGGACCTCACCTGGTCGCCCGGGACCGGCACCGCCCGGCTGCTGGCCGCCGACGGCTCCACCGCCCGCGTCACCGCCGACGGCACGACCCGCGTCAGCGGCCCCCGCGACCTGTGGGCGCTCGCCGAGTCCGCGCACGTCGTCTTCCGCGACCTCGGCCACCCGGCCAGGTCCCGCTTCGGCCTCACCGTCGACGGCCCCCGCCAGTGGACCTGGCTGGACGACCCGGCGGGCCCGTACCGCTGGCCGCTGTGAGTCGCGGCGGCCGGAGAAGCCCCTGGCCGCTGTGAGCCGTGGCGGCCGGGAAAGCGCTCAGCCGGACAGCGGCTCCCAGACCGCCGCGTCATGCGCGAACAGAATCCGCCGCGGGTCGTACGCCAGCAGCCGCTCCACCCACGGGTCGGGCTCGGGCAGCGGCGCTCCCGCACCGCCGGCGGCGGCCAGGACCGCGCCCTGCGCGGCGGCGAAGTCGGACGCCGAGGTGTGCGTCTGACCGGCCAGGATCACCGTCCCGTCCGGCCTGCGGATCACCAGCGACTGGTGACCGACCGTGTGACCCGGCGTCGGCAGAATCCACAGCCCCGGACGGATCTCCGCCTCACCCGTCAGCTCCTCGTAGCGGGCGCCGGGGAAGCCGACCAGATGCTCGGGCGTGTGGCCGCCGCCGCGCGCCACCGCCAGCTCGGCGTCCTGCACCAGCACCGGAGTGCCGGGGAAGAGCGGATTGCCGCCGATGTGGTCGAAGTGCAGATGGCAGTTGACCACCAGCGCGATGTCCGCGGTCGTCACCCCCGCCGCGGCGAGCGCGTCGGGCAGCGGACGGCGGTACGGGCGGTAGTGCGCGTCCGTCTCGGGGTCCGCGGTGCCGATCCCGGTGTCGAAGAGCAGGAGTTCGCCGTCGTGCTCGACCAGATAGCCGAGCGCGGGCTCCACCCGCGGCTTCCCGTCGGCAGTCTCGGAGCCCGGCCGGACGAACCGGCCCAGGTCGAGGCGGCGCAGGGCCGCTCCCGTACCGGACACCCGCGTCACGCCCGGCGGAGTGTGATCGTCGTCCACGCCCCCACGTGGACCCGGTCGCCCTCGAAGAGCGGGATCGGGGTGTACGGGCGGATCGCGTCCTCGCCCAGGTTGACCGTGGTGCCGTTGGTGGAGTCCTGGTCGACCACCGCCCAGGAGCCGTCCGGCTGCTGGACCAGCACCGCGTGCTGGTGGGAGACGCCCGGGTCCTCGGGGGAGCGGGACAGGTCGATGTCGGGGGCCTCACCGGTGCTCTGGCGGCGCCGTCCGATGGTGATCTGGTTGCCGATCAGGGGCAGTTGGATCTCCGGCGAGAACGCGGGGAAGTACAGGCCCTCCGCGTCCGGGCCGCTGCGGGCCATCATCGCGGTGAAGTACTCCCGGTCCGCGCCGATCACCGCGACCCACGCCGTACCGGCGGACGCCGCGGGCGGCTCGTGGCCGGACCCGGGGGAGACCGAGGGCCCGGACTGCTCACCGGACAGATACGGGTTCTGGAACGGGGGCGGCGCCGGCGAGGACGGCGCGTGCTCGGGGCCGCCGCCCTCGATCGGGCGGCGCGTGGCGGACGCGGGCGGAGCCGCCGACGCCTCTGTGGGCGTCGGCCGCGCGGCGGGCGGCTGCTCGGCGGAGACCTCCGGCTCCGCCACCGGAGCCGGACCCGTCCCCACCGCCTTCACCTGCGAGGACGGCGGGTCCAGCAGGAAGTCCCCGGAACCCGACGTCACCGACTGCGACGGCAGCGGCTCCGCCGGCCGGTTCACCTGCGAGGGGCGGGACCGCTGCGAGCCGTAGTCCGGATACGGCGGGAAACCGGACGCCGTCGGCGGCGGAACGGGCGGGGCGGGCGGCGCGACGAAGGTGGTGGAGGTGTGCGTCTGGAAGTTGAAACGGCACTCCTCGCAGAACAGCGCCATCCCCTCCCGCGGCGTCCCGCACTGCGGGCACACCTCCGGCGCCGCCGGCCCGTCCGGCTCGTAGCCGCGCGACGAGGCCCCCGGCGAGGTCGACACCGGCGAACTGGACGCCGACGCGGACGCGGACGCCGACGAGGACGGCGGCCGGGTCCCGTACGAGGACGACGGCACGGCGATCCGCATCCCGCAGACCTCGCACCAGTCGTCGGTCCCGGACTGATGGCCGTTCGGACAAGTCGGCATGGTGCTGGCTCCCCCTCCGCCCGCCGGGGGCGGGGTCACAATCCGTGCGAGCTGCTGACGGTTACGTCCTCACACGTTACGTCGTCACATGTCGCGACCGCACGGGTCACTTCTTCACACGCACGGTCTTCGTCGACCGGGTCTCCAGGGTCATCTCGTCCGCGTCGGCGACCCTGGCCTTCAGCCGCACCGTACCGCTCGCCGCGTCGACCACGTCCACGACCTTCGACAGCAGCTTCGCGGTGTCCTCGTTGCCCGACGCGCTCGCGAGCTGCACCGCGCGGCCCAGCTTTGCCGTCGCGCCGTCCATGTCACCGGACTTGCGGGCCTCCAGACCCTGCTGGATGACCTGCGCCAGCTCCGCCTGCCCGGTGTAGTGGGCGACCTGCGGGTTGATCCGGGTGGAGGCGGCCATGTCGTCCGTCCACACCGCGCGGACCAGGCCCTGCGACAGCACCTCGACGGTGCCGTCCGGCTGCGGCAGCACCAGCGACAGCCGCGCCGCCAGCATCTCCTGGCCGACTCCGGCCACCGGCACCCGCACGCACACGTGGTAGTCGCGGGACTCGTCGCCCCACGACCCGGTCGGGTAGTCGCCCGCGCGCGGACCGGCCTCGGTGCGCCGCGCGCTCAGGTCCTCCACGGTCGGCGCGACCTGCTTCACGAACGCGATCTCGGAGCCCTGCGGGGTCCACAGCCGCAGGCTGACGTCCGCGACCTCCTTGCCCATCGCGTTCTCCATCATCGCCTGGAAGTCCGCGGCGAGTCCGGCCGGATCGGCGACGATGTCGACCGAGCCGAGCATCGCCGAGGCGATCCCGGTCAGCTCCTTGACCTCCCAGTCGGTGCCCACACCGCGCGCGTCACAGGTGAAACGGCCCGTGCACGCGTCGAGGGTGGCCTGAAGGTCCTCCGGCTTCTCGTGCTCGTTGCGGCCGTCGGTGAGCAGGATGCCGTGCCGTATGGCCACGTCGGTGCTGGCCAGCAGCCGGTCGGCCAGCCGCAGCCAGGTGCCGATCGCGGTGCCGCCGCCCGCCGTCAGCTTGCGCAGCGCCTGCTTGGCCTGCGCACGGGTGGTCGGATCGGCCACCGCCAGCGTGCCGTTGGCCGGGTAGACCTCGCGCGCCTGGTGGGTGCCGCCGACCACCGCGAAGGCGACGCCGTCGCGGATGGTGTCGATCGCGACGGCCGTGGCGTCACGGGCGTTGCGCATCTTCGTCGGCGGATACTCCATCGAGCCCGAGCAGTCGACCATGATGACCACGCCCGCGCTGGGCGCCGCGCCCCCGGCGACGGACGCCGGACCCGGCAGCGGCTGCCCGCCCGAGGTGCCGCCGCCGGTCGACGTCACGGTGACGATGGCGTTGACCTCGCGGCCGCCCTCGGGAAGGAACTCGTTCTGATAGATGTCGACCGAGAACTGCGGCACGTTCGACTTCGAGAATTTGGCCATCGGTACTGCGCTCCTTAAAGCCCGTTCACAGCCCCGCCCAGGCCCTCCGTGACCTGGGCGGGTGGGAATCCTGCCCGCGACACGGCGGCCGGGAACGGCAGCACCGCGACCGTTACGTTGTCGTGGCCGCCGCCGTCCAGCGCCACCCCGACCAGCGTCCGCGCGCTGTGCAGCGGGCGGGTCCTGGCGTCCGGCGGTACGACCTCGGCCATCTCGGCGGCCGACTCCGCGTAGTTCCACAGCCCGTCGGTGCACACCACGATGACACCGGGGCTCTCCGGCTGGAAGGCCGCCACATGCGGGTCGACCTCGACGGCGTCCGCGCCGAGCCAGCCGGTGATCGCGTGCGCCCGGTCGTCCGCGTACGCCTCCGCCTCGGTCATCAGACCGGCGGAGACCATCCTGGCCGCCCACGAGTCGTCCTCGGTGAGCCGGGCCGACGGGCGGTCGCGGTCGTCGGGGATCCAGTACGCGCGGCTGTCGCCGATCCAGCCGACGGTGAAGACCGGGCCGGTGACGACGGCGCTGACGCAGGTGCAGGCCGGTGCGTTGTGGTGCGGGACGCCGTCCTGGGTCTCCTCCTCGGCGAGCGCGCTCACCGCGTCGAAGGCCGCCATCAGCGCGCCGCGCATGGCCTCCTCGGCGGGGGCGCCGCGCTCCAGCGAGGCCAGCAGCGACTCGTTGCCCGCCACCGACGCGGCGGCCGACGCGTCGTCCGGGCGGTACGCGGTGGACACGCCGTCGCAGACCACCGCGGCGACCGCCGGGGTGCCGTCCGGCAGCGAGGTCGTGGACAGGGCGAAGGCGTCCTCGTTGCGGTGGTGCCGCAGCCCGCGGTCGCTCACCGCGGCCACGCCCTCCAACTCCTGCTCCTGGTGGTCCCGTTTGCGCGGCTGGGCGTGCCCGCAGTGCTCGCAGTACCCGTCCGCGTCGACCCCGCCGAGGCCGCACGCCACGCACACCGTGCCGTTCTCCTCCGCCGGTTCCTCCTCGCGCGGATCCGACACCTTCGCACCGGCCAGCGGCACCCCGAGCGCGAGCGTGTCGCCGCCGCCGCCCGGCTGCGCCGCGGCCTGCGGGGGAGCGAGCAGGAACGCGTCGGTCGCGGGGCCTTCGCCTTCGGCTCCGCCGCCGGGTTGCCCGGTGCCGCCGTGCCCGCCGCCGAGCCGGCCGTCCTGGCCGGCGCCTGCGGCCTGCGGGCGCGCGCCGCCGTGCGGGTCGCCGCCCGTGCCCGCCGCTCCGGCAGCCGAGGGTGCGCCGCCTGCCGATCGGGTACCCGCCGTTCCGGCAGCAGCGGAAGGCGCGGCGCCTGCCGATCGGGTACTCGCCGTTCCGGCAGCCGGGTGTCCGGCGCTCGCGCCCGCCGTAGCGCCAGCGGCGCCGGGCCCTTCACCGGGGGGCCCGGCAGCGGCGGCCGTGGAGCCGAGGCGGTCGCCGTCCGTGCCCGCGAGGCCGGCGGGCGAGGGCGCGGCTCCCGCCGGACCGCCCGCGGCGCCGGGCGCTTCCGCGCCGGAAGGCGAGGCGGCGGACCCCGCCGTTGACGGGTCCGCGCCGGAGGCGCTGAGGCTGAGGTCCGCGCCGCAGTGTTCGCAGAAGCGGTCCTCCGCGTCCAGCGGCTCCGCACAGGAGGGGCACAGCGTCGTCGTGGAAGGCGGCGACTCGGGCATTGGCGGCATCTCGTTTACACCCACGTCCGGGGGCGGAAGCGGTTGGCGCGTTCCACCAGTTCGATCCTCGTACTGCCCTGCTGGGCGAGCCTGGCCAGCACCCGGTACGAGCGCTCCAGGCCGAACCGCAGGTCCCGCTCGTTCAGGGCGGAGCCCAGAACGGCCTTGTGCGGTCCGGCTGTTGACGGTACGCCCGGAGCGCCCGCCGGGAGGTCCCCGACACGGCCCGCCAGCACCCAGTCCAGCGCGCTGCCCAGCACCTCGGTGGCGAGCTGCTCGCGCCGGTCGGAGTCCAGGCCCTGCCGTTGCAGCTCCTCCACCTGGAGCCCGGCCGCCTGGAGGTCGGCCAGCAGCGGCTCCTGCGGCGATCTGTCCCGCAGCCGGGCCCTGATCGCCGCCACCCGCGCGGCGGTGAAGTGGATCGACGACTCGGGCACCGACTCCAGGACGCGTACCGCGCCCTGCCGGTCGCCGGAGGCCAGCAGCACCCGGCCGAGACCGAAGGCCGCGCTCACATAGCTCTGGTCGGTCGTCCACACCAGCCGGTAGTACTCGGCCGCGTTGTCCAACTGCCCCAGCACCTCGGCGCAGATGCCCAGCGCCAGCTTCGGCGCGGGCTCACCGGGGAACGCGTCGTAGACCGCGTCGAAGCTCAGCGCCGCCGTCTCGTGGTCGCCCGTGCACAGCGCCGCCAGGCCGCGGTGCCACACCACCCGCCAGTCGATGGCGTCGTCCTCGGCGTCGGCGAGCGTCGCCATCACCTGCTGGGCGCCGTCGAGGTCGGCCATCTCCAGCCGCGCCCGCAGCTCCCGCAGCCGCTTCTCCACCGAGTCCTGCGGCGCGGAGTGCAGCGCCGCCACCAGCTCGGCCGGGGCCGCGGCCGAAAGCCCGGCCAGGAAGCCCGCGTTGGGGTCGGCGGGGTCGACATGCGGTACGGGCAGGGCCAGTACGGCCGCGCCCGCGTTCAGCCGCGACACGGTGGGGCTGGTGGCGGGCGGCGGGCCCCAGTTGGGCAGCGGGGCGCCGATCACGGTCGGGCTGTACGCGCCGGGGCCGGGCACCGCGGGCAGCCCCGCGGGCTGGGCCGGGATGCTTCCGGCGGGCAGCGCGGGCGCCGACCCGTTGCCGCCGACCCGGTCGCGGCGCCGCGACGCCTTCTCCAGCGCGCGGTCGGCGCCGAGCGTCGAGGTGTCACCGGTCACCGGCCGTACCAACTCGGTGTCCACCACGCGCAGTTCGGGGCCGAAGAGGGTGGACAGCGCGGGCCGCGGGCGGCCGGTCTCCAGGGCGACGACCTCGCGCAGCACGCCCAGGAGCTGGTCGGACATCTCCTCGGCGGAGGAGAACCGCTTGTCCGGGTCCGGGTCGGTCGCGCGGACCAGCAGCCGGTAGAAGGACTCGTAGCGGGAGAAGACCTCGATGTTGCCCGGGTCGGGCAGGCTGTCCACGAAGACGTTCGTGTAGCCCTGGAAGTCGAAGGTCAGCACCGCGAGCGTCCGCGCCACCGTGTACAGGTCGGAGGCGACCGAGGGGCCGACCTCGGCGACCTCGGGCGCCTGGTAGCCGACCGTGCCGTATATCGCCGACTCGGTGTCGTCCATCCGCCGCACGGCGCCCATGTCGATGAGTTCGAGGCGGTCCTCGGTCTGGATGGCGTTGTCGACCTTGAAGTCGCAGTAGAGCAGATTGCGGCTGTGCAGGTGCCCCAGCGCGTCCAGCGCCTCGATGGCGTACGCGATGGCCTGCGCGACCGGCAGCGGCTCGCGCCTGCCGTCCGGCGTACGCCGCTCGTTGGCGATCTCCTTCATCGACTTGCCGCCGACGTACGCCATCACGATGTACCCGTCGAGGGTGCCGGTGCGCTGGTCGAGGTGCTCGACGAAGTTGTAGATCCGGACGATGTTGGGGTGCTCGATCTCGGCGAGGAAGCGCCGCTCGGAGACGGCCGCGGCCAGCGCGTCCTCGTCCCCGGTGTCGAGCAGGCCCTTGAGCACCACCCAGCGGTCGGACACCGCCCGGTCCACCGCCAGGTAGATCCAGCCGAGCCCGCCGTGCGCCAGGCAGCCCACCACGTCGTACTGGCCGTGCACGATGTCGCCGGGCCGCAGCTTGGGCGAGAACGAGTACGGGTGGCCGCACTTGCTGCAGTAGCCCTCGGTACGGCCGGGGCGGTCGCCGCGGCTGCGGCCGACGGGCGCGCCGCAGTCGCCCTTGCTGCAAAAGCGCTTGCGCTCGGGCACCTCGGGGTTCTCCAGCACCGCGGCGGCCGGGTCCGGCCGCGGCACGGTCGGCACCGACACCAGGCCCGCGCCGAGCTTGCCGCGGGTGGAGCCGCTGCTGGAACTGCGGCTGCTGCGCACCGACACCGAACGGCCGGTGGCGGTGCCGCTCAGCGACCGCGACAGCCGCCCGGAGACCGAACGGCGCGAGGCGCGGGAGGACGACTTGGAGGACCGCGAGGAGGAGTGCGACGAGGTCTGCGAGGACACCGAACGGCCGGAGCGGCCCGAGTCCGCGCCGCGCGCGCCGGGCACCGAGCCCGCCGCGCCCACCGGGCCCGCGCCGCCCTGCGCGGCCACCGGCAGCGGCGCGAGGCCGCAGGTGTCGCAGTACAGCTCGCCGCCGCCCATGTCCTCCAAGGTCCCGCCGCAACCGGGCCGTTGGCACTTGCTCACGGTGTTCCCCCTCAGCCTTTCCCCTGTCGCGCGTACGCCACGCGCGCCCTGTACGCAACGGTCCCGCCCGACGACGACATTCCGGCGGTCCCGGTCATACCGGCCCCCTGCTGTCCTGCGGCCCCGACGTCCGCGGCACGGTGACCTCCGCGACCGCCTGCTGATACCGCTGCACGGTGCGCTCGGCCGCGGCCAGGTCGCACGGCGCGCTCCACAGCAGACGGCGCGCCTGGTCGTACCGCTCGATCAGCAGCGGGTCCTCGGCCATCCCCAGCCGCGCCACCTTCGCGCGGTACGCGTCCAGTCTGCCGCGCAGCTCCGCCCTGACCGCCAGCGGCGCGGTCACCGCCGTCAGCGAGTCACGGGCCCGCAGCAGCTCCTCGTCCGCGCGCTCCTCCAGGCCGTCCAGCAGCGGGGACAGCCGGTGCCACTGCGAGCCGCGCCAGAACGCCTCGGCGGACGCGAGCTGTTCGTGCAGCGCCGCCGCCGGGCCGCTGACCGCGGGCACGTCGGACGCCAGGATCTTCGACAGCACCTCGACCCGGGCGCTGCGCGCCTCGGTCAGCGTGCGGTCGGCGCGCGACAGCACGTCACGCAGCCGCAGCAGCCGGTGCTCGGCGTCGTCCCGTACGTGCAGCACCGCCTCCACCTCGCGGCGGATCTGCTCCAGTTGGCGGCCCGCCTGCTCGTACCGCTCGGTGTCGGGGCGGCCGGGCGAGGGCGCGGCCCGCCAGAAGGCGAGCGGGTCGGAGACGGTACGGGCGCGCAGCACGCCCAAGTCGTCGATCAGACCGGCCAGTTCGTCGCCCGCCGGGTGCGTGCCCGGCCGTACGCCCACCGAGTCCGCCAGCGACTGGACCCGCCGGGTCTCGGCGGCCAGCAGGTCGATCCTGGCGGGCAGCGCCGACCACACGGAGTCGGCGGCGGCCACCGTCTCCATGGCCTGGTCGTACCAGCCGTTCATCCGCGCGAGCAACTGCTCCAGGCTGAACTTCTCGGTCAGTTTCGCCGGGCCGGTCAGCGACCTGGCGGCGTCCGGGGTGGCGGCCCCGGTGACGGTCACGCCCTCGCCGCGCAGCAGCTCGGTCAGCCGGACCAGTTCGGTCTGCGTCGGCCAGCGGCGCTTGGCCCGCAGCTCACGCGCGCTGTCCAACGCCTCGGTGTACGCCTCGAAATGCGCCCACAGCAGGGTGATCGCCGCGTCGGTCTCCGCCCAGCGCTCCTTGGTGACCCCGGTCAGCTCGGCGCCCTCCAGCAGACGGCGGCCCGAGTGGTCCTGGAGGGCGAGCAGCGAGGACTCGATCGCCTCGTGCTCGGTGCCGAGCCGCTCCAGGGCACGGTCGACCTCTTCCCGTCCCATGACCGGTCCGGTGGGTCCAGCGACCGCCATCACACCCTCTTTCCGCTGTCCGTGTGCGCTGTTGGTGCCCCCGACTGCGTCGCGCCGTTACTTGTAGTGGGCCTCCGGCGGGCCGGTGATCCCGGACAGGTGCTGACCGAGCCAGCGGTGGTACTGCCGCATCCACTCGCTGTCGGCGCCGCCGCCGCTGTACGTCGCCAGCACCTGGTTGACCTGCCGGATCAGGTCGGTGTCCGCCAGGTTCATCGCCACACCGTACGGCTCGGTGGTGACCGGTTTGCCGACCAGCCGCATCGACGGGTCCTGCGCGGCCTGGCCGGCCGCGAGCGCGTTGTCGGTGAACACCGCGTCCGCGAGGCCGAGTTGCACCCGCACCAGACAGTCGAGCTGGTTCGGCACCAGCATGATCTTCGCGCCGTGCGGGTCCGCCTGGAGCTTGGTCGCACCGGTCGAACCGGACGCGGTGCAGACCTTCTTGCCGCTCAGCGAGTCGTCGAAGCCGGTGACGGGGGAGCCCTCGGGCGCCAGAAGCTGCTGGCCCGCCATGAAGTAGGCGCTGGAGAAGGCGATCTGCTTGTCCTTCTCGGTCAGCCGGGAACACGTGATGCTCATCGTGCGCACCACCATGTCGACCTTGTGGGTCAGGATCATCGGGACGCGCTGGTCGGTCGGTATCGTCAGGTACTGCACCTGCGCGTTCTCGCCGAGGATGCTCTTCGCGATGGCCTTGACGATGGCGATGTCGAAGCCGGTGATCTCACCGGAGACCGGGTCGCGGTAACCCCACAGATAGCTGTTCTGGTCGACACCGACGATCAGCCGCTTGTTCCGCCTGATCCGCTCCACCGCCGCGCCGTCCCGCGTCCCGCCGTCGGGGTCGAGGCTCGTGACCGCGCCGGTCGCCGGGTCCAGGGCCGTCGCGGAGTTCTCGCACGCGTCGTCGGCCGCGTACTGCGCGTGCGTCACCGGCGCCCGTGGGGCGGTCCTGCCCGCGTCGGCGGCGGGAGCGGTGTCCGACGGCAGCAGCAGCGCGGCGCTCAGCGCCAGCGCGCACGCCGAGGCCATCCCCGCGACTCCGCCCCAGCCGCGCAGCCTGGCCCTGGCCCGCCTGCCGCGTCCTGGCCGTATCGCTTCCACAGTCCGCCTCACCCCGGGTTCGTTCCGCACGCTCATCACCGGTACTCCGACAGGCGGCGCCCGATGCCGAACACCGCGCCCGCCGCCGCCAGCACCGCGAGCACCGCCGCGCCGTACGGCAGCAGCGACAGCGCGCCGTGGCCGTTCCTCGCGGCCTGCTGGAACTCGTGCTGCTCCTGCGCGACGGCCTTCTCCAGACTGGCGTCGACCACGTCGAAGCACTGCCCGGTGGTCTCCGTGACCGTCTTGCCCTTGCTGTCCTTGCCGCCGATCACCTCGGCGACCGCCGTGGCGTAGTCACCGTTGTTGTCACTCGCCCTGGCCACATCGTGCCTGCCGCGCCACGCCTGCACACCCTTGATCGCGGAATCGACCGGGGTGCGGCCCGCCGTGTTGTCGGCCAGCTTCAGCGCCTTCGCCAGCTCACCGCCCACACCCTTGGGGTCCTTGCCCGCCAGCGTCTCCATGCCGCTCTGGAACGTCGCGTCGTACGCGCTGCCGGAACCGCGGGCCACCAGCGTCAGATTCTCGTCGCCGCGGGCCTGGAGCACCGCGATCCGCGCGCTGTTGAGCACCTTCATCGACTCCGCGCCGTGCGCGTCGGAGTTGTCGAGCTGCGTACGCGCCACCGTGTGTCCCACCACCAGCCACAGCAGGACCACCGCGCAGGCGGCGGACGCGGCGAGCATGCCGTGGTTGAACACCCGGTTGGTGCGCCGGTAGTGGCGGCGCTGCGCCCACACCAGGCCGCCGAGCGCCACGATGCCCAGCGCCCACGAGGCGTAGGGCAGCGCCTTGGCGCCGGAGTAGTCGTCGTCCAGCCGCGCCGACTCCGCCTCGTACAGCTTCTTGGAGGCGTCGAGCAGCCCGCCGGGCTTGCGCATCTGCTCGTTGGCGAACCGCAGGTAGGCGCCGCCCAGCGGCAGGCCCTGCCGGTTGTTGGCCTGAGCGGTCGCCACCAGCTTGGTGTACCGCGGGAGCTGCTGGTTGAGCGAGGAGATCTGCGCGCTCGCCTCCGCGGACCCTTGCGTGTTCGCGGCGGCGTGCGTGATCAGCTCGGCCGCGGTGTCGATGTCCTTGTCGTAGCGGTCGGTGACCGAGCGCGGTTCCTGGCCGCCGACGAGGAAGCCGCCCGCCACCGTCGCGTCGGCGTCGGCGAGGCTGCGGTAGATCTCCGCCGCGTCCGCGCTCAGCGGCCCGCTGTGGTGGAGCACGCTGCCCGCGGCCGTCGTACGGTCGCTGACCTGCCAGGCCGTGACGGCGCCGAACGCCACGACCAGCAGGGCCAGTACGGCGCCGATGATCCGCAGCCGGCCCGGCTCCGTGGTGGCGGCGGCCTTGAGCTGATCCGTACGTTCCACCCAGGCCCGGCGGCGCTGCGCCGGTACCCCCGCCCGGTTCAGCCCGTTCGAACCCCCGCCCATCGTCGGCGTCTGCGTCACTCACCCTCCCCCGGGACCGACCACCGCGTCCGCGGAAGTCACGCTCTCAGCCAGCAGTATGGCCGCAGCCACCTGCATCCACCTAGCCAACCGGTGGATCTTGCCGCACGACCGCCTTGCCTGCTCCCCTAACCCCCCACACGCGTCAACGCCCTGTTCGGTTCCCGGGCGACCGGGAACCGAACAGGGCGGTGTAAGGCGTTACGCGTAGTGGGCCCGCAGTGCCGCGTGGGACCGCGGCGGGGCCGCCAGGTGGTCCAGACCCAGCAGGGCCGCGCCGAGCACCGGCGGCGCCGTCACGACGTGCGGCCGGGCCTTGGGGGCGCGGGCGGTGAGCCGTTCGGTCAGGGCGTCCATGAGATACGGATTCCTGGCCGCCATGACCCCGCCGCCCAGCACCACGTCGGCCTCCTCGTCCAGCAGGTCGAGTCTGGCCAGCGCCACCGTGGCCAGGGCCACGATCTCGTCGGCCTGCTGGTCGAGTATCGAGCGGGCGACCGCGTCCCCCGCGTCGGAGGTCGCGAACAGCACGGGCGTCAGCTCGTACTTGCGGGCCGCCGGAATCGTTTCCAGGTGCAGCGCCTCGATCAGCGCGTACATCGTGGGCAGTCCGAAGTGCGCGGGCAGTGTGGCCGCCAGCGCCGTCGGTCCGCCCCGGCCGTCCTCGGCGCGGGCGGCGTGGAACAGGGCCTCCTCGGCGAGACCCGAACCGCCGCCCCAGTCCCCGGAGATCTTGCCGATCGCCGGGAAACGGGCCGTCCTGCCGTCCGGCAGCATGCCCACGCAGTTGATGCCCGCGCCGCACACCACCGCCACCCCGCGGGGCGCGTCCACGCCCGCCCGCAGGATCGCGAAGGTGTCGTTGGCGACGCGCGTCGACCTCGCCCAGCCGCGCCCGTGCACCGCCGCTTCGAGCTGCTGCTCCTCGACCGGCAGGTCCGCGTTGGCCAGACAGGCCGAGGTGTGCTCCACCAGAGGTGTCCCCGTATCGGCGCTGTCGGAACCGTCCGCGGCACGCCGCAGGCCCGCGTCGGCCGCCGCGCGCTCCACGATGCGCGCGAGGGCGTCGACGGCTGCCCCGACGCCGACGACCGGCGGCTGGAAGCCGCCGCCGCGGGCGGCGCCGAGCACCGTTCCGTCGGCGGCGACCAGCGCCACGTCGGTCTTGCTGTTGCCCGCGTCGATGGCGAGGACGCCACCGGGGACGAGCGGTTCCCGGCTCACGCCCACGCCAAGTGCTCCCGGTTGTGCGCGACGAGACTGTCGGTGAGCGCCTCGGCGTACTCGTACTGGCCGATCAGCGGGTGCGACAGCAGCGCCTTGAACACCCGGTCCCGGCCGCCGCGCAGCGCGGCCTCGAGCGCCAGGTCCTCGTACGCCGTGACATTGGCGATCAGGCCCGCGTACAGCGGGTCGAGCGGCGCGACCGGCAGCGGCTTCGTGCCGTTCCCGTCGACCACCGCGGGCACCTCGATGACGGCGTCGTCGGCGAGGAACGGCAGCGTGCCGTTGTTGTACGTGTTCACCACCTGGATGTCGCCGGTGTTGCGCAGCAGCGAGGACGCCAGCGCCACCGCGGCCTCCGAGTAGAAGGCGCCGCCGCGCTTGGCCAGCAGCTCCGGCTTCTCGTCCAGCGCCGGGTCGCCGTACATCTCCAGCAACTGCTTCTCCATCGCGGCCACTTGGGAGGCCCGCGACGGCGTGGTCCGCAGCTCGCGCACCACCTCGTCGTGCGCGTAGTAGTAGCGCAGGTAGTACGAGGGGACGACGCCGAGCCGGTCCACGATCTCGCGCGGCAGGTGCAGGTCGGCGGCGATCGTGTCGCCGTGCTCCGCGAGCAGCTTGGGCAGCATGTCCTCGCCCTGCGGCCCGCCCAGGCGCACCCCGCGCTCCCACGTCAGGTGGTTGAGCCCGACGTGGTCCAGGTGCACCTGCTCCGGCGAGACGTCCAGCAGCTTGGCGAATTTGCGCTGGAAGCCGATCGCCACATTGCACAGCCCGACGGCCTTGTGCCCGGCCTGGAGCAGCGCCCGGGTCACGATGCCGACCGGGTTGGTGAAGTCGATGATCCACGCCTGCGGCGCGACCCTGCGCACCCGCTCGGCGATGTCGAGGACCACCGGGACCGTGCGCAGCGCCTTGGCGAGACCGCCCGCGCCGGTGGTCTCCTGGCCGACGCAGCCGCATTCGAGCGGCCACGTCTCGTCCTGGTTGCGCGCGGCCTGCCCGCCGATCCTGAGCTGGAGCAGCACGGCGTCCGCGCCGGCCACCCCCGACTCCAGGTCGGCGGTGGTGGTGATGGTGCCCGGATGGCCCTGCTTGGCGAAGATCCGCCGGGCGAGCCCGCCGACCAACTCCAGGCGGTCCGCGGCCGGGTCGACCAGCACCAGTTCCTCGATCGGCAGAGTGTCGCGCAACCGCGCGAATCCGTCGATGAGTTCGGGGGTGTACGTGGACCCGCCGCCCACGACTGCCAGTTTCATCCCTTGACTCCCGTCAGGGTCACGCCTTCGATGAAGGCCTTTTGCGCGAAGAAGAAGACCACGATCACCGGGGCCATCACGAGAACGGTGGCCGCCATGGTCAGATTCCAGTTGGTGTGGTGTGCGCCCTTGAAGGACTCCAGTCCGTAGCTGAGCGTCCAGGCCCCGGGGTTGGAGCTGGCGTAGATCTGCGGCCCGAAGTAGTCGTTCCAGCAGTAGAAGAACTGGAAGAGCGCCACCGCGGCCAGGGCCGGCCTGATCATCGGGACGATGACGGTGAGCAGCGTGCGCAGCTCACCGCAGCCGTCGACCTTGGCGGCCTCGGTGTACTCCTTGGGGATCGTCAGCAGGAACTGCCGCAGCAGGAAGATGGTGAACGCGTCACCGAAGGCCATCGGGATGATCAGCGGCCACAGGCTGCCGTCCATCCCCAACTGCTTGGTCCAGAACAGGTACATCGGGATGATGACCACCTGCGGCGGCAGCATCATCGTCGAGATCACCAGGACCATGACCAGATTACGGCCGCGGAAGCGGAACTTGGCGAGTGCGTACGCCACCGGCAGGGACGACACCACGGTCAGCACGGTGCCGCCGACCGCGTACACCAGCGTGTTGCGCCACCAGGTCAGGAAGCCCGGGGTGTCCCACACCGTGCGGAAGTTGGACCACTGCCAGTGGTCGGGCCACAGGTCGCGGGTGAGCGCCTGGTTGTCGCTCATCACCGCGGTGAGGAAGACGAAGACGAAGGGCAGCACGAAGAAGGCCGCCGCCGCGATGCCGAGCGAGTGCACGGCGATCCAGTGCAGGGTCTCCTTGCGGCGCGCCTTGCGCCGGGCGCGGAGGTCGGGGCCGCGGCCCGCGGCGGGGTCGCGGACGGCGCCGCCGGGCGCGATGGTCGCTTGGGTCATGATCAGTCCTCCGCCGACAGGAAGCCGTTGCGGCGGCGCAGCAGCAGCGCCGTGAACGCCATCGAGAGCACGAACAGCACGAGGGCGATGACGCACGCCGAGCCGTAGTCGAAGCGCTGGAAGCCGCGTTCGTAGACCAGTTGCGGCAGGGTGAGGGTCGACTTGTCGGGGTAGCCGGGCTCCACCTGCTGGCCGGAGTTGCCGATCACCCCGCTCGCGACCTTCCCCGCGACCAGCGGCTGTGTGTAGTACTGCATGGTCTGGATGACACCGGTGACCACCGCGAACATCACGATCGGCGAGATGTTCGGCAGCGTTACGAACCGGAAGCGGTGCCAGGGGCCCGCGCCGTCCAGCTCCGCCGCCTCGTACTGCTCCTTGGGCACGTCGAGCAGCGCGGCCATGAAGATCACCATCAGGTCGCCGATGCCCCACACGGCCAGCATGGTCAGCGCGGGCTTGGACCAGTGCGGATCGGTGAACCAGCCCGGGGTGGGCAGACCGAAGTCGCCCAGCAGGTGGTTGACCGGTCCCGTACCGGGGTTGAGCAGGAAGACGAACGCCATCGTCGCGGCGACCGGCGGGGCCAGGTACGGCAGGTAGAACGCCGTACGGAAGAAGCCCGCGCCCGTCTTGATCTTCGTGATGAGCAGGCCGATGCCGAGTCCGAACAGCACCCGCAGCGTCACCATCACGACGACCAGCCACAGCGTGTTGCGCAGCGCGGGCCAGAAGAACGGGTAGTCCGAGAAGACGTACGACCAGTTCTTGCCGCCCACCCAGGTCGGCGCGTTGATGCCGTTGTACTTCATGAACGAGAAGTAGACGGTGGAGACCAGCGGGTACACGAAGAAGACGCTGAACCCGATGATCCAGGGGGACAGGAAGGCCAGGGTGCGCAGCGCCGACTTGCGGCGCTTGGCCTTCAGCAGGGGATGGAGGGCGGCGGTCATCACTTGGCCTGCGCGATGTCCTTGTCGACCTGCGCGTCGACACCCTGGAGACCCGGCTCAAGGTCCTTGGACTTGCCGGACTCGTAGGCGTAACCGAAGTCCTGGAGCGTGAGCTGGTACGCGCCGCCGTTGATGCTCGGCGGGGTGGTGGTGCTGTTCGGGTTCTGCGCGATGTCGATGAAGGTCTTGAAGCCGGGGTCGGCGTCGAGCTTCGGCGACTTCAGCGCGGCCAGCGTGGAGGGCACGTTGTGGATCGCGTTGGCGAAGGAGACGACCGCGTCGGTGTCGGTGGTCATGAACTTCACCAGCTCCCAGGCCGCGTTCTTCTTCGTGCTGGTGTTGGCGATGCCGATGATCGTGCCGGACAGGTAGCCCTTGCCGTACGTGCTCGCCTGGTCGTCGGGGACCGGGAAGGGCGCCACGCCGAGGTCGTTCATCCCGGCGTCCTTGGCCATGCCCAGCCGCCACTCGCCGTCCATGCCCATCGCGACCTGGCCGGTCAGCAGCGGGTTCTTCGCGCCGAATTCGTCACCGAAGGTGTTGCGGTACTTCTCCAGCTTGCCGAAGCCGCCCAGCGACTTGACCATGTCCTGCTGCCAGCCGAACATCTTCGCGAACCCGGGGTCCTTGGCCACCTGGGACTTGCCGCTCGCGTCGAAGTACTTCACACCCCACTGCGCGGCCAGGTGCGTGGTGGTGGACTCGTAGCCGTGGAAGTTCGGCATGAAGCCGAGCTGGCTGTACGAGTCGCCCTTGGACTTCGTCAGCTTGATCGCGTCGGCCTTGAACTCGCTCATGGTCTTGGGCGGCGCGCTGATCCCGGCGGCGGCGAACGCCTTCTTGTTGTAGTACAGCCCGTACGCGTCACCGAGCAGCGGCAGCGTGCAGCGGGTCCCGTTGAACTGGGTGTACTCCAGCATCGGCTTGGGGAACGTGGCGGCCGGGTCGATCTTCGACTTCGTCAGGAACGGGCCGAGGTCGGCCATCGAGCCGGAGGAGCAGAACTGGCCGACGTTGTCGGTGGTGAAGGAGGAGACGACGTCGGGGGCCTTCGAACCGCCCGCGCGCAGCGCCTGGTTGATCTTGTCGTCGGTGATGTTGCCCTGCACCTTGACGTGGATGTTGGGGTGGGCCTTCTCGAACCGGGCGACGTTGTCGTTGATGGCCTTCAGCTCGTTGGGCGCGGTCCAGCCGTGCCAGAACGTGATGGAGACGTCCTTGCTGGCGTCGTCGTCGGCCGAGCCGGAACTCTGGCCGGTACATGCGCTCGCGAGCAGCGATATCGCGGCGGTGGCCGCTACGGCGGCGGCTGCCTTCGTCAGACGGGACACTGCGCTTCCTCCGGGGGATCTTCGGGCCTTGCGGGCCTTTCAAGTACTGCTTTCAAGGACTGGTCGAGGGTGTGCTGAGGGCCTGTTGAGGGCGTGTTGAGGGTGTGCGGGACCACCGGAGCGGCGGGGTGTGCCGGTCCGCTGGATCTGCGGGGTACGCGGGTTCTGGGCTCTGGTGGTTCTGGCTGTGGCGGGTTCTGGCTGTGGCGGTTCTGGCTCTGGCTCGGGCGGTTCGGGGTGGCGGGGTCTGTTGTCGGGGCGGGGTCAGCGCGAGGTGTCGAACACCTCGTCGCGGGTGGTGGCGAGCGCGCTCTCCAGCGCCCCGCTCAGTACGGGGTGGTCCTGGACCGTGCCGAGCACCAGATGCGGCCGGGGTACGGCCAGTTCGGCGAGTTCGGCCTGGACCAGGGCGCGCAGCGGTTCGCCGCCCGCCACGGTCACATCGCCCGACAGCACGATCATCGCCGGGTCGAGCACGGCGACCAGCGAGGCCAGACCGATGGCGGTGCCGGTGGCGAACCGGGCGAGCAGTTCGCCGTACGGGCCGCTGTCGGCGCCGGTCTCCTCGCTCGCGGTGTGCCGCAGCGCGGCCTCGGCGAGCAGTTCGGCGGCGGCGTCCTGCTGGGTGCCGGCCGGGACGTCGATGCCGAGTTCCCTGGCCAGCCGCAACACGGCGTTGCAGCCCGCGAGTTCCTGGAAGCCGCCGTTGTTGGCCTTGGTGACGTTGCGGACCAGCGGGGTGCCGGGCACCGGCAGGAAGCCGACCTCGCCCGCGCCGCCGGTCCAGCCGCGGTGCAGCCGGCCGCCGATGACGATGGCGGCGCCGATGCCCTCCTCGTTCCACAGCAGCACGAAGTCGTCGTGCTCGCGGGCGGCGCCGATCCGCTGTTCGGCGACGGCGGCGAGATTGACGTCGTTGTCGTACTCCAGCGGCATCGGCAGCGCGGCGGCCAGCTCGTCCAGCAGCGCGGGCGCGTGCCAGCCGGGCAGGTGGCTGGCGTAGCGCAGCCGTCCGGTGCTGGGGTCGAAGGCGCCGGGCGTGCCTATGACGATCCGGTGCAGGTCGGAGCGGTTCAGCCCGGCGGCCTTGGCCGCGCCGTCCACCGCCTGCACGACCTGCTCCACCGCGTTGCCCGCGGTGCGGCGGCGCGGGGTGAGCAGCTTGAAGGTGCCGACGGTACGGCCGGTGATGTCGGCGACCGCGGCCCTGATCCGCTCGGAGTTGACATCGAGTCCCGCCACGTACGCGGCGGCCGGATTGACCGAGTAGAGCTGGGCGTTGGGGCCGGGGCGGCCCGCCGTGGTGCCGGTGGCCTGGACCAGCCCCGCCGCCTCCAGGCGCGCCAGCAGCTGCGACGCGGTGGGCTTGGACAGTCCGGTCAGCTTGCCGATCCGGGTACGGGAGAGCGTGCCGTGCTCCAGCAGGAGGTCGAGTGCGGCGCGGTCGTTCATGGCGCGCAGTACGCGCGGCGTTCCAGGGGTGCCAGCCATGCGCGCCATCCTCCCTCAGTTCACTGTTAGGAAAGTTTCCTATTGGCAAAACGAAAGGTAGGCCCGCCATTGGCGGAGCGTCAAGAGGGGTCGACGGCAGGACGGCCAAGTCGTTATGAACGAAGCCCCCGGCGCCATCAGGGTGCCAGGGGCTTCGGCAAAGCGACAGGTGCCGGGGGTCAGCGCTCGCCGGAGGCGGGCGGAGGCACGGGCGCCGCGGGGCGCGCGTCCTCCACGGCGGTCTGCCGCCGCATCTCGGCCACCTCCGACGCGCCCTCGGGCACCGTCGCCTCGGTGACCTCCACCGTCGGCGTGCCGCCGGAGATCACGATGCCCGCCTCGTCGAACGCCCGCTTGATCCGCCAGCGCAGCTCACGGGCGACATCGGTGGCCCGCCCCGGCATCGTCTTGGCGTGCGTCTGGATCACCACGAAGTCCGTGCCGACCGACTCCAGGCCGAGGACCCGTACGGGCTCCCAGAGCATCTCGTCCCAGGGGTCCTCCTTGCCCATGTCCTCGCCGGTGGCCGCGATCACCTGGCGCGCCCGCTCCAGGTCCTCGCCCGCGCCGACCTGCACGTCCACCACGGCCGTCGCCCAGCCCTGACTGAGGTTGCCGATCCGCTTGACCTCGCCGTTGCGCACGTACCAGATCTCGCCGTTGTCACCGCGCAGCTTGGTGACCCGCAGGCCCACCTCTATGACGGTGCCGCTGGCCACCCCCGCGTCGATCACGTCGCCGACGCCGTACTGGTCCTCCAGGATCATGAAGACGCCGGACAGGAAGTCCGTCACCAGATTGCGCGCGCCGAAGCCGATCGCGACCCCGGCGACCCCGGCGCTGGCCAGCAGCGGCGCCAGATTGATCTTGAGCACCGACAGCACGGTCAGCGCGGCCGTGCCCAGGATCAGGAAGGACGCCACACTGCGCAGCACCGAGCCGATCGCCTCGCTGCGCTGCTTGCGCCGCTCCGCGTTGACCAGCAGGCCGCCCAGGGCGGTGGAGGCCGCGGCCTCCGCGCCCCGGTTCATCCGGTCGATGAGTCTGCTGATCGTCCGCCGCACCACCGAGCGCAGCACGATCGCGATGGCGACGATCAACAAAATGCGCAGCCCCGCGCTCAGCCAGCTCGCCCAGTTCTCCTGTATCCAGCCGCCGGCCCGGTAGACCGACGAATCACGGTCTCCGGCGGCGAGCGGGAACAGGCGGGACGGTACGGCGGCGGCGGTGGACGTCGCGGTGGGCACTGCGGAACCTCCGGTGGGAAACAAGCCTCCACACTAACGGGACGACCGATGCCGTCTCGTTGCCGTGCGGGAGGAGGGGCAGGCCACGATCGTGGGGATGAACACAGGTGTGCTGCAAAACACCCTCGGTCCGTTACCCGGGCATGGTGGCGCCATGGGCCGCCTTCCGGAGAGACTTAGGCCAGATCGTCCCGGCGCGAGCCACGCGCCGCCGGCGTTAAAGGAGGCATCCGTGCCGCATGTCCTGGTCCTGAACGCGTCGTACGAGCCGCTCGGCGTCGTACCGCTCCGCCGTGCGCTTGTCCTCGTGCTCAACAACAAGGCCGTCTGCCTCGAGGAATCCGGCGCCTATCTGCACAGTGAGACACAGGCGCTGCCCGCGCCCAGTGTCGTGAAGCTCACCAAATTCGTGCGAGTCCCCTTTCGGGGCACCGTGCCGCTGACCCGTAGGGCGCTGTTCGCCCGCGACGGCGGCAAGTGCGCGTATTGCGGAGCCGCCGCCACCAGCGTCGACCACGTCATTCCGCGCAGCCGGGGCGGCCAGCACGCCTGGGAGAACGTGGTGGCCGCGTGCAGACGCTGCAATCACGTGAAGGCCGACCGCCACGTGGCGGAACTCGGCTGGCGGCTGCGTCATCAACCCGCCCCGCCGTCCGGGCTCGCCTGGCGGATCATCGGGACCGGACATAGGGACCCGCGCTGGTTGCCATACCTGCAACCGTTCGGCGCGGACGACGCCCTGGCCCGGATCGACGGCATATCAGCCTGAGATCCGGGCTTTCGTGCGTCTCGGGCGCTGTACGGCAACCGGGAGCACGTCCGGCGCGGCGCGGCGGTCCATGACGGGCCGGGGGTGCCACGCAGTGACCGAAACGGGTCACTCCGTGGCACCCCGTCACCGCGATCAGTCCGCCACCGCGTACGCCTCGACGCCGAACAGCGAGTAGCCGAATTTGGTCGCCCGGCGCTCGCCCTGCACCCGCACGTACCGGGTGCCGTCCTGCGCGTCGAGCCACACCGTCTCGGTTCCGCCGCCGCCGTCGGTCACCGTGGCCGCCGTGTGCCAGGTCACTCCATCGGCGGAGGTCCGCACCTGATATCCGGCCGCGTACGCGTCCTGCCAGTGCAGGACGACCCTGCCGACCCGGGCCGGGGCCGCCAGCTCCACCTGCACCCAGGCGTGGTCGTCCACCGGCGAGGACCAGCGGGTCTCCGGGTCGCCGTCGGCCACCGCGGAGGCCGGGAAGTCCGGGGTCTCGTCACCCGAGGACGTCGCCGCGCCGCCGCGCAGCAGATCGGGCCCCGCGGTCCGCACCCGCGCCCGTACGGTGATCCGCCGCTCCACGGTGCGGCCCGCCACGGTGATCCGCACCGGCAGGCTGTACGTGCCGGGCGCCGTACCCGCGGGCACCGACACGCTCAGCGGCACCGCTCCCGCGGCGCCCCGCCGCAGCGGGACCGACGCGGGCGCGGTCGCCGTCGCCCCGCCCTTCGGCGCGGCCACCGAGACCGCCGCCTTCTCGTCGCGCGGCAGCCCCGAGGCCACCGACGCCGTCACCGGGACGGCGGAGCCGCCGATCTCGGCGTCCACCTCCGGCTGGTCGAACGTGACGCGCGGCGCCCCGGCGAACCACGGCACCACCTCGTGCACCCCGGCGCCGTCCGACAGCCGTACCGCGTCGGCGACGACCCCCGCGGGCAGCTCCGTCCAGTCCGCGGTCAGGCTGCCGATCCGCTGCCAGCCGCCGCCCGGGGTGTGCACCTCCACGGCCGCGGGCGCCTTGGTCACCCGGCCGGTGGCCGTGCGGGTGGGCGGGCCCGTGTCCCGTACGGCGATCGGATGCGGCCCGAAGGGGGAACCCGCCATCGGCCCCGGCGCCGGATCGACCGCGGCGGCGGGGGCGCCCGACCCCGTACGCGCACCGGACGCGGCGATCGTCACGCTGTCCAGCAGCCGCGCGCCGCCGAAGTCCACCGTCAGCGCGCCCGCGTCGGAATCCGCGGCGGTCGAGGTGGAGAGGTCGCCGTCCACCACGGCCGACGCGTCGTCGGGACCGCTGGCCGTCGGAGCCACCTCGCCGCTCACCGACACGGTGAACTCCCGCACCGTCACCGCCCCCGACTGCCCGTCGCTCGCGCGCAGCCGCACCTGGCGAGCGCGGGTGCCCGCGGGGAGCGTCGCCGAGATCACCGCCCGGTCGTGGTACTCGCCGACCCGGTGCCAGCCGGTGCCGTCGTCCGCGGACAGTTCGAGGACCGCGTCGTGCAGGAAGTCGTCGGAGCCGCTGCCGTCGCCCATCGCGATCCGCACCGAGCCGACCTGCTTGGCCGTCCCGAGATCGACCCCGAAGGAGTCGTCGGGCTGCGGGGGAGCGTTGCTCGACCACGCCGTGGAATTCTTGCCGTCCACCATCGCCGACGGGTCGGTGCCGCGCCCCGAGGCGAGCGTGGCCGTCGCGGTCCTGCCGTCCGCGCGCAGCCCCGACCAGGCGTCGCCGTCGTCGACCGCCCGCGACAGGAAGCCGTCGAGCACGTCCTCGCCGACCTTCGCCGTGCCCTGCGTCAGCGCCGCCCGGCCGCGGTCCAGCGACTGCCGGGCCTTCCAGGCCGCCGCGCCGTCGCCCGCCGCCTGCGCCACCAGCATGTCGACCGCGTGCCCGCCCGCCGTCCCGTACGCCGACAGCCGGTCCAGCCACGGCCGCACCTCGGCGCCGAAGGTGCCGTCGGCGAGCCCGCGCAGGGCGTGCGGCGCGCCGCTCATCACGGTGAAGGCCGACCGCAGCCGGGCCGCCGCCGCCGTCAGCCGGGCGCGGTCGCCGGAGTCCAGCGCGGCCCAGAACTCCTTGGTCAGCGGGCGCAGATACGCCGACTCGTCGCCGCCGAGCGCCGACGACGCCTCGTTCCCCGCCAGCGCGCGCAGCGCCGCACGGGCCGCCTGATCCGGCCCCGCCAGGTCGTCGATCGCCGCCTGCCAGGAGGCCGCCGGGTCGTAACCGCGCGGATTCCAGGCGAAGTCCGCCGCCGTGAACAGCGGGATACGGGACGCGGCGGGCTGCTGCATCGCGCTCGCCAGCACCCCCGCCGAGACCGTCGCCACCGCGGGCTGACGGCCGGTGTACGGGCCGAGGAAGAGCCTGCCCGGCGCGAAGTCGTTCACCGGGTAGTTGTCCACCGTCACCAGCGGGTGCTTCAACGCGGCCGCCGCGTCCGCCACTTGGGTGCCGGTGATCCGCGCGGGCAGCACCCCGACACCGGTCCAGGCGACCGTCACGTCCGGGCTCAGCGCCTTCGCCAGTGCCGTGCGGTACGGGGTCGTGCCGTCCTGGTAGTACTCCGTGGGCAGCAGCGACAGATCGGCGCTGCCGTAGCGCCGCGCCAGATACGCGGCCACCACGTTGGCGACCTTCGCCTGGGCGCGCGCCGCCGCGTCGGGCCCCGAGCCGAACTCCCGCGCGTCCGCGCCGCAGTGCCACTCGCTGTAGCTCACGTCCTGGAACTGCAATTGGAACGCCCGCACGCCCAGCGCCCACATCGCGTCCAGCTTCCGCTCCAGCGCCCGCTGGTCGGACTTCGACGAGAAGCACATCGCCTGTCCGGGGGCCACCGCCCACGCCAGCGTCACATGGTCCCGCGTCGCCCGCTCCGCCAGCGCCCTGAAGTCCGCGCGCTGACCCGCCGGATAGGGGTCGCGCCACTGCGCCTGCCGGTACGGGTCGTCGCCCGGCGCGTACAGATAGCGGTTCTGCTTGGTCCTGGCCAGGAAGTCCAGTTGCGACAGCCGCTGGTACTGCGTCCACGGCACGCCGTAGTACCCCTCGGTCACCCCGCGCACCGCCGCCGTCGGCCAGTCGCGTACGACCACGCCCGCGAAGCCGCGCTCGCCGCCGCTGTCGCTGGTCACGAGCTGACGCAGCGTCTGCGCCGCGTGGAACAGGCCGTCCTCGCCCGCTCCGGCCAGCGCCACCGTGCCGCCGTCCACCGCGAGCCGGTAGCCGCCGGACGCCAAGTCGTCCTGTTCGGGGGCCTTGAGCGCGGTCAGCCGGGGCTGCGCCGCGTCGCCCGCGTAGACGGTCAGCCCGGACCCCGGCGTGTCCGACCTGCGGATCTCCTGGGCGCCCGCGCCGCGCAGCGCGTCCTCGATCACATCGAGCGCGTACGGGTCGGCGTCCGTGCCCGCGACCAGCGTCACCGTCCTCGTCACGCGCGCGAACTGCCCCTGCGCGCGCAGACTCTGCGGGCGCGGCCACACCGCCGGGGGCCGCGGGGAGGCCGCGGTGTCCGTCCTGGTCCCGGCGGGCGGTGTGCTCGGCGGCGCGGGAGCGGCGGTCGCGGCGGGCGACTGGGCCAGCCAGCCGCCGATGAACGTGGCCGCGATGGCTGCGGCGGAACTCCTCCGGAGGGCCTGCACGGTTCCTCCTTGCGGAGTGCTGCACCGACGACGGACGCCGAGCCCATCACTCCTCGCGGTGCGGTGTCAATGTGGCTGGAGTTTCCTCCGCTTTGCCGCCGGCTTCCGTCCGCCTCCCGGTCGCCTCGCTGCCGCCTTCCGCCGCCTTCCGCCGCAGGCAGGGGGCGGGAGGGTCACGGGCGGCCCTTTCGGCGCGTCGCGGACGGGCCGCGGGCCGCCTTCCGGAACTCCCCTCGAACGAGCGGCGCGGCGCGCCTCCGGGTACAGCGCGCGGCGTCGGGGTAGGGGTCAGTGCGGCTCCCGGGACAAACCCGTGCGAGCGAGGACGCGTGACCGACCGATCAACCCCTTGACTGACGAATGCGGAGGCCCGATGGACCGGGTGCGGCTTGCCGGGCTCTATGGCGTGGACGTGACGTACCGGCCGGCACCCGGGCGGGAGGTCCCGGTGCCGGAGGAGACGGTCGTCGCCGTCCTCGCGGCGCTCGGCGTGGACGCCTCGACGCCCAGCGCGGTCAAGTCCGCCCTCACGGCGCACGAGACGCGCCGGGCCAACCGGCTGCTCCCGCCGTGCACGGTGCTCAGATCGGGCCGCGGCACACTCGCGCAGACGCTGCGCGCACTGCCCGAGGACACCCGGCTCACCGTCGAGACCGAGACGGGCGAGGCGCTGGACCCCGCCGTGACGCCCCCGCCGGGGCGGTACGCGCTGCGCGCGGCCACCGCCGACGGACGTACCTCCAGAGGCGACCTGATCGTGGCGCCCGAGCGGTTGGCGGGCCCGACGGGACGCGCCTTCGGCTTCATGGCGCAGCTCTACTCCACGCTCTCGCAGCGCTCCTGGGGCATGGGCGACCTCGGTGACCTCGCCGACCTCGCCGCCTGGTCGGGACGGACGCTGGGCGCCGGATTCGTCCAGATCAACCCGCTGCACGCGGCCGTCCCCGGCCCGCCCACCGACCCCTCCCCGTACCGCCCGTCCTCCCGCCGCTTCCCCGACCCGGTGTACCTGCGGATCGAGGAGGTGCCGGAGTACGCGTACCTGTCCGGCGAGGCCAGGGAGAAGGCCGACGCGCTGTCCCGCAGGGCCGCCGCGCTGCGCGACACCGTGCTGCTCAAGGACGCGCTGATCGACCGGGACGCGGTCTGGGCGCTGAAGGCCGAGGCCCTGGAACTGCTGCGCGAGGTGCCGCTGAGCCCCGGCCGCCGCGCCGCCTACGTCGACTTCCTCGCCGAGCAGGGCCAGGCCCTCGACGACCACGCCACCTGGTCCACCCTGGCCGAACTGCACGGCGCCGACTGGCACAAGTGGCCCGCGGGGCTGCGCGACCCGCGTTCGCCGCAGGTCGCGCGGGCCCGCAGCGAGCACATGGACCGGGTCGACTTCCACTGCTGGCTGAGCTGGCTGACCGACGCCCAACTCGGCGCCGCGCAGCGGTCCGCGCGGGACGCGGGCATGACCATCGGCGTCGTGCACGACCTGGCCGTGGGCGTGCACCCCGCCGGTTCCGACGCCTGGTCCATGCAGCACGTCCTGGCCACGGGCATGTCGGTGGGCGCACCGCCCGACGCCTTCAACTCCCGCGGCCAGGACTGGGGTCTGCCGCCCTGGCGCCCCGACGCGCTGGCCGCGACCGGCTACGCGCCGTACCGCGACCTCATCGCGCGGATGCTGCGGCACGCGGGCGGCCTGCGGATCGACCACGTCATGGGGCTGTTCCGGCTCTGGTGGGTGCCGGAGGGCCGCCCGCCGACCGAGGGCGCCTACGTCCGCTACGACGCGGAGGCGATGCTCGGCCTGCTGGCCCTGGAGGCGCACCGCGCGGGCGCGGTGGTGATCGGCGAGGACCTGGGCACCGTCGAGCCCGGCGTACGCGAGGAGTTGGCGGGCCGCGGCATCCTCGGCACCTCGGTGATGTGGTTCGAACGCGATTACGAGGGGACCGGGCCCGAGGGCGGCGACGGCCGTCCGCTGCTGCCCGAGGCGTGGCGCGAGTCGTGCCTGGCGACCGTCACCACCCACGACCTGCCCAGCACGGCGGCCCGGCTCACCGGCGAACACGTCGAGCTGCGGCACCGGCTCGGGCTGCTGACCCGCCCGCTCGCGGAGGAGGAGGCGGCCGACGCCGCCGAGGTCGCGGAGTGGCTGGCGCTGCTCGGCCGGCTCGGGCTGCTGCCGGAGGGCGCGGTCGACGAGGAGGCGGTGGTGAAGGCCGTTCACCGCTTCCTGGCGCGTACGCCCGCGAGCATGGTCGGCATCTGGCTGCCGGACACGGTCGGCGACCGCCGCCCGCAGAATCTGCCCGGCACCTGGGACCAGTACCCGAACTGGCGGCTGCCCGTCGCCGACGCCGACGGCACCCCGCTCACCCTGGACCGGATCGCCGTCTCGCCGCGGCTGTACGCGCTCGTGGACGACGTACGGCAGGCGATGGCGGAGGCGGGGGACAAGGCGGTCGCGGCGGCGGCCGGGAGCGCGGCGACCGCCGGGGCCGGGGCCGGGGCGGCCGTCGCGGCCGGGGCCGGTGCGGCCGACGAGGCCGGGAGCGGGCCGGCCGTCGTGGCCGGGGCCGGGGCGGCGGAACACCCGGAAGGCCCGGAACACCCGTAAGGACACCCCGGGCGCGCGGCCCGTGAGGGGCTTCACTACATTGAGGGCGTGGACAAGAAGCTCACCAAGAAGGCCGTGCGCGCCGGAGTCATCACCGCCGGTACGACGCTCATGCTGCTCATGTCGACCCCGGCGTTCGCGCTCGCCCGCGACGACGGCGACGACCCGGGTTCCGGCCTGAGCGTCATCGAGACGCTCAGCCTGTTCGTGCTCGCCCCGCTCGTCCTGTTCGGGGTCATCGCGGGTCTGGTCATGGTGACCGACAAGACCCGCAAGGAGCAGGAGCACCCGAAGCAGTAGCCGCGCACTCGGCCTTCGGGCCCCTTCGCCCCCTCGGCGCCGGACTTCCCGGCGCGCCAGGGGGCTTTGTGCTGCCCGCGCGGCGTCGGGCGCGCGGGCGCGTGACGGGTCCGCGGGTGGCGGGTCCGCGGGTGTCGGGTCTGCGCGTGGCGGGTTTGGGGGTGGCGGGTCTCAGCGCCGGGCGCCCGGTTCCGCCGACGCGGCCAGCAGCAGCCGCAGCAGGTCGGCGAGCTGTTCCGCCTGCGCCGGTTCGACGGCGTCGAGCGTCGCCTTCTGGAGGGCGAGCCCGGCGCCGACCGCCTGGTCGATCACCCGCAGCCCCTTCTCGGTGAGGGAGACGCGCAGACCGCGGCGGTCGTTCGGATCGGGCGCGCGGTCCAGCAGCCCGGCCCGCTCCAGCTTGTCCAGCCGGCCGGTCATACCGCCGGTGGTGAGCATCAGGGCGGCCGAGAGCTGCCGGGGCGAGAGGGTGTACGGCTCGCCGGAGCGGCGCAGCGTCGCCAGCACGTCGAACTCGCCGCGGCCGATGCCGTACCGCTGGTACTCCTTCTCCATCCGGTCGCCCATCAGGCGCGCGATCCGGTAGATCCGGCCGAAGACGGCCATCGGGAGCGTGTCGAGGTCCGGGCGCTCGGACTTCCACTGACCGGTGATGGCGTCGACGACGTCGAGGGGTTCCTGAGTCATGGCCTCAGTATCGGGGCGGGGTCGCTCGACGGCAAGAAAGTAGCTTACAAGTAAGTAGCTTAGTGCTAAGCTATCTTCTGTCGACCTGACCGGCCGGCCTTCGTTCGGAACCGGAACCGGGATCGGGGAGCTTCACCATGTCGCTGCCGCGTACGCGAGCCACCACCGCACGACCCGCCGTCGCCCGGATTCCGGGGGAGCGGGCCCTGCTCGGGGCGATGGGCGTCGACTCGGTCGGCTCCGGGATGTACATCCCCTTCAGCCTGGTCTTCTTCCACCACATCACCGGGCTCTCCTTCGCCGTGGTCGGCGCCGTCCTGACCGTCGTCGGACTCATCGGCATGGGCGCCCTGCCGCTCGCCGGGACCGCCGTCGACCGCTACGGCGCCCGCCGCGTCCAACTCCTGCTCTACGGGGTGCGCGGCGCCGGATTCGCGCTCTATCCCTTCGCGACCTCGCTGCCCGCCTTCGCCGTCGTGGCCCTCGGCACCGCTTTCGGCGACCGCGCCTTCCCCGCCGTCCAGCAGGCGTACATCGGCGAGGTCGCGAGCGGCCTCGACCGCGACCGCCTCCAGGCCGCCGCCCGCGCCCTGCGCAACGCCGGGCTCGGCGCCGGGGCGCTGCTCGCCTCGCTGGTCATCACCGTCGCCGGTGACCGCGGCTTCACCGCTGCCGCCTGGCTCAACGCGCTGAGCTTCGGCGTCGCCGCCCTGCTGATACGGAGTATCCGCGCCTCGCGGGTGCCGGACGGTTCCGCGACGGCCGAGCGGCCCGCCGCCGCCGGTTACCGTCTCGTCCTCGCCGACCGGGCCTTCCTCGGCCTCACCGCCGCCAACTTCCTCACCGCGCTGGGCTATTCGGCCCTCGCCGTGCTCTTCCCGCTCTTCATCGCGGGGACCCTGAACGGCCCGCAGTCGCTGACCGGCGCGGCCTTCACCGTCAACACCGTGCTGTGCGCCGTCGGCGGCGTCCACGTCGCCGGGCGCGTCCGCGGGCGCGGCGCCCGCCGCACCCGGTCCGCCGCGCTCGGCGCGGTGATCTTCGCCGCCGCCTTCGTGGGGCTCGGGGTGTTCGGCGCGGTACGGCCGCAGGCCGGATGGGCCGTCGCCGGTGGGGTGTTCGCACTGGTGGCGCTCTACACGGTCGCCGAACTGGTGCACAACCCGTCCTCCAGCGCGCTCGCCGTCGCCGCCGCCCCCGAGGCTCTGCGCGGGCGCTACATGGCCACCTACCAGCTCTCCTGGTCCCTGGCCGCGACCCTCGCCCCTTCCCTCTTCACGGCCCTCTTCGCCGCCGACTCCCGGCTTCCCTGGGCCCTGCTCACCCTCACGGCGCTCTGCGCCGCCGCCCTTCTCCTCCGCCTCGAGCCCCGCCTTCCCGCTGCCGCGGTCCGCCTCGCCCCCCTCCCGGCGCCCCCTTGCCCGGTGCCTCCCTGCCCGACGCCGCCCACCCCGACCCCGGCCCTCGCGGCCTAGCCATGGGTTCACCTTGCGCGGGACGTGGCTTTTAGGGGCGCGGCCCCGGTGGGTTCACCTCGCGCGGGACGTGGTTTTTCGGGGCGCGGCCCCGGTGGGTTCACCTTGCGCGGGGCCTGGTTTTCAGGGGCGCGGGGAACTGCGCGACAAGCCCCCACCGGCGGGTGGTCCGGCGACAAGCGAACTGCCCCGCCGGGGCGGGTGGTGACCCGCAGGAGGGCGGCAGCCGCACCGGGGGGGGGGGGGGGGGGGGGGGGGGGGGGGGGGGGGGGGGGGGGGGGGGGGGGGGGGGGGGGGGGGGGGGGGGGGGGGGGGGGGGGGGGGG
>NZ_JBVHLD010000008.1:0-9291 GCF_055559175.1 Streptomyces sp. NPDC024632
GGGCGTGTCAAGGGGTTGTTGGTGGGGGGTGTTCTTTTTCCTTTGCCGCGGCTGCGGCCCCCCCCCCCCCCCCCCCCCCCCCCCCCCCCCCCCGGCCGCGGCCGGCCGGCGGTCCCGACGGCCGGCGTGGTCGGCCGGGCGGGCGGAACAGCCGGTCGGCGGGTTCAGCGGGTCAGCAGGTCTGGCGGACGTATCCGCTGGTGCCCAGCGGTACGACGTCCACATCGCGGCGGACGACGCTGAGCTTCGTGCCGTAACCCGAGCACGCCTTCTGGAGGCCCTTGGCGGTGTACTCGATGACGATCACGTTGTTGCCGAAGCCGGAGGTGTAGTCGCCGCACTCGTTGTACGTGGCGCATTCCTCGGCGACGGCGAAGTCCAGGCCGTTGGCGACCCGGTCGCCGGACAGTTGCGGGGTGTTCTTCTGCGCGATCGCCATGTTCTTGGAGTGCGCGTGGGCGGAGAGGAGCTTGATGTACGACTCGGCCTCGGCCTTGGTCAGGTAGCCGGAGAAGCGGTCGTAGGTGTCGAAGTTGTCGGGTTCGACGCCCTGGAAGCCCTTGGCCGCGCACTGGTCGACCCAGCCGTTGACCTTGGCGGCGATCCGCTGCCGCTTGTCGGCGGTGCGGATGTCGAGGATCGCCTCGTTCCAGTCCTTGTCCTTGACGACGGCGCCCTTGGAGTCCCGCAGCAGCAGGTCGGCGTCCCACTGGCCCTCGGCGCCCTCCTGGGCCTGGAAGGCGTTGACGTAACAGATGTTGTAGACCCCGGCGGCGGCCGGAGCGGTGTAGTCGCGGCTGACCACGGAGACACCGGCGGGCGGGGTGTAGGGGCCCCCGATCTGGTAGTCGAATCCGGCGTGCGCCGGAGGCGGGGAGACGGACTGGGGCGCGGCCCCTGCGGAATCGGGAGCGAGTGAGGGGACAGCCACGACTGCGGCGACGGCCGCGAGGGCGGCCAGACTCCGACGGGACCGGACACGATTCATGCGCATCATCGAGCTCCTGATGATGGGGGGTACGTCCCCGCCTCGGACGCTGACAGCGATCCTGGCGACTTTGTCCGGGCTTGCGGCGCACGGCCGCCCACCGGCTAGGCGTACCTCTGACGTCGGTGCTCAACTCCGACGTTCGCCAGGAGTTAACCGCGCAGAATTCGTCATGTCAACCGCCCTCTTCTGCGCAAATCATGCTCACTTACGCATCGGAGTGCGCATTATGCTGCACGCATGCTGAGAACTGAGCGTCATGCGCGCATACTTGAGCATGTCTCCGCCAGGGGCGGCATCGACGTCCACGAGCTGTCCCGGCTGCTCGGCGTCTCCACGGCCACCGTCCGCCGCGACCTCCAGCACCTGAGCGAACTCCACCTGCTGCGCCGCACCCACGGCGGGGCGGCGGTCGGCCCGGTCGACCTGGAGGTCCCGCTCCAGCACCGCGCGGGCCGCAGCCGACCGGAGAAGCAGACCATCGCGAGGGCGGCGGCGGCCCTGGTGCCGGACGGCGCGGTGGTCGGCATGAACGGCGGCAGTACGGTGACGGAGGTGGCCCGGCTGCTGGCCGCCCGCGGACCGCTCACCGTCGTCACCAACGCCGTGAACATCGCGGCCGAGTTGGTTCTGCACAAGCACGTGACGCTCGTCGTGATCGGCGGCAACGCCAGGAACGCCAGTTATGAGCTGGTGGGCCCGATCGCCGAGAAGACCCTGGCCAGCTACCACACCGACATCGCCTTCCTCGGCGTCGACGGCATCAGCGCGGCCCACGGCTGCACCACGCACGACCAGTTGGAGGGCGGCACCGACCGCGCCTTCGCCGACAACAGCGACCGTACGGTCGTGGTCGCCGACCACACGAAGATCGGCCGGGCCACGCTCGCCAAGATCTGCCCGCTCGCCGAGATCCACGACCTGGTGACCGACGGCGCGGCGCCGGACGCCGAGCTGGCCCGTATCGCGGGCGCGGGCGTACGGGTGACGGTCGGCTGAGCGCTTTCCCTCACCACGGTCGGCCGCGTGCTGTGCGGGGGCGCGCCGACCGCTGTGCACGGCGCCGGGGCGCGACGACCGTCGTTCACGGTGCCGGGAAGCGCCGACCGTCGTTCACGGCGCCGGGGCGCGCCTGACGCGCAGGGTCAGCACCTCCGACTCCTCACGCCAGTAGGCGATGTTGTGCCGGGTGATGACCGTGTCGCCGTGCTCGGGACCGAGCACTCGCTCCATGTCGACCAGCAGCTCCTCGAAGGCGCGCGCCGCCCCTGCCGCGTCCCCCGCCCGCCCCCGCAGCCGCGCGACATTGTGCCGGGTGGTGAGCGTGTGCGGATGGTCCGGGCCCAGCACGCGGAGCCGGTCCGCCAGCAGTTCCTCGAAGGCGCGCGCCGCGCCGCTGACGTCCCCGGCCCGCCCGCGCAGCCGCGCGATGTTGTGCCGCGTGGTGAGCGTGTCCGGATGGTCCGGGCCCAGCACCCGCGCCGCGTCGGCCAGCAGCTCCTCGAAGGCGCGCGCCGCGCCCTCGGCGTCCCCCGCGCGCCCCTGCCAGTAGGCCAGGTCGTGCCGGGTGGTCAGGGTGTCAGGGTGGTCCTGGCCCAGCACCCGCACCATGTCGACCAGCAACTCCCGTAGCCCCTCGGCCGCTTCGGCCGTCTCCCCCGCGCGACCGCGCAGCCGGGCCATGTTGTGCCGCGTGCTGAGCGTGTCCGGATGGTCGGGGCCCAGCACCCGCAGCCGGTCCGCCAGCAGCTCCTCCAGCGCGGTGGCGGCGTCCTCCGCGTCCTGCGCGTACTCCGCCTCGCCGCTCCAGTAGGCGATGTTGCCGCGGGTGGTGAGCGTGTGCGGGTGGTCGGGGCCGAGCACCCGCAGCCGGTCCGCGAACAGTTCGCGGAAGGCGCTGATCGCGCCCTGCGCGTCGCCCGCCGCGCCCCGCCAGTACGCCAGGTCGTGGCGGGCGGCGAGGGTGTCGGGGTGGTCGGGGCCCAGGTGCTGGTGGGTGGTCCTGGCCAGCAGCCTGAAGTGCCCGGCCGCGGCGGCCACCTGGCCCGCGACGCCCAGGCTCTCGCCGACCCGGTAGAGCAGCGCGTGCGCGTGCGGGCGGTGCAGGGCGCTCTCCGCCTTGCCGGTCAGCGCCGTGGTGTTGGCGCGCAGCGCCTGCGCGAGGTCGGTGTCGCGCTCGACCTCGGGCCAGACCGCGGTCAGGGCGTCGGCCGCGGTACGGGCCAGCGCGTCGTGGTCCGCCTCGCCGAGCGTGTCCCGGACGGCCCGCTGGATGAGCTGGTGGACACGGACCGCCCGGTGCCCGGTCTTCGGGGTGTGGTCGATCAGATTGAGCCCGTGCAGATCGCGCAGGGCCCGTACGGTCTGCTGCTCGGTGATCCCGCGCGCCGGGCACTGCTCGGGGGCGGCCCGGCGCACGACGCGGGTGAGGTGGTCGCGGACCGGCCCGCTGGTGAGCACCGGCTGCGGGATGCCGTTCGGGTCGAGCATCGCGGCCAGCTCCAGCAGGGACCTGGCCAGACCCCGGGGACCGCGGGCGTCGGCGCGGTCCACCGACAGCGACCAGACGGCGGCCACGCCCGCGGTCTGGTCGTCGGGCAGGGTCGGCGGCCTGAGGTCGGCCAGCCGGGCCCGGTTCGCCAGCAGCGCGCGGTAGTCGTGGCAGCCGATGTCGGCGTCGATGAGATACGCGGCGGCCTGGGACAGGGCCAGCGGCAGTCTGCCCAGGTCCTCGGCGAGCAGCGCGACCTCCTCGGGCGCCTCCACCCGGCCGCGCGCGGCGAGCGCCTCCGTCAGATAGCCGGTCGCCTCCCGCGGGGTGAACAGGCCGACGGTCACCATGCGGCGGCCGGCGCCGGTCAGGGCGGCGTCCCGGCTGCGGGTGGTGACGACCGTACGGCCGAGGGGGTGGTCGGGCGGCCACAGGCCGGTGAGGTCGGCGGGGTCCGTCACATTGTCGAGGACCAGCAGCCAGCGGCAGTGTCCGGCCGCCGCGCCGGGGCCGGGCTCCAGCCAGGCCAGGAACTCCTGCGCGGCGCGCGCCGGTTCGTCCCGCTCGATGTGCAGCACCCGCGCGGCGGCGTCGGCGTACGCGTCGATGACGGCCTGCCGCGTCGAGGCCGTGACCCACATCAGCAGGTCGACCTCGCCCGCCCGCCAGGCGTGGTGGGCGCGCCGGGCGGCGAGCTGCGTCTTGCCGACGCCGCCCATGCCGGTGAGCACCTGGCAGACCACGGCGGTGCCGGGGCCGGTCAGCGCGGTGTCCAGGGCGTGGATCACGTCCCGGTGCTGGAACCAGTCGGCCGACCGGGGCACCACGCCGACCCTGACCGGCCAGTTGACCGGCGAGCGCGGCACGACATGCCAGTGGTGGTGCTGGTGGATGTCGCCCGCGACGCCCGCCGCGACACCGCCGCCGGCCGCGGTGACAGCGGAAGGGGCAGGGGCCGGGACCGCCTGGGACCGGGCCTCGGCGTCGGTACGGGGCCGGGCCTCGGCCTCCGAGCGGCTCCGGCCCTCGGCGCGGACCCGCGACGGGGTGGCCGCGGGCAGCATCGGCAGCGTCGGGACGGTGTCCGAAGGCTCCGGCGCGCGCGGCGGCGCCACCGGCGCGGGTGCGTACGGCGGCGCGGGCGGTGCGTACGGCGGCGCGGACAAAGGGGCGGGGACGGCTCCGGGTGCGCTCAGCCCTGGGGCGGACCCGGCAGAGGAGGGTTTTCCATCCGTACGTCCCCCATCCGTAACGACGCCGCGGACCTGTCCCGGGCTCGTACGTCGACGTCGCCGCCGACCGCGATCCCGTCACCGGTGGCCGCCGTCGTCCCGGCGGGCGGGCCGCCCGGCGGTCCGCCGCCGTAGGGGCGGTCCCGCAGCCGGTCCACCGCCTGCCGGAGCGCCGTGGCCAGCGCCGCGTCCCGCTCGACGGCCTCGTCCAGCGCGTCGGTCAGGCGGCGCCTGGTCCGCTCGGTGACCGCGCCGTCAGGGGCGGCGCACTCCTCGGTGGCCAGCCGCAGCGCGGGGTCCTCGCCGAGCAGCACGCGGACCAGCGAGTACAGCCGGTCGAGTTCGCCGACCTGGACCTCGTTCAGGTCGTGCCGCCGCTGCTCGGCACCGCTCGCTCGCCACGTGAGCCAGACGCAGACATGGCCGACCGCGGCCTCGACACCCGTCACCCCGTACCCCCATGCGCTCACTCGTCTCCACCGACGGTAGCCAGCCGCGCGCGGCCCGGCATCCGATCTCGGCAAGCCGTCGCGAATTGGCACCGCGGGCACACGATTCCACAGACGACCCACGGTGCACACGCGTCAACTCCGGCCCGGCCGGGGTACCTCGGCTCCTCAGGCGCCCCCGTGGTGCAGCGCGTCCAGGGCGGCCAGTTCGTCGGCGGTGAACCGCAGCGCGCCCGCGGCCACGTTCTCCACCAGGTGGTCGGGGTTGCCGGTGCCGGGGATGGCCAGGACGTGCGGGCCGCGCTGGAGGGTCCAGGCGGTCCTGATCTGGGCGGCGGTCACGCCGTGGGCGCGGGCCGCGGCCAGCACCTGCTCGCCCTCCGCTGCGCCCGCCCCCGACTCGCGGCCCGCGCCCGCGATGGCGAAGAACGGCACGAAGGCGACGCCCTGTTCACCGCACAGGTCCAGGAAGTCGTCGTCCCCGCCGGGCAGTCCGAGCGCGTACTTGTTCTGTACGCACACCACCGGCGCGATGGCGCGGGCCTCGGCGAGGTGGCGCGGCCCGACGTTGGAGATCCCGAGGTGGCGGATCAGCCCGCGCTCGCGCAGTTCGGCGAGCGCGCCGAAGTGCTCGGCGATGGAGTCCGCGCCCTGATTGCGGTAGTTGACCACGTCGAGGTGGTCCCGGCCGAGCTGCCGCAGATTCTCCTCGACCTGTCCGCGCAACTGCGCGGGCGTCGCGGCGGGCAGCCAGGCGCCCGAAGGGTCGCGCCCCGGGCCGACCTTGGTGGTGATGACGAGGTCGTCGGGGTACGGCGCCAGCGCCCGGTTGATCAGCTCGTTGGCCGAGCGCAGGGCGGAGAAGTAGAAGGCGGCGGTGTCGATGTGGTTCACACCGAGTTCGACCGAGCGCCGCAGCACGCCGATCGCGCGCTCGCGGTCGCTGGAGCCGCTGTCGGGAGCGAACGCCCTGCCGTCCTGCGGCAGCCGCATCGCCCCGAAGCCCATCCGGTTGACGGTCAGATCGCCGAGCGTCCACGTGCCCGCGGCGTCCGCGGTGATCGTCGTCTCAGAAGTCATCGGAGGATTCTCCCACGGCGGCCCACAGTCGCCCCCGAGGGACGTCGAGGTGACATTCAGGCCACATCCGGAGTCCAGCGGGAGTGTCGCGCATCACCGTCGCGACCGGGACCGCGCGGGCCGCTCGGCCTTGTGCCCGCAGGTCATGCCGGGTCATAGTCGTTCTTGGCACCGCACCGAAACATTTCGGGACCGCCCGGCGGGGACCGGATCCGGCCGAAGCGGAATCGGCGCGGCGCCGCTGCGTGCCCGCCGTGTCCCCCTCCCCGACCGCTGGGCTACAGGAGTGCAACAGTCGTTACGGGGAGGCTGACCCCAAAGCGGACCAAACGTTAACCTTGTCGCATCTTGCGGCCGTTTGGGACCGCTGGGGGAACAGCACAGAGCTCAGGGGGGCTCATGCGAAGAGCTGGGGCAATAACCGCTGCCTTCTCACTGGCGGCGGCTTCGATGATCGGATTCACCGCCGCGCAGTCCGCGTCCGCGCTCACCGCGCCGGTCGCGATGACCGCGGACGACCTGCCGACCTGGCAGACCAACGGCGTCGTGTGGGCGCTGGCCCAGGCGCACGGTGTGGTCTTCGCGGGCGGCACCTTCTCCACCGTCCGGCCGCCGGGCGCCGCCGCGGGCACCGGCGAGCAGCAGGCGCTCAACTTCCAGGCGTTCGACGCCGCCACGGGCGCGCCGACGTCCTGCAAGCTGTCCTTCACGGTCGGCTCGGGCACGGCGACGATTCGGGCGCTGGCCGTCTCACCGGACGAGTCGACGCTGTACGCGGGGGGCACCTTCGGTTCGGTGAACGGCGTTCCGTCGAGCAGCCTGGCGGCGATCGACATCGCCACCTGCACCGTGAGGACCACGTTCAAGGTGTCGGTCTCGGCGCAGGTCCGCAGCATCGTGGCGACGAACGACACGGTGTACATCGGCGGCAATTTCCTCACCGTCGCCGGGCAGCCCCGGCAGCGCTTCGCCGCGCTGACGACCACGGGCGCGCTCAAGCCGTTCACGGCCAACGCCGACAAGGCGGGCAAGGCCATGGTGCTCAGCCCGGACGGCACCAGGCTCGTCATCGGCGGCGACTTCAACACCGTCAACGGGGTCAATTCGCACGCGCTGGCCGTGGTCAACGCCACGACCGGCGCCATTGTGAAGACCTATCCGGGCTTCATCTCGGCGACCTCCACCGTGCAGGACCTCACGAGGGACGCCACCGGCTTCTTCACCGCCAACGAGGGCACGGGCGGCGGTGTCTTCGACGGCCGCATCGCGCTCAACTTCAGCGACCTCAACCAGCGCTGGCGCGACACCTGCCTGGGCGCGACCCAGGCCGTCACCGTCTACAAGGGCGTGCTGTACAGCGGCTCGCACGCGCACGACTGCTCCAGCATGCAGCAGTTCCCGCAGCTCAACAACGACCGGCAGCACCTGCTCGCGGAGTCCGTCGACAACCCGAGGCCGCTGCTGGGCTGGTTCCCCGACACCGACGACGGCCCGGCGGGCACCGAGAAGATCGGCCCGCGCGCCCTCACCACCGCCTCCAGCGGCGGCACGGACTACCTGTGGGTGGGCGGCGAGTTCACCCGGATCGCCAGCAACGGCAACCGGCTCCAGCAGGGCCTGGTCCGCTTCCCGAGCGGCCCCGACACGCGCGCGCCGTCCGTACCGCTCCAGGTGACCGCGGCGAACGTGTCCGGCGGGGTACGGGTGAGCTGGCAGGCCAGCCTCGACCTCGACGACTCGACGCTGACGTACAGGATCTACCGCGACGGCACGCAGGTCGGCACGGTCACCGGTGACTCCAAGTTCTGGATCCGCCCGACGCTGACCTTCACCGACACCGCCGCCTCACCCGGCACCACGTACGCGTACCAGGTCACGGCGGGTGACGCGCCCGGCAACACCAGTGCCAAGTCGGCCGCGGCGGCCGTCACGACGCCGGGCGCGCCGACGTCCTCGACGGTGACGCTCAACGCGACGGCGGACAGTTACGTCAACGCGGGCGCGCCCTCGGCGAATTACGGCCCGGACCAGCAGCTCGCGGTGCGCGGCACGTCCGCATACCACACGTACCTGCGGTTCGACCTGCCCGCCGCGCCCGGCGGCATGGTGCTCACGAGCGCGCGACTGACCCTGCGCACCAGCTCCGACGCCATCGCGAACTCGGTCGACACGCTCAATGTGCAGCGTGTGACGGGGAGCTGGACGGAGACCGGGGTGACCTGGAACACCCGTCCCACGCTCGACCCGACGGTGCTCGGCACGGTGCCCGCGCCGACCGCGCTCCAGACCGACTACACCGCGACGCTCACCGCGGCGGCGCTGACGCCGGGGCTCGGCGGTCCGTACGATCTCGCGGTGACGTCCACCGGCACGGACTCGGCCTGGTTCTGGTCGAAGGACGCGCCCGGCACGTCGGGACATCCGCAGCTCGTCCTGACCTTCGCGAAGCCGTGACCGCGACCAGAGGCCGGTTCGCCACGGCCGTCGTCATCGTGACGACGGCCGCGGCCGTCCTGGCCGGATGCGGCGGCGGACACGCGGACGCGGCGCGGGACCGCGCCGCCCCCACCAGCGAGCGCCCGGCCTCCTCCGCGCCCGCCATCGGCCCCGACGGCACCGCGGAGCCGTCCGCCTCGGCCTCGACCGGTCCGGGCGGCGACGGCGGTGCGAACGGCGCCGACGCCAAGGAGTCGACCCTGCCCGAATCCCAGCTCACCCCGGCCACCGGCACGTTCACCGACCAGCAGAAGAGCTATCTGGTCGGAAAGGTGCCCAAGGGCATGGACCCGGCCGCCGTTCTCCAGACCGGCCAGGAGTCCTGCGACCGGATCGCCAACACCGCGGACGCGAGTCCGAAGCTGGCGAAGGAGGCCATCGCGGACGGCGAGATCGCGGACGCGAAGGACGCGATCACGTATCTCTGCCCGAAGTACAAGAGCCTGCTCCGGTAGCGGATCGACCGGCCCGGGGGGGGGGGGGGGGGGGGGGGGGGGGGGGGGGGGGGGGGGGGGGGGGGGGGGGGGGGTTCTTTTGGGGGGTTGGGGGAGGTGA
>NZ_JBVHLD010000008.1:9301-57457 GCF_055559175.1 Streptomyces sp. NPDC024632
AAAAGGGAAAAACAGAGAAAGAAAAGAAAAAAACCACGTCCTCCTACCAAAAGTACAAAACCCTCCCCCGGCAACGGCTCCCCCCCCCCCCCCCCGCGCCGGTCGGCGCCGGGGACGGTCCGGGTATCGGAATTGGCGCGCGCTCCTTCGGGGCCGCGGATTACGATGCCCGAGCCGTCCCCTTCGCCGTTGTCACCTGCCACGGCGCGCGGGCCCGGTGGTCAAGCAAACGCCGAGCCTGGGAAAGCGCGGGACGTGATGGTTCGTCGAGCACACCGCCGACGGCACGCCGTATCCGTCCGGAGGTGTCGGCGCTGCGCCGGGTGACCGCGTCCGAGGCGGCCCTGGCCGCGCACCGGCAGATCAACGCCACGGCGGTCGGCTATCCGCGCGACAGCGGTGTGCCCACGCTGTTCGAGGAGCGCGCGCGGCTGCGGCCCGAAGCGCCCGCGGTCGAACAGGGCGCGCGCACGGTCGGCTACGGGCAGCTCGACCGCCTCGCCAACGGCCTCGCCCGTGACCTGCTGGCGCGCGGACTCCCGCCGGGCGCGACCGTCGGCGTGTGCCTCGACCGCTCTCCCGAACTGGTCGTCGCGCTGCTCGCCGTCCTCAAATGCGGCGGCTGCTACCTGCCGTTCGACGCGTCCTGGCCGGACGAGCGGCTGCGCGCGCTGCTGTCGGACGCCGACTGCCGGTGGGTGCTCACCGACCGGCCGGCGGAGCTGGCCGACCGGCTCGACGGCTGCCGGACCGTCCCGGTGACGCGGGACGGTGTCGCGGAGAGCGAGCGCGGCCCGGAGGTCGAGGTCACGGGCGACGCCGTCGCGTACGTCAACTTCACCTCGGGTTCGACCGGCCGCCCCAAGGGGGTGCCGGTCCGGCACCGCGGTGTGGTCCGGCTGGTGTCCGGCGCCCGCTACGCCCGGCTCGGCGAGGGCGGCAGGCTGCTGCAACTGGCGCCGGTGACCTTCGACGCGGCGACCTTCGAGATCTGGGGCGCGCTGCTGACCGGCGGCACCTGCGTGCTCTACCCCGACACGCGGCTGAGCCTGTCGAAGCTGGGGCGGGTGCTGCGCGAGAGCCGGGTCAATGTGCTGTTCCTGACCACGGCGCTGTTCAACTCCGTGCTGGACGAGGCGCCCGAAGCCCTCGACACGGTGGCCACCGTGCTGACCGGCGGCGAGCGCGCCTCGGTGCCGCGGCTGGCGCAGGCCGTACGCCGCTACGGCCCCGGCCGCCTGGTGCACGTCTACGGACCGACCGAGTCGACCACCTTCGCCACGTACCACCGGGTCGACGCGCTCCCCGCCGACGCGGCGGAACTGCCGATCGGCCGGCCGATCCAGAACACCCGGCTGTATGTGATCGACACGGACGGCGACGACGGCGGTGAGCTGTGCGAGCCGGGGCGCGCGGGCGAGATCTGGCTGGCGGGGGACGGTCTGTCGCCCGGATATCTGGGGATGCCGGAGCTGACCGCCCGGCTGTTCGTGGAGCGCGAGGTCGACGGCGTACGCGAACGGCTGTACCGGACGGGCGACTACGGGCATCTGCGGGCGGACGGCGCGGCGGTGTTCCACGGCCGCAGGGACGACCAGGTGAAGGTGAACGGCTACCGCATCGAACTGGGCGAGATCGCCCACCATCTGGACCGGCACCCGGCCGTCCGGCGCAGCTTCGTCACCGCGAGCGCCCGCGGCGAGAAGCCGGTGTGGGCGTTCGTCGTCACCGACGACCCGGCCTGCACCCCGCAGGCGCTCCGCGCCCATCTGCGCGCGCTGCTGCCCGGCTTCATGGTCCCGGCCCGCATCCAGCTCTGTGACACCCTGCCGTTGACCGCCAGCGGCAAGATCGACCGCACGGCCCTGCTCGCCGCCCACGCGCGCCGGCCGGCCCCGGAGGAGACCTGATGCCCGTCCGCACCACCGCCCCGGAGCCCGTCCGGGACAAGCCCGGCGGTGACTCCGCGCGCTCCGGCCTCCTCCGGGCCTCGACGGCGGGCCTGATCGCCGCCTTCGTCGGCTTCTCCAGCTCCTTCGCGGTGGTGCTCGAAGGGCTCACCAAGGTCGGCGCGTCGCACGCCGAGGCCGCGTCGGGACTGATGGCGCTGTGCGTGGCGATGGGCCTGTGCGCGATCTACCTGAGCCTGCGCTCCCGGCTGCCGATCAGCATCGCCTGGTCGACGCCGGGCGCGGCGCTGCTGGCGGGCTCCGCGGGTACGCACGGCGGATTCGCGGCGGCCGTGGGCGCGTTCCTGCTCACGGGGGTGCTCGTCGTGATCTCCGGGCTGTGGAAGCCCCTCGGCCGGTGGGTCTCGGCGATCCCGAAGCCGCTGGCGAACGCGATGCTCGCGGGCATCCTGCTGCCGCTGTGCCTGGCTCCGGCGCACGCGGTCAAGTCCGACCCGGCGGTGGGCCTCGGTGTGATCCTCGCCTGGGCGGTCGTCGGCAGTGTCCGGAAGCTGTACGCGGTGCCCGCCGCGGTGGTCGTGGCCGTCGTCCTGATCGCCGCCACCACGCACATCGACACGGCCGCGCTCGGCCCGCTGTGGCCGCACCCGGTGCTGGTCACCCCGCACTTCACCGCCTCCGCGGTGATCGGCGTCGCGCTGCCGCTGTACGTGGTGACGATGGCGTCGCAGAATATCCCCGGCATCGCGGTGCTCAATGTCAACGGCTACCACCCGGAGCCGGGGCCGCTGTTCGGCTGGACCGGCGTCTTCAGCCTGCTGTCGGCGCCCTTCGGCGGGCACGCGGTCAACCTGGCGGCGATCACCGCCGCGCTGTGCGCGGGCGAGGAGGCGGGGCCCGACCCGCGCAAGCGGTACCGGGCCGCGGTCGTCGCCGGCGGCGCGTACATCCTGCTGGGCCTGGGCGCGGCGGCGGCGGTCGCCTTCGTCAACGCCTCACCGCCCAATGTCATCGAGGCCGTCGCGGGACTCGCGCTGCTCGGCGCCCTCGGCAATTCCCTGACCGGCGCGATGGCCGACGCCGACCACCGCGAGTCGGCGGTCGTCACGCTCGTCGTCACCGTCTCGGGCGTGACCTTCTTCGGCGTCAGTGGCGCCTTCTGGGGCCTGGGCGCGGGCGGCGCGCTGTACGCGACGCGGCAGTGGCAGGCGCGCCGGACGGAGCGGGCGGCAGCGGCGGACGCCGGGCCGGAGGCGGCGGCGCGTCCCGTACCGGAGGCGGACGCGTGACACGCGGCGGCAGCCGCGACCTCCTGGAGGTCGCGGCTGCCCCGGGGTGACGCGTCGGGTCTGAACGCCTCGGCTCAGCGGTAGAGCCGCAGATCGGCCAGGCTCCACCAGTTGGCCGCCGTGCCCGTCGATGTGACGCGCACATAGCGTGCCGTGGTCGTACGGGGCAGGTCGGCGACGGTGAGCTGCCCGGTTCCCGTACCGGCGGCGGCCGTCCGCCAGGTGAGGCCGTCGTCGCTGGTCGAGATCTGCCAGCCGCGGGCGTAGTCGCCGAGGTTGTCGCCGCTGTCGACGGCGACGCGGGAGAACGCGGTGCGCTTCTTGAGGTCGATCTGCACGTACTGGCCGGGGGTCTGGGCCGCGCCGCTGGACCAGCGGGTCGAGCCGTCGGCGTCGATCGCGAGGTCGGGGGCGCCCTGCCCGGCGGGCTGGGAGGTGGCGCTCGCGCCGTTCAGCGGCACCGCGTGCGACCGGCTGGTCAGATCAGCCGACCGGGGCCATGTGAAGGTCGCCAGCGCACCGCCGGGCAGGGAGTATGCGAAGGTCCGGTCGCCGACGGCGACGGCGAAGGAGCGCGGGTCGTCGTTCTCGTTGTGCACGACGAGCGCGGTGGAGCCGTCGGGGTTGCGGAAGGCGACGTCGGTGAGCTGGCCGTTCCAGCCGGTCGTGCCGTAGTTGGTGCTGCCGATCCGTACCGCGCCCGGCCGGACGAACTTCGACAGGTGGCCGATGGTGAAGAACTCGGCGCTGGGGGTGACCGTGCCGTCCGGCTGGACGGTCAGCAGGGCGGTGCAGGTGTCGCAGCCGCCGTTGTGCGGGCCGCCGTCGGCGTCCAGCGCGAGGTTCCAGTCGGCGACGGACTTCGCCCAGTTGCGCGTGGTGCCGACGGTGATCGTGCGCGCGTGCCAGGTCAGCGTGCCGCGGAAGATCTGCGCGGGCGTGTCGGTCGCGCCGTGCGAGCCGGAGCACTCCGTGAACCAGATGCCCTTGTCGGGGTGCGCGTCGTGCAGCGCGCTCTGCGCGCTGGGGTCGCCCGAGTAGCAGTGGTAGGCGGTGCCCGCGATCCACCGGGCGGCCGGGCTGTCCAGCACCTCGTACGGGTAGTCGGTCTGCGGGTCCTCGCCCATCTGCTCGGCGGTCTTGATGTCGTCGGGGTGCGTGGTCCAGTTGTGGTCGTACGCGAGGATCTTGGTGCGCGGGCTGGCCCGGTGCAGCAGCGGTCCCAGCGCCTCGATCACCTTGACCTGCGCCTGCACGGGCAGGTCGGTGCCGGGGTACGCGGAGGGCTTACGGTTCTGCGGCTCGTTCTGCACCGTCAGGTAGTCGACGGGCACGCCCGCCGCCGCGTACGCCTGGACGAATTTCACCAGGTAGCGGGCGTAGGCGTCGTAGACCTTGGGGTCGTCCTTGAGGTGGCCGCCGACCAGCGAGTCGCCGTCCTTCATCCACGCGGGCGGGCTCCAGGGCGTGGCCATGACGGTGAGCCGGGGGTTGAGCCGCTTCGCCTGGCGCAGCAGCGGCAGGATCTGCCGCTGGTCGTGCGCGATGCTGAAGTGGCGCAGCGCGAAGTCGGTCTGCCCCGCGGGCATGTCGTCGTAGGTGTAGTGGGCGGCGGAGGCCGTGAAGTCGGAGGAGCCGATGGGCTGGCGCAGGAAGCTGACGCCGATGCCGCGGGCGGGGTCGAAGAGCTGCCGCATCGCGGAGTCCCGCGTCGTGCGCGGCAGTCGGCTCAGGACGGCGGCCGAGGAGTCGGTGAGCGCGCCGCCGAAGCCGTCCACGCTCTGGTAGCTCTGGTTCGGGTCGACGGTGATGGTGGTGAGGTCGGACGGTCCCCGGCCGAAGTCGACCGGCGGCTGCTGCCGTAGTTCCTGCTCGCCGTCGGCCGTGGTCAGCCACACCTGGGCGCGGGGTGGCGGCGCCGGGCGGGAGGGGGAGGCCGCGGTGGCGGCGGTCGGGGTGACGGCGGCCGTCTGGGCGGCCGGTACGCAGGCCAGGCAGAGTGCGGCGGCTGTGGCAGCGGCGGCACCTACGGCGCGTCTCCTCATCGTTCTCCTCGGGCAGCACTCACTCTGAAACGGAATGAAACGTTTTCTGGAACCGTGGCGAAAATCAGGTAAGCGGTCGGCGGCGTGCGCTGTCAATGCCTTGTACCGATCCTGCCGTGACCCTGATGGGTCGGGGCGCTAAGCTGCGCACATGAAACGAACGGGTGTAACAGTTGGCTAGGTCACCGGGCACCCGCGTGACGGTCCGCGCCATCGCGGCGGAGGCGGGCGTCTCCATCGCCACCGTGTCGCGGGTCATGACAGGACAGGCCAACGTGGCCCCCGACACCCAGGCGCTGGTCCGCCGGGCGGTCGAACGACTGGGGGCCCCGGCCCCCGTCCGGCGCGGCGCGGCGGACGGCGCGATCTACGTGCGCTGCCCGTATGTCCTCACCGACTACTTCGGTGTGATCGTCTCCTCGATCGCCGAGACACTGGACCTGCACGGCAGGCGCGTGGTGCTCAGCGCGGGCGACGCGGCGCGCGAGGTCCAGGTGCTGCCGGGGCTGCCGGGCGACCCGGGCATCGCGGGCGCGATCCTCATCGTCCCGCCCGAGCCGGAAAGGGAGTTGGAGGTCCTGCGGGCCCAGGACTTCCCCTTCGTGGTCGTCGACCCGCGCACCCCGCTCCCCCGCGACATCGCCTCGGTCTCGGCCGCCAACCTCGCCGCGGCCCGCAGCGTCACCGCGCACCTGGTGGAGTTCGGCCACCGCCGGATCGGCGTCATCGGCGGACCGGGCGACTGGCTCGCCAGCAAGTCCCGTCTCGCGGGCCACACTTCGGCCCTCGCCGACGCAGGGGTGCTGCCCTCCCCCGAACTCCTGCGCAGCATCGAGCCGACCGCCGACTGGGGCTACGGGGCCGCCTGCGAACTCCTCGACCTCCCCCAACCCCCGACCGCGCTGGTCGCGTTCAACGACAAGGCCGCCGTCGGCGCGCTGCGCGCCGCCTACGAACGCGGCCTGCGCGTCCCCGAGGACCTCTCCATCACCGGCTTCGACGACATCGACCTCAGCCGCAGCACTGTGCCCCGCCTCACCACCGTCCGCCAGCCGCTCGAAGAGATGGGCCGGATGGCGGTCTCCCTGCTGATGCGGCTCCTGGACCGCCACACGGTCGACACCCTCCACGTCGAACTGGCCACCCACCTGGTGGTCCGCGGCTCGACGGGCCCGGCGCCGACGCCTCCCCGCTGACGCGGGGAGCGGGCGTCCGGGGCCGGTGGCCCGCTCGGAGTCGGCGACAGGTGCGTCAGCGCTTGGGGCCGGTCGCGAAGACGCCCTCGGGGAAGGCGCCCGCGGCCAGCGCGCGCATGGTGAGGCCCTGGGCGATCTCGGTCAGACGGGCGGTGCCGGCCTCGCCGAGGTGCTCGTAGGGGGCGCGGCCGAGACGGTCGGTCTCGGACTCGATGTGGCGGCGCAGTTCGACACCCTGGTCGGTGAGCGAGCCTTCGGCGTCGAGAAGGCCGCGGTCGCGCAGCCGGGCGACGGCCGCGTCCCACTCCTGCTCGCTCCAGCCGCGGTGGGTCCTGGCGAAGCCCGGCAGGAAGCCCTTGCCGGTCGCGGTGTGGGTGACGAGGGCTTCCAGGCCGTCGAGTTCGGCGCAGAGCAGGACGGCGAGGTGTCCGTCGCCGCGGTACTCGCGCAGCAGCGTGGTGGCGTGCCAGAAGGCCAGGTGCGGCTCCTTCGGCGACGGCAGGGCCGCGTGGGCGGCGTAGAGGATACGGTCGCCGCCGGTGCACGCCTCGGCGGCCCGCTGGGCGAGTTCGGCGGCCTCGGCCATCTCCGGGGAGTCGACGGCGTCGCCGAGCAGACGGCGCTGTACGGCGTCGACCGCGCGCAGCCGCGCCGCGGTGATGTCCTCGGGGGCGGCCAGGGTCCAGGCGAGCGGGATGTGTCGGGCCACCAGGGACGGGCTGAAGTTGTAGAAGGTGCTCGTCACGACGGCAGGGCCGACCGGGCCGAGGGCGGCGGCGCGGCCCGCGAAGTAGCACATGCGGTTGTTCTCCAGCCCGGCCGCGACCAGCGCCGCCTGCGTCTCGGGCGCGAAGTACACCATCGAGTGCAGCGGTTCGAGCACCCGGAAACATTTCCTACCGGCCAGTAGCGTCATATCCGCCACTTTACTGAGATCGCCGCGCACGTCCACCCCCGGCGCACCACCTGCCGGCGCGCGGCCCCGGCGGCTCCCCGGCCCGGCGCGCGCTCGTCGTCCCCGCCCGTGGTCCGTCCCCGTCCGTCCGCTTTGGCACGGTCCCGCACCGGCCGCCGACCGGCCGACTTCAGGTTTTGACACTACCTTCACTACGATCCGGCGATGATCATAAGAAGGTTACTGACGGCCGGAGTTGGCTGCGGCCTGCTGGTCGTCCTGGCTTGCGGTCTGCTGCCCGCGAGCGCGGTCGCCGACGAACCCACGACACCGGCGACGCCGACGGCGCAAGCCGCCCCGAAGGTGGAACTGCTGCTCGATGTCAGCGGCTCCATGCGGGCGAAGGACATCGACGGGCAGTCGCGGATGGCCGCCGCGAAGCAGGCGTTCGACGACGTGCTGGACTCGGTGCCGGAGAACGTGGAGCTGGGCATCAGGACGCTCGGCGCCGACTATCCGGGCAACGACCGCAAGACCGGGTGCAAGGACACCCGGCAGCTCTACCCGGTCGGCCCGCTGAACCGCACCGAGGCCAAGGCCGCGGTGGCGACGCTGGCGCCCACCGGCTGGACGCCGATCGGCCCCGCGCTGCTCAAGGCGGCCGACGATCTCCAGGGCGGCGACGGCACCCGCCGCCTGGTGCTGATCACCGACGGCGAGGACACCTGCGCGCCGCTCAACCCGTGCGACGTCGCGCGGGACATCGCCGCCAAGGGCATCCATCTGGTCATCGACACCCTGGGCCTGATCCCGGACTCCTCGACCCGTAACCAGTTGACGTGCATCGCGGAGGCGACCGGCGGCACGTACACCGCCGTCCAGCACCGGCAGCAGCTCACCACCAAGGTGAAGCAGTTGGTGGGCCGCAGCACCGACGCCGTGGTGGCTCCGGTGGCCACCCGGGGCGCCGCGCAGTGCGCGGACGCGCCGCAGCTCAAGGCGGGGATCTACACCGACCGCGAGCTGTTCTCGGAGAACCGCTGGTACCGGGTGGACGTGCCGCCGGGGCAGGAGCTGCGCGCCTCGGTGAGCGTCTCCGCCGACCGCGCGGTGAACGCGAACTACGGCGTCCTGCTGCGTGGCGTGACCACGCACGGCCGGGAGATCGTCAGGGACGACGAGGGTGGCACCGGCCGTACCGACGTCGTGTCCGCCGGTATCCGCTACCCCAAGCCGCACGCGGACTCCGACACCCCGCCGGAGACGGTCTGCCTCCAGGTCGGCAACTCCTTCTCGGCCGCGCCGTCGGTCAAGACCACCCCCGGTCTGCCGGTGGAGCTCTCCATCGACCTGGTGGACTCCCCCGACCAGCCCTCCGACGTGGCCTTCTTCGGCCTCGGGCGCGGCTGGTGGCTGCTGGGCACGCTGGCCGTGGCCGGCGCGGTCCTCGGCCTGCTGTCGGGCTGGGTGTCCCGCTGGCGTCTGAACACGGGGAGGACCGTCTGATGCGTACGTCACCACGTAAGGCCGTACGGCTGCTGACGGTCACCGCGGCGGGGCTGCTGGCCGCCGCGGCGCTGGCCCTGAGCGCGGGCGGCGCGGTCGCCGACGACCCGTCGGCCGACCCGAGCGCGAGCACGGGTACGGCCGCTCCCGGCGACGGCGACACCGCGCCGACGGAGGCGGGGACGAGTTTCCGTACCGCCGCCGTCGTCCGGCAGGGGCAGGAGGCGACCGCGGACGCGTCGGCGGGCGACTACCTGTACTGGACGTTCCCCGCCGACAGCGGGCAGAACGTGACGGTGAAGGCCACCGTCACCTTCCCCGAGACCGCGGCCCGGCACGGCGCGTCCACCTGGCAGCTCGATGTGTACGACGGGCTGCGGCGCCGCCAGCCGTGCAGATACGGCGCGCAGAGCAGGTCCGTGGCGGCCGACGCGGGCTCGGTCGAGCTGGTCTGCCACCTGCGGGCGATCCGCTCGTGGGCCGACACCTGGTCCAACGATCCGCTGCGCGGCGGCTACTTCCTGCGGCTGACCGTGCTCGACCTGCCCGCGGCCGACCTCGGCCAGCCGGTCAAGGCGGCCGTGAAGGCCACCTCGGAGGGCACGGCGGGGCAGCAGGCGGTCGACGGCTCGGTGACGCCCGTGGTGTCGGCGTACGCGCCGCATGTGGCGCCGGGCGACGGCTGGGCGGGCACCTGGTGGTCGCCGCGCTGGCTGTGGACCGGCGGCGGCGGTCTGCTGGCCGCTCTGGCCGGTCTGGGCGCGCACCGACTCGCCCGGGGTCCGATCCGGTCTCGGCGGGACCCGCGCACCCCTGAGCGGCCCCGCGAGCCCGTGGGATACCGGGACTGAGGCAGCGGCACGCGAGGAGGGCCCGTCCGACCGGACGGGCCCTCCTTTCTCGCGTGCGACGGCTGCCACGCGGCCACTGCCACGCGAGCGCTACCGCGCGGCGACCTCGACGTGCTGCGGGTAGAAGGCGACGTGTCCGGCGATCGTGCCGACCGCGTCGTACGGCTTCTCGTACGTCCACACCGCGTCGGTGATCTCGCCGTCCGCGGTCACGAGGGAGTAGTAGGAGGCGTCGCCCTTGTAGGGGCAGTACGTCTGGGACTCGGTGGGGCGCAGGGCGTCGGCCTCGACGTCGGCGAGCGGGATGTACTGCACCGGCGGGTAGTCGGCCTCGCGCAGGGTCAGGGCGTGGGTGGTGTCGGCGATGACCTTGCCCGCGGCCCTGACCACGATGCGCTCCGGGTTCGGCTCGACCGTGATGGGGTGGTCGGGACCGGGTGTCTTGACCGTGCGTGCCATGGGGGGCTCCATGAGTAGAACCTGGATGGACCCGAGGTGACCTGGGGGGATCTGCCGCGGTCCGCCTGTCCTGGGCGATACCCACCGAGGGTAGACAGACAGGTCTATACGGGTCAAGGACGGCTGGCGGGTAGTCGCAGATGCGTCGTCCGACGGGACAATCGGACCGCCGACTGGCGCATACTGGTGACAATGACAAAGCCTGATGCAGCGAAGCGCTTTTTGCCCACCAGTCCCTTCAAAGCCCCGGTGGCGCCGCCACCGAAGGAGTTCGCCGTGGGCAATCGGGTCACCCACGATGTGTACGGCCTCGGCCGGGTCACCGGAGTCGAGGAAGGCGTCGCGGTGATCGTCGACTTCGGCTCGCTCCAGAAGCGCATCATGAGCCCGTACACCAAGCTCACCAACCTCTGAGGTTCCAACGGCGTGGGGACCCCGAAGGTTCCTAACGGCGTGGGACCTTGCGGGCCGCCCGCAGCCACTCCTTGTTCATCGCGGTGATCGAGGTCAGCGGGATGCCCTTGGGGCAGGCGGTGGCGCACTCCCCCGTGAGCGTGCAGCCGCCGAATCCCTCCTCGTCCATCCGCGCGACCATGTCGAGGACACGGGTCTCGCGCTCCGGCGCGCCCTGCGGCAGCACGTTGAGGTGGTTGACCTTCGCGGAGGTGAAGAGCATCGCGGAGCCGTTGGGGCAGGCGGCGACGCAGGCGCCGCAGCCGATGCACTCGGCGTGTTCGAACGCGGAGTCGGCGGCGGCCTTGGGTACGGGCGTGGCGTGTGCTTCGGGCGCCGCGCCGGTGGGCACGCTGACGTAGCCGCCGGACTGGATGATCCGGTCGAACGACGAGCGGTCCACGACCAGGTCGCGGACGACGGGGAAGGCGGCGGCCCGCCACGGCTCGACGTCGATGGTGTCGCCGTCCCGGAAGGACCGCATGTGGAGCTGGCAGCTCGTGGTGCGCTCCGGGCCGTGCGCGTCGCCGTTGATCACCAGGCTGCACGCGCCGCAGATGCCCTCACGGCAGTCGTGGTCGAAGGCGACCGGGTCCTCGCCCTCGACGGTGAGCCGTTCGTTGAGCGTGTCGAGCATTTCCAGGAACGACATGTCGGGTGAGACGTCGTCGACCTGGTAGGTGGCCATGGCGCCGGGCGCTTCGGTGTTCTTCTGGCGCCAGACGCGCAGGGTGAGCTTCATGCGTAGCTCCGCTGGGTGGGGTGTACGTAGTCGAAGACGAGGTCTTCCTTGTGCAGGACGGGCGCGTCGCCGGTCCGGGTGAACTCCCACGCGGCGGCGTAGGAGAACTCCTCGTCCCGGCGGGCGGCCTCGCCGTCCGGGGTCTGGGACTCCTCGCGGAAGTGGCCGCCGCAGGACTCGGCGCGGTGCAGCGCGTCGAGGCACATCAGCTCGGCCAGCTCCAGGTAGTCCACGACGCGGTTGGCGCGCTCCAGCGACTGGTTGAACTCCGCGCCGCTGCCCGGCACCTTGATCCGGCGCCAGAATTCGTCCCGGATCTGCGGAATCCGGTCCAGCGCCTTGCGCAGCCCCTCCTCCGTCCTGGCCATCCCGCAGAACTCCCACATCAGCTCGCCGATCTCGCGGTGGAAGGAGTCGGCGGTGCGGTCGCCGTCGACGGCGAGGAGCAGATTGAGCCGGTCCTCGGTCTCCGCGAGGACCTCCTGGACGACGGGGTGTTCGGCGCCGATCTCCTCGCGCCCCGGGTGGCGGGCCAGGTAGTCGTTGATGGTGGCCGGCAGCACGAAGTAGCCGTCGGCCAGGCCCTGCATCAGCGCGGAGGCGCCGAGCCGGTTGGCGCCGTGGTCGGAGAAGTTGGCCTCGCCGATCGCGAAGAGGCCGGGCACGGTGGTCTGGAGGTCGTAGTCCACCCACAGGCCGCCCATCGTGTAGTGCACGGCCGGGTAGATCCGCATCGGGACCTCGTACGGGTCCTCGGCGGTGATCCGCGCGTACATCTCGAAGAGGTTGCCGTACTTCTCCTCGACCGCCCTGCGGCCCATCCGCGCTATGGCGTCGGCGAAGTCCAGGTAGACGCCCTGGCCGCCGGGGCCGACGCCGCGGCCCTCGTCGCAGACGTTCTTCGCGGCGCGGGAGGCGATGTCGCGCGGTACGAGGTTGCCGAAGGAGGGGTAGATCCGCTCCAGGTAGTAGTCGCGCTCGTCCTCGGGGATCTCGCCGGGCGGGCGGGTGTCGCCCTTGGTGCGCGGCACCCAGATCCGGCCGTCGTTGCGCAGCGACTCGCTCATCAGCGTGAGCTTGGACTGGTGGTCGCCGGTGCGCGGGATGCAGGTGGGGTGGATCTGGGTGAAGCAGGGGTTGGCGAAGTACGCGCCGCGCCGGTGCGCCCGCCAGACGGCGGTCGCGTTGGAGTTCATGGCGTTGGTCGACAGGTAGAAGACGTTGCCGTAGCCGCCGGAGGCCAGCACCACGGCGTCCGCGAAGTGGCTGCGGATCTCGCCGGTGATCAGGTCGCGGGCGACGATGCCGCGGGCCCTGCCGTCGATGACGATCAGGTCGAGCATTTCGGTCCGCGGGTGCATCTCGACATTGCCCGCGGCGATCTGCCGGGACAGCGCCTGGTAGGCGCCGAGCAGCAGTTGCTGGCCGGTCTGGCCGCGGGCGTAGAAGGTGCGGGAGACCTGGACACCGCCGAAGGAGCGGGTGTCGAGCAGGCCGCCGTACTCACGGGCGAAGGGCACGCCCTGCGCGACGCACTGGTCGATGATCTCCACCGAGATCTGGGCGAGGCGGCGGACGTTGGACTCGCGGGCCCTGAAGTCGCCGCCCTTGACGGTGTCGTAGAAGAGCCGGTGGACGGAGTCGCCGTCGTTGCGGTAGTTCTTCGCGGCGTTGATGCCGCCCTGCGCGGCGATCGAGTGGGCGCGGCGCGGGGAGTCCTGGTAGCAGAACTGCACGACGTGGTAGCCCTGTTCGGCGAGCGTGGCGCCCGCGGAGCCGCCCGCGAGCCCGGTGCCGACGACGATCACGGTGTGCTTGCGGCGGTTGGCGGGGTTGACCAGCTTCGCGGTGAAGCGGCGGGTGTCCCAGCGGTCCTCGATCGGGCCTTCGGGTGCCTTGGTGTCGGCGAGGGGCTCGCCGGTCGCGTACCGCGCGTAGTCGGACGGCGCGGAGTCGGACGGCGCGGGCGCGGCGTCGGTCGCGGCGGTCGTCGCGGAAAGCTCGGGGCTGTCGGGGGTCTCGGGCGTCTCGGGCATGTCAGTCAGCTCACGATTCCGGTCATGACGCCGACGGGTACGGCGATGAAGCCGGCCGTCAGCACCAGTGCGAGTGCGTTCGCGGTGGCCTTGAGCACCCGGTCACGGGTGGCACTGCCCGCGCCGAGGGTCTGGGCGGCGCTCCAGAAGCCGTGCCTGATGTGCAGGCCGAGGGCGAGCATCGCCACGATGTAGATGACGTTGTTCCACCAGTCGTGGAAGGCGGCCACGACGTTCTGGTACGGGTGGCCGGGCACGAAGCCGCGCTGCACGGTGCCGGTGGTCAGGTCGAGGATGTGCCAGACGATGAACAGCAGCAGGATCACGCCGCCCCAGCGCATGGTGCGGGTGGCGTAGCTGGCCCGCGGTCGCGGATGGGCGTAGGCGACCGGCCGGGCGCGCCGGTCGAGGCGGCTGAGCTGGTACGCGCACACGCCGTGCAGCACGACGGCGGCGACCAGCACGACGCGGATGATCCACAGCGCCCACTCGTAGTGCAGGAACGGCTCGCCGATGGTGCGCAGCCAGTGCGCGTACTCGTTGAAGCTGCCGGACCCGAAGAAGATCTTGAGGTTGCCGAACATGTGGACGACCAGGTACAGCAGCATGATCAGGCCGCTCACCGCCATGATCGTCTTCTTGCCGACGGTCGAGCCCCAGACCGTGCGCGCCATCGACGGACGTCGGTCCGTCCGCGTTGCCAGTGCCATGTCCACAGACGTTACGGTCACCGGAGTCGAGTGGTCCAAGACATGATCCGGCTCGTGTCCATAGCCTGGGCCTATCGCCGCGTTATCGTGGGACCCATGCAGTTCCAGCAGCTCGCGTACTTCGTGGCCGTCGCCGACGCCCGGCACTTCACCCGCGCCGCCGAGCGGGTGCATGTCTCGCAGCCGTCGCTGTCGCAGCAGATCCGCGCGCTGGAGACGGAGCTGGGCGCGCCCCTGTTCAGCCGGGCGCGCGGCAACATCGCGCTCACCGACGCCGGGGAGGCGCTGCTGCCGCTGGCCCGGCGGATCCTCGCCGACGCAGAAACCGCCCGCCACGAGGTGCTGGAGCTGGCTCAGCTGCGGCGCGGCCGGGTCCGGCTCGGCGCCACCCCGAGCCTGTGCACCGGCCTGCTCCCCGACGTGCTGCGCGTCTTCCACGACCGGCACCCCGGGGTGCGGCTGCTGATCGAGGAGAGCGGGTCGCACGATCTCGTACGGGAGCTGGCGCGCGGCGGCCTCGACCTGGCGCTGGTGGTGCTGCCGCTGCCGAACCCGTCGCCCGCCCTGACCACCGTCGAGCTCTTCCAGGAGGATCTGGTCGTCATCTCCTCCGCCGCGGCCGAGCCGCCGCGCTCACCGGTCAGGATCGCCGACCTCGAAGGCCGCCCGATGGTGATGTTCCGGCACGGCTACGACCTGCGCGACCTGACCCTCGCCGCCTGCCGCTCCGCGGGCTTCGAGCCCTACCTCACCGTCGAGGGCGGCGAGATGGACGCCGTGCTCGGCTTCGTGCGGGCCGGGCTCGGTCTGGGCGTCGTCCCCAGCATGGTCGCCGCCCGCGCGGGTCACGACCTGCGGGTCACACCGCTGGCCCGGCCGGGGCTGCGCCGCACCATCGCCCTGGCCCACCGCAGTGACGTGGCTCCGCCACGGGCCGCCCGGGTCCTCCAGGAAGTCCTTCTGACCGCGGCCCACCGGGAGACCTGAAGCCGCGCGGGAGACCTCAGTCCAGCGGGACGGCCGCCAGGGTCAGCGGGCCGCCCCCGCTGCCGGTGTTGAGGGTGCCCGCGGGCTCCAGCATGCCCGCGGGCTCCAGCAGGAGGATGGCGGTCTCCTCGTCGGCGCGGGGGCAGTGCTCGACGCCCTCGGGGACGACGTACAGCTCACCGGGGCCGAGGACGACGTCGCCGTCGCGGAGCTGGATGGTGAGACGGCCGCTGACGACCAGGAACAGCTCGTCGGTGTCCTCGGGGACGGCCGTCGGAACCGCTGCCCAGGTCCGCTGCCCGGGTCGCCGTCAGTGCGTCCTGATCGCCGGGTCGCTCACGCCGGGGCGGCCCGTCTCGACGTGTCCCGCGAAGCGCCGCAGGAACGCGGCGTCGTGGTCGGCGACCACCGTGAGGTCGTACCAGCGCTTGCCCGCGCGGACGTCGACCGAGTGCGTCTCGCGGCACCCGGCGCGGACCACGTACGTGTGGTGGCGGCCGTCGTAGGAGTTGGTGACCGTGAGCCGGACGTCGCGGCGGCCGGAGTTGCTCATGGTCAGCTCCACCCGTTCGCTCGCGGCGTCGTGACGGGCCGTCACCTCCGCGCCGGATGTGGCGACCGCGCCGCGGAAGGCGCGCAGGAAGCCGTTGGGGCCGTGCACGGTGAGGTCGTATCCGCCGCCGGTCGCGGCCGTATCCCAGGCGCCGGAGAGCTTCTTGCCCGCCTCGGTGGTGTACGTCCACGGGCCGTCGGCGCGGTCCGCGGCGGTGACGTGGAAGCAGACGCCCGCGGCGACACCGCCGCCGAAGGTGAGGGTGACCAGGCCGGTGGACGGCGTGACGGCCGCGTCGACCAGCGGCGCGTACGGCAGCGGGCGGGTCGGCCGGGCGCCGCGCTCCTGCGTGGGCACGGCCTGGCGGGCGGGCGGCACCGGGACGTAGCTGTCGTGCCGGTCGCCGTCCGGCGGCCGGTAGCCGTCGGTGCCGGGCAGGTGCGGGGGCCGGTCCCGCGTGAGCTTGAAGTCGAAGGCGGAGGTCAGATCGCCGCAGACGGTACGCCGCCAGGGCGAGATGTTGGGCTCGTGCACGCCGAAGCGGCGCTCCATGAAGCGGATGATCGAGGTGTGGTCGAAGACCTCGGAGCAGACGTAGCCGCCGGTGCTCCAGGGCGAGACCACCAGCATCGGGACGCGCTGGCCGAGCCCGTACGCGCCGGCCGCGTAGGTGCCGTTGCCCGGGAAGATCTCACCCCGCGTGCTGACGGTGGAGGCGCCGCCGTCCGCGGTGAGCGGGGCGAAGGGCGGGACGACGTGGTCGAAGTACCCGTCGTTCTCGTCGTAGGTGATGAACAGCGCGGTCCTGCTCCACACCTCGGGGTTGGAGGTGAGCGCGTCCAGGACCTGCGAGATGTACCAGGCGCCGTAGTTCGCGGGCCAGTTGGGGTGCTCCGAGAACGCCTCGGGCGCGGCGATCCAGGAGATCTGCGGCAGCCTGCCCGCCGTGACGTCGGCCTTGAGCACGTCGAAGAAGCCGTCGCCCGCCTTGGCGTCGGTTCCGGTGCGGGCCTTCTCGTAGAGCGCGTCGCCGGGCTTGGCGTTGCGGTAATTGTCGAAGTAGAGCAGGGAGTTGTCCCCGTAGTTGCCGCGGTAGGCGTCCGGGATCCAGCCCCAGGAGTGGTCACCGTCCAGGCCGTCGCCGATGTCCTGGTAGATCTTCCAGGAGATCTTCGCCTTCTCCAGCCGCTCCGGGTACGTCGTCCAGTCGTACCCCGCCTCGGAGTTGTCGAGCACCGGGCCGTTGCCCCTGCCGTCGTTGCCCGTGTATCCCGACCACATGTAGTAGCGGTTGGGGTCGGTGCCGCCGGTGAACGAGCAGTGGTACGCGTCGCAGACGGTGAAGGCGTCGGCGAGCGCGTAGTGGAACGGGATGTCGCCGCGCGTCAGGTGCGCCATCGTGCCGGTGCCCTTGGCGGGGATCCACTGGTCGTACTTGCCGTCGTTGACAGCCGCGTGGCTGCCGATCCACTCGTGGTTGAGGCCCTCGATGAACTGGAGGCCGAGGTCGTCCACGTCCGGGTGGAAGGGCAGCACCTCCTTGTCGCCGTCCGGCTGGTGGAACACCGACTTGCCGTTGGGCAGGGACACCGGGCGCGGGTCGCCGAAGCCGCGGACCCCCTTCATCGCGCCGAAGTAGTGGTCGAAGGACCGGTTCTCCTGCATCAGGACGACGATGTGGTCGATGTCCTTGAGGGTGCCGGTCCTGCGGCTGGCCGGGATCGCGGCGGCGCGGGCGATGCTGCTGGACAGGGCGGTGAAGCCCGCGGTGGCACCGGCTATCTGGAGGAACCGCCGCCGGTTGAGTTCAGACATGGATCCGAGGACCTCTTCGCGGTAGGGGGATGCGCGCAGTGCAGGGTCCTCCCACAGCAGCGACCACAGGCGACCTGCCGGTGTCCGGCGCGTGACAGCGGGCGGTACGCGTCACGAACAGGCCCGGCGCACACGGCCGTTCGCTCGACGGGGGGGGGCGGGTTCTCGCCGCGCCCGGCGGGTCACAGGATTCCGCCGCGTGTGCGACAGGCGGCGTTCAACTGGCCGTCGCCGACGGGCGGGAGCCTTCGGAGGTTCGTGTCGCGAGACCCCGCACCGCACCAAGGAGCAACGATGGTCGCACAGATGGAGACACCGGGTCCGTCAGGAGACCGCCTCAGCCGCCGTACGGCCGTCGGTCTGCTCGGCACCGCGGGTGTCGGCGCGGTCGCGGCGCCGCTGCTGACCGCGGGCCCCGCGTCCGCCGCCGCGCCGTCCCCGTCCGGCACACCCGCGAACGCCGCCCCCGCTTTCCACCCCATGCCCGACGCGAGCGGCGCGTCCCCGGTGCAGGGGCTGCACCTCACCTTCGGCAGGGACCCCGGCAGCCAGATGGTGGTGTCCTGGCTGACCGACGGCCCGGTCAAGCGGCCGCGGGTGCGGTACGGCACGATCGGCCACGGTCTGGGGTCGGTCGCCTCGGCGCGGACCCGCTCCTACAGCGACGGCAAGTCCGGCCGGGTCGTGTACGTGCACCACGCCGCGATCGACCGGCTCTCGCCCGGCACCGAGTACCTGTACCTGGTGTCGCACGACGGCGCCGCGCCGGACAGCGGCACCTTCAGGACCGCGCCGCGCGGCCGTCAGCCGCTGACCTTCACCAGCTTCGGCGACCAGTCGGCGCCGCAGGTCACCTGGACCAGCACCGGCGCGGTGGGCCTCGACGCCAACTCCACGCCCGCCACCAAGGACATCGTCACCGGCATCGAGCAGGTCGCGCCGCTGTTCCACCTGCTCAACGGCGACCTGTGCTACGCGAATCTGGACGTCGACCGGGTCCGCACCTGGAACAACTTCTTCACCAACAACAGCCGTTCGGCGCGCTTCCGGCCGTGGATGCCCGCCGCGGGCAACCACGAGATCGAGTCCGCGAACGGCCCGCTCGGCCTCGGCGCGTACCAGACGTACTTCCAGCTCCCGTCGACCGAGAGCGACCGCGAACTGGCCAACCTCTGGTACGCGTTCACCGCCGGTTCGGTGCGGGTGATCGTGCTCCAGAACGACGACAACTGCCTCCAGGACGGCGGCGACGTCTACATCAACGGCTACTCCGGCGGCCGTCAACTCGCCTTCCTGGAGAAGGAGTTGCGGACGGCGCGGGCCGACCGCGACATCGACTGGGTGGTCGTCGCCATGCACCAGGTGATGGTCAGCTCGACGGACGCCAACGGCGCCGACCTGGGCCTGCGCGAGAAGTACGGGCCGCTGTTCGACCGCTACGGCGTCGACCTGGTGGTCTGCGGCCACGAGCACAACTACGAGCGGTCGCTGGCCGTCCGCGGTGTGGTCGGCGGCAGCGAGACGCTGACGCCGAACCCGGTGTCGCACGCCACCGACGACATCGACACCGGTCTCGGCACCGTGCACATGGTGCTCGGCGGCGGCGGGGTCTCGGGCACGACCAACCAGTCGTTCTTCAAGGACGGCACCGGCAAGGTCATCACCGCGGTCTCCTCGACGCCCGGCTCCAACGGCAAGCGGACGGCCACGTACGTGCGGGAGCAGGCGGTCTGGGCGGGCGTGCGCGATGTCGACCACCCCTACGGTTTCGCGGCGTTCACCGTCGATCCGGGCCGTCACGCGGGCGACACCACGCGGATGCACGTCACGTACTACAACGTGAACAAGCCGAACGGCGAACTGTCGGTCTTCGAGACGTTCACGCTGCACCGCAAGCGGTCGGACGGCGGCCGGCACTGAGGTCGCGCGCTGTTCCCGGGCGGCCGGGCGCGTGCCCGGCCGCCCCGACGATCACTGTTGACCAATAGCAGTCCACTGCATACCTTTGCGGGCACGAGAGAAGGGACGGTGCCCGCAGGTGCCCATCGAAACCGGCTTGGAGACCTCGGCGGTACGCGTAGCGCACCTCGGTTACGGACTCGGCGGCGCACCCGCGGTCGTGGCGGTCCTGCCCGACGGAAGGGCCCCGCGGCGCGTGCAGTTGCTCGGCGCCGACGGCGGCTCGCTGCACGAGCTGGAACCCGGCCCGCTGGAGTCCGTGCCCGGCTGGCACGGCGGTCCCTTCGCCAAGGTGCCGCTGCCCACCGGCCTCGCGCCCGGCCGGTACGCGGTCCGCCTGGTCGACGGCCGCGGCCGTACCTGTGTCTCGGACGACTTCGAGGTGGCCGCCGACCGGCTCCAGCGGCAGACGATGTCCGACGTGCTGGCGTACTTCAAGGCGATGCGCTCCAGCGGCGAGATCGACCGCAAGGACCGGCGCGCCGCGCTGTGGGGCGACGACAGCGGCCGGGAGGTCGACGCGCGCGGCGGCTGGCTCGACGCGAGCGGCGACACCAGCAAATTCCTCAGCCACCTCACGTACACCCGCACCATGAGTCCGCAGCAGATCCCGCTGTGCGCGTGGGCCATGATGGCCGCGCGGGACGCGGTCGCCGAGCGACACCCGCTGCTGGTCCGCTCGTTGAGCGCGCGGCTGCGCGACGAGGCGCTGTGGGGCGCCGACTTCCTGGTCCGCTTCCGCTCCCCCGAGGGTTACTTCTACACCGGAATCTTCGACGCGCTCACCAAGCGGCTCGAAGAACGCGTCGTGACGGCGCCGCTCCCGGAGTGCGTGCGCACCGACCGCTACCAGGCCGCGTACCGGCACGGCGGCGGCCTGGCCATCGCGGCTCTCGCCCGCGCCTCGACCCTGGACGACCACGGCGACTTCACCGGACCCGAGTACCTGGCGGCGGCCGTCGAGGGCTTCACGCACCTCGAGGCGCACAACACCGAATACGTCGTCGGCGGGGCCGAGACGGTCCTCGACGACTACACGGCGCTGCTGGCCGCCTGCGAGCTGGTCGCGGCGGGCGGCGGTACGGTCCCGGCCGCGGCGCGGGACGCGGCCCGGCTGCGCGTACGGTCGCTGCTGGCGCGGTACGTACGGCCCGCGCACGGCCCCGGCTGGTTCGGAGCGGACGCCGAGGGGCGGCCGTTCTTCCACGCCGCCGAGGCCGGGCTGCCCGCGCTCGCCCTCGCCCGCTTCGCCGCCGTGCTGCCGGACGCGCCCGAGGCCGGGGCCGCGAGCGCGCTCGCCCTGGAGGCCGTGCTCGACACCGTGGCCAGGACCCGTTCGGTGCCGAATCCCTTCGGCTATCCCCGGCAGCGCGTGCAGCCCGCGGGGGGCACACCGCGCGACGCCTTCTTCTTCCCGCACGACAACGAGACCGGCTACTGGTGGCAGGGCGAGAACGCCACCATCGCCTCGCTGGCCGCCGCCGCGAACACCTGCGCCGACCTGCCCGGCACGGCGCAGGCCGACCGCGACCTGCTGCTCGGCTTCGCCGACGACCAGCTCGCCTGGATCACCGGCCGCAACCCCTTCGACGTCTCGATGCTGCACGGCCGCGGCCGTCACAATGTCGACTACGAGTCGGACTTCCCCAACATCCCCGGCGGCATCGTCAACGGCATCACCTCCGGCTGGACCGACGAGGACGACATCGCCTTCCTTCCCGCCGACGCCCCCGAGGACGAGGTCTGGCGCTGGGCCGAGCAGTGGATCCCGCACACCGGCTGGTTCCTGCTGGCGGTGGCGTCGGCCCGCTGAGGAAACGGCCGGGGCGGCGGTGTCCGGACCGACGCGGCGGCCTCGCGGGAAGCCTCGCGGAAGCCCGCGTCAGACCGCCGACGCTCCCGGCCGCTCGGGCGGCGCGTCCGGGAGCGTCACCGTGAAAGAGGTGTCGCCCGGCTCGCTGGTGAGGGTGACCGTGCCGCCGTGGGCCGCGGCGACCGCCGTGACGATGGCCAGGCCCAGACCGGCGCCGTGGCCGGCGGCGGGGTCGGCGCGCCGGTCGTCGGCGCGGTGGTGGTCGGCGCGGGCGAAGCGTTCGAAGACGGTGCGCTGGATGGCGGGTGGGACACCGCCGCCGTTGTCCGCGACGGTGAGGACGGTCGCGGCGCCGTCGTGGCGCAGCCGTACCGTGACGCGGGTCCCCTCGCGGGTGTGCACACGGGCGTTGGTCAGCAGATTCCCGGTGATCTGCTGGAGCCGGGCGGCGTCGCCGGTGACGGTGACCGGTTCGGCGGGCAGGTCCAGCAGCCAGCGGTGGCCGGGGCCCGCGGCCCTGGCGTCGTCGACCGCGTCGAGGACGAGGCGCGTCAGGTCGACCGGCTCACGGGCCAGCGGGCGGCCCGCGTCGAGCCGGGCGAGCAGCAGCAGGTCGTCGACCATGCCGCCCATCCGCGCGGACTCCGCCGCGATCCGGTCCAGTGCCCGCGTCACACCGGGCGGCACCGGGCCGGGGTGCCGCTGCGCCAGCTCCGCGTGGCCGCGGATCGCGGCGACCGGGGTGCGCAGTTCGTGGCTGGCGTCGGCGGCGAAGCGCCGCAGCCGTTCCTCGCTGGCGTGCCGGGTGGTCAGCGCGCCCTCGACATGTCCGAGCATGCGGTTGAAGGCCGCGCCGACCTGCCCGACCTCGGTCCCTGGGTCGGTGTCGGGCACCCGGTCGGGCAGCGCCACCTCTCCGCTGTCCAGCGGCAGCGCGGTCACCGAGGCGGCGGTCGCGGCCACCCGGCGCAGCGGTCGCAGCGACCAGCGCACCCAGAAGGCGCCCGCGGCCCCCGCCACGACCAGCGCGCCGCCGAAGACGGCCGCCTCCACCGCGATCAGCCGCGTCTCGGCGTCCTCGATGCCCTGCCGGGGCAGCCCGGTGATCAGGACGTCCCCGTCGTCGCCCGCCACCGCTTTGACCTGGTAGTCGCCGAGCGAGGACAGATCGACCCGGTGGCAGTGGCCGTCGACGGGGACCGCCGCGAGCGCGGTCCGGTCGTCGGGGGTCAGCCGTACGGTGGTGTCCGTGCCCGCGCGGACCACGGCGGCGGCCGTGACCCGGCCTTTGAGCAGCCGCGCCCCGAAAGTGCCGCGCGCCTGGCGGCGGGTGTCCACATGGACGTTGTCCGCGTCCGGCTCCCCCGCGCCGTGTTCGTGTTCCAGGCTGGCGGGGAACGCGCCCCCGGCCTCCGAGAGCTGCTGGTCGAGCCGTTCGCCGAGGAAGGACCGCAGTGCGACGACCGCCGCGATGCCCACGGCGGCGCAGCTCAGCGCGAGCAGCACCACGAGGCCGCAGGTGAGCCGGGCGCGCAGCGTGCGCGGTACGAGGACCCGCGACGCGAAAGCGAGCGGCGTGGAGCGACGGCCGGTGCGCGGCGACGGCCGCCTCACCACGGCGGCGCCTTCAGCAGGTAGCCCGCGCCGCGCACCGTGTGGATCATCGGCTCGCGCCCGCTGTCGATCTTGCGGCGCAGGTAGCTGATGTACAGCTCGACCACATGCGCCTGGCCGCCGAAGTCGTACGACCACACGCGGTCGAGGATCTGCGCCTTGCTCAGTACCCGGCGCGGATTGCGCATCAGGTACCGCAGCAGCTCGAACTCGGTCGGGGACAGCTCGACGACCGCCCCGCCGCGCGTCACCTCCCGCGCGTCCTCGTCCATGACGAGATCGCCGACGGTGAGGACGGCCGCGTCGCCGCGCGCCCTGGTCATGCCCGCCCGGCGCAGCAGTCCGCGCAGCCTGGCCAGCAGTTCCTCCAGGCTGAACGGCTTGGTGACGTAGTCGTCGCCGCCCGCCGTGATGCCCGCGATGCGGTCCTCGACGGAGTCGCGCGCGGTGAGGAACAGCACGCACACCTCGGGCTGGCTCGCGCGGAGCCGGCGCAGTACGGACAGGCCGTCGCCGTCGGGAAGCATCACGTCGAGCACGACCGCGTCGGGACGGAAGGCCCGCGCCTCGGCGACCGCGGAGGCGACGTCACCGGCGGTGCGCACCTGCCAGCCCTCGTAGGCGAGGACACCGGACAGCACTTCGGCGAGGTCGGGTTCGTCGTCCACGACGAGGACCCGGACCGGGGAGCCGTCCGGGTGGGCGAGGGGGTGCGGTGCCGCGCTGTCTGTGATGTCCATGGTCCTTCCAGCATCGCCCGGCGGGCGGTCGCGCGGCGAGGGCGGGCGCCTCTGCGTTCTCTGTGAGTCGTGTGGGTCGTGTGGGTCCTGTCGCCGATCGGTGAGCGAGCCGCCCGCGCGGCGCCGTCACCACGGGTCTCGCGGGCCGCCGTGAGCCTCTGGATCACCTGTGAGTCCGCGGCCGGGGCGCCGATTCAGAGCTGGCTCAGAGATTCCGCCCGCACAGTGGCAAGCGTACGACCAGGAAGGGAACCACCGTGAGCGGCACGACATGAGCGGCACCCACAGCCCCCGCACCACCGCGCGGCACGCGGTGACGTATCCCGGCAGGCGGTCACCGGCCGTCGTGGTGCTGGCCCTGGGCTGGGCGGGCGCGGCGGCGGTGATCGCGCTGTGGTGGCAGGACACGTCGTCGGTCGTCGGCCCCGCGGGCTGGCTGATCGGCGCGGGCCGGATCGCCGGGCTGCTGACCGGCTACTGCTGCGCGCTGCTGGTCGGCCTGATGGCCCGGATTCCCGCCCTTGAGCAGGGGGTGGGCAGCGACCGGGTGGCGCGCTGGCACGCGATGGCCGGGCGCTACACCGTCTGCCTGCTGATCGCGCACATCACGCTGATCCTTTGGGGTTACGCGGCGCAGGCGCACGCCTCGGTCCTCGGCGAGACATGGACGGTGGTGTTCACCTATCCGGACATGCTCAAGGGCACGATCGGCGGTCTGCTCCTGCTGGTCGTCGGCGCGGTGTCGGTACGCGCGGTACGCCGCAAGGTCCGCTACGAGACCTGGTACTACCTGCACCTGCTGACGTATCTGGCGATCTTCCTGGCCTTCTGGCACCAGCTCGCGCTCGGCGCGGACTTCGCGGGCGGCACGGTCGCGCGCGGGCTCTGGTACGCGCTGTACCTCGGTGTCGCGGCGGCGGCGCTCTGGTACCGGGTGCTGGTGCCGCAGCGGCTGAATCTGCGGCACCGGCTGCGGGTGGCGTCGGTGGTACGGGAGGCGCCGGGGGTGGTGTCGGTGCTCATACGCGGCCGGCGGCTGCCCGAACTGGCGGCGCGGCCGGGGCAGTTCCTGCGCTGGCGGTTCCTGACGCCGGGCCTGTGGTGGACGGCCAGCCCGTACTCGCTGTCCGCCGCGCCGCGTCCCGACCTGCTGCGGATCACCGTGAAGGCGGTGGGCGAGCACAGTACGGCGCTGGCCGGACTGCGGCCCGGCACCCGGATCTGGGCCGAGGGACCGTACGGCGCGCTGACCGCAGAGCGCAGGACCCGGCAGAAGGTGCTGCTGCTCGCGGGCGGGGTCGGGGTGACCCCGCTGCGGGCGCTGTTCGAGTCGCTGCCCGCGGGGCCCGGCGACCTGACGCTGGTCTACCGGGCGCGCACCGAGGCCGATCTGGCGCTGCGCGGCGAACTGGAGCGGATCGCCGCCGTGCGCGGCGCCCGTCTGCACTTCGCGGTCAACGCGCCCGACGGCCGGCGGCCCGTCCTCAGCGCGGACACCCTGCGCGCCACGCTGCCGGACATCGCGCGGCACGACGTGTTCCTGTGCGGGCCGCCCGGAATGGCGCGGGCGTCGTACGAGGCGCTGCGCGCGGCGGGTGTCCCGGCCCGCCACATCCATCACGAGTCCTTCGAACTGTGAGCCATGCCGTGAGCCATGTCGTGAACCATGCCGTGAGCCAGATGGTGAACCGAGGTGAGAGCCGTCCATGAGCGCCTTTCCCGCCCGCCCTTTGCGGCGCGTCCTGTTGAGCACCCTGGCCACCCTCGCCGGTGTGGTGCTGCTGCTGACCCTCAAGCCGCACACGACGGCCAGCGCGGGTGACGTGGCCGCTGGCTCCGCGGCCCCCGCACCGGCGCCGTCCGCGACGTCGGGGACGTCCGGCTCGTCCAGCGGTTCCTCCAACGGCCCGTCCAACGGCTCGTCCTCGAAGGGGACTTCGGGCACCAGGACGGTCGACGGCGACACCGCGCAGACCCGCTACGGTCCCGTCCAGCTCCGGCTCACCCTCACCGGCGGCAGGATCACCGCGGTGAAGGCCGTCCAGTTGCCCAACGACAACCCCAGGGACGGTGAGATCTCCGGCTTCGCGATCCCGCAGCTCACCCAGGAGACGCTGGCCGCGCAGAGCGCGAAGATCGACACCGTGTCCGGGGCGACGTACACCAGCGAGGGGTATGTGCGGTCGCTCCAGAGCGCGTTGGACAAGGCGGGGGTCTGACCGTGTCCGACACGCGGGCCCGGCCGCGCCGGGTGGAACACACGATGGGCACGGTCTTCTCCTTCGACGTGCGGGGCGGCGGCGACCGCGTGGCGGCGGCGCTGCACGCGGCGGCGGCCTGGCTGCACCACGTCGACGAGGTCTTCTCCACCTACCGCCCCGACAGCCAGATCAGCCGGCTCGCCGCCGGCACACTCACGATGTCGGCCTGCTCCCCCGACGTGCGGGAGGTGCTGGCGCTGTGCGAGACGGCCGGACGGCTCAGTCACGGCTGGTTCAGTACGGGGTACGCGGGCGGCTTCGACCCGACCGGGCTGGTGAAGGGGTGGGCGGTGGAGCGGGCCGTCGCCATGCTGGCCTCCGCGGGCGCCGACGCGGTGTGCCTCAACGGCGGGGGCGACGTACAGGTGTACGGCGGCCCCTGGCGGATCGGTGTCGCCGACCCGCTGCGGCCGGGCGCGCTGGTCCGCGTGGTGCACACCGACGGCGAACTGGCCGTCGCCACCTCGGGTCCCGCCGAGCGCGGCTGCCACATCCTGGACCCCTTCACCCATCAGCCGCCCGCCCCCGCGCTCGCCTCCCTCACCGTGGTCTGCCGCGGCCTGACCGACGCGGACGCCCGCGCCACCGCCGGCTACGCGATGGGTCCCGCCCGCGCCCGCCGCTGGCTCGAATCCCTCCCCGACACCGAGGGCTTCGCGGTCGCGGCGGACGGCGCCACATGGCAGACCGCCGGTTACGGCGTGACCACCGCCGCCCACACACCCTGAACCCCCGCTGTGTGGGCCGCGCCCATGCCCGGCCGCCGGATCGGCCCCTATCCTGCTCGGGCCGTACGGGACGGCGCGAGCGGATCGCGGGAGCGCGCATGCGGGAATTCGAGGATGTCGGCGTCGAGGTGCCGGGCGGACGGCTGGCGGTACGGCGCTGGCCGGGCACTGCGGGCGGCCCTGTGGTGCTGGCGCTGCACGGGATCGCCAGCAACGGCCTGGCCTGGGCGCAGGTCGCCGAAGCGCTCGACGGGGTCGAGATCCTGGCGCCCGACCTGCGCGGGCGCGGGCTCAGCCGGGAGGTGGCGGGCGCCTGTTCGATGGCCCGGCACGCCGACGACATGCTCGCCGTGCTCGACCGCTTCGGCGTCGAACGGGCGGTCCTGGCCGGGCACTCCATGGGCGGCTACGCGGCGTGCGTCGCCGCGCGCCGCGATCCGGGGCGCTATTGCGAACTCGTGCTGGTCGACGGCGGCTTGGGCTTCCCCGTACCCGCGGGCGTGGACATCGACGCGGTGCTGCACGCCGTGGTCGGACCCGCGATGCGCAAGCTGGAGATAGAGTTCGCCGACCGGGCCGCTTACCACGCCTTCTGGGCGGAGCACCCGGCGTTCAGCACGCTCGGCGGGCCGCTGCTCGCCGCGTATCTCGACCGCGATCTCACCGGCGAGGCACCGCACTTGAGGTCGGCCTGCCGGGCGGACGCGATCCGCGAGGACGCGGCGGACGAGTTGCGCAACCCGGACGTCTTCGCCGCGATCCACGAAATCACCGTCCCCACCCGGCTGTTGTGGGCCGAGCGGGGGCTGTCGGACGAGCCGACCGGGCTGTACACGCCCGAGGTGATCGCGGCGAGCGGCCTGGTGGCGGAGGGGATCGCCCTGCACTTCGTCCCGGGCGTCAACCACTACTCGGTGCTGCTCGGCGAGCCCGGCGCCCGCCTGGTGGCCGGGCACCTGACGGACGCGGTACGGCGCACGGCGGCAGCGGCCCGGAGCTGATCCTCCGGGCCGCGGCCCGTACGGCGCAGGGCGGTCAGTCAGCCCCGCGCCACCGCGTCCGGCACCAGCAGGTCCGCCCCGGTCGCCGCCCGTACCTCCTCCACGCCGACGCCGGGGGCCAGTTCGGCCAGCCGCAGTCCTTCGGGGGTGACGTCGAGGACCGCGAGGTCGGTGATCACGCGGTGCACGACGCGGCGGCCGGTGGCGGGCAGGGTCAGTTCCCCGACGATCTTCGGGGAGCCGTCCTTGGCGGTGTGTTCCATGACCACCACGATCCGGCGGGCGCCGTGCACGAGGTCCATGGCCCCGCCCATGCCCTTGACCATCTTGCCGGGAATCATCCAGTTCGCCAGGTCGCCGCGGGCGGAGACCTGCATGGCGCCGAGCACCGACACGTCGATCCGGCCGGAGCGCACCATGCCGAAGGAGGCGGCGGAGTCGAAGTACGCGGCGCCGGGTGCCACGGTGACCGTCTCCTTGCCCGCGTTGATCAGGTCGGGGTGCTCGTCGCCGTCGTACGGGTAGGGGCCGACGCCCAGGACGCCGTTCTCCGAGTGCAGCACCACCTGGGTCCCGGCGGGCAGGTGGCCGGGGACGAGCGTGGGCAGGCCGATGCCGAGGTTCACGTACTGGCCGTCACGCAGTTCGCGGGCGGCGCGGGCGGCGAGTCGGTCGCGGTCGAGTGGCACGGTCAGTTCTCCCGGTCGGAGGTGGCGTGGGCGGTACGGACGGTGCGTCGCTCGACGCGTTTGTCGGTCGGATCGGCGGCCACGACGCGGTCGACGTACACACCGGGCAGATGGACGGCGTCCGGCGGCAACTCGCCCGGTTCCACGATGCGTTCGGCCTCCACCAGGGTGATCCGGCCGGCCATCGCGCACAGCGGGTTGAAGTTGCGGGCGGCGGCGTGGAAGGCGCAGTTGCCGTGCCGGTCGGCGACGGCCGCCCGGACCAGCGCGAAGTCGGCGGTGATGGCCTCCTCCAGCAGATGGCGTACGCCGCCGAAGTCCCGTACCTCCTTGGGCGGCGAGGCGACCGCGACCGTGCCGTCCGCCGCGTACCGCCAGGGCAGGCCGCCCTCCTCGACCTGGGTGCCGGCGCCCGCCGGGGTGTAGAAGGCCGGGATGCCGCAGCCGCCCGCGCGCAGCCGTTCCGCGAGGGTGCCCTGCGGGGTGAGTTCCACCTCCAGCTCGCCCGTCAGATAGCGCCGGGCGAACTCCTTGTTCTCGCCGACGTACGAGGAGGTCGCCCGCGAGATCCGGCCGAGTCCGAGCAGCAGGCCGAGTCCCCAGTCGTCCACTCCGCAGTTGTTGGAGACGACCCGCAGATCCGTCGGGCCCGCCGCGGCGAGCGCCGCGATCAGCGCCGACGGGATGCCGCACAGGCCGAATCCGCCGACGGCGAGTGTCGCGCCGTCCGGGATGTCCGCCACCGCGCGGGCGGCCGAGGCCACCACCTTGTCCATGCGTCCGCCTTCCCCGCAGGGGTCATCGAGGGTGTGTCGAGCGTCAGTTGAGGGTGCGCCGGGCCGCCGTGCCGGGCGTGATCCGGCCCCTGGCGCCCGCCCTGTCACCTTTGCGACGGCGCCGCGGCGCCGCCATGGTCCCTGTCGACATGGCACGCGGGGAAGGAGCGTGTGCCGCCCACATGTCCGGTTCGGCGGGGCGCTTCTACGGTTTGCGCAACAATCCACCTCCCCGGGAGCCGGTCGCCATGCGTCGCAGCACATCGAGCACCAACAGATCGAGCCGAGCGAGCCGTTCGAGCGAACCGGCCGCGTCCCGTCGGCCGCGCCCGACGAACGGGCCGGGCGCCTTCCGTACGCGGACCGTACCGGCGCTGGCCGTGCTGACCGCGGGTGTGCTGCTCGCCGGATGCAGCGCCGCGGGGACGGCGGGCAGCGCCAAGTCCTCCGACGGCACGAGCGACTCGGCGGTCAAGGTGGGCCTGGTCTACTCGCGCAGCGGGCCGCTGGCCGCCTACGGCAAGCAGTATCTGGACGGCTTCAACGCCGGTCTGGCGTACGCCACTCACGGCAAGGGCACGGCGGGCGGCCACCGGATCGAGGTGGTCGAGCAGGACGACGCGGGCGACCCCGCGAAGGCCGTCGCCGCGGCCAAGACCCTGATCGGCAAGGGCACGCACATCATCGCGGGCACCACCGACTCGGGCGTGGCGCTCCAACTGGCCCCGCTGGCCGCCCAGAACAAGGTGCTGTACATCGCGGGACCCGCCGCCACCGACGCGTTGACCGGCGTGAACGCGTACACCTTCCGCTCCGGCAGGCAGTCGTACCAGGACATCCTCACCGCCGGGTCGCTGCTGGGCGACTCCAAGGGCAAGAGGGTCACCGTGCTGACCCAGAACTCCGCCTTCGGGCAGGCGAATGTCACCGCCGTGAAGGAGGTGCTGGGCGGGCAGGGCGCGACCGTGGACTCGGTGCTGGCGCCGCCGAGCGCGGGCGATCTGACGCCGTTCGCGCAGCAGGTCAAGTCGAAGAAGCCGGATCTGGTCTTCGTCGCCTGGGCCGGGGCCAGCGCGCCCGCGCTGTGGACGGCGCTCGACCAGCAGGGCGTGGTGACCTCGACCAAGGTCGTGACGGGCCTGGCGGGCACCGCCTCGTACCCGCTGTTCGGCGCGGCCGGGTCCAAGATCTCCTTCCTCGCGCACTACTTCCCCGGCGCCGCGCACAACGTGGTGGAGACGGCGATGCTCGACGGCATCACCAAGGCGGGCGGCACGCCCGACCTGTTCAGCCCGGACGGCTTCACCGCCGCGCAGATGATCGTGCACGCGGTGGAGGCGGGCGGCGCGGACAGCCCGACCGCGATGGCGAAGGTGCTGGAGGGCTGGTCGTTCGAAGGCCCCAAGGGCGACGAGCAGATCAGGGCGGTGGACCACGCGCTGCTCCAGCCGATGTTCACGGCGAAGCTGAACGGCACGGGCGCCGCCGCGAAGCCGGAGCTGATCAGCAGGCTGCCCAAGGACGCGGTGAACCCGCCCTCGAAGCAGATGGCGGGCTGACCGGTGACGAGCACGGCCCCGGTACTCCGGCTGCGTGACGTGGGCTGGTCGGTCGGCGGCGCGACCATCGTGGACGAGGTGTCCTTCGAGGTGCGCGAGGGCGAGTTCCTGGCCTTCATCGGTCCCAACGGCGCGGGAAAGACGTCCCTGTTCAACCTGATCAGCGGTCTCGTACCGGCCAGTCGCGGGTCCATCGGGCTCGACGGCGCGGACATCACCGCCGAGAGCGTCCCGGCCAGGGCGCGGCGCGGGCTGGGGCGGACGTTCCAGACGTCCAGTCTGTGGCCCGGCATGACGGTCGCCGACCATGTGCGGCTGGCCGCCCAGGCGGCGGGCGGCGGCTCGTACCGGATCTGGCGGCGCGCCGCGGGATACGCGCGGCAGGTCGGGCAGGTGCTGGAGCGCACGGGGCTCGGGCACCGCGCCGAGGCGCTGTCGAGCGCGCTGTCGCACGGCGAGAAACGGAAGCTGGAGCTGGCGGTGCTGCTGGTCGGCGAGCCGCGCGTGATGCTGCTCGACGAGCCGATGGCCGGGGTCAGCGCCGAGGAGGTGCCGGCCCTGACCGCGCTGATCCGCTCGCTGCACCGCGACGAGGGCCGCACGGTCCTGATGGTCGAGCACCACATGGACGTGCTGCTCGGCCTGGCCGACCGGCTCGCGGTGATGCACCACGGCACCCTGCTCGCGCTCGACACCCCGCAGGCCGTCACGGCCGACGCCACCGTGCAGCGGGCCTATCTCGGGGAGGCGCTGTGACCGTCGAACCCCTTTTGGCCGTAAGGGACTTGAAGGTCGTCATCGGCGGCCGTCACATCCTGCACGGCGTGGACCTCGATGTCGCCGCGAGCGGGGTGACCGCGCTGCTCGGCCGCAACGGCGCGGGCAAGACCACGACGGTGCGCGGCGTGCTGGGCCTGGTGCCGCGCACCGGCAGCGTGCGCTTCGCCGGTCAGGAGACGGTACGGCTCGCCACGCACGCCCTGGTTCGGCGAGGGATCGGCTACGCGCCGGAGGACCGCGGGGTCTTCGCGGCACTGACCGTCGCGGAGAACCTGCGGCTGGCCGAGCGGCGCGGCGCGGGCGAGCCCGCCTACGCGCTGGTGCACGAGCTGTTCCCCGAGCTGCGGCAGCGGGCGGCGCAGCGCGCGGGAACGCTGTCCGGCGGGCAGCAGCAGATGGTCGCGATCGGCCGCACCCTGCTCAACGGCAACCGGCTGATCATCGCCGACGAGCCCACCAAGGGCCTGGCGCCGAAGGTCGTCACCGAGGTGGCGCGGGTGCTGGAGCGGGCCGCGCAGGCGGTGCCGGTGCTGCTGGTCGAGCAGAATCTGGCGATGGTACGGCGGCTCGCCGAGCACTGCGTGGTGCTGGCGGACGGCAGGACCGCGCACCGCGGCCCCGCCGCCGACCTGCTCGCCGATCCCGAGGCGACCCGCAGGCTGCTGGGCGTCGGACGCAAGGGCGCGGACGCGCACGTGAGAGAGGCAGAGGCCGTGTCATCCGATCCCGCCAGGGAATCCGCCACCGACGCCGCCGGGACGCACGTCCAGGCCGCGGCCGGGTCGTACCCACCGCCGTCCGCGGCACGGGAGGCGGGCGCCTGATGTCGACCGTCGTGCTGCTCACGGCCACCGGTCTCGGCCTCGGCGCCCTGTACTTCCTGGTGGCCTCCGGCCTCTCCCTGATCTTCGGCCTGATGGACGTGCTGAACTTCGCGCACGGCGCGCTGCTGTCCATCGGCGCGTACGGCACCTGGTGGGCCGCCTCCGGGCATCTGCCGGGCGCGGGCTCCGGCGGATTCGGCTTCGTCCTCGCCGTCGCCTTCGGCACCGCTGTGGGCACCGTCGCCGCGATGGTGCTCGAACTCGCCCTGATCCGCCCGTTGTACGAACGGCCGCGCGAGCAGGTCCTCGCCACCGTCGGGGTGGGGCTCGCGGTGCCCGCGCTGCTGTCGGCGATCTGGGGCGCCGACGCGCGCACCTTCCCCGGACCCGCGGCCCTGTCCGGCACCTTCGGACTGTTCGGCGCGCGCGTCCCCGTCAACCGGCTGGTGCTGATCGGCGCCGCGGTGCTCGTCCTGCTGGCGCTGCGGCTGTTCCTCGGCCGCACCCGGCACGGCCTCGTCGTCAGGGCCGGGGTCGAGGACCGGGCGATGGTCACCGCGCTCGGCATCGACGTCCGGCGCGCCTTCACCCTGGTCTTCGCGATCGGCGGGGCCGCGGCGGCGCTCGGCGGCGCGCTGGGCGGCCTGTACTACGGCTCGGTCGACCCGGGCCAGGGCACCTCGCTGCTGATCTTCGCCTTCGTCGTGGTCGTCATGGGCGGCATGGGGTCGGTGTCGGGCGCCGCGCTCGCGGCCGTCGGCGTGGGCCTCGTCCAGCAGTTCGCCAACTACTACACCGCGTCGGGGCTCGGCGATCTCGCGGTCGTCGTCCTGCTCGCGGCGCTGCTGCTGCTCCGGCCGCACGGCGCCACCGGGAGGCTCGCATGACCACCGCCACCCCGACCCGCGAGGAGCCGCGCGTCCAGGCGGCGCCCGCGCCGGCCGGACAACTGCGCCGGGTCACCCGCTGGTGGCCCGCCGCCGCCCTGGCCGCGCTGCTCGCGGCCCCGTACAGCTCGCTGCCGCTGCCGGGCCTGCTCGACGGGCCGATCGGCAGCGCGGGCAGCCTTCAACTCCTCGCGCTGTGCCTGGTGTTCGGCGCGCTCGCGACCGGATACGACCTGCTGCTCGGCCGTACGGGCCTGCTCTCGTTCGGCCACGCGCTGTACTTCGCCGCGGGCTCGTACGCCACCGACGTCATCATGATCGAGGCCGGGCTGCCGTTCGCCGCCGCCGCCGTGCTGGGGCTGCTCTTCGGGATCGCGCTGGCCGCGCTGCTGGGCTCGGTGTCGCTGCGGGTGAGCGGGATCGCCTTCTCGATGGTCACACTCGCCTTCGCGCAGGCCGGTTCGATCCTGGTGGAGCGCGACCCGGGCGGGGTGACCGGCGGCGAGGAGGGCCGGGCGGTGCCCGCGGACAGGCTGCCCGCGTCACTCGTCGGCATCGAGCACACCGTCAATCTCTACTGGATCGCGCTCGCCTACCTCGTGGTGACTGTCGCCGTCGTGCACTGGGCGGTCCGCTCCCCCACCGGGCGGGTCTGGGAGGGCATCAAGGAGAACGAGCGCCGGGTGGAGGTGCTGGGCCTGCGGCCGTACGGTTTCAAGCTGACGGCCTTCGTGCTGGCGGGCGCGCTGGCCGCGGTCGGCGGCATCGTCCATCTGCTGCTGACCGGCGGCGCCACCCCGCAGACCACCACCTCCGACTTCACCTTGTCGCTGCTGGTGATGGTCGTCCTCGGCGGCTCCGGCTCGCGCTGGGGCCCGCTGATCGGCGGGGTCCTCTACACCTGGGCCGACCACCGGCTCGGCGACCTCGCGGGCTCCGGCTCGGTCGCCGGTCTGCCCTCGGTCCTGCGGGTCCCGCTCTCCCAGCCCCTGTTCCTGCTCGGCACGGTGTTCGTCGTGGTCGTCTACGTGCTGCCCGGCGGCGTGGCCCGTCTGCCGCAACGGCTGCGCGCGGCGGCGCGGAAGAGGAGCTGACCGGGAGGCGGTCGCGGCCGGGAGGCGGTCCCGGCCGGGCGCCGCCCCTAGCCGCGAGGTGTGGACAACAGGTGCAGACGGAGGGCGAGTTGGAGCTCCAGCGCCCGGTCGGGGGCGTTCCAGTCGGGGCCGAGGAGGGCCTGGACGCGGTCGAGGCGCTGGACGACGGTGTTGACGTGCAGGTGGAGTTCGTCCTTGGTACGGGTGAGGGTGCCGCCGCAGGCGAAGTAGGCGCCGAGGGTACGGACCAGTTCCGTGCCGCGTCGCGCGTCGTAGTCGAGGAGCGGGCCGAGCGTCGCGGTGACGTAGGAGTCGACGTCCCGTTCGTTGCCCAACAGCACGCCGAGGAAGCCGAGTTCGTCGGCGCTCGCGCCGTCGCCGACGCGGCCGAGCGACTGGAGGGCGCGCAGGCAGCGCAGCGCCTCGGCGTGGGCGTCGGCCAGGGCCCGCGGTCCCGCGGCCGGTCCGCCCGCGGCGACCGTGACGGGCGCGCCCACCAGGTGGCCGAGCTGGGCGACGGCGGCCCTGGCGGCCTCGCCGGGCGGTGCGCCGTCGTACGGGAGGAGCAGGACGACGGTGCCGGACTGCTCGGCGCTGATGCCGTCGCCGCCGAAGAGGTACTGGACGGCGGCGCCCGGCAGTTTGTCGTGGCAGGCGGTGACGGTCTCGGCGACGAGCAGCAGGCACGGCCGGTCGAGGTCGACACCGAGCCTGCGGCCGCGCACGACGAGACCGGCCGGGTCGCGCCCCGCCGCGGTCAGCAGGTCGGTGATCAGCTCGCCGCGCACCCGGTTCTCGGTCTCCGCGACGGAGCGGCTGAGCAGCAGCAGGAGCGCGGTGACGACCCCGGCGCGCTCGAACAGCCGCCGGTCGGAGTCGTCGAGCCGTTCGCGCCCGTACAGCACGAGGCTGCCGAGGAGTTCCTGTCCCGCGAGCACGGCGCAGGTCCAGCGGCCGTCGCGGAACACCGCGCGGGCCGCGGCGTGCGAGTCGGCGGCGTGCCTGACCAGGGCCGCCGGCTGCGGGGGCAGACCGTCGAAGTCGCCGCCGCCGCGCCCGACGGCGGCCAGCCGTCGGCCCTCCGGGTCGTGGATGGTGAGGGCGCCGTCCAGCAGTCCCGCGACGGCGGCGGCCACTTCCGACAGGTCGCCGCCGCGCAGCACCAGGTCGGTGAGCCGGTCGTGCGCCTCCTCGGCGCGCTGCATCGCGGCGGCGTGCTCGCGGATCACGGCGCCCGCCTCGGCGAGGTCGGTGATGGCCTTGGCGGTGTCGATGGCGATGGCGGCGTGCGCGGCCAGCGAGCACAGCAGCGCGACCTCGTCGGGCGAGAAGGGGCGCGGGGTGCGGTCGGCGGCGAAGAGCACCCCGATCACGTCGCTGCCGACGGCGCCGCCCGCGTGACCGCCCGCGCCGCGCGATCCGAGCAGCAGCGGCACCCCCAGGATGCCGACCAGGCCCTCGTCCAGCACGCCCTCGTCGATCGAGCCGGTGTGCCGGAAGCGCTCGTCGGTGCGGTAGTCGGGGGTCGCGTACGGGCGGGCGGTCAGCGCGACCAGACCGCCGAGACCGTCGCCGTACGACAGCCGGAGGTTCTGGAAGAGCGGTGAGACCGAGCCGTCGGTGACCCGCATGTACGTGTCGCCCGCCTCCTCGTCACGCAGCGTCAGATACGCGGTGTCCGTGCCGAGCAGCATCCTGGCCCTGCGCACGATGGACTGGAGGACGGCGTCGAGGTCGCGGAGCGCGGCCAGGTCGCTCGCGGTGTCGAAGAGCGCGGCGAGTTCGGTCTCGCGGCGGCGGTGCTGCCGCAGCACCCGGCGGACCCGCAGCGCGATCCCGGTGGCCTGTTCCAGCTCCGACAGGTCGGACGCGCCCGCCCCGTTGATCCTCGCCTGCGCGGCGACCGCCCCGAAGTCCTCCGCGGGCGCGTCGGCCGCGACCATTTCGAGCAGCCGACGCATATGGCGGGCGATGGGCGCGGGCTCGGCCGCGGGCCCGAGGGCGGGTGCCGGTGCCGGTGCCGCTACGGACTCGGGCGCCGGTACGGCTGCGGGTTCTGCGGATTCTGCGGACATCAGGGGTCACCGTGCCGGAGGGACGAAGAACGGTCCGTGCGGCGCGGCGGTCGGGACCGTCGCGCCGCACGGCTGGTGCGACGGACGCGCGGTGGGGCTCGCCGCCCCGCCGGGACGGGACGACGGCCGCCGCAGACGCCGACCCTATCGACCGGCCGCCGTAAAAGGCGAGGTCAGTGGCCGGATCAGTAGCCGGATCGACGGCTGGATCAGTGGACCGCCCGGTGGCCGGCTCGCGGTCGGCCCGTGATTGGCCCGTGGCTGGCCCGACGGTCGGCTCGGTGCGCGCCGGTCAGTGGGCGGTCCACCCGCCGTCCAGCGGCAGCGAGGCCCCGGTGATGTAGCCGGTGTGCGGGGAGCAGAACCACAGGGCCGCCGCCGCGACCTCCACCGGCTCGATCAGCCGCTTGATCGCGGTGCGCTCCAGCATCACCCGGGTCACCACCTCCGCCTCGGGTATGCCGTGCGCGACGGCCTGGGTGGCGATCTGGTCCTCGACGAGCGGGGTGCGGACATAGCCGGGGTTGATGCAGTTGCTGGTCACGCCGTGCGGCGCGGCTTCGAGCGCGACGGTCTTGCTGAGCCCTTCGAGCCCGTGCTTGGCGACGACGTACGCGGACTTGTACGGGCTGGCGCGCAGGCCGTGCACCGACGAGATGTTGACCACCCGGCCCCAGCCGCCCGCGTACATGTGCGGCAGGGTGCGGCGCAGGATCCGGAACGGCGCCTCGACCATCACCCGCTGGATCAACGCGAAGCGCTCCGGGGGGAATTCGTGGACGGGCGCGATGTGCTGAAGGCCCGCGTTGTTGACGACGATGTCGGCGTCGTCGGGCAGCGCGTCCACGGCGGCGGGGTCGGCGAGGTCGGTGACGCAGCAGGTGCCGCCGATCTCCGCCGCCACTTCCTTGGCCGCGTCCGCCGCGATGTCCACCACGTAGACGGCGGCGCCCGCCTCGGCGAGGGCCACCGCGCAGGCCCGTCCGATACCGCTGGCGGCTCCGGTGACCAGGGCGGTCCGCCCGGCCAGGAACCGCGCGCCGGGCGGGTCGTCGGGGGTGACTGCGGCGGGCGGCGCAGCGGGCGGCCCCTCGGCGCCGGGGCTCTGAGTGCTCTCCATGGCCGCCACGCTAGAAACGATGCGGGGGCCCGCACACGTGGCCGGTGACCATACTTCCCCGTCCCGAGGTGGCGTCCGCAGCCATGTCGCGCGGGCCCTCCAGGGCCCATGCCGGTACGGCCGCGCGGCGCGGGCGGCGGCCGGCCGGCCGCGCCGCCGGGCGCACCGCGGCGCGGCGGACGCAATGGCGGCGGCCCCCACTTCCGCCGCGCAGGGGTGGCGGTCCTTCACGTGTCTGGGGCCGCCGCGGCGGTTCTACCGTCCAGCCGACACGTGGTCCCCGTCACATCAGGAACGCCCCCTACCGCTGTCGTCCGACGTGACGGTGTCCGCCGACCGTGAGCCGCCCCCCGTCCCGAGGAGTCCGCATGCCCCCCAACCCGCCGCCCGGCAGCGCCCGTTCGCCCCTCCCCCGTACCGCCCGCGCCGCGACCACCGCGCTCCTCGGTGTCCTCGCCCTGCTCACCGCCTGCCTCGGCGCGGTCGTCACCGCCGGTCCGGCCGCCGCGGCCGGTCTCACCCAGGTCTCGTCCTTCGGCTCCAACCCCGGCAATCTGGCGATGTACGAGTACGCACCCGCCGGTCTGCCCGCGAACGCGCCCGTCGTGGTCGCGCTGCACGGCTGCGGGCAGAGCGCGAGCGACTACTTCGCCAACTCCGGCTGGCAGAAGTACGCCGACCTGTGGGGCTTCGCGCTCGTGCTGCCGCAGACCAGCTCGGCCAACAACTCGCTGTCCTGCTTCAGTTGGTTCGACCCCGCGAAGGACACCCGCGGCAAGGGCGAGGCGGCGTCCGTCGTGTCGATGGTCGGCCACGCCGTCACGCAGTACGGCTCGGACAGCCGTCGCGTGTACGTCACCGGCCTGTCGGCGGGCGGCGGCATGACCGCCGACCTGCTGGCGGACTACCCGGACGTCTTCGCGGGCGGCTCGGTGGACTCGGGGCTGCCCGCGCAGTGCGCCACCAGTCAGACGGCGGCCTCCGGTTGCCAGTACGGCAGCCTCAATCTCACCCCGGCGCAGTGGGGCGACAAGGTCCGCGCCTCCCACCCCGGTTACACCGGGCCGTGGCCGCGGGTGGCGATCTGGCAGGGCGCCTCCGACTACACGGTCTACCCGGTCAACGCCACCGAGCTGCGCGACCAGTGGACCAATGTGTGGGGCATCGGCCAGACCCCGTCGAGCACCCAGAGCCTGCCCGGCAACACCACGCTGACCACGTACAACGACGCTTCCGGCAAGCCCGCCGTGCAGATGTACTCGATCGCCGGCATGGGACACGGCCTGGCCGTCGACCCCGGCTCGGGCACCGAGCAGTGCGGCGCGACCGGCGCGTACTACCTCGACACGATCTGCTCCAGCTACTACACCGCCCGTTTCTGGGGCCTGGACTCCGGTTCCGGCGGCGGCACGGGCGCGCTGCCCGCGCCCACCGGGCTGAAGGTCACCGGCACCACCGACACGACGGCGAGCCTGAGTTGGGCGGCGGTGACCGGGGCCGCCTCGTACACCGTCTACCGCGCCGGGACCAAGGTCGGCACCAGCACCTCGGCCGCGTACACCGACAGCGGTCTGACGGCGGGGACTTCGTACGCCTACACCGTCGCCGCGGTCGACTCTGCCGGGACGGTCGGCGCCGCGTCCGGCGCGGTCACGGCGACCACCACCGGGTCGGGCGGCGGCGGTTCCGGGCAGTGCTTCACCGCCACCAACTACGCCCAGGTGGCGGCGGGCCGCGCGCATCAGAGCGGCGGATACGCGTACGCCAACGGCTCCAACCAGAACATGGGGCTGTGGAATGTCTTCGTCACGCACACCTTGAAGGAGACCGCGGCCGGTTACTACGTGATCGCCGACAGCGGCTGCTCGGCCTGACCCCGGCCGCGCCCCGGCCCGCGGCACCGACCGGGTACGGACCCCGTACCGGTCAGGTGCTGCGGGCCAGCACCAGCCGACAGCGCGGGTTGCCGTCCGGGCGGCGGCCGAACTCCTCAAGTGCCGTGTGGGTCACGGTGAATCCGGCCCCCGCGAGGTCGTCGAGCACCCCGCGCAGCGGGAACGTCCGGTAGTACATGACGAATTGCGGGCGCCAGACCAGATTGCGCACCCGCATCCCGGCGTCGAAACCCCACAGTGCCCAGTACAGGGCCGAGTCGACGGGCGGCGGCGCGGTGACCGGGAAGGCGAAGAGCCCGCCGGGGCGCAGCGCGCGGCGCACCTCGGCGAACAGCCGGGGGCGTTCGGCGGGCAGGAAGTGCCCGAAGGCGCCGAAGCTGACGGCGAGGTCGAACTCCGCGTCGAAGGGCAGCGCGCGGACGTCGGCGCGTACCCACTCCGGCTCCGGTCCTTCGGCGGTGTCCCGGCCGGTGTACGCGGCGCGCGCGGCGGCCAGCATCCCCGCGCTGAAGTCCACGCCGGTGACGCGTTTCCCGCACAGCGGCCGCAGCGTCCCGACGCCCGCGCCCGTACCGCAGCAGACGTCGAGTCCCGCGTCGAAGGGCCCGAGCGGCGCGAGAGCGCCCGCCACCGCGTCGAGGAAGACATCGGGCGTGCGGAACGGTGTGTGGTCGAACTTCGGCGCGAGCAGGTCGTAGCCGCGGTCGACGGAGGAGAGCGCCTGCACCGCCAACTCGCGGAAGCTCGGCCCCTGATCGGAGAACATCCGGCCACCTTAGGCCGTGCGAAGCCGCGCGACGCCGGGTCGCGGCGAACGCCCGGCCCGCCGCCCGGGTGGATCGGGGAGGCGACGGCAGGCCGACGCGGACGGGCCCTCGGGGCAGCGTTTCCGCCGTTTATTCCCGGCGGGGACGAAGTGAGGTGTGCATTACACCTGACCTCCACGAAACGGAAGCGTCATTCCTGATGCGATATTCTGCTGGCTTAACGGAATGTTCGTTCCGGTTCAAGCTTGAGGAGTTCCATGGCGTCCGAGACCCGGCGACCGCACCACCAGGTCACGTTCGCGGTCCTGGCGGCGGGTGTCGCCGCCTACGCGCTGTTGCAGTCCCTGGTCACCCCCGTCCTGCCGACGATCCAGGAGAGCCTGCACACCAACCAGAACACCGTCACCTGGGTGCTGACCGCCTACCTTCTGTCGGCGTCGATATTCACCCCGATCATGGGCCGCGTCGGCGACATGATCGGCAAGGAACGCGTCTTCGTGGCGACGATGTCCGCCCTCGCGGTCGGCTCGCTGCTGGCCGCGCTCGCGTCCAACGTGCAGGTGATGATCATCGCCCGCGTGATCCAGGGCATCGGCGGCGGTGTGCTGCCGCTGGCCTTCGGCATCATCCGCGACGAGTTCCCGCGCGAGAAGCTGAACGGCGCGGTCGGCGCCATCGCCTCGCTGATCGCGGTCGGCTCCGGCCTCGGCATCGTCCTCGCGGGACCCATCGTCAGCGTGCTGGACTACCACTGGCTGTTCTGGCTGCCGATGATCATGACGATCCTCGCGGCCGTGGCCGCGCACTTCTTCGTCCCCGAGTCCCCGATCCGCACACCGGGACGCATCAGTTGGCTGCCCGCCGTGCTGCTCTCCGGCTGGCTGGTCGCCCTGCTGGTCGCGCTGAGCCAGGCGTCGGTGTGGGGCTGGGCCTCCGGCAAGGTGATCGGCCTGCTGATCGCCGCCGTCGTCCTGGCCGTCGCATGGGTGCAGGTCGAACTGCGCTCCGCCGTACCGCTGATCGACATGAAGATGATGCGGCTGCCCGCGGTGTGGACCAACAACCTGGTCGCGCTGCTCTTCGGTGTCGGTATGTACGCGACCTTCGCCTTCCTCACCGAATTCGTGCAGACCCCGAAGTCCACCGGGTACGGCTTCGGATCGAGCATCACCGAGTCCGGCCTGATCCTGCTGCCGATGTCGGTGACCATGTTCGCCGTCGGCCTGGGCGCGAGCCGTCTCGCCCAGCGGATCGGCGGCAAGATCGTCGTCCTGCTCGGCTCGCTGATCGGCACCGTCTCGCTGGCGATGATCGCCTTCGCGCACGGCGCGACCTGGGAGCTGTACATCGCCACCGGCGTGATGGGCGTCGGTTTCGGCCTGGCCTTCTCGGCCATGTCGAGCCTGATCGTCGCCGCGGTGCCGCCGGAGCAGACCGGCGTGGCCAGCGGCATGAACGCCAACATCCGCACCATCGGCGGCTCGATCGGCGCTGCGCTGATGGCCAGCGTCGTCACCTCGAACCCGGCCGCCGACGGCCTGCCGCGCGAGTCGGGGTACACCAACGGCTTCGCGATGCTCGGTGTCGCGCTGCTGATCGCGGCCTTCGCCGCGATGCTGATCCCGGTCACCCGGCAGCAGACCAGGCTGGTGGATTTCGCGGACGAGCCCGCGCATCCGGAGTTGGCGGTGGTACCCGGCGGTACGGTCGTGGGTGACAAGCCGGAGTGAGCTCCGGCGTACGAACGGCCGCACCCACCGGGAGTGACGGATGACAGCGCGCGACACACAGGACCGGCCGATGCGGCGGGACGCCGTACGCAACCAGCAGTTGGTCATCGAGGCCGCGCGTGAGGTCGTCTCCGAATTCGGCACGGAGGCGAGCGTGGAGCTGATCGCCTCGCGCGCGGGGGTGGGCGTCGGTACGGTCTACCGGCGCTTCCCCAACAAGGAGGCGCTGGTCGAGGAGATCGTCGGGCAGATGCTCAGCGAGCTGGTCGCCGAGGCGCGCCGTGCGCTCGCGCTCGGCGACGGCACCGGGCTCGAGGTCTATCTGCGGGCCATGGGCCAGTCGCTGAGCACCCACCGGGGCTACGCGGTCAAGGCGGTCGGCCACTCCAAGGCGGCCTGCGTCGAGCAGTTGCGCGACCTGATCACCGAACTCCTGGCCCAGGCGCAGGAGTTCGGGCGGATCGGTCCCGACATCGTGCTCGGCGACATCATGGCCATCTCCTGGGCGCTGCGCGGCATCGTGGAGACCGCGGGCCCGGTCGCGCCGGAGGCGTGGCAGCGGCATCTGGACATCCACCTCGCGGGGCTGCGCGCCCACGGCACGCCCGCGATCCACGCCCCGGCCACGCGCGAGCAGTTGACGCTCATCAGCAGTGGTGCGGGGCGCGCGAGCTGCGCGCGGGACGCGTAAGCGCCCCTGGCGCGGCCCTCACCTGATGGCGCCGCTCCCCCTCACGCGTCGGCCGACGCGAGGGGGTGGCGGCGCGCGTCGTCAGCGGCGGGTGCCGCACCCCGGGCAGAAGGCGGCGCCCTCGGGGATCGGGGCGCTGCACGAGGCGCAGTTGTCGGGCTGGGCGAGCCGGTGGCCGCAGCCGGAGCAGAAGGCGGCGCCCCGCGTCTCCGTGCCGCACTGCGGGCAGACGAGCTGGCGCGCGGCGGTCACGTCGAACGCCTGGCCGCTCTGCTGGCCCACGGTGTAGGCGCGCTCAGAGACCATGTCGTTGAGGCCGCGCTGCTGGGCGGCGAGGGCCTCGGCGGCGGTGTCCGGGGCGCAGGTCAGGCAGATGCCCTGAGCGGCGTTCCAGCAGCGGTTGCAGACGTAGTCGGTGCAGCGCGGGCAGCGGTTGAAGTGGCCCTCGGCGTTGGTGATCGCCCGCTGGAAGGACTTGTCGCGCGCGCTGCCGAAGCCCGCGCCCGCCAGGCCGTCGGCGGCGCTGGACATGCCGTAGCCGCCACGGCCGAGCACGCCGTAGGCCGCGCTGACGCCCTTGCCGAGCCAGCCCGCGACCCGCCCGCTGGTGTACGGCTCGAAGGCCGAGCGCCAGGTGTCCTGGCAGCGCCGGCACGAGAACTCGAACTGGAAGCCCGCTCCCGTGCCGTGCTCCTGGCACAGATCCCGGTAGTTGTTGCTGAAGTAGATCTCGGAACTCATTCCCACGCCTCCACCGCGCGCGCACCTCCGGTCGGGCCCCCTGACCCGCCGGTACCCCCACCAGCACGGACGCCCCGCACCCCACGCCGGTTTCCGAACGCGCCGTCCGGTTCTCACCGGGCCTGTTCGGCGCGCCCTGTACTGCCGCCCGATCCCGGGCAAGGGATACTGTCGCACACCCTGTTCGGTGCACGACACGCTCAACCGGCTCATGCCCGATACAGGGGAGTTGGGGCGGATCCCGGCATTCCGCCCCGGTCGCGGGGGTCAGCCCTGACGGGCCTTGAAGCGGGGGTCCTTGCGGTTGATCACATAGACCTTGCCGCGCCGGCGGACGATCTGGGCGCCCGGACGGCTCTTGAGCGAGCGCAGCGAATTACGGACCTTCATGGGACACCTTCCTGCTCGTACAGTCTCGTACTGTTCGTTGTGTGCATGGCAACGGTGATGCGGCCGGGTTCATTCCGTTCCGCGGACAGGCGGTGCGGACCGCCGTGAGGGGACCGAGATGAGCGACGAACAGCACGGCGGCGGAAGCGGCGACGCGGGCGGTAAGGACGCGGACGCGCCGGACTTCTCCAGCCCCGGTTTCTCCAGTCCGGACTTCTCCAGTCCCGACTTCACGGGCCCCGACGCGCCCGAGATCCACGACTACACCCCGCCCGACTACGTCGTCCCGCCCTTCGAGGGCCCCGACTACGAGGCCGACTCCGCCGACGACCTCGTCCCCCAGGAGGTCGGCATCTCCCCCCACGGCTTCTCCAGCCCCGACTTCTCCAGCCCCGGCTCCATGGCCGAGGACACCCCCGACACCCCACCGGCCCCCGACGAGGACCGCACCCGCTGAGGCGCGCGTCCGTCCTTGATCGGCGAGCGGTACCGGCCGGGGCGGCGCACTCTGGGACAAGGGGACAGCCACCCGCGAGGTGAGTCCCATGGCCCGTGTACGACTCCTGCCCGCCACGCTGCTGGTCGCCGTCACGGCGGCCACGGCCGCGGCCTGCGGCAGCACGGACGGCAACTCGTCGGCGGGCGTCACCGTCGCTCCGAGCGCGCCCGGAGCGACGGTGACGACCACCGTGACGACGCCGAATCCGCCGCCTGCGACACCCACGCCCACCCCGACCGCTCCGACGACGACCACCACAGCGACGGCCACCACCACCGCCACGGACCCGACGACGGTCGTCAGCGACTACTTCGCCGCGATCAACGCCCGCGACTTCGGCCGGGCGTGGGCTCTCGGCGGCAAGAACGTCAGCTCCTCCTACTCGGCCTTCGTCAACGGCTTCTCGTCCACCTCCGAAGACGTCGTGACCGTCCTCGCCAGCACCCCCACCACTGTCACCGTCCACTTGGACGCCACCCAGACCGACGGCACCGTCAAGTCCTTCGAGGGCACGTACTCCGTCGACGGCGGGCGGATCACCGGGGCCAGTGTCCACGCGGTGCCGGGCTCGGGAGCAGAGACGACCGGTCCGCCCGCGACCACGTACAAGGACTGCACGGACGCGCACGACCACGGCGCGAGCGACATTCCGAGCGGCGATCCGCGCTATCGGCCGAAGCTCGACCGCGATCACGACGGCCTGGCCTGCGAGCCGTCCGAGGGCGCCGCTCCCTGACCTCGCCAGGCCGCCGGGCGCGCTTTCCCGCACGGCTCGTCACGCAACCGTCCGCCGGCGGCGGGAGAGCGCTCTCTGTCAGTCTTGACACGGGGTCTGCGGGAGACGATCGTCGCTTGCGCAGTCCGCTGTCGGCGCCCCCACGCGTCGTGCGGGCTGTGCGTTCCGTCGCTCTCCCACGCGCTGTCGAGCCGCATACAGGAGTCCCCCCATGCGTCGAACACGTCCTTGGATACGAACGGCGCTGCCCATAGCGGCAGCGCTCTTACTTGTGACCGGAGCAAGCGCTGTCTCCGCGAGCCGAAGTCCCGCGCAGGCCGCCACGCAGCCGTGGATGAACACGGCGCAGACGCCCGCGCAGCGGGCCGACGAGCTGCTGGCGGCGATGACGCAGGCGGAGAAGCTGACGATGCTGCACGGCGGGGCGTCGTGCGGGTACGTCGGGTGCGTGGACGGGAACACGCGCCTGGGCATTCCGCCGCTGCACCTTCAGGACGGCCCGGTCGGTGCGGGTGACGGCTTCAACGACGTGACGCAGATGGCCGCCCCGGTCGCGGGCGCGGCGAGCTGGGACCCCGCGCTGATGCAGAACTACGGCAAGGTGCTGGGTTCGGAGCAGTGGGGCAAGGGCACCAATGTGGTGCTGGCGCCGACGATCAACATCGTGCGCGACCCGCGCTGGGGCCGCGCCTTCGAGTCGATGGGCGAAGACCCGTATCTGGCGGGCCAGTTGGGCGCCGCCGACATCCAGGGCATCCAGAGCCAGGGCCCGATGGCCCAGGTCAAGCACTATGTGGTCTACAACCAGGAGACCAACCGCAACAACGCCTCGGACAACGCGATCGTCTCCGACCGCGCCATCCGCGAGATCTACACCCCGGCGTTCGAGACGTCGGTCAAGCAGGGCCAGGCCGACTCGGTGATGTGCTCCTACTCGGCGATCAACGGCCCCTTCGCCTGCGAGAACGGCCCGTTGCAGAACGGCCTGCTCAAGGGCGACCTCGGCTTCACCGGCTTCATCACCTCCGACTGGGGCGGCACCCACTCCACGGTCGCCTCGGCCAACAACGGCCTGGACATGGAGATGCCGGGCAAGGACTACTACGGCACCGCGCTGACCAACGCGGTGAACAACGGCCAGGTCTCGCAGGCCACGATCGACGACCATGTGCGCCGCATCCTGCTGTCGATGTTCCGCCAGGGCCTGTTCGACAACCCCAACAACGGCTCCACGAACGCGGTCGTGACCTCCCCCGCGCACGCGGCGATCTCGCAGCAGGTCGCCGAGGAGGGCAGCGTCCTGCTGAAGAACGGCTCCTCGGTGCTGCCGGTCGCCTCGTCGGTCAAGTCCATGGCCGTGATCGGTGACGACGCGGGCACCGGCGCGATGACGCAGGGCGGCGGCAGCGCGGGCGTGAACGCGCCGCATGTGATCACGCCGTACCAGGGCCTCAAGTCCCGTGCGGGCAGCGGCACCACGGTGACGTACGCGCAGGGCGTCGCGTCGGCGAACGGTTCGCTGTCGCCGGTCGGCAGTACGTATCTCAAGCCGTCGCAGGGCACCGGCAGCGGCCTGTACGGCGAGTACCACAACAGCAAGGACCTGTCGGGCGCGGTGGTGGCGAGCCGGGTGGACTCGACCGTCGACAACGTGTGGGGCGGCCAGTCCCCGGCCCCCGGGGTCAACACCACCAACTGGTCGGCGAAGTGGACCGGCACGCTGACCCCGCCGACCACCGGCACGTACACCTTCTCGCTCAACAGCGACGACGGCAGCAGGCTGTTCGTCAACGGCCAGCAGATCATCAACAACTGGTTCGACCAGGGTCCGACCACCCGGACGGGCACGATCAGTCTGACGGCCAATCAGCCGGTGAGCATCGAGGTGGACTACTACCAGGCGGGCGGCGGCAGCAACGCCACGCTCGGCTGGCAGATTCCGGGCCTGTCGCTGCACGACCAGGCGGTCGCGACGGCGCGCTCCTCGGACCTCGCGGTGGTCTTCGTGAGCAACTTCGAGTCCGAGGGCGGCGACCTGTCGTCCATCGACCTGTCCTCCGCGCAGAGTCAGCTCGTCACCGATGTCGCGGCGGCCAACCCCAACACGGTCGTGGTCGTCAACAGCGGTTCGGCGGTGACGATGCCGTGGGCCAACGCGGTGCGGGGCATCGTCGAGAACTGGTATCCGGGCCAGGAGGACGGCACGGCCATCGCCCGGCTGCTGTACGGCGACACGAATTTCTCCGGCAAGCTGCCGGTGACCTTCCCCGCCTCGATCGCCGACGTCCCGGCGCACACCACCGCGCAGTGGCCCGGCCAGAACAACACGGTGCAGTACAGCGAGGGCGTGAACGTCGGCTACCGCTGGTACGACTCGCAGAACAAGACGCCCGCGTACCCGTTCGGCTTCGGCCTGTCGTACACGACCTTCGGCTACTCGGGTCTGACGGTCGGCGCTCCTGACGCGAACGGCAATGTGGCGGTCGGCTTCGACGTCACCAACACCGGTACGCGAGCGGGCGCCGAGGTCGCGCAGGTCTACGTCGGACAGCCCGCCACGACGGGTGAACCGCCCAAGAGTCTGCGGGGCTTCCAGCGGGTCAGCCTCAACCCCGGCCAGAGCCAGCACGTCTCGGTCACCCTGGACGCGCGCAGCTTCCAGTACTGGACGAACGCCTGGACCAACGCGGCCGGCACCAACGCCGTCTACGTCGGTTCGTCGTCCCGCGACATCCGCCTCACCGGCCAGACCACCATCCCCGCGGGCAACGGCGGCGGCGGTCACTCCCTGCTGTCGCGTACGGGGTGGACGGCGTCCGCCTCGGCGACCGGCGGCGGTGACGTGGCCGCGCGGATGCTGGACGGGGACTCGTCGACGCGCTGGAGCACCGGCACGCCGATGGCCAACGGCCAGACGGTGACCGTCGACATGGGCGCGTCGCACACCGTCGACCAGATCACGATGGACTCGGCGGGCAGCGCGAGCGACTACGCCCGCGGCTATCAGGTCGCGCTCTCGGCCAACGGCACCACCTGGAGCGCCCCGGTGGCCACCGGCACGGGTTCCGCCGCGCTGGTCACGGCGGCGTTCCCCGCGCAGGCCGCCCGCTACATCCGGGTGACCCAGACCGGCAGCTCCACGTCCTGGTGGTCGATCGCGGAGTTCAACGCGTACGGGTAGCCGACGCGTACGAGTGACTCGCCGGTGGGCATCCGGCGGTGGGGGGGGGGGGGGGGGGGGGGGGGAGGGCGCGCGGGGCGCGGGCGAGTGCCAGGCGCCCGGACACGGCGGCGTCTTTGTCGGACACCACCCCACCCACCCACACCCCCCCACGACGGG
>NZ_JBVHLD010000008.1:57467-161252 GCF_055559175.1 Streptomyces sp. NPDC024632
TGGCCAAGGTGGTTTGGGGGGGAGGGGGGGGGGGGGGGGGTGGGGGGGGGGCGGGGGGGTGCCCCCCCCCCCCCCCCCCCCCCCGGTCCGCGTCAGCCCGCCGCCCGCGCGCCGTCGGTGTCCTTGAGCGCGACCGCCGCCGTCCGCACCACGGCCTCGGCGACGGCGGCCAGCGCCGGGGAGTCGAGCTTCCACTGCTGCCAGTAGAGGGGGACGTCGACGGGCCGTTCGAAGGCGAGGTCGACCAGCGTCCCGTCCCTGCGGTGCCCCACGGCCTGCACCTCGGGGATCATGCCCCAGCCGAGCCCCGCCGCGACGGCCGTCACGAAGGAGTCGGAGGAGGGGACGTAGTGCCGGGCGCGCCGGGTGACCTGGGTGCTCGCTGCGCGGCCCGCGACCGGGGTGCTCGCGGCGCGGCGCGGCGCGAGAGCGCGCAGGAAGCGGTCCTGGAGGTCGTCCTTGCGGTCGAAGTCCACCAGCGGCGCGTCCGGCAGCGCCTCCCGCAGCGGCGCCCCCGACAGCCACCGCGTGTGGAAGGCGGGCGCGGCCATGGCGCGGTACCGCATGCGGCCGAGCGCGCGGACCGTACAGCCCTGCACGGGCTCCGGCGAAGAGGTGACCGCCGCCATCACCAGCCCCTGCCGCAGCCACCCGGCGGTGTGGTCCTGGTCGTCGCAGCGCAGGTCGAAGCAGACCGGCAGCCCCGCCGGGACCTCGGCGAGGGCGGGCAGGAACCAGGTGGCGAGCGAGTCGGCGTTGACCGCGATCGGCAGCGCCGTCGTGCCGGCGGTCTCGTCGGACAGCCCCAGTTCGGCGCTGGCGTCCCGCTCCAGCCGGGTCAGCTGGCGTGCGAAACGGACGACGATCTCGCCGGACTCGGTCAGCCGTACCGGCTTGGTGCGCAGCAGCAGGACGCGTCCGGTGCGCTGTTCCAGCGCCTTGACGCGCTGGCTGACCGCGGACGGCGTGACGTGCAGGGTCTGCGCCGCGGCCTCGAAGGTGCCCTCGTCGACGGCGGCGAGCAGCGTGCGGACCTGGTCCAGCGGGAGATCGATCATCACGATCCCTTATGCTACCTAAGAATCATTAGCTGGATTGATGACAGTGGCTCTCCTAGCCTCGTCACCATGCACGCAGCCCTTCTCGCGGCTCTGGCGGGTCTCGGTACCGGCCTGTCGCTCATCGTCGCCATCGGCGCCCAGAACGCCTTCGTCCTCCGGCAGGGCATCCGCCGGGAGCACGTCGCCGCGGTCGTCGCGATCTGCGCGCTGTCGGACGCGGCACTGATCACCCTCGGCGTGAGCGGGATCGGCGCCGTGGTGCACGCCTGGCCCTCGGCCGTCACGGTCGCGGCCTGGGTCGGCGGCGCCTTCCTGGTCGGCTACGGCGTGCTCGCCGCCCGCCGCGCGCTGCGCCCGGAACACCTCGACCCGGCGGGCGCGAGCGGCGGCACCCTGCGCGCGGCCGTCCTCACCTGCCTCGCCATGACCTGGCTCAATCCGCATGTGTACCTGGACACCGTCCTCCTGCTGGGGTCGGTGGCCAACGGGTACGGCGGTGGCCGCTGGCCGTTCGCCGTCGGCGCCGCGTCCGGCAGCGTCCTGTGGTTCGGCGCGCTCGGCTTCGGCGCCCGGCTGCTGCGGCGGCCGTTCTCCCGGCCCGGCTCCTGGCGGGTCCTCGACGGGGTCATCGCCGTCACGATGGTGACGCTGGGCGTGGTGATGGTGGTGCGGCTCTGAGGAACCGCCGGTGACCGCGGCCGATGCCCCGGCCCGTCCTCAGCCCCACATCCCCTCCCACACCCGCCCCTGCGCGGTCGGCCGGAAGCCGATCACGGCCGCGTCGTCGCGCCGCGAGTCGGCGGCGGCCAGCAGCCTGGCGCAGAGCGCGGCCAGCGGCACCCCGTCGGACTGCGCCTCCTCCGCGTGCGCGGCCAGATGCGCCATGCCCTCGGTGAGGTCGGTGCCCGGCACCTCGATCAGCCCGTCGGTGTAGAGCAACAGCGTGTCGCCCAGGCGCAGTTCGTGGTGCCAGGTGGCGCGCGGCAGCGCCGGGTCGACGCACAGCGGCAGGTCGGGCCCTTCGCCCTGGAGGAAGCGCGGCGCCCCTGAGACCGGGAGCAGCAACGGCGGCGGGTGGCCCGCGTTGGACCAGGCCGCGTGCCAGCCGCCGCCCGGCCCCGGCGTGAGCTGTGCGTGGACGGCGGTGACCAGCGGCGCGATGCCCAGGCCGTCGGCGACGCGGTCGAGCCGGGCGAGGCTGTCGGCGGGCGTGCCGGGGTGGACCTGGTCGTAGGCGATGACGCGGAGCATGCTGCGCAGCTGGCTCATCGACGTGGCCGCCTCCAGGTCGTGGCCCGCGATGTCGCCGATGGTGAGGGCGACGGAGCCGTCGGGGAGCAGCAGCGCGTCGTACCAGTCGCCGCCGATCTCGGCGGTCTTGCTGGCGGGCTGGTAGTGCGCGGCCAGTTCGGCGCCCGGCACGCGCGGGGTGGGGGTGAGCAGGGCCCGCTGGAGGGTGAGGGCGGTGTGCCGGGTGCGCTGGAGCTCCAGCGCCTGCCGCAGCGGGTCGCGCACCTCGTGCAGGATCTCGCCGAGCAGCGCGAGGTCGGCGGGGCCCGGCGGCGGGCTGTCGGCGCAGGCCGCCGCGACGGCGAAGGCGACCACGGCCGCGTCGATGACGATCGGCACGATGGTGAGGCTGGTGGCCCTGACCTTGCGCAGCCAGGCGGTGGACGCGTCGGGGACGATGCCGGGCGGCGGTTCGCCGCTGGGGAAGGTCACCAGCCGGGGCCTGCGGCTCTCGATCACCTGCTGGACGACCGGGCCGACCTGGTACGGCTGGTCGTTCAGCGGCGGCAGGTCGGGCAGTCCCGCCCTGGCAGTCTCGGCGATCCGGGTGGCGGTGGCCGCCCCGCCGGGACCGGGAGGCAGCCCCACGGCGGGCAGCAGGAACACCACGCAGGCGTCGGTCAGCTCCGGTACGACCGCCGAGGCCGTCGCGGCGAACGCCTGAGCCACGTCCTGCGCGGCGGTGACGGTGGCGACCCGGGCCAGCAGCCGCTCGCGCAGCCGGTTGCGCCACTGGTCCTCGACGTCGGAGGTGGTGCCGATCCACTCGACGGTCTCGCCGTCGCGCACGACCGGCACCGCCCGCGACTGCACGCGCCGGTACGCGCCGGTCGCCGTACGCATCCGGAAGGTGCACACGAACATCGTGGCCGGCCCGGTCGCCGCCTCCTGGAAGGTCTGGAGGAGCCCGGCGCGGTCGTGCGGGTGCACCGACTCCAGCCACACCTCGTCGATCCTGGACCGCCACGGCAGCCCCGTGAACTCCTCGAAGCCGCCGACCAGCTCGGTGATCGCGCCGTCTGGCCGCATCAGCCAGACGATCTGCGAGACGGCCGACATCAGCGCCTCGTAGCGCTGCAACGCCTGGTGGCGCTCCTCCGACAGCTCCTCGGCCCGCTCGGCGGCCTCGATGTGCGCGGTGGTGTCGATCGCGACGGTCAGCACGCCGGGGCCGTGCCGGGACACCACGGGCGAGAGGCTGTAGACGAAATGCCGCCGCCCGGGCGCGCCGGGCGTGCTGCCCCGCGTGGTGCGCGGGGTGGTCACCTGGCGCGGCGCCTTGTCGGTGTAGACCACGTCGAGCAGGTCGAGGTACGGCGACTCGTGCGGCTCGTCGAACACCTCGCCCGCCGGGACGCCGAGCGGGCGCGGTCCGAACAGGTCGTGGAAGGCGTCGTTGTAGTACACCAGCCGGTGCTCGGGCCCCGACGTCAGGGCCACGGACACGATGGCACGGTCGAACACCTCGGGCTCCAGCTCGGGGACGCCCATCTCGCGACCGGTACGCCTCATCCCTCGATCATCGCTCGACTGGCGCCGACGGGCGCGTCGGGAGCGCCGGGAGCGCCGGGACGAGTGCGTACCGGCGGGTACGGAACGCACACCGCGGCTACGGGACGCACGCGCGGACACCTACCGGCGGATACGCGGCGGCCCGTGCGTACGCGCCCGCGGCCCGTACTCGCGCTCAGCGCAGCAGCGGGAGCCTGCCGACCAGCCGGTCCACCACGTTGCGCGGGCCCACCAGGCTGATCGCGCTGTACGCCACGTCCTCGCCCTTGGTGCCCGCGAGCTGGTCCAGATACTGGTCGTAGACCCGTGAGGTCTGGGCCGCCTCGGGCATGTCGACCACCAGGACACCGTCCTTGGCCGCCGCCTTGCCGCGCAGCTCACGCAGCGTGCCGGCGTCGGCGGCGAGGACGGAGCAGCCCGCCCAGGGCAGGCCGGGGTGCACGGCGCCCGAGGCGTCCTCGCCGCCGCGCCCCACCAGGTCGGGCAGTTCCTTGCCGACCGAGGCGGCCATGCAGGCGGCGGCGTTCACCAGCCGCCCGGCGGGCAGCTCCTCGTCCACGACGATGACCCATTTGAGTTTCGCCTGCCGGGTCGACAGGTCCGTGCGCACGTCCATGCGGCGCCCTCCATTCGATCGGGAATCCGCCGCCTAGACTAGGCACACGTGCCGCCCTCTCCCAGAGCTACCGAACTTCATCAGGCAGATAGGGACTCTCGTGGAATTTGATGCTCTGGACCAGGCTCTGCTGGGGGAATTGCAGCACGACGCACGGCAGACCAACCGCGATCTCGCCGCCAAGACCGGCGTCTCCCCCTCCACCTCGCTCGAACGCGTCAAGCAGCTGCGCGACCGCGGGGTGATCACCGGCTACCACGCGACCCTGGACCTCGAAGCGATCGGCCGCCCGGTGCAGGCGCTGATCGCGGTACGGGTCAGGCCGCCCGCCCGGCCGGTCATCGAGGGCTTCCGCGAGTGGGCCGCCACGCTGCCCGAGGTGATCGGCCTGTTCGTCACCTCGGGCCCGCACGACTTCCTGATCCACATCGCGGTCCCCGACGTGAACGGCGTCTACGCCTTCGTCATCGACCGGCTCACCGAGCGCCGCGAGATCGCCGATGTGCAGACGACGATGGCGTACGAGCACGTACAGCGGCACCGCGTCGACCCGGCCGGGCCCGCCGCGCGCTGACCGACCCCCGCGCGCACCGCCCGCCTCACACCGCGCGGACTCCGGCACGGCGGCGGTGCGGGTGGCGCGGTCCCGGCGCGCCGGGCGCGGCGCGGTTGGCCGCGATCAGGTCGGCGTACCACCGGGCGCTGTCCTTGAGGGTGCGGCGCTGGCTGGCGAAGTCGACGTGCACGATGCCGAAGCGCTTGCTGTAGCCGTAGGACCACTCGAAGTTGTCGAGCAGCGACCAGAGGAAGTAGCCGCGGACGTCCACGCCCGAGCGCACCGCCTCCAGCACGGCGGCCAGATGGCCGGCCAGGTAGGCGATCCGCTCGGGGTCGTGGACGGCGCCCGACGGGTCGGCGTAGTCGTGGTACGCGGCGCCGTTCTCGGTGATCATCAGCGGCACGCGGGGCAGTTCCCTGCCCAGGCGGCGCAGCAGTCCGGTCAGGCCCTCGGCGTCGACCGGCCAGCCCATCGCGGTGCGCGGGCCCTCCGCGGGCAGGAAGCGGACGACGCCGTCGGTGCCCGGCCACGGCGAGGGCTCCGCCGGGGAGGGGCGGCCGGGCACGGCGGAGGGCGAGGCCGCCGCGGCGGCGACCACGGTGGGGCTGTAGTAGTTGAGGCCGAGTACGTCGATCGGCCGGGAGATCTCGGCGAGGTCGCCGTCCCGTACGAACGACCAGTCGGTGAGCGCCGCCGTGTCCTCCATCAGGTCGCGCGGGTAGCGCGCGTGGAAGACCGGGTCGAGGAAGATCCGGTTGGCCAGCGCCTCGATCCTGCGCACCGCGTCCCGGTCGGCCGCGGAGTCGGAACGGCCGCGCACTGCCGCCAGGTTGAGCACCAGCGAGACCGCGGCCGTGTCGGGGAGCAGTGCGCGCAGGACGCCGACGGCCATGCCGTGCCCGAGGTTGAGGTGGTGCGCGGCGCGCAGCGCGGCGGCCGGGTCGGTCCTGCCGGGCGCGTGCGCGCCGGAGCCGTAGCCCAGAAAGGCGCTGCACCAGGGCTCGTTGAGGGTCGTCCACAGCGGGATGCGGTCCCCCAGCGCCTCGCCGACGAGCTCCGCGTAGTCCGCGAACCGCGCCGCCGTGTCGCGCTCGGGCCAGCCGCCCGCGTCCTCCAGCTCCTGCGGCAGATCCCAGTGGTAGAGCGTGACCACCGGCCGGATTCCCGCCTCCAGCAGCCGGTCGGTGAGCTGCCGGTAGAAGTCCAGGCCGCGCTGCACCGCGGGGCCCCGGCCGGTCGGCTGGACGCGGGGCCAGGACACCGAGAACCGGTAGTCCGTGACGCCGAGTTCGCGCATCAGCTCGACGTCCTCGGGCATCCGGTGCCGGTGGTCGGCGGCGATGTCGCCGGTGTCCCCGTTGCGCACCCGCCCCGGCGTGCTGCTGAAGGTGTCCCAGATCGACGGTGTCCGCCCGTCCTCCGTCGCGCCTCCTTCGATCTGATACGCGGCCGTGGCCGTCCCCCACCGGAATCCGGCCGGGAACCGCAGCTCCTCGGCAGTGGCGTGGTCGTCGACAGCGGTCATCTGGAAGCGCTCCCATAGCGGGTGGGTCGCGAATACGCGACGGTCGGGCGGAACGGGCGGGTTCGGTGCGCCGAGAGTCGGGGGGCCGCTCCGTCTGAGAGCGCTCTCAGGCCACCAGAAGGAGCGTGCCCGCTCCGGCGACCCCTCGTCAAGAGCCGTCGCACGACGAATACGGGAGGAGTGCCGCAATTCGGCCCGCGCGGTGGAGTGGTGACGGTCCGTCGAATCCCGCCCCGGCCGAGCGGGACCAGTCCGTCCGACGCGTCTGATCCGGCCGATCCGGTCCGTCGGATCCCGGCCCGGCCGAGCGAGCCCGACTGGTCCGGCCCGTCTGATCCTGTCCGACCGATCCGGTCCGGCTGATCCGGTCCGGCGGCCTCAGGCGGAGGCGCGGACGATCAGCCGGGTCGGGGTGACGATGGACGACAGCGCCGGAACGGCCTCGGCGGCCAGCGCGGGCTCCAGGGCGCGCAGGAGGAGGCGGGCCATGAGGCGGCCCATTTCCTCGATGTCCTGGCGGACGGTGGTCAGGGGCGGGTCGGTCCATTCGGCGACGGAGACCATGTCGTCGAAGCCGACGACGGCGATGTCGTCGGGGACGCGGTGTCCTGAGGTGCGCAGGACGCGCAGGGCGCCGGAGGCCATGACATCGGAGGCGGCGAAGACGGCGTCCAGGTCGGGGCAGCGCTGGAGGAGTTCGGCCATGGCGCGGGCGCCGCCTTCCGGGGTGAAGTCGCCCTCGGCGATCATCCGCGGGTCGGTCTCCGGCAGCACGTCACGGAACCCGTCCAGCCGGTCCACCGACGCCAGTTGGTCGAGCGGCCCCGCGATGTGGGCGATCCGGCGGCGGCCGATGCCCAGCAGGTGACGTACCGCGTCCCGCGCACCGCCCCGGTTGTCGCAGTCCACGTACAGGGCGCGGCGGCCGGACTCCTGATCGGACCAGGTGGGACGGCCGCCGATGACGATCGGCACGTCTCCCCTGCTGGAGAGCACGGGCAGCGAACCGTCGGTGTGCAGCGAGAAGATCAGCGCGCCGTCCACGTGACCGCCCGCCAGATAGCGGCCGACCCGCTCGTAATCCGCGGCCCCCTCGGTCAGCAGCAGCACCAACTGATTGTCCCGCGCGGTGAGTTCCTTGCTGATCCCGCGCACCTGCTGCGCGAAGAACGGGTCGGTGAAGAACCGCGTCTCCGGCTCGGCCACCACCACCGCGATGGCGTCATTGCGCCGCGTCACCAACGTACGCGCCGCCTGATTCGGCACATACCCCAGCTCGTCCACGGCCTTGCGCACCCGCTCCACCAGCGGTCCCCGTACTCCCGCTCCCCCGTTCACGACCCGCGAGGCGGTGGCACGCGACACCCCGGCCCGCGCGGCGACGGCCTCCAGCGTAGGACGCGGCGCGAAGCTCGGGTCGGACAAGGGACGTCTCCTTCACGCGGGGCGGCGTGGCACGGAACAGGCACAGCGTAACGGGTTACACCCCTCCCGAGAGAGCGCTCTCCGAAGCGAATTAGGCACGCTCCCGGATTCGGGGTGTTTGGCGGTGCGGGACCCGGGCACCCGAACCTTTGAGGCACCCCCCCGCCTCACAAGCCGATACGGCCGGCGGCATCCCCCCCCGTCGTCCGGTCGTATCGGCTGGGCGCCCCTCATGACCCGCTCAGGGTCCGCGCGCCGGGGTCTGCCGTCGGCAGGCCGGATACGTCGGCAGAAGTTACGGTGGGTGAAGGCCGCCCTGTCACTCCGGGCTCGTCGCCGCAGGTCAGGCGGCTCCACCGGGAATCATCCGCCGAGACACGCAAGGAAGTCGCGCACATGTCTGCTGTGCCCGCTCTCACGCTCAACAACGGCGTCGCCATCCCCCAGCTCGGCTTCGGGACGTTCCAGATCCCGCCGAAGGACACCCGGGAGGCGGTCACCACCGCCCTGGAGATCGGCTACCGCCACATCGACACCGCCGAGATGTACGGCAACGAGAAGGAAGTCGGCCAGGCCGTCGGCGCATCGGGCCTGCCGCGCGAGGAGGTCTTCGTCACCAGCAAGCTCGACAACTCCTACCACGCGTACGGCGACGCCCTCACGGCCTTCGCCCGCTCGCTCGACGACCTGGCCACGCCGTATCTGGACCTCTTCCTGATCCACTGGCCGAGGCCCGCGGTGGGCGACTTCACCGAGACCTGGCGGGCGCTGGAGGAGATCTACGCCTCGGGCCGCGCCAAGGCCATCGGGGTGTCCAACTTCCAGCCGCCGCACATCAGCCGCCTGCTCCAGAAGTGCACGGTCGTCCCCGCGGTCAACCAGATCGAGGTGCACCCGTACTTGGTGCAGGACGACGTACGGGCCTTCAACGCCGAGCACGAGATCGCGACCGAGGCGTGGTCCCCGATCGCCAAGGGCAACGTGCTCAAGGACCCGGTGCTGGTGGCCGCCGCGGAACGGCTGGGCCGCACACCCGCCCAGGTCACACTCCGCTGGCACATCCAGCGCGGCGACATCGTCTTCCCGAAGTCGGTCACCCGCGCCCGCGTCGAGGAGAACTTCCGGCTCTTCGACTTCGAACTGCCCGAGGCCGACATGGCCGCCATCACCGCACTCGACCGCGGTGAACGCACGGGCCCCGACCCGGACACCTTCAACTGAGCCCGAGCCTGAGCCCGGACCTGGACCTGGACCTAGACCTGGACCTGGACCCGAGTCGTCCGACGCCCGGTGGGCGTCAGCGGACGGGCGTCAGCGGCCGAGCGCCTTGGACAGCTCCGCCTTCGTCATCGACGAGCGGCCCTTGATGTTCCGCTGCCTGGCCTCGTTGTAGAGCTGTTCCTTCGTCGGGCCCTGCGCGCCGGAGTGCGAGCGCAGGCCGCCGCGGCGGCCCGACGACATGTCGTGGGTGGAACTGCGGCTCGCGGTGCGCGCCTCGCCGGAGCGGGCGCGCTCCTTGTTGACGGTGCGCGCCGCGATCTCCTTCGCCCGCTTCTCGGACCCGCCGCGGTCCTCGACGCTCTCCTTGATGTGCTCGTACTGGCGCTCGCGCTTGGCACTCGATCCCCTGGGCATGGCTCGCACCTCTCGGTCGTCGTCATCGCTGCGGCGGCGCCCGCGGGTCACGCGCGGCGCCCCTGTTCCCGCGCCTGCCCGGCACGTGCGGGCCTACACGGAAGCCCCCCTTCGCGCTCCATGGTCACCGCCCGCGGGAGCGCCCGCACGGCGGTGCGGCCCGTCCGGGCGTCACCCGGCCGCCCTGCTGGACATGCGAGGGGTGCTCCGTACTGCGAGGTTCGTCCACGAGGGCGTCTTCGTGGACGCCCCGGGACGGAGCGCCGGGCATGACGCAACCGATGTGGGCGAGGCCCGAGGGGGCCGAGCCGGTGGAGTGGCTGCCGGAACTGGACATGCCGGACCCGGGCCGCCAGCGGCGGCTGACGGTGCTGCTGCGCTGGCTGCTGCTGATCCCGCAGTTCATCGTGGTGTTCGTGCTCGGCGTCGGCGCGTTCTTCACCGTCATCGTCGGCTGGTTCGCCGCGCTGTTCACCGGGCACCTGCCCGAGGGCGTGGCCCGCTACCTCGGCGCGTTCCTGGCGTACGAGACGCGTGTGCACGCCAGCGCGATGCTGCTGGTCGACCGGTATCCGCCGTTCGCGCTGCGGCCCGCCGAGCACTATCCGGTGCGGATCGAGCTGCGGCCGGGACCGCTGAACCGGCTCGCGGTGTTCTTCCGCATCATCTTGATGATCCCGGCCGGCATCGTGCAGGGCCTGGTGACCTCCGGCTGGTACGCGCTCGCCTTCATCATCTGGCTGATCACGCTGGTGCTCGGCCGCATGCCCCGGCCGCTGTTCGAGGCGAGCGCCGCGACGCTGCGCTACAGCATGCGGTTCAGCGCCTACGTGCTCCTGCTGACCTCCGCCTACCCCAAGCGGCTCTTCGGCGACGGCGACGCGCCTGGGGCCGTACCGGGCGCGGTGCGGCCGGGCATGCCGGGCGCCGTGCCGGGCGACACCTACGGGGCGGTGCCCGGAGCCGTTCCCGGCGCCCTCGCCTCCGCCACCCGGCCGCTGCTGATGAGCACCGCGGCGAAGGTCCTCGTCGGGGTCTTCCTGGCGGTCGGTCTCGCGGGCCACATCGTCGGCGACACCGTGACCGACTGGAACGGGAACAACGACGACAACGCCGCGGCGACAGCACCCGCCGCCGCGGCCGTCGTCGTCACCCCACCGGGCCGCTGACGCGGCTCAGTCGAACGGGTCGAGCGTGATCGACGCCTCCTGCGGGTCGCCGTCGTGGACCAGCGACTCGTGGTTGCCGACGTCGTCGAAGGCGAAGGCGTACGCGCTCCCGTCGGCCATCTGCTCGTGGATCTCGCGGGCGTACTGGTTGGTGTCCGCGTCCTGGTAGAAGCCGGACGCGTCCGCATCGGGCTGCTCGGAGTTGGTCAGCAGCGTCGTGCGGTTGTAACCGGCGCACAGCGTACGGGAGATGGGGCCGCGCACCTGGTCGTTCGGCGCGTCCAGCAACTTGTAGCAGCCGAAGACGCTGTCGGAGTCCGGCTTCTGGAAGCTGGTGACGACCGCGCCCGAGGAGTCGGTGAAGTTCATGACGTCACCGGAGACCCGGCCGAAGTACTTGGTGTCCGGCTGGTCGCCGAAGGGCGTGACCGTCAGGGTCGAGGAACTGTACTTGTCCCAGACCCGGTTGATGTAGTCGTCCATCACCGAGGCGGGCAGCGCGCCGGACTCGATGCCGTGGCCGGGCGCGAGCGCGCGCAGGACGCTGCCGTCGGGCGCGGTCTCGACCAGGCCCGCCCAGCCGCCGGGCCGCGCCTTGAGGCCGTCGAAGAACCCGTTGTAGCCGCCGGGCTTGAGGTGTCCCGTGGTCTTCGTCGTGCCGTCCGCGGTCTTCACGCCGACCGCGTAGGGGGCGGAGAACATGTCGACCTGCGTGCTGTTGATCCACAGGCCCGAGTCGTTGAGCGTGTACTCGGTCCAGTTGAACAGGATGTCGTGGTTCGGGTCGTCCGGATTCTGCACGGCGGGCTGGACGAGGCCGCCGGTGGTCAGCTTGAAGACCAGCTTCTGGCCGTAGGAGAAGTACACCCGGCCGGAGAACTTGGGGAGCTTCAGGGTGAGCGACTGGCCGTCGGCGGGGCCCGCGATGGACGCGTCGGGCGCCTCGGTGGGGGGATTGCCGCCGGCCGGCCACGCGTGGAAGGCGCCGTCCGCGTCGGCCCAGCCCTGTTCTCCGGTGGCGAGGTTGGTGCCGATGTCGTAGACGTAGACCTGGTCGCCGCGGCCGGAGTTGTTGGTGAAGGTGAGCGGAATGGTGTCCGGCACCGAGGCCGAGGCGGTCGACGCGAGCCCCGCGGCGGTCAGTCCGCCGCCGATCAGCGTGGCCGCGGCCAGCGGTACGAACAGCTTCCGTTTGGTGATGTACACGCTCTGTACTCCTCATCAGTTGGGGCACCGCGGAGGACAGACGTCGCCGGACATCGCGGAATCCGTTCCTCCGCAGCGGTTCTGAGAGCGCTCTCACCCTGATGGGGAATGGTGTGCATGTCAATGACGCGACAGTGGACTTCCGCTGCTGACGGTAATCACCGCTGATCCGGGGCGGGTTGGGGAGGCCGGAGGCCGCGGAATTCGCCGGAGCCGCGGATCACGAGACGGGTCAGCAGCACCACGGAGCGGGGTGCGGAGCGGTCGCCGCCGATCCGGGCGAAGAGCAGATTGGCCGCCGTGCCGCCGATGGCCACCGGGTCCTGGCTGACCACGGTCAGCGGCGGGCTGAGCCGTTCGGCGAGCGGCAGGTCGTCGAAGCCGACGATGGCCACCGGGGCCGGGTGGTCGAGGCCGTCGAGCACGCCCATGGTGATCAGGTCGTTGCTGGCGAACAGCGCGGTCGGCGGGTCCGGCAGGGCGCGCAGCCCGGCGAGCGCGCCGCGCGCCTCGCGGTGGGAGCGCAGTTCGTGCCGGACGAGGTCGGGGTCCTCGGGTATGCCGTGCGCGGCCAGCGCGTCGAGGTAGCCGAGGTGGCGCTCCCGCTGGGTCCAGATGCCGTAGCGGTCGCCCAGGTAGGCGATACGGGTGTGGCCGTGGCCGAGCAGGTGGCTGACCGCGCGTTCGGCGCCCGCGCGGTTGTCGACGGTGACGGTGTCCACGGCGAGGCCCTTGGCGGGCCGGTCCACGCAGACCACCTGGGTGCCGCCCTCCATGGGCTGCTTGAGGAAACCGTGGCCGCCGCTGGTCGGCACGATGATCAGGCCGTCCACCTGACGGGCGGTGAAGGCGGCGATGACCTCGCGTTCGCGCCGCGGTTCGTCGTTGGTGCTGCCGACGAGCACGACGTAGCCGCGGCGGTGCGCCTCGTCCTCGACCGAGCGGGCCATCAGCGCGTAGAAGGGGTTGGCGAGGTCGTCGACGACGAGCGCGATGGTGGAGGTGCCGAGGTTCTTCTGGCGCAGATTGCGCGCGTTGTCGTTGCGCTGGTAACCGAGCTTCCTGACCGCCCGCTCGACCCTGGCGGCGGTGTCCGGCGAGACGCCCGGCTCGCCCGAGACGACGCGGGAGACCGTCATGGGGCTCACCCCCGCGGTCCGGGCCACGTCCTTCATCGTCGGGCGCTTCACGGGCCTCCTCCTCGGCGTGCTTCGGGCCGACCGCCGTACGGGCTGGTGTCGATGATGTCAGGCCACGGCGCGGACAACCATCGTCCGTGGTGGAGTGCTTGGTAACGTACACAAAATGTCAGGCCCTCGCGCGTTCGACCCGACGCATCGTCACGCCGCTTTCGCGTGGACCTCGTCGGCGGCTCCGCACGGGCCTCGTACGGCCGGAAACACCCGATGTCCCGGCCTGGTCCGCACCCTTGACATCCAGTCAGGTACACCTCAACAATTCGGTTCTGCTTGGTAACGTTCACATGCACTTCGCGCAGCCCCCCGTGCCCCGAGGCGGCCCGCAAGGACGACGGCGCGCCGCCTCCGCGAGAAGGTGGTCTCCTCCGTGCCCCCCACTCCGTTCCGCATCAGAACCGTCGGCGCCGCGAGCGCCCTGTTACTGGCCGCCTTCGGCGTCGGCGGCCTGGCCGCGGCCCCCGCGCACGCCGCGACGCTGCCGCTGACGCAGTACGCCGACCCGTTCGTCGGCACCGACGACAGCTCGGCCCCCAACCCCGTGCCGGGCGGCGCGGGCGGCAGTACGTATCCGGGCGCGGTGGTGCCCTTCGGCGGTGTGCAGTTCAGCCCCGACACCCCGACGGCCTCGCCCTCCGGCTACCGCTACTCCGACACCTCGATCGAGGACTTCAGCCTCACGCACTTCGACGGCGCGGGCTGCCCGAACAACGAGGACCTGCCGCTGATGCCGGTCACCGGCGCGGTCAGCAGCTCACCGGGCACCAACTGGACGAGTTACGCGTCCGGTTACACCAAGGCGAACGAGTCGGCCGCTCCCGGCTACTACAAGAACCGGCTGGACAAGTACGCGACCAATGTCGAGCTGACGGCCACCACCCGTACCGGCATGGGGAAGCTGACCTACCCCTCGTCCACGGCTTCCCGGCTGCTGATCAACACCAGTCGCAGCGCGACGGGAAACCGCAGCGGCACGGTGAACGTCAACGGTTCCGAAGTGACCGGCAGCGTCACCGCGGGCGGCTTCTGCGGCTCCACGAAGACCTTCCAGATCTACTTCGACATCCGCTTCGACCGCGCCCCGACCGGGCACGGCACCTGGTCGGGCGGCACGGTCACCGACGACTCGTCCGGCGCGAGCGGCACCAACACCGGCGCGTACGTCACCTTCGACACGACCGGCAACGCGGCCGTGCAGTTCAAGGTCGGGCTGAGCTACGTGAGCGTGGCGAACGCGCAGGCCAACGTGGTGGCGGAGAACAACGGCTGGGACTTCGGCGCGGTGCGCACGGCCGCCGACACCTCGTGGAACCAGATCCTCAACCGGGCGCAGGTCACCGGCGGCGCGACCGCCGACCTGAAGAAGTTCTACACCTCGCTCTACCACGTCTTCCAGAGCCCCAACGTCTCCAGTGACGTCAACGGCGACTACCGGGGCTTCGACGGGGCGCTGCACAATTCGACCCGGCCGGTCTACCAGAACTACTCGGGCTGGGACATCTACCGGTCCTGGGCGGCGCTGGTCGCGCTGATCGCGCCGACCGAGGCGAGCGACATCGCCAAGTCGATGGTCCTGGACGGGCAGCAGGGCGGTCTGCTGCCGAAGTGGTCGCAGCAGACCAACGAGGACTTCGTGATGACGGGCGATCCGGGTCCGATCATCGTCAGCAGTCTCTACGCCTTCGGGGCCAGGGACTTCGACACCGCGAGCGCGCTGTCGCTGATGGAGAAGGCGTCCAACGGCGGCACGATGCAGGGCTCGCCGATCCGCGGCAATCAGGGCACGTACACCAACCTGCACTATCTGCCCGGCGCGCCCTCGGACTCCCTCGAATACTCCGCGTCGGACTTCGCGGTCGCGCAGTTCGCCAAGGCGCTGGGGAACACGTCCAGTTACTCCACGCACATGACGCGCGCGCAGTGGTGGCGCAACACGTACAGCACCGAGTCCGGCTACACGCAGCCGCGCAACTCCGACGGGAGCTGGGCGTGGCCGCTGAATCCGGCCAGCCAGAACAACTTCACCGAGGGCAACGCGTCGCAGTACACCTGGATGGTGCCGTACGACTTCTCCGACCTGATCAACGACATGGGCGGCCGGCAGACCGCGGTGCAGCGCCTCGACCACCACTTCACGCAGGTCAACGCGGGCCAGAGCCTGCCGTACTACTACATCGGCAACGAGCCGGAGCACGGTGTGCCGTGGGCGTACAACTACGCGCGTGACCCCGCGGGCGCCTCGGACGCGGTGCGCAAGGTGATGACCGAGTCGTACACCACGGGCCCCGGCGGCCTGCCGGGCAACGACGACCTGGGCGCGACCTCGGCCTGGTACGTGTGGGCCGCGCTCGGGGTGTACCCGGCGACGCCCGGCGCGGACACACTGGCGATCCACGGCCCGCAGTTCCCGTCCGTGCTGCTCCAGCGGCCCGGCGGCAACATCACCATCAACTCCTCGGGCAGCGGCGGCTATGTGCAGGGCGTCAGCGTCAACGGGACGGCCACCAGCCACAATTACCTGCGCTACCCGGACGTGGCGGGCGGCGGGACGCTGAACTTCACCATGGGCGGTACGCCGAGCGCGAGTTGGGGAACGGGCGCGGGCGACGTCCCGCCGTCCTTCACCGACGGAGCGACCCCGGTGCCGGCCGCGCCCGAACTGGGCACGGACCTGGCCAAGGGCAAGCCGGTGACGGCCTCGGCGCCGTGCGCGACCGCGGAATCCGGCGACAAGGCCGTGGACGGCACGCTGAAGGACAACAGCAAGTGGTGCTCCACGGTGGCCAATCCGTCCCTCCAGGTGGACCTCGGCTCGGTGCAGACCGTGTCGTCGTTCGTGCTCAAGCACGCCGGGCTCGGCGGGGAGAACACCGGCTGGAACACGGCCGCGTTCACCATCCAGACCAGTACCGACGGCGCCAACTGGACCACCGCGGCCACCGTCACGGGCTCGCGCTCCAGCCGTACCTACCACCCGGTCTCGGCGCGCCAGGCCCGCTATGTGAAGGTCGCCATCTCCTCGCCGGTCAACGACGCGGCCGGCTCGACCGTGGCGGCCAGGCTCTACGAACTGGAGGTGTACGGCGGCGGCCAGGCCGATCTCGCGCTCGGCCGCACCGCGACCGGCTCCGACGCGTGCGGCACCACCGAGACGCCCGACAAGGCGGTCAACGGCAGTTACACCGGCGGCAACAGCGACAAGTGGTGCTCGAAGGTGTCGGGCACCAAGACCCTCCAGGTCGACCTCGGCGCCTCGCACGCGCTGTCCTCGCTGACCGTCCGGCACGCCGGGGCGGGCGGTGAGGACCCGAGTTGGAACACCAAGGACTTCGATCTCGCCGTCTCCGCCGACGGCAGCACCTGGACCACGGTCGCCCAGGTCCGCGGCAACACCGCTGACTCCACGACCAACGCGGTGAGCGCCACGGCCCGTTATGTGCGGCTCAGCGTGATCACGCCGACCCAGAACACCGATCCGGCGGCGCGGATCTACGAGTTGGAGGTGTACGGCAGCTAGGCGGCGCTCCCCCGGCCGCACGGGAACGGCGGCCACCCCTCGGTGCGAGGGGTGGCCGCCGTTCCGCGTACGGGCGGTGCGTGTCAGAGCACCAACTGGGCCTTGCCCAGCGCGATCACCCCCGCCGCGGAGACCGTGTACAGCTCGCGGTCGCGGTCCGGGTTGACGCCGATGGTGGCGCCCGGCGGCACGTCGACGTTCTTGTCGAGCACCGCGCCCCTGACGATGGCGCCGCGCCCGACCCGTACGTTGTCGTGCAGTACCGAGCCCTGGACGACGGCGCCGGTGTCCACGACCACGCCGGGCGACAGCACCGAGCGGGTGACCTGCCCGCGGATCTCACAGCCGGGGCTCACCACCGACTCGCCCACGATGCCGCCCGCGGCGATCTTGGCGGGCGGGAGCTGCCCGGAATGGGTGTAGATGGGCCAGCGCCGGTTGTGCAGGCTGAAGGCGGGCTGGTCGGAGATCAGGTCCATGTGCGCGTCGTAGTACGCGTCCAGCGTGCCGACGTCGCGCCAGTAGCCGTGGTCGCGGGCGGTCTCGCCCGGCACGTGGTTGTTGTCGAAGTCGTAGACCTGGGCGACGCCCTGGTCGGTGAGCCGGGGCAGGATGCTGCCGCCCATGTCGTGCACGGACTGCGGGTCCTCCGCGTCCTCGTGCAGGGCGTCGATCAGGGTCTTCGTACTGAACAGGTAGTTGCCCATCGAGGCGAAGACATGCTGGGGGTCGCCGGGCAGCCCCGGCGGGTCGAGGGGTTTCTCCAGGAAGCGTTCCACTTGTATGCCGTCGGCGGCGGGCGAGATCACGCCAAAGCCCGCCGCGTCGGCTCTGGGCACCTTGATTCCCGCGACGGTGACGCCCGCGCCGTGCTCGATGTGCTGCGCCAGCATCTGCCGGGGGTCCATCCGGTACACATGGTCGGCGCCGAACACCGCGATGTAGTCCGGCTGTTCGTCGTGCACGAGATTGAGGGACTGAAGGATCGCGTCCGCGCTGCCGAGGTACCAGCGCGGGCCGAGCCGCTGCTGTGCCGGTACCGGCGTCACGTAGTTGCCCAGCAGGCTGGACATCCGCCAGGTGGTGGTCACATGGCGGTCGAGCGAGTGGGACTTGTACTGCGTCAGCACGCAGATCCGCAGGATGTCCGCGTTCACCAGGTTCGACAGGACGAAATCGACCAGGCGGTACGTGCCGCCGAAGGTCACCGCTGGTTTGGCCCGGTCGGCGGTCAGCGGCATCAGCCGCTTTCCCGCGCCACCGGCCAGCACTATGCCCAGTACCGAAGGTCCTCCACGCATCGAGACCCCCCCTTGTCGTCTCTGCCGCTCATATCTGCTCCTCGTGCCGTTCTCGTGCCTGATCCCGGTCCCGTGTTCCGGCGTTCACCGGCTCACTCCGCCTACCGGCCCTGCGCCAGCACCGACGCGTACAGCTCCGCCGTACGCCGTGCCACGGTGTCCCAGCCGAATTCGCGCACCGCGCGGTCCCGGCCCGCCGCCCCCATCCGCTCCGCCTCGGCGCGGTCGCCGATCACCCGGTTGAGCGCCCGCGCGAGTCCCGCCTCGAACGCGGCGGGGTCCTCCTCGCGGTAGGGCACGAGCAGCCCGGTGACGCCGTCCTCGACGACCTCGGGGATGCCGCCGACCGCGGAGGCGACCACGGGTGTGCCGCAGCCCATCGCCTCCAGATTCACGATGCCCAGCGGCTCGTACACCGAAGGGCACGCGAACACCGCCGCGTGGGTGAGGAGTTGGACCACGGCGGGGCGTGGCAGCATCGCCGGGATCCAGTGCACGCCGTCGCGTACCGCGTTCAGCTCGTCGAAGAGCGCGCGGAATTCGCGGTCGAGCGCGGGGGTGTCCGGCGCTCCCGCGCACAGCACGAGCTGCGCGGACGGGTCGAGTTCGCGGGCGGCCCGCAGAAGATGGGGCACGCCCTTCTGCCGGGTGATCCGGCCGACGAAGAGCACGTAGGGGCGCTGCGGATCGATGCCGATCCGGCTGAGCACGTCGGTGCGCGGGTCGGGGCGGTAGGTGGCGGTGTCGATCCCGTTGCGGATGACGTGCACCCGGTCGGGGTCGAGCGCCGGATAGCAGCCCAGGATGTCGCCGCGCATGCCGTCGGAGACCGCGACCACCGCGTCGGCCGACTCCATCGCCGTGCGCTCGGCCCAGCTCGACAGGGCGTAGCCGCCGCCGAGCTGCTCCGCCTTCCAGGGCCGCAGCGGCTCCAGCGAGTGGGCGGTGAGCACGTGCGGTATGCCGTAGAGCAGCTTGCTCAGATGGCCCGCGAGGTTGGCGTACCAGGTGTGCGAGTGGACGAGGTCGCGGCCCTGAAGACCGGCGGCCATGGCCAGGTCGACGGAGAAGGTGCGCAGCGCGTCGTTGGCGCCGTCGAGCGTGGACGGGGCGTGGTGCCGGGTCACCCCGGTGTCGGGGCTGTCCGCCCCGTCGCCCCAGCAGTGCACGGCGACATCCACCAATGAGCGCAGTTCACGGGCCAGGAACTCCACGTGGACCCCGGCTCCGCCGTATACATCCGGCGGATATTCCCGGGTCAACAGACCCACCTTCACCGAGACCTCCTGCCGTCGACAACCGTGTGCCCCTGTTGCCTTCCCCGGTTGGACGCGGCCTACCGCGCGGGAGCGTGACGTAATTCCGCCGCCCGCGCGGTCCGACGGCAGGTCGCACCCGCCGCGCGCGGTCCTAGCGGCGGCTGAGCGCGATCACCGGGATGACCCGGCTGGTCTTCTTCTGGTAGTCGGCGAAGCCGGGGAAGCGGGACGCCTGCTCGGCGTACTTCTCGTCGCGCTCGGCGCCCTTGAGCTCCTCGGCGTGCACGGGGATGGTCTCGTCGCCGATCTCGATGTCGATGTCGGGGTGCGCGAGGAGGTTGAGGTACCAGGCGGGGTGGGTGTCGGCGCCGCCCTTCGAGGCGAACACCAGATAGCGGTCCCCGTCGGCCATGTACATCAGCGGGTTGACGCGCTCGATGCCGGTACGGGCGCCGCGGGTGTGCAGCAGCACCATCGGCGCGCCCTCGAAGGGGCCGCCGACCTTCCCGTGGTTGGCCCGGAACTCGGCCGTGATCCGGGCATTGAAGTCGTCGCCGTCGCTCATTCACCGCTCCTGACAGATGTGGTCAATACGGGTCCCACCGGTCACCTTAGCCAAGCGGCCGGCCCGTTCTCCGTATCCGCGAACGCGAGCCCCTGGCCCGGCATTCCCCCGAACGGGCGTGCGTCGCGCGGGCCTCGGACGGCGGTGCGGCCGTTCTGCGGGAAATCGTCCGGATCGCACTGGACCACGCGTCACACCGGTCACCCGCACCGCGTACGACGCAGGGGCACGCGCAGGCGGGCGTGCGCGGAACAGGTGCATCGTTTTCCCGCCAGATCCGGCGGGCCGCCCGGCCGACGTGCGCCGGGGCCGGCCGGGCCGCCCGCGTGCCGGGGGCGCAAGCACACGGCCCACCGGGCGATGGCCAATACAGCGGATCTGCCCAGGTGACGCGGAAAGTGGAATGACGCTTTACGGACGGCTGTCCGGAGCCGGACAGGGCACACGGAGGAGAGACCGCGCGTGATGACCAACAGCCGCTCCGCCGCACCCGTTCCGCTGCGCAGCGGGGCACGGTTGGCGCTGGCACTGGCGAGGGAAGAGATGATGCAGGACTACCACCGGTGGGAGACCGATCCGGCGACCGTCGTCGGATTCGGGGCCCGCTGGCCGGTGTCCTGGGAAGTCTTCCAGGCTCGTTTCCACAGTGGCCATACCTCCACCCACTACCAACTCTTCGAAGTGATCACCACGGACAGTGGCATTCCGGTCGGGACCACCGCGCTGAGCGTCGACCAGTCGGCCAACAGCGCCGAGTACACCCTTGTCATCGCCCCGGAGCACCGCGGCCTGGGCTACGCCGCCGAGGCCACCGCACTCACCCTCGACTGGGCTTTCACCATCGCGTCGCTGAGCGCGGTGTGGCTGGAGGTACTCGCTCCGCACACCGCCGCGGTGCACGCCTACCTCAAGGCCGGTTTCCGTGACGCCGGGCGGCTGCGCAGCGCCGCGCTGTGGCAGGGCAGGCGCGTCGACAAACTCCTGCTGGACTGCGTCCCCGGCGACCTGCCGGGGACCGAGCCGGACGAGAGGAGGTGATCCACGATGTCATGCTCCGACGTGAACTGCCGTAAAGGCGGGTGCACCACCGACCCCGACCGCACCGGGCGCGAAGGCGGTCAGAAGCGCGGGTGAGCGGCCATCGGCCGGGCGCCGCGGTGCGTGACGTACCGCGGCGCCACCGTATATACGGAAGTCTCCGTGCGTTCCCGGAGATGTCCGTAGCCGTTGTCCCCGGAGATGTCCCCGCCGCGCTATCCGGCGGCCAGGGTCGCCTCGGACACCTCCCACAGCCGCCGCGCCGCCTCCGGGTCGAGGGCGTAGGCCGCGACGCCGTCGGGGGCGCCGGGCCGGTTCTCCGCCGCCTCGTCGCAGTCCTCGAAGTACCGGCCGCCGACGCCGTCGAGCAGCGGAGAGGCCGCGACCAGCACCGAGGTCGCCGCGCCCTGCTCCGGGGTCTTCCACCGCGGGAGGTCGGGGCCGCGCTCGGCGCGCAGCCGGTTCAGCTCCTCGTCGGACACATAGCGCTGGAGCTTGGTCCTGATCCCGCCCGGCATCAGCGCGTTGACGGTGATGCCGTCACTCGCCCAGCGCTTGGTGGCCTCGACGGCGAACAGCACGTTGGCGGTCTTGGACTGGCCGTACGCGGACCAGGGCTCGTAGGGCCGCTCGCGGAAGTGGATGTCGTCGAAGACGACGGGCGAGCGCAGATGGGCGCTGGAGCTGACCGCGACCACGCGGGCGCCGCCCGCCGCGGCGAGCGCCGGGCGCAGGCCGGTGGCCAGGGCGAAGTGGCCCAGGTGGTTGGTGGCGAACTGCATCTCCCAGCCCTGCGGGGTGCGCATCTCGGGCGAGGCCATGATTCCGGCGTTGTTGACCAGCATGTGCAGCGGGCCCTGCCAGTCCGCGACGAAGGCGGCGACGGACGCCTGGTCGGCCAGGTCGAGCGGAGCGACCCGCACCTGCTCGTTCCCGGTGGTCCTCGTGATGTCCTCGGCGGTCCGCCGGCCTGCCTCCGCGTCCCGTACGGCCAGCGTCACCTCGGCCCCGGCGGCGGCCAGGGCGCGGGCGGTCTCGACACCGATGCCGGACGCGCCACCGGTCACGACGGCGCGGCGGCCGGTCAGATCGATGCCCGCCAGCACGTCGGCGGCGGTGGACTCCCTGGTGAAGGGGGTGGTGATGAGGGGGTTTGACGTCATGATCCGTGCGTCTCCTCGGTAGCGCGGAGGGCATGGCACTGCCGGTACGATAAAAACCGGAGGAACCTCCGCTCAGATCCACCGTAAGTGGAGGAACCTCCGCTTGCAAATTCGCCGGGCCCCCGTACCCCGACGATCCGCGTCCCACCGAGGAGAGACACCGTGCCGGGCACCTCACCCCGCCCCCTGCGCGCCGACGCGCAGCGCAATCGCGACCGGCTGCTGGCCGCCGCCGTGCGCGCGTTCGCCCACGACGGGCCCGAGGTGACGCTCGAGGCCATCGCCAAGGACGCGGGGGTCGGCATCGGCACGCTCTACCGGAACTTCCCGACCCGCGAGGCGCTGGTCGAGGCCGCGTACCGCAACGAGCTGACCCGGCTGTGCGACGCCGCGCCCCGGCTGCTCACCGCCGCTCCCCCCGACGTGGCGGCGCGCGCCTGGATGGACCACTTCATCGACTACATGACGACCAAGCGCGGCATGGCCGACGCGCTGCGCGCCGTGATCGCGTCCGGCGGCGACCCCTTCGCGCACAGCCGTGAGGCGCTGCTCGGCGCGGTCGGCACCCTGCTGCGGGCGGGCGCGGAGGCCGGGACGCTGCGGGCGGACGCCGACCCCGAAGACGTGCTCGTCGGGCTCGGCGGGGTGGCGCTGTCGGCGGCCGGTCCGGAGCGCAGGGCGCAGGCGGGACGCCTGCTGGACCTGCTCATGGACGGATTGCGCTACCGTGCGGGGCAGTAGTCGCGGCGCGCGGCCGGAGACGGGACGCGCGACGGGACCCGGCAGAACACGGACAAGGACGCGAAACAGGCCGCCGCTCGGACCCGTTCGGGGCCCGGAAAAATTGCTCGAAAAAAAGTTGGCATAGGACGTTCGACAGCGGGCATGCGGCTTGTGGACAGTCTTACCGAGGCGAGGCGATGACGTGACCACACAGGTTCAGCAGTCGGACAGCGCGTACGAAACGGCGACGCTTGAGGCATCACCGCGATCCGAGGGCGGCTTGATTGGTGAACTTCCGCGGATCGACGACGCCACGGCGGTAGCCCCCAAGGACGCGCGGGCGCTGTCGAAGCTCTTCTTCGACCGGCTCCAGGCCGTCGAGGAGGGCACCCGTGAATACCAGTACGCCCGCAACACGCTGATCGAGATGAACCTCTCGTTGGTGCACTTCGCCGCCGGGCGCTACCGCAACCGGCCGGCCACCGACATGGAGGAGATCGTCCAGGTCGGCACGATCGGCCTGATCAAGGCCATCGACCGGTTCGACCTGTCGCGGGAGAACGAGTTCACCACCTTCGCCATCCCGTACATCGTCGGCGAGATGAAGCGGTTCTTCCGCGACACCTCCTGGGCCGTCCACGTGCCGCGCCGCCTCCAGGAGCTGCGCGTCGAGCTGAGCAAGGCCAAGGAAGCGCTCGCGCTGGTGCTGGACCGCGACCCGACGGTGGCCGAGCTGGCCGCGCACCTCGACCTGACCGAGGAAGAGGTCATCGAGGGCCTGGTCGCCGCCAACGGCTACACCGCGGGCTCGCTGGACACGCCGTACAACGACGGTGAGAGCGGCGGTGACGGCGAGGGCCGCACGCTGGCCGACACCTTCGGCGAGTGCGACTACGCGATGGACCTCATCGAGAACTTCCAGAGCCTGGCCCCGCTGATCGCCAAGCTCCCCGAGCGCGACCGGCAGATCCTCCAGATGCGCTTCGGCGAGGAGATGACGCAGGCGCAGATCGGCGAGGAGCTGGGCTACTCGCAAATGCACGTGTCGCGGCTGCTGAGCCGCACCATCGCCGGCCTGCGCGCGGGCCTGATGACGCAGAAGTAGGCAGCCGGAAGCAGGCAGCGAACACGACGAACGGCTGAGGGGCCTCCCGGACCGGGAGGCCCCTCAGCCGTTCACGCCTGCCCGTACCGCTCCCCCGTCGATTGCGCGACACGTGAAGTGTGTGACGGACAGTGAACGGGGAATGCGAGGGGTAGTTGACGATTGCGGGATGAGGGATCCGGATGACGGATGACGAAGGGGTGCGGTCCATGACCATTGCCAGTGACAGCCAGTCGGTGTCGGACGAACTGCGCGACCGGGCGGGCGCGTTCGTGAACAGCCATGTCGACATGTGGGTGACGGTGGAGGACGACGGGGTGCTGATCCTCGCCGGTGGCGACGCCGCGGAGCTCTTCCAGGCCGCCACGGACTGGCTGCGCGAGGGGCCCTCCTACACGGTCGCCTCGGTCGGCTGGGCGCGCCAGGAGACGGAGCCCGCTTACGCGTTGCGACTGGTCCTTCGGCAGCCGGTGGGCGGCGAGGCCGTGTGATCGGTGCCCGTCCGCGGCCCCGTGGCCGGAAGGCCGGGGGTCGCGGACGGGCCGGTGTGCGCCGCGGGGGCGTCCGGGACTACGAGACGTCCGCGCGGTCGACGGCGATGTTGTTCCCGGTGCTGTGCGCGTTGCGCGCGCCGGTGTTGGTGATGGTCAGGGTGTGGCTGCCGGACGGGAGCGCGGGGCTGGTCCACACGGTGCCCGAGGCGTTGCGGGCGGCCGCGTAGTTGTCGACGCTGACGGGTGAACCGCCGTCGACCGAGAGCGACATGATGCCCTGGTCGGTGTCGCGGACGGCGTGCAGGGCGACGGTGCTCCCGTGGAAGTGGAAGGTCGCCGAGGCGCCCGCGGTGAACGTCCAGTTGGCGGTCTGCTGGTACATGTCGGTGATGCCGTTGGCGACGCCCCAGTTGGCGCCGTACTGGAAGTAGTTGGCGTCGCCGGAGTTGGTGGCGGTGCCGTCCACGACGGTCGTCACCGGGTCGACGGGTCCGGTGGAGCCGTTGCCCGCGGTCAGGGTGACCGTGTAGGCGTCGGTGCCGCTGGTGAGGGTGACGGGGACGCGCAGGGTGTTGCCGTCTGGGGTGAGGTCGGAGTCCAGGACGGTGGCGGGCGCGCCGAGCGGGGACTGGTCGGGGATGCGCTGGATCTTGGCGTGCACCTTGCCGTTGCCGCCGCGCAGCCAGGAGGCGGCGGACAGATTCTGGAAGGTGACCGTGGTGGTGCCGCCCTGGCCCGAGTTGTTGCCGATCAGCGCGAGGACCTGGTGGGCGGTGGTGTCCGCGCCCGCGGCGACGGCGATACCGCCGCTGCCCGTGGTGCCCAGCAGATGGCCGCCGATCCGCGCGTACGCCTGGTAGACCCACCACTGGCCGGTCGGCTGGCCGCCGACGAGCAGGGAGTCGAGCGTCCCGGCCCCGCAGCAGTCGGTCCAGATCGCGTGCGCGGCGGACGCGACGCCCGAGGCGGAGAGCCGGTCGAGGAACCAGGCGGTGTACGCGGCGTTCTGCTGCTGCGAGAACAGGTACTCGTTGATGGTCAGCGGGAGCGGGGCGATGCCGTGCGCGGACAGCAGGGCGCGGGCGTCGGCGGCGTCGGCCGCGGGGTCGTTGCCGAAGTGCCAGTTGACGACGGTCGGCAGGGTGTTGTCGGCCTTGGTACGGCCGAGGAAGTCGTCGAGCCAGCCGTGGTTGTAGCCGCTGTAGGAGGGGCCGACGATCTGCGCGGAGGGCACCAGGCGGCGGATCTCGCGCACCGCCGTGTCCCACATCTGGTAGTACTGCGCGCTGTTGACACCGCGCTGCCAGAAGCCGGTGCCGTCCGGCTCGTTCCAGATGTCGTAGCTGACGGGCACCCCGGACGCCTGGACGTCGGCGACGAGCCGGTCGATGAAGGCCGCCCAGTTGGAGCAGTCGCCGTTGTCGCAGGGGTAGACGGTGTTCGACGGCTGGGTGGTGTCGGCGCCCCAGACGTCGGAGACCAGCAGGTGGTAGGTGGCGCGGTAGGGCGCGGCGGTGACGCGGCGGGCCTGGGACAGCGCGGAGTCGACGCGTATCCGGTAGCCGGAGCCCGCGGTGTAGCCGTCGCCCAGCCAGCCGCCGCCCGCGATCCGGGCGCCGCCGCCGCGGAAGAGGGTGGGCCTGAGCGGTTGGAGCAGGCTGTCGGCGGGCCCCGAGCCGTCCTGGCTGAGGCCGTAGAGGAAGCCGGAGCCGGCCTGGTTGGGCACCGCGCCCTGGTTGCCGAGGTCGACGGAGACGGTGGTGTCGGCCGCGGCCGCCGGGGACGGGCCGAGGGTGGCGCAGGCCAGGACGGCGGCGCCCAGCGCCGCCGCCGCCAGTGCGGTGGCGCGCCACCGGGGTCGTGCCGTGGACGGGTTCATCTGTCCTCCTTGACAGGTGGGGTGGGGGGTACGTCAGCAGGTGGGCCGAGCGGTTCGGCGCGGTCGCGCACGAACAGCGGTACGGCGTCGAGCGGGGCGGGGACGGTGACCCACCGGCCGCCCGCGTACCGCGTCGGTGTCGGCGTCGTGGGGTGGTCCGGGGTCCCGGCGCCTTCGAGGTGCGTCCAGTCGGCGCCCGCGGGGAGGTAGACGCGGCGCTCACGGGCGCCGGGGCGTGTGACCGGAGCCACCAACAGGTCGTGTCCGCACAGGAATTGGTCGTCCACCGACCAGGCGGTGGCGTCGTCGGGGAATGCGAGCAGCAGCGGGCGGAGCAGCGGCAGCCCGTCCTCGCGCCCCGCGTCCAACTGGGCGTGCAGGTAGGGGCGCAGCCGCTCGCGCAGGGCCAGCGCGCCGGTCATCGCGCGCTCGGCGACCGCGCCGTAGGACCAGATCTCGTTGGGCCCGCCGGCGGTGCCGATCGGGCCGTGGAAGACGCGCGGCTCGCGGTGGCCGTGCAGCCGCAACAGCGGGCAGAACACGGCGAATTGGAACCAGCGGACCATCAGCTCGCGGTAGTCCTCGTCGTCCGGGTCGCCGCCGTGGAAGCCGCCGATGTCGGTGGTCCACCACGGGATGCCGCTCATGGCGACGTTGAGCCCGGCCCTGATGGAGTCGGCGAGCGCGTCGAAGGTCGCGGGGATGTCGCCGGACCAGAGCGCGACGCCGTACCGCTGCGAGCCCGCCCACGCGGATCTGACCAGCGACAGGATCTCCGTCTCGCCCTGCTCGGCGAGGTGTTCGTACACACCGCGGGCGTGTTCGCGCGGGTAGAGGTTGGCGACCTCGCTGCCGGGGCCCGCCGCGTAGCTGAGATTGTGCGGGTGTCCGGGGCGCATCTCCGGTTCGCAGGCGTCCAGCCAGAAGGCGCGGACGCCGAGCTTGTAGTAGTGCTCCTGGAGCCGGTCCCACAGGGCGGCGCGGGCGGCGGGGTCGGTGGCGTCGTAGAAGGCGACGCCGATGCCCTCGGCCGCGTCCTCGGTGTCCGGCCAGTCGCCGTGCGAGGTCACGCCGTTGTACGTGGCGACGAGCTGGCCCGCGTCCCGCAGCGCCGCGTAGCCGGTGGACAGCGGGCTGACCGACGGCCAGACGGAGACGGCCAACTCGACGCCGAGCGCGCGCAGTTCCTCGACCATGGCGCGCGGGTCGGGCCAGTCGCGGCGGTCGAAGTCCCAGTCGCCGAGATTGCGCCAGTGCAGGTAGTCGACGACGATCACCGACAGGGGCAGGCCGCGGCGGGCGTATTCGCGGGCGACGGCGAGGAGTTCGTCCTGGTCGCGGTAGCGGAGCTTGCTCTGCCACAGTCCGGAGGCCCAGCGCGGGAAGGCGGGGGCGTGTCCGGTGGCGGCGGCGTAGTGGCCGAGGACGTCGGCGGGGGTGCGGCCCGCGGTGAGCCAGTAGTCGAGCTGCTGGGCGCGGTCGGCGACCCAGCGGGTGCCGTTGGCGGCGAATTCCACCCGGCCGACCGCCGGGCTGTTCCACAGGAAGCCGTAGCCTCGGCTGGACACGGCGAAGGGGACGGTCACCTCGCCGTTGCGCTGCTGGAGTTCGAGGACCGTGCCCTTCTGGTCGAAGCGGCCGTGGCCGTGCTGGCCGAGGCCGTGGATCCGTTCGTCGTCGTACGCTGCGAAGCGCTGCTCGATCCGGTACTTGCCGCCGCCCGCCGACTCGAAGTGCCGTGCTCCCGGCCACCAGAAGTGCGGCGGCTCCTCGCGCAGCAACTCCGCGCCGGTGTCGGCGCGTACGGCCGTGAGCAGTCCGTCGGAGGCGGCGACGGTGATCCGCAGCAGGCCGTTGGTCAAGGTGGCGTGCGTGTCGTGGACGTCGATCTCGCACGCGGAGGGTGCGGGCGCGGTCTCCAGCGCGCCGGGCAGGCCGTCGGTGACGCGGTGGACACCGGCCCGCACGCGGACGCTGTCGGGTCCCCACGGCTGGATCTCCAGCACGTGGTGGCCGTGACGCCACCGCAGGCGGTTCGGGGAGCGGGTGAACGCGGACGGCAAGGTCTCTCCTCGGTGGTCGGGGTCGCGGGGCCGGGCGGGGTCGCAGGGTCCGGTCGTGGTCGCGGGGCCGGGCGGGGCAGGGCTGTTGGGGGTCAGTCCTTGACGGCGCCGCTGGTCACGCCCGCCGCCACGTAGCGCTGGGCGATGACGAGCAGCACCGCGGCCGGGAGCGAGGCGATGATCCCGGTGGCCATCACGCTGTTCCAGTCGCTGAGATGGGCGCCGATGAAGCGGTAGATGCCGACGGTGACGGGCGCCCGGTCGTCCTGGGTGGTGAGGGTGACGGCGAACAGGAAGTCGGCCCACGCGAAGAGGAAGGAGAACAGGCTCGCGGTGACCACGGCGTTCCTGCTGACCGGCAGGATCACCGACAGCAGGGTGCGCAGCCGTGACGCGCCGTCGAGTTCCGCCGCCTCGCTCAGTTCCGCGGGCACACCGCGCATGGCGGTGCTCAGGATGAGTGCCGCGAAGGGCACGCACAGTGTGGAGTCGGCCAGGATCAGCGCCAGCGGCGAATTCAGCAACTGGAGCTTGTTGGCCATCGTGTAGAACGAGTTGGCCATCACCACGCCGGGGATCATCTGCGCCACCAGGAAGGCGAAGGTGAGCATCCGGCCGCCGGGCGCCCGCAGTTGGGCCATACCGTACGCGGCGGGCACCGCGATCAGCAGCACCACCAGGACGGTCCCGGCCGACACCCCGAGGCTGACCAGGAGGTGGCCGCCCTGGCTGGACAGCGCCCTGCGGTAGCCCTGGAGCGTGCCGTGCAGCGGGAACCAGGTCGGGGAACTCTTCACCAGATCGGTCGAGGGCAGCAGCGACGCGTTGAGCATCCAGTACAGCGGGAAGAGCATCACCGCGAGGATCAGCAGCGCGATCACGGTGTTCAGCGGGCGGGTGAACCGGCGCGCGCCGGTGGCGGGGGCGCTCACCGTCCCGCCTGCCGCTGCTCACGGGTGCTGCGCAGATAGACCGCGGCGAAGACCACCGCGACCACGATGAGCAGGTTGCCCACCGCCGCGCCCCGCCCGAACAGCAGTTGCTGGAAGGAGAGGTTGTACGCGTAGGTGGTCAGTGTTTGCGAGGACCCGGCGGGGCCGCCCTGGGTGAGGATCATGATCACGTCGAAGACCTTGATGGTGTAGATCAGCCCCAGCGTCAGCACCACGGCGGTGACCGGCCGCAGCAGCGGGAGCGTGATGTGCCGGAAGCGGCGCCAGGCGTTCGCGCCGTCCAGCGACGCGGCCTCGTACAGCTCCCCCGGAATGCTCTGGAGTCCGCCGTAGAGGATCACCATGTTGAAGGGGATGCCGACCCAGATGTTGACCAGCGTCACGGCGATCAGCGAGTCGTGGGTGCTGGCGAGCCACGGGATCGGATGACCCGTCAGACCCAGGCTCAGCAGCGCGTGGTTGAGCACGCCCGAGTCGGTGTCGAGGATCCAGCGCCAGGCGGTGCCCGAGACCACCAGCGGGAGCAGCCAGGGGATCAGCAGCAGTGAGCGCAGCGGGCCGCCCAGCGGGAAGGACCGGTTGAAGAAGACCGCGAGGGCCAAGCCGATGGCGAACTGGAAGGCCAGCGAACCGGCCGTGAACAGCACGGTGTTGACGACGATGCGGGAGAAGTGGCTGTCGTGGAGGACGGCCGTGTAGTTGTCCCAGCCGACGTACGGCGCGACGCCGGTGTAGAAGGAGGAGACGGTGTAGTTCTGGAAGCCCATCCGGACGTTGCCGGCCAGCGGGTACAGATAGAAGCCGAGGACGTAGAGCCAGGCGGGGGCGATGAAGGCGAAGGCCGCCCAGCGGCCGGTGCGGCGCCCGGGGCGGCGGCCGTGGCGGCGGCCGTGGCGGCGGCCGTGGCCGTCCTGCCGGGCGGCGACGGGCTTCGCCCGTGCCACCGGGGCGTTGCGGACAGTGGTGGACATCGGTCGGCCCCGCCTAGTTCCGCGCGGAGCGCTGCGCCTGGGCGAGCGCGGACTGCGGGCTGGTGCCGCCCGCGAGCGCGGCCTGGATCGCGTCGGCGAGCGCCTGGCTGACCTTGGGGTAGTCGGTGCCCAGTTCCGTGGTCCTGGCCCGCGCGGTGCCGACCTCCGCCACGAAGGCCGCCAACTGCGGCTGACTGGTCGCCAGTCGCGCGGCGGCCTGCTGGTTGCTGGGGATGTAGCCCGCGTCCTTGGACCACTTCAGGCTCTCCTCCTGGCCGAGCAGGCACTTCACCACGGAGACGGCCTTGGCCTCGCGCGCCGCGTTGCTGTGTCCGACCGTCCAGACCTCGCCGCCCAGCGGTACGACCGGCTTCGCGGAGGGATCGGGCACCGGTATGGGCACCACGCCGAAGTGCAGGTCCTTGGCCGCGTTGAGCGTGGGGAGCTGCCAGGGGCCGTTCACCATCATCGCCGCGTTCCCGGCGAGGAACTGGTCGTTGACGTCCGCCTGCGTCCAGGTGACCACCGATTTGGAGGCCGAGCCCGTACCGACCAGGTCCTTCCACAGCGTGAGCGCCTTGACGGCCTGCGGCGAGTCCAGTGCCTTCAGGCTGGCGCCCGCGGTCCAGAAGAAGGGCTCGAACTGGAAGCTGCCCTCCTCGGTGCCGACCGCGCTGAACGCGACGCCGTAGCGGGAGCCCTTGGTCAACTTCTTCGCCGCGGCGGTCAGTTCGTCCCAGGTCTTCGGCGGCGTGAGCCCCGCCCGGGTGAACAGGTCCTTGTTGTAGTAGAGCGCCAGGCCGTTGACGCCCGGCGCGATCCCGTACGTCTGGCCGTCGTACTGCCCCGCGGCGACGATCGACGGGTACAGGCCCTCGGTGGTCAGTCCGGCCTTCGACAGCGACACCAGGCCCCCGGTGGCGGCCAGTTGCTGGAGGTCGGGGTTGTCGATCAGCGCCAGGTCGGGGAGGGTGCGGGCCGATGCCTGCTGGAGCAGTTTCGGCATGAACTGGGCGCGCGGCACCTGCTGGTGCTTGATGTGCACGCCGGACTTGGCGGCGCACTCGTCGAGTATCCGCGGCAGTTGGGTGTTCTGCGGCGCCGCGTCGTAGTAGTCGATCTCCGTCAGCGTGTCGGAGCCGGAGCCCGAACTGCCGGAGCCGGTGCCGCAGGCGGCCAGCACGAGCACCCCGGCGGCGGCCAGCGCCGCCAGCGTGCCGGGTCGGGCGGCGGTGCGGGAGAGGCGGGGGAAGGGGAGGGAGCGGCTCATCGACGTGCCTTTCGAATTGATTCGACAGTGGCGCCGCGGGCACGGGACCGCCCACCGGTCCGCGCCGTGCGTGAGGGAGTGTGGGCAAGGAAACGCAGAGGGTGGTGCGGTGTGACACCGGGTCGGTGCGGTGACACCGAGTCAGAGGGGTGACGCCCCGGTCAGAGCGGAGGCGGTAAGCGCCGGTGGACGCGCCTCAGCGGGCTGGACCCGTACTGCCGCGCACCTTCAGCGTCGGGGCGAGCAGCGTGCTCGCGGGCAGCTCCTCGCCCTTGATCCGCCGGGCCAGGCTGCGTACGGCCGCCCTGGCCAGTTCCTCGGCGGGCAGCGACACCGAGGTCAGCGGCGGGGTGCACCGCTCGGCCTCGTCGTCGGGACAGATCGCGATGACGGAGATGTCGCGCGGGACCGCGCACCCCATACCGGCGAGCCGGTCCATCACCAGCGGCAGCACGCGCTCGTTGTAGACGATCAGCGCGGTCAGTTCGGGCTCGCGGGTCAGCAGGTCGTCCAGCGCGCGGACCACCCCGCCGGGAGCGGGCTCGCACGCGGCCCAGACCGCGGTCCTGCCCCCGCTCTCCAGCGCGGCCAGCACCGACTCGCGGGCGTGCACCGCGTAGGCCACGTCACGGCCGAACGCCTCGGGCGCCTGCCCGAGGTAGCCGACCCGGGTGTGGCCCGACTCGTGCAGATGCTCCGCGCAGGCCCGCGCGGCCAGCGCGAAGTCGAAGTCGACGCGCGGCAGTCCGTGCGGGTCGTCCGGCGTGCCGACCAGCACCGCGGGGCACTTCAGCTCGGTGAGCAGCGGGATCCTGGGGTCCTGCCGCTGCACCTCCATCAGCATCACGCCGTCGACGAGCGCGCTGGCGACCGCGTCCCTGATGGCCGCCTCACCGTCGTCGTCGGTCAGCATCAGCACCTTGAGCCCGCTGTCCTGGGCCGCGGTGAGGGCGGCCCAGACGTACGGCATCTGCACCTGGTTGTGCGGGCCGTAGACCATCGGCAGGGCCATCGCGATCACACCGGTGCGGCGGGTGCGGATGGACCGCGCCCCGGCGTGCGGCCTGAACCCCAGCGTCTCGATGCTCAGTTCGACGCGCCTGATGGTCTCGGGCGAGATGGTCCGGTTGCCGCTCAGGACGTACGACACCGTGCTGCGCGAAACGCCCGCGTGCCGCGCCACATCCGCGATCGTCACCGTCATGACCGACTCCGAGTCCCTCGACTGTCGAACTGATTCGATTCGTTCGATTGGCGGTGAACGTAGCACCGGCTCCGGGCCCCGGACAAGACAGTGGACGCGACCGGAATCCGGCCGCGTCCACTCGATTCGCCCCGCGGGGCCCGCCGCTAGGCGGAGGCGGACGCCGGTTCGGCGGACGACAGCGGGGTGGCGATGTCCTCGAGCGAGCGGCCCTCGGCCTTGACCGCGAGCACCGCCGCGACCAGGCCCGCCGCGCACATCAGGGACGCGCCGATCACGAAGGCCAGCACGGTGTCGTCCACGACACCGGACTTGGTGAGGTCGGCGAAGACCAGCGGACCGCTGATGCCGCCGGCGGCCGTACCGATCGCGTAGAAGAAGGCGATGGCCATCGCGCGGGTCTCCATCGGGAAGATCTCCGAGACGGTCAGATACGCGCTGCTGGCACCGGCGGAGGCGAAGAACAGCACGACGCACCAGCACGCCGTCATCGTCGTGGCGTCCAGCGAGCCCCGGTGGAAGAGCCACGCCGTGCCGAACAGCAGGATGCCGGAGATCAGATACGTCGAGGAGATCATGATCCGGCGGCCGACGGTGTCGAAGAGCTTGCCGAGCAGCAGCGGGCCGAGGAAGTTGCCCGCCGCGATGACCGCGAAGTAGTAGCCGGTCTTGCCGGTCGAGACGCCGAAGAAGGTGGTGAGGATGGAGCCGAACCCGAAGGTGATGGCGTTGTAGAGGAATGCCTGGCCGATGAAGAGCGACAGGCCGAGCACCGCGCGCTTGGGGTACTTGTGGAAGACGGTCTTGGCGATCAGCCCGAATCCGATGCTCTTGCGCTGGTGGATGGTGATCGAGTTCTTGGCGCGCGGCAGCCGCTCGCCCTTCTCCTCCTCGATCTCCCGCTCGACCGTGCCGACCAGTTGGTCCGCCTCGTCGCCGTAGCCGTGGATGAACTGCCAGCGCGGGCTCTCCGGCACGTGCCGCCGTACCACCAGGATCACCAGACCGAGGACGACGCCGAGGGCGAAGGTGAGCCGCCAGCCGACGTCCTTGGGGAAGATGTCGGTGTTCAGCGCGACGATCGACAGCAGCGAGCCGCCGATGGCGCCGAGCCAGTAACTGCCGTTGATGATCAGGTCGACCCGGCCGCGGAATCGGGACGGGATCAGTTCGTCGATGGCCGAGTTGATCGCCGCGTACTCGCCGCCGATGCCGAAGCCGGTCAGGAAGCGGAAGGTGAAGAACCACCAGGGCTGGAAGGACAGCGCGGTCATCGCGGTCGCGGTGAGGTAGACCGCGAGGGTGACCATGAAGAGCTTCTTGCGGCCGAAGCGGTCGGTCAGCCAGCCGAAGAACAGCGCGCCCGCGCAGGAGCCCGCCACGTAGAGCGCGGCGGCGATGCCCGTGATCTGGGCGGATGTGATCGACAGCCCGCTGCCCTGTTCGGAGATCCGCCCGGCGATGTTGCCGACGGTGGTCACCTCGAGGCCGTCGAGGATCCACACGGTGCCCAGGCCGATCACGATCATCCAGTGCCAGCGCGACCACGGCAGCCGGTCGAGGCGCGCGGGGACGTCGGTGGTGATCGTGCCGCCGGACGCGGCTTCCGGCGCTGACGCCATGGGTCCCTCCTTCATGAGCCGTACCGACGGCTCGACGTGAGCCGGTCCGACAGCCCGGTCCGAGCCGGGCCGACGGCCCGACCCTTGCGCGGCTGCCCCCTTGACGTGCCGTCATGCCGCGCCGCTGCTCGCGCGCTCCAGGATCGCCACGTCGCGGGCCAGTCTCACACCGGCGCGGGCCCGTACGGCGCCGACAGCCCGCGCGTCCCCCGTATGCCACGCGCGGCACGGCTGACGTGCCCGTTCGGGCGCGGGAGCGGGCGCCGGCACGGCTGTGGGCGGTCCGCTTGTCGGTACGGGCGCGGACCGATCTTCAGACCGGCGCGGCCTGGCTTTCGGACCCGCGCGGCCTGGCTTTCGGACCGGCGCGGTCCGACTTTCATACGGGCGCAGCCCGATCTTCGTACCGGCGCGGCACGGCGTTCGTACGGGCAACGGCCCGCTTACGCCGGAAGGTCCCGCGCGGCGGGGGGTCTGACGGGCTGCGGGGCGGGACCATGGGTCGCCCAGGGAACGCATGATCGGAGGACGGCCGCCGTGAACTCCACGCTCCGCGAGGCCCGCGACACGCTCGTACCCGACTTCGGCGGGCGGCACGGGCCGCTGCCGCCGCTGCTGCTCGGGCTCACCGTCGTGACCGGGCTGGTCGACGCCTTCAGCTATCTGGCGCTGGGCCGGGTCTTCGTCGCGAACATGACGGGCAACCCTGTCATCGGATTGTGACTCAGAGTGCGATCAGTGTTCGATTGGGCACGACCCTGGCATTTTCCCAGCCCAACGCCGGGTCGCAATGGAGGACCAACTGGGGCGGGACGCCGGCGTCCCGCCCCGGCTGCGCCCCCCACGGGTGCCGACCGGGACGGGACCCGGACGATGCGCCCCCACGTGCAGGAACAGCAAAGGTGGCCCCGCACTTGGCGGAGCCACCTTGCTACCGCATCCTTGCGGACGCTACTCCCGAATCAAGATCAAAAAAAGCACGGCTGCTGATGCTGACGCACGCGCGGGCGCCCTGAATCGTCAGGCGCGTGCCTCGTGATCCACTTCCCGTCTGGGTGCTCGACTACCGCCGCGGTCTCGGCAACCGGATCCGGGCTCTTCGGACCGCCCGCAACAGGACGCAGCGCTGGGTGTACGAGTCGACCGGCATCGACCGGACGACTTACCAGAGGATTGAGCGAGGGCAGAGCGACCCGCGCATCAGCGACCTCGTGCTCATCGCTTTCGTACTCGACGCGGACCTGGCCTCACTGGTCGCGAGCGGGGAGCGTCCCCCGCCGGGGGTTCAGTTCCCGGAGATGCCGGGCCGCTTCTGACGGCGGCCGCAACCGCCCCGGTCGTCCACACGGCGGTGACGGCCGACCGGAGCGGGCTGCGCGGGTTGAGTTTCAGCGGGGCCGATGCTCGTCCGTGAGGTCCGCGGCGAGAGACTCGGCGTCCGCTTGTGCCGCCTGCTGAATCGTCGGCGGCAGCGTGTCATCGCGCGACGCATTGATCGCAGCGCCCAGGTCGGCTATTTGGTCGAACACCCGGTCGTCATCGTCGTCAGCCATTCGAGACCTTCCTTCGTGTACTTACAACAGCACGCGACCGGACGCCAGGAGACACCGGCCTTCGGCGGCGTACCGTCCGGATCAGCGCTTCGGGGCGCCGGACTGCTGCTGCTTGGGCTCAGTAGAACAGCCGCCTTTCCGGCAGCCCTCAGTGGGACACGACATGGCCTTCCTCCTCTCAAGAAACTCGGGTGGCTGCTGCGATACGCCGGGCGAGCGCGTCGCCCACCTCTGCCCGCAGTGCCCTCGTAAGCGGAACATCCGCGCCGCACCGGTGATATAGGTGGCTGATTAAGATGTGCAGCCGCCGGTAGTCCTCTCCGGTTACGGACGTGGCGCTCAGGACCCCTCGGAGGTCGGTGACCGTAGCGTCCAGGTGGCGAGCTTCGAACTGGCCGCACAGCAAATCCAGTTCGCGGAGCCGGGCGGTCGATCCCAGCTGGGCATCGAGATATTCCTGGATGGTGAACCTGTCCCGGCCGCGCCCCCCACGGGTGCTGACCGGGACAGGAACTTTGGAGACACCAGTGACCCGGCCATCAGGACGGTTCGGCATGAGCACCTCGCCGAGTCGGGTCGTAGGCATAGGCGATGGCCTGCCGGGCGAGGGCCATGGCCGGGTCGTGCAGTTCGAAGCTGTGACCGCCGGGGTGGGCCGCGAAGAGCCCGCAGGCGTCCATACCGTCCGGGGTGGCCAGCCCGCAGTCGGTGAGCACGAGCACCTGCGGTTCGGCCGTGTCGCTCCACAGGACCCATACGGCGCTCAAGTCCGGCGCGTCCAGCTCAAGAACGCACGCGTGGTGGGCACCGGTCTCGTGTGACTGGAGGCTGCACACGGGAGTTTCCAGGATGTCCCGAGGCTCGGTGAGGTCAGGGCGTACCAGTTCCAGTGCACGTGCGACCGTGGCGATCGGGAGGGCTGTGTCTGCGCCGCACACCACGGGCATGGCGGCCGGAACTGCCTCTCGGGTGGATCGGTTGTCCGTGTCCTCGGTCATCCGCCGCCCTCCGTCCGGGCCGGCGCAGTCTCAGGCCCGCGCAGGCGGGCGCAGGTGCTGCCACAGAGGTGGGTAAGTTCGGTCAGCGGAGCGACATCACGCGGGTGGACGATGGTGATGGGCACCGTCCTCGACTGACCGGCGCGGTCGACGATGACCAGGGTGCCGACGGTGGATGTCATCGCCCGCGCCGGGTGCGGCTCGCCCTCCGTGCTCACGCCGTCGCCTTACGAGGCGCGGGCACGTCGAGTGCGTCTTGCAGAGCGGCGAGCAGGGCGTCGGCTGATGTCAGGAGGCCGCCGTCGCCGGGGCATACGAGCCAGTACGGCCCGGGCGGGGCCGTCTTACGGTCGAGCGGCACCACAACGCTGACGCCCCGTCCGAGAGCGGTGGTGCCGCACAGCGCCCATGCGGCAGCGGTCCCCGGGCGTACGAAGTAGTACAGGTACCTGGCGGTGGGATCTGCGAGAGCGGCGCCTGACCGGTGCCCGAGGATCGTCAGCGCCTTGGTCCCCACAGCGAGCGGGACACGGATCGCGTCCCAGGTGTATCCGGCGGCCTGGAGCTGGCAGTCCCCTGCCGTGTCGATGGCGCGAGTCTCGCGGCGTGACATGGGCTGCCCTTCGTCGTTGTCGACCGATGAGGACATCGTGTGCGGGAACCGAGGTCATCACGAGGACTCCAACCGGACGTTAGGGTGGCGGAATGCGGACGTTCTATGCACCGTGTGGGTGACAGGGCGTCAAATGCGGTCTCATACTGGCGGAACCGACCGTGCGCAGGAGGACTCGATGACCAACACGACTGGCAATCACCGGCTGAAGTCCGCCCGCGTCGCTGCGGGCTACACCTCCCAGCAGGCCCTGGCTGACGCCATGTCCGCGGCTGCGGAGAGCCTCGGCATTCGCGGGCTCGTCGTGAGTGACCGCCAGGTGCGCCGGTGGGAGTCCCAGGACCCGCCCTGGCCGCAGCCCGACGCCCAGCGGGCCCTGACCCACCTGCTCGGCCTGGGGCTGGAAGAGCTCGGCTTCACCCCGCCTTGGGGTTCGGATGCCCCGGACCGCCGCGCCACGTCGACGGCGTCCGTTGCGGTGTCCGGTCTCGGAGCGGTGCCCCGTATCGCGGCCGGAGCTCAACCCGCGAGCGTCGGCGCGGACTTCCTGGCGATCACGCGGGCGCACCGGCGCCTGTACTGGTCGGTCGCGCCAGACCAGCTCCTGACAACGGTGCTGGAACACGCCCGTCTCGGCCACGCGCTGCTCCCTCAGCTCGCTGGGGCACCGCGCGCGATCCTGGCCTCCGCCCTCGCCGAGTCCCACCTGCTCGCCGGACGCATACAGTTTTTCGACCAGCAGCAGCCGTCAGCTGCGGCCGACACGTGGGTACGCGCCCTTCAGGCCGCCGCCGAAGCGGACGACGCACTCCTCGGGGCAGCGATCCTCGCGCACAGCGCATTCATCCCAGGGTGGGCAGAAGACCGCGAGACCGCAGCCGAGCGCATGCGTGCGGCCCGCGCCTATGCCCGACGGGGCGACCCCCCGGCGCTCCTGCTGGCATGGCTGGACGCCGTCGAGGCCGAATGTGAAACGCGCTGCGGCAACACCCGTACCGCTCTCCACCTGATCGGCCACGCTGAAGACATCCTCGGCGATGGCGAAGGCGAGCTGCCGGAGTGGATGGACTGGTTCTCGCCCGTACGGCTCGCAGCGTTCAAGGGCAACACGCAGTTGAAGGCGCGGCATCTGCCGCAGGCCCGCAGCACGTTGCTGGGCGTCCTCGAACGGCTTCCCCTGACATCGGAGAAGCAGCGCTCGGTCGTACTCGGTGACCTCGCAGCCGTCGAAACTGCGGTCGGGAACGCTGAGGCGGCCTGCGACTACGCGGCTCAGGCCCTCGATCAGCTCGCGACCCACTGGTACGCGACAGGCATGGATCGCATCCATGAAGTACGCCGCGCGCTCGCGCCTTGGCAGCACGAACCCTGCGTGCGGGCCCTCGATGACCGGCTGTACGACTGGGGTACCACGGTCAGCGCTCTCCAGCGTTGAATTTGCCGATCTTCTCCGGCAGGTCGAGCAGCGAGTCGATCCGCATCATGGGAAGGGCGTCGGCGGCCGGGTCTCCGGCCTGAATGGTGCCCCAGGGACCGCGCCGGATCAGCGCGGTGGCGTACCCGGCTTCGACGGCGGGCCGGATGTCGTTGTCGAGGCGGTCGCCCACGTACAGGATTTCGGAGACCGGGAACGGCACCACCTCGGCGACGCGAGCGAAGAAGGCGGGGTCGGGCTTGGAGGCCCCCCAGTCGTCCGAGGTGCCGATCAGATCGACGTCGTCGGTGAACAGGCTGCGCAGGATCTGGCCGGCGCGGACGGTCTGGTTGCCTGCTATTCCCAGCCACAGCCCGTCGCCGCGAAGCGCGGCAAGGGCGGGGCGCACATCGGCGTACAGGTCGGACTCGTCGAACTGTTCCGGCTGCCCCGCGGCGGCCCGGGCCGCGCGTTGCTCGGTGAGGTCGAAGCCGGGCCGGAACTCCTGGAACACCTCGCGGTAGTCGCGCCCCTGGGCGATAACCGCGCCGAACATGGCGGCGAAGGTGTGCCGCGGAACGCTCAGCCAGTCGGCCCAGGTGCCGTACTCGCGCGTCTCGTCCACCAGGCACTCGCCGACATCGAACACCACCGCTCGGATCATGGGCCGATCCTATGACGTACACCGGCCGTCCCCGGGACGGCATCAGCACCGGAGTGCGGTCCGGCGACGTGCACGGCACGGGTGACCGTGCGCCGTGCGGGAGCGTGACCAACCGCCTCAGGTGCTCACCCGCACGCCCTTGGACCACTCAGATCAGCCAGGCACGGCGTGTATAGGCGAGCGCAGACCTCGCACGACGCCAGCGGGGGCGTTCAGCAGCTCCAGCCGCGCCCCAGGATCCTCAAAAGGCATATGCCACTCGCTCTGGCATATGCCAGAGTCACATTCCTATACTGGCGTTTTGGTTGCTTTCTTCGATGTGGGAAGCACAGGATCAAACCCGAAAGGAGCGAGAGCTGCCCCCGCCGCAAACGAAGACAGCTCCCGCCAGCCGGGCTACCGGCCGCTGAAGTGCTCGTGAAGCCAGACCACGATCTGGATTAAAGTCCACGCGCTACGTAAGCGGCCGGGACGCCGGGCCCTTCTCGGGCTCCGGTGCTTTGCCACCATGCTTCTCCCATCTCCGGACACCGCACGCGATGTGCGGCGGCAGGAGAAGCAGGGATCGCCAGGCCGATCAGCACACTACGCGGGCCGGAACCCGCTGTGGGGCGACTGTCGGAAAAGTCCCGATCGAAAGCGCACCTCACAGGACCCGTCGACATTAGGCACATCGACGTAAGGAAAGAACACGCCCGGCCACCTTTGCTACTGGCGCGGCACTGGTCAAGATCTTCTCCGCCGCGGTGAAGTACTCCCCTTTCCCGGCTGCCCCTGGGCGTTACAAGCCCACTCATACGGCAGCGGCACCGCCCACCAGGCACAGCCCGCGCGGCGGGACCGTCCCATCGCGGCCCAGAAGCCAGACCAGCCGACATCGCCAGCACTGGCACGGTGGGAGTCGCGCTGGGAGCGCGAGCGACCGGAACTCGATCGACCCGGTCTGGCCGGAAGTTGCGCCGAGAGAGGCCCTATCGGCCAATATGCTTGGTGTCATGCCCTGTCCGTCCTGTACCCCTGCTGCCGCGCGCCCTGACGCGGCTGAGCTGAACGCGCGGATCCGGCGGCTCAGCGAAGGCCGTACGGCCTGGACGGCGGAGGCCCGCGCCGAGCTGGCCCGGCTCCAGGCGGAGTGGCGGGCGGCGATGGAGCGGGAGCGGGCGGCGGACACCCCGGATGTGCCCGGGCGGCCCGCTTTCACCGCCCGGCCCAGGCGCGAGTGGACCGAAGAGGAGAACGCCCGGTACGCCGAGTTCCACGCCGCTGCGGTCGCCGCGTCCGAGGCCCGCCGGGATGCCATGGCCGCCGCCGGGATCGTCAGCACATTCGACACGGAGCGGGACATCCGCGCGAGCGCACGGGACGCTGGCGGCAAGTAGCCCCCGAGGCGGCTCTGCGTCCACCTGGCCCACCACCGATGGCACAGCCCACCGCCACGGCTGATGCTGCACTGGACACCCCTGCCACAGGAGGACTCCGTGATCATCAAGTCCCTGCACGACGCCGGCCTGCGCGCCGAGCACGCTTACACCGCCGGATTCATCTCCATCGGGCTCTCGATCCTGACGTGGCAGGGCTCCTAGTTCTTCGCGATCGGCCTGGCACTGCGCACCTACGAGAAGTAGCCCTATGGCCTTTGCCGCGCTGTAGGCGGAGGCCCCCAACAGGCAGTCAGCTCGAATGGCATGAGGGCAGCGTAGCCGGGGGGCCGGACAGCGGGAACGACGAAACCTCCGACCATGGGGGCTGGGGGCTTCGCCGGTCCCAAGCAGTCCGACTACTATCGAACGCATGCTCGATATACCTCTGCCGGACGATGCCGCCAGCCTGGAGGCGATCCACGCGTACCTCCAGCGCCACCTCACCCTCGTCGGCCGCGCCCTCCAAGGGGCGCGCGCCCGAGAACGCGAACGGGAACGGGGCACGCCGCCGACGCATTCCTGGCGGCTCCAGCCCACCGACCGGTACGGCGACGCGATCCTCCACCAGGCAGACTGCGTCGACGCCGCCCGCCAGCCCCTCCTCGACCGGCAGCAGGCCATGCTCACCCTGGACGATCGGACCGGGGCGATTGCGGTGTGCGCCCGGTGCAGGCCCGACCTCGAACTGACCCGGCCCCTGCGGTGAGGGGTTGCGCCGCGTAGCTGCGCTGTCACGTCCCCTCGTGTCACCCTGGGACCATGACAGGCCAACCCGAGCCCCTGCCGTGTTCCGCCTGCAGCGGCACGGGCCTGACGGAGAAGACCGAGCACACCGTCGAGACCCAGCCGGATGGCACGCAGAAGCCGGTGACCCGGTCGTGGACCGGGTCGTGCAGCACATGTCATGGCAGCGGCAAGGTCGGCTGAAGGAGGACGCGATGCGATCCGTATACGTGTGCATGGCGTGCGCAGTCCGCTACCTGCCCCCCGAGTCGATGCAGTACCCGGCGTCCGGTGTGACTGCCAGTACGGTTCACTGCGCGAACCCGAGGTGCGCCGCCGTCGTCGCCGAGGTGCCGGTGCCGCCCGCGCTGCTGGCGATGATCATAAGGAAGGCCGACGAGGCGCGCACCGCCGCCGAAGCCGGGCGGACAGGCCGGGCGCGGCGGGCAGCTCGCGGCCGACGTGCGGCCTCCGCTCCGAGCGCAGCCCGAAGCCGCCTCCGCTGACCGTCGAGCGGGCACACGCCGACGGCCCGCTCGACGGTCAGAGCCTGGACGCCAGCGGATGACCCGCCGCCCGACCCTGGCCGCTCCAGAGAAGGTCCTGCTCATCGACCGCACCGACGTGGCCCCTGCGGTCGGGCAGCCACACCTGCGCATAACGGGATGCGGGCACGCCGCGGCTGCTGGTGACGACGCTGACGCGGCGTCCCCTCAGCACCCCATGACCTGCTCCGAGACCGTCCCACGCCGTCGAGGCCACGCGCAGTCGTAGCGCGGCCGTCGGCCATGGCCCCGCGGACAGCAGAGTGCCGCCGCCGCGGCGGGCGCGGGCAGCGATACGCTGGGCGAGCTGGTCCGGCACCGGACCGACGTCACCAACCAGGACGACACTCGCAGAGTCCAAGAGCAGCGCGAGGACCTGCGGCCACGCGTCCCCTGGATCATCGACGAACAATCCGGCGGAGACATCCAGGCCCAGGCCCGCACCCTGGTCGCCAGCGGCCGGGCGGAGGCGTGCACGGAATGTGCGGGCCCCGTCTTGGATGAGCCCGCCTAGGACGGCGTCGCTCGCCCGTGAACTACGCCCTGGCCGCGCTATCGCGCGCCCTTTCCGCGCGCCCCCGCAGTATCGGTACCGTCCCCGGCTGAGTGACGCGCACGAACACCGAGGAGAACCTGTGGACGACCTGCCCGGCCGCATCCAGTCCATCATCAGCGCCGAGCGGCAGCGTCCTCGGCGCGTCTCGCCCTACGTCCGGCACGTCGTGGAGTTCCTCTTCAGTTTCGAGTCCGGGGGCAGCATCTCGGTCGCGCGCTTCGCCGCAAATGGTCCCATCTCGGCACCCGCGGTAGGCCAGGAGATCAGCCTCCACGGCACCATTGTCAGGGTCATGGACGTCACCACGGTCTATCAGGCCGATGACGATGGCACACCTGTCGTCCATGCGGCCCTGGAGGTGGAACTCGTCGAGTGACCGTTCCACCGCCACGGGCGGTCCGGCGGGTGCAGCGCAGATCGGCCGACGTGGTGATGCCGGGCCCGCGCGGTGGGGCCCGACACCACTTCGCGCAACGGGCGCGACCGTGCTGGAAGCGTCTCACCTGGGTACGACACGGAAGGGCCCCGCCACCCGAAGGTGACGGGGCCCAACTCCAGCTCCTACTTAGTTCTCCCAGGGCCAGCGGGCATCTCGTCCTGCCTCCAGCAGCGGAATCATGCCGAACGCCGCGTCCGTCAGCCCGCCGAAGGTGTGCCGGTTGGCACCCCCGGACGGTGTCGCCCCGCCCTTGTAGCCAGCCATGTTCCACATATAGACCGGCACGCTCTTCGGCACCAGGGCGTCGATCTCCGTCTCCTGCATGCCGCCGTAGGCGCCGCCGTTCGACGGGAACCAGCCGGGCCGGGTCTGCTCGTCCGTCACGACGACGACCCGGTCGTGGCCGCGGAAGTGGGCCTTCACCGCCGACGGGATGTCCGTGCCGTCGATCCGGCCGAACGACTCGATCAGCCGTAGGACGCTGCCGCCCTTGGGAACCCGCATCACCTTGTTGGCGATGCCGAATTCGACCAGTGTCGGGTCAGCAGCGCGTACCGCCAGGGCGGCGCCGAAGACCGCGGCCTGCTCGGCCAGGGTGATATCCGAGCTGTTCGGCGTGGAGAAGCCGAAGCCGGGGAACATCGACGGCGAGCGGTCGACCAGGATCAGCGTGCGGCCGGGCAGCGCGGGCACGTTGGCGAGCGAGAGGTTCAGCGCCTTGTCCAGCGCGTGGCCCCACCGCAGCGACTCCGTGTGCTTGTACGCCGCCCAGAACCGGAACGGGAGCATGCGCGAGCCCGCCACCTGCTCCGGGTCTGAGATGCGGGCCGCCACCTGCTCGGCGACTTCGTCAGGCACCCCCGCCTGGTCGAAGTTCCGCAGATTCCGGACCAGCGCGAAAATCCCCATCGACGGGATCACTGCCTCCCAGGCGGCGGCGTCCATCGGCCCCTGGAGCCACCCGGCGAGTGCCTCCCACGTCATGCCCGCGTGGGTGAGGAACTCTGCCGCGTCCGGGCGCTTGAGCAGGTCGCGCCGCTTGTCCATCGGCCACTTCGCGATCTGCGCGCGGGTGTCGATCAGCCTGAGCGAGTCCGGGATTTCCTCGTCACGGCCGTGGCGGCGGTCGATCGCGTGCTTGAACAGATCACCCTGCCACACGGCCTTCGGCGCCGGGTGCACCAGCTCGATGACGTCGCCGAACCGGAAGCCCTTGGAGTCGGTGTCGTACTTCAGCAGGTTCCGCTCGTTGTAGAGGGCGCCGAGGGCATCCTCGATACCGCGCTTGACCGGCTTGGGGATTCGGCGCCCGTAGCGTGAGGTCCAGTACGCGAGCAGCTCGCCCGGTTCGTCGGCGCGCTTCAGGACGGAGGCGATGACGCGGCGGTTTGCCGCGACCGAGTAGGTCAGGCTGTCGCCCGACCATACGGTCGCTTCGGCGTCGGCGCCCTGCTCATGGATGCGCCGCTCGCGCGACTGGGCCGCGTCCAGGCGGGCCTTGACGTACTCGGCCGCGCCGACGATCGCCGCGGTGCGCATGTGGCCGTCGCTCCGCAGCCATGACAGCATCTGCGCCGTCCACTCGGGGTCCTCGACGGCGAGCTGGTGGATGAGCTGGGTGTACCGGTCGTCGCGGTCGCCGCCCTTCTCGTAGAAGGTGTCGGTGCCCACGAGGTTGGAGACGGCCAGCAGGAAGAGTTCGGACCGGGCGTCACGCAGGTAGCCAGCGCCGCCCTCTGCGTTGACGGTGCGCTCCCCCGTTGACTGCACGGGCGAGCTGGCGGACGGCTTGGCCGCCCGAGTGTTGAACCTGGACATAGAAAAGCCCCTCACGTGGGAGGGGAAGCTCAGCAGTGGGGTGCCCGAGATCAGAATCGGTGCGGGTGACAAGGTGCTCTGCCGATTGAGCTACCGGAACCGAAGTGCCGACCGGGACTCGAACCCGGAACCGCCCCATTAACAGTGGAAGTAACCCGCGCCTGCGCACCGGGCACCCCCGATGCTGTGCCTCCCGAGATCAAGGACGGCCTGCGGCACATTTCGTTGCAAGAAGTAGCCGCGGGCCTGCGCACCGGGAGGTGCATGAAGTTGTGGTGAAAGCATACCGCGGGCAGCCCGCAACGCCCGTGGTTTACGCGGGAGGTGGGCACACGAAATCGCCCCGCCGCCCGGAGGCGGCGGGGCATCAATGCGAGGTTCGGTTAGTTGCGGCGGCGTTCGATGACGGCTGGCTGGCCGGTGGTAGGAGACGGTGTCGGCGAAGGCGCTCCGTTCTGCCGGCACACCTGGGCGTACGGGTCGTCGACAGCGGGTTGGAGGGAGTAGCCAGTCGGGCACGTCTGGCCGTCGCGGCCGGGCTGGCCGGGCTCGCCTTTGTCCCCCTTCTGCCCCTGGGGGCCGGCAGGACCGGCCGCGCCCGGCGCGCCCGTCGGCCCTGCGGCGCCGGGCGGGCCGGGCGCCCCGGTGACGCTCGCGCCCTCGGAGCCGTCCGCACCGTTTTTGCCCGGTGTGCCGGCACTACCGGCCTTTCCGGGCGGCCCGCTGGGACCCGGAGGACCGGCGGGCCCGGTCGCCCCCGGGGCTCCGGCCTGGCCGGGCTGCCCGGCAGTGCCCGGGGCGCCGCGCGAGCCGGGCGGTCCCGCGACCGGGCTCGCGCCGAGCTGCTGCACCTGGGCAGCCAGCTGGTCCCTCGCGTTGTTGGCGTTGTGGAGGTCGTGGCTCAGGCCCTGGACGCTGAGGATGACCCAGGCGAGGAATCCGCCGACGGCGAGTGCCAGGAGGACGGTTGCCCAGTCACCGCGGCGGCGTCGCCGGTCGTCCGTGCGGGCGTCGTTCCCGGGCAGCGCGGGGCCCGTCATCCGTGGCCTCCCATCGTGGTGAGGAGGAGCGGCAGGAATACGGCGACGAGGGGAACAACAACGGCGCCGATCAGCCATCGCCGCGTCGTTGACAATCGTGCGGCGTCCTGAACGCGGAGCGTCTCGATGGTCTTCACGCGCGCCACCAGGGCGTCGTACTGGATCTGGTAAACGTCTGCGGCGACTTTGCCGTCGATGCGCCGCCCGAGGGCGGCGATATCGTCGCGGACGTCGGTGATCCGGTCGTCCAGCCGACGGCCCAGTTCGCCCAACGTCGGGTCATCAGGCACCTACCGCCCCTGTCGGGTCAGGCGCTGGGCGCGTCGTTCGGAATGGTCGGCGGCAGCGGGGCGGCCGGGGTCGTACGCGGGGTGTGCCGGGCCTGATAGCCCGCCAGGAACGTGGCCACCGGAGGGATCACCACCAGGATGAGGGCCTGTGCCCACGCCGGGGTGCCGCCGAGCATCGAGCTGTCGCTCTCCACGTCGTTGAGAACGGCGGCAGCGATTCCCACGGCGGCCGACGATGCCGTCGACCAGGCGACCTTGGCCTCGATGGCCCACTTCGTCGAGGTGCGCGTCATGGTCAGGACTCCTTCTGGGCTGTGGAGCCGTCGACGTGGACATCGACGTGCACGACGGACTCGGACAGGGCGCTGAGCGCGCCGGCCTTCGCGGCGGCCTGCACCTGCTGGACCGTGAGCGGGCCGCCCTTCGCGAGGAGCGCGACCGTGGCGGTGAGCGCCCCGACCTGGGCGGCGATCTGCTGGAGGTAGCCGTAGGCGTCCGGGAGCTGGGGGTTCTTCTTGGCCTGGGCGGCGTTCCTGTAGGACCAGATGGTCTTGCTGTCGTCGGTGGTGAGTGCCATGTCGGCCTCCTCCGGTTCGTTGGCCGCCCACGTGCGCAGGTCGGCCGGGGAGAGATAGGCAAGGTTTCGGTCCAGCGGGGTGCTGGTGAACTGCCAGAACAGCGGGTGCAGTCCGGACGGCGACGGCCGCGCGCGCTTCTCCGCGTCGGCGTACGACATGGCGCCCGCCGGATACGCCGGGTACCACAGGAAGGCCGAATTCGAGGGCAGGTGGCCGGCGGCGATGTCGGAGGCGGAGGTGTAGATCCCGACGCGCTCCCCGGGGAAGGCCCTCTTCACGGCATCGATCCACGCGTACGCGTAGGCGCGGATCTGGGCGGCGCTGCGGCCTGCGTAGTTGGCGCCGTCGGTGCGGCGTTCGAGGTCGAGGATGTGCACGAACCCCTGGCCCGCGTACGCCCGTACTGCGGCCACGTAGTTGGCGGCCTCCGTGGCCGCGTCCTGGCTGGGCCACCCGTAGTGGTAGGCGCCGGGCACGAGACCGGCGTCGATGATGCCGCCGATGTGCACGCCGAAGCGCTCGTCGTGGGAATGCTGCCCCTCACTGGCCTTGGCGAAGGCGAAGGTGATGCCGCTCCCGGCCAGGGACTTCCAGTCCTGCTTGCCCTGGTACGACGAGACATCCAGGCCATGGGAGATATTGGTGACCACAGAGCCCTCCCGGACATGAGAAAGCCCCGGCCAACGGGCTCGGGGCAGGCGGTTCAGGCGACGCTGATCGCCTTGAACGTCGGCTTGTTGGTGAGGCTGGTGATCGACCCGTTGCCGATGTGCAAGTACCGGCCGCGGTAGGTCGAGTTGGTGACGGTCAGCGTCCAGCCCGCGCCGTCGGTCCGCTTGAAGACGATCTGCGTCGACGTGACGACGATCTGGAAGGTCATAAAGGTGCCCGCCACGGGCGCCGCGGTCGACATGGTTCCGAGCTGCGTACCGGTGGTAGAGCCGGCAACATGCGAATACAACTGGATAGTGCCGTCGCCGCGGACCAGCGCGTGATACCCGCCCGGTGAGGCCAGGGCGCCGTAACCGTTGTTGTTGTTTGCGAACTGCCACGGATCGTCCTTGACCCTGCAAAACGCCACGTCGGCATGCAACGTCGAGGCGGGCACGGTGTCGAACTTCATAGAGAAGTTAATCGTGTGGGCAGTGGCATTCGGGACGCGGTGCCCGCCCATCATGACCGCGCAGTTCGGCACCACCGGTACGTAGGCACCCCCTGCACCGTCGTACTTCAGGGCGTACGTGGGGTCGTACCTGGCGATTCCCAGTGTGCCCGGCTGGGAAATCTGCGCCGCGAACAGGTCATTCGTCAGCGCGGGACTGTTGTTGAGGTAGAGCCACTGCGCCTCCATGAAGCCGCTGACGCCCAGCCCGGTCAGCCGTTCGATGTCGATCCGTCGGTGGACGTCCCAGCACATCACGGGTTTGCCGCGTGCCGCAATTGCGGCGATGCGGGCATCTGACATGGCGATCGGCACGCCCCACATGTCGACCTTGCTGTCCACGGCGTTCATATCCACGTCAACCGTGTCGGCGTTGACATAGCCCCAGATGAAAAATCCGTTCGTACGCGCCCAGGAAAAGCTCGTGGACTGGAAAAAATTCTTCCAGATCACGGAGCGCTGACAGCCCGGATACCGAGACAGCAGCAGATTTTGCAATGGGACGATCGCGTCATTGCTTTTCGCTTCCAGAAAAATTACGCAGCGCCCGTACAGTGCATTCAGCGCCTCTTCCAGCGTGGGAATATCCTGGTTTCCCCATCCGGCACCGAGCAGTGACTGCTGAGTGACTTTCACTTTTTCCCGGAGCGCCCCGAACGTCCAGGCGGACAGCGGCCCGGTGTGGTCTGTCGTCCGGTCCAGGGTCAGATCGTGCATGCACACCAGCACACCGTCGGCGGTGAGCTGCACGCTGATCTCGATGGCCTTCGCGCCTGCGGCGAGGGCCGACCTGTAGCTGCGGAGGGTGTGTTCCGGGAACTCGCCGCCGGAGCCGCGGTGGGCGCCGACGAACGGGACGCTGGCCAGGTAGTCGGTGATGTTGGGGTTGTAGACGTCGGGCAGGTCCTGAAGGCGCGTGCCGTGCGGGTTGACCGCGGCGGCGTGCCCTGCCGTGGAGGTCTGGAGGGTGCTGATGTCCGTGCCCAGGTCGAGCGCGACCATCTGGCTGCGGGATCCGCCACCGCCGTCGGCCCACAGGGCGCGGACCCCGTCCGGACCGGAGAACCGGGGGATGGTGCCGAGCGGCAGCGACCCGGTGCCGTTCGCCGTGGTGACGGTGGTGATGGCCATGCCGGAGGCGTCCAGGAGGTCGGTGAGCTGTGTGCCGCCGGTCGGGTTGTCCCAGAAGGTGAGACCGACGCCGCCAGCGAGGACAGCGGAATTTCCGGCTCCGACGCTGAAGGTCCAGTCGCTGGGGCCCTGGCCGAATACGTGCCTGGTCATGCGGGCTCCACCTCCAGAGTGCCGTCGCGCAGGCTCGTGATGTCGCCTGACGGGCTGGCGGCACTGGACAGGTAGTACGGAGTGATCGCGACGGCCGCCCCGGGGGTCAGGCCGGTGCAGAGCGTGCGGCGGCTCCCGACCGCCCGCCCGCTGCGGGCGCTGATGCCGCGCGGTCCCAGAATCGTGTCGTTGATCGTGCTGGCCAGGCCGCCGCCGCTGGCGCCCCAGCTCAGCCAGATCACGGAGGACGCTGTCAGCCGGTTCTCGATGAATCCGCCGACGGTGATGTGGACCCGGCCGGACGGCGGCACCGTGAAGGTCAGTACGGGCCAGTAGTCCACGACGAAGCGGTGCCATGCACCGTCTCCGCCGATGCCGCTGGGCCCGGACGTCCCCTGGTAGGTCGTCGTCTGGGCTGTTTGCGCGGGCGTGAGGCCGGAGATCGGCTCCCAAAAGCTGCCGTTGTAGATGTATTTCACGCCGGCCTGCCACAAGGACATCCCCGAGACCGGGTTGGGCGGCCTGGTCGTGGTCGTTGAGCCGGGGGCCGCCGCTCCGTCGGGGCGGGAGTACCAGGCCCGCGGCGTGATTTTGTCAGCCGCGATGACCGTCACGCCGTTGCCGACCGTGACCTCCGCCACCGGCATCTCGTAGACACCCGTGTCGCCGATGTCCAGTTGGAGCGCCGGCGCACCGCTGCCGGGCGTGCCGGGTTTGACGTATGCGGTCACGTTCCAGGTAGAGCGGTCGAGCCCGAGAACAACGAGGTCGACGCGGGTGCTTCCGGACGTGTTGGCACCGATGGGGAGGGTCAGTGTGCTGCCGCCAGAGCTCCAGCCGTGGCCGCGGACCTGGGCGATACGGTTCGCCCGTAGGAAGATTTGCCGACCGGAGCCGTCGGCGTACGCCAAGGCGCTGTCGGCGATGCTGCCGACGAGGCCGTCAACGTACTGAGCGGCGACCAGCCGCTCGTAGGCCAGGTCATCGATGACGCGGGAGGTGTCCGGAGACGGCCAACTCGATTGCGCCACGGCGCATCACTCACCTTCGGGTCTCGATGCGTCCGACCCGACGCGCGAGCGCGCGGATCTGCTGGACGGTGCGTGTGTCGGTGGTCTGGTCGCCCTTGCCGATCACGGAGGTGACCAGCTCCCCGCTGTCGGGCGTCGCCTCGAGGCGGATCGTGTAGACGAGGTCGGCGACCTCGAAGCCGGGGGCGAGGACGACGGTCACCTTGTCGCCGAGGAAGAAGTCCCGGCCGGCCTTCAGGTCTTCGGTGTCGACCGTGACGGTGGACAGCGAGGCCTGCGGGTTGTCGTTGCCGAGTTCGAGGTTCCCGGCCTGCGTCAGCTCACCGTTGTCGTCGGTCGTGCCGGACTGGTCGACGAACTTCTCGACGCGGTACCAGTCGGTGGCCGCGCCCGAGGTGATCTCGACGTACTCGCGGGCCGCTTCGTCGCCGCCCATGACCAGCTCAGACGTGGCGGTGGGCGCGGCGAGGGTGAAGTTGAAGGACCGTATGTTGCCGAGATCGCGGCTGAATCGGGCGGTGCCGGTGCGGTCGGCTGGGGCGTAGACGGCGAACTTGATCTGGTCGCCGTCCTGGTAGGTGCGAAAGCCGAGGCCGTCGCCGCTGGCCGCTGTCCGGCAGGAGTCCAGGAGCGGTTCGAAGCGGCTGCTGATCGAGATGTTGCTGCCGACGCCCGCAAGCGAATCGAGGACGAGCTGTTCGATCCGGCGGCCCGCGAGCGCCCCGGGCCCGCAGTTGAGGTTCACCAGCGTCCGGATGACCACTTCGGCATTGACCGTTGTGAGCTGGTACACCGCGTCCGTCGCGGTGGCCTGCGAGGTCAGGGCAACGGACGGGTCGGGGTAGGTGAGATATCCGGCGACGCGGGCGAGGTCGTCGGAGAACGCGACGGCGATCTTCCCTGGGTCCTGCTCGCTGTCGACGGACCATTCGAACTGCTGCGGCTGCTCCATGGGCCCAGCGGTCCAGATGGCGCCGTCGCGGATGACGACCAGACGGTTGCCGGGCTGGAGCAGTTCGGCGTACTGCGGCCTGGCGGGAAGGGCGACCGACCCGGAACCGGGGGTGCAGAAGTTGATGTCGCAGCTGAGGTCGGTCCAGCCGTCCAGAGGATCACCGAGGACGTTGAGGTTCCGGTCGGTGACGAGCAGGTCGATCGCCACCGGCCACCCCCGATCCGGTCACGCCGTCTCGTACCGGGCCTCGAAACTCACATCGACGGCGGACCCGGTCCCGGATCCCGCCAGGGTGAACGTCACAGCGTTGGGCCCCGGGTTAAGGCCCCACAGCTGCGCCGCGGGCCAGTTCAGGGCGGGCGTCCATACGTCGCCGTTCTGGTAGCGGACTTGCATGGGGTTGGTGCGGACCGTGACCTTCTCGCCGGCCAGGAGGTTGCCGTGGCCGGCGTCCGACGGGGTGAGCGTGAACGACTCCCCGGTGTCGTTGTTGGTGCAGGTGACCGCCGACGCCGGGCCGGTGATCGTCCAGACCGGCCAGCCCAACGTGTCCCCCGGGTTGGTGAGCGTCGTCGCCCCCAGGACCTGACTCGATGACACCTGCGGGTACGGGTCGAGGAAGCTCGCTCCGGTCCCGGACTCGCGATGCTCGGTGACCGGCACCGGGTCCGTCCAGTACGGGTCCTCGCAGAACCAGGTGATCACCGCACTGTCGATGACCCGCCCGTACCCCTGCTGGGCCTGCCCCTCCCAGCCCTCCTGGTAGTACACCGGGATGCGGCGCCGGGTGCCGTCCGGGCGGGCGATCTCCAGGATTCCGGGGCCGTAGCGGGAGGTGTCGGTCAGGGCCCGTGCCAGCCGCCGCCACCGGCCCAGGAACTCCATGTGGGTGCTGCCGTAGACGAGCAGCGGCCACACGACCGTCCTTGGCTGCGGCTGGATGTGCCGCACCCTGGCCCCGCCTCGCGGATACGGATCGGTCGCGAGCGCGATCGGCGCCGCACCGAGACCGGAGACACCGTCTGCGAGGGTGAACCAGCCGCGGGACGGCCCGTTGTCGGTGAGCGGCCACGGCAACCCTGATGGGTCGTAGTAGGTGGCCGACGCCAGGCCGATATCCGGCAGCACCACCGGAGGTGGCGGGGGCGGAGGAGGAGGCGGGGGTGGGGGCGGTGGTGCGATGACCGGTTTGGCGAGGATGGGCATTTAGTACGGCCTCCCCACCCGTTGCCGGGCCTCCTGCTGACGCTGGAGCGTCTGGAGGTCGGCCATCCTGAAGTCCGCCGTCCGGGGCTTGATCTCGTAGTGGTAGGTGTTGCCGCCTCCCCCGGCTGCTGCCGCACCGTGCAGGTCAGCGAACTGCTGTGGGGTGAGGACCGCTTCGGGTTTGGTCAGGCCGTTGAAGCCGAGCTGGCCGGGCATGAGCCAGCCGCCGCTGTCGTAACCGGCGGGCGGCATGGAGGCGTTGGCCTGCTGAACGTTGGTGATGTTGCCGTACCTGCTGACGATGTAGCGCACCGCCGCGGCGACGTTGCCGACGGGGTCGAGGATGCCGCGGCTTTTCAGCGACGCCGGGACGTAGTGCGCCCAGGTGCCGGGGATGGTCTGCGCGAGGCCCTGACTGGGCTGCCCCGCGCGGGCGTTGGAGTCCCACAGGTTGATGGCGCTCGCGTTCCAGCTCGACTCCCGGCTGATGAGGGTGTTCATCCCGGCGAGCCACTGCGCCATCGTGCCGGGCGGTGGGACGTGCGCCGCGGCCAAGGCCTGGCTGATGATCTGCGCATGCTGCCCCGTCGGGATCTTCCCGCCGCCCCCGCCGCTGCCGAGACCGACCAGGCCGAGGACCTTGTCCTTGAGGTCGCCGAGCGCCTTCAGCGGCAGCCGCTCGACCAGCTTCGCCCACTGCGACGTGCCGATCTTCGCGATGAGGTCCTTCACGGGACCGATGAGCCTGTCGAAGACCTTGCCGGGGTGGGCGATCAGGTCGATGCCGGTCTTGGCCCAGTCGACGCCCTTGTCGACGGCGCCTTTGACCTTGCCCGCGGCGTTCTTCACGCCGCCGGTGACGGTGTCGATGATGCCGCCGCCGAAGAACCCGGGCATGCCCAGCGCACGCTGAACACCGGCGACGCCGCCGGAGCGGGCCGCGGCGTTCATGGTGTCGACGTAGTTGCTGCCGAGCGCCCGGGTCCACTCAGGGCGCATGACGGCTTCGCCGCCGCCGACCGCGATCAGGTGGGTGTCACGGCCGGGGGTGTAGCCCGGCCGGACTCCCTCGGTCTCGGTGACGCCGCCGCGCGCGAACCCCTTGATCTTGACGGGCTTCAGCTTCGGGCCGTCGACGATGTCGGCGATCCTGTTCCAGATCCCGATGATGCCCTTGTTGTAGACGGTGTCGACGAGAAATTTGACCGGCGCCTTGGCCAGGTCCGAGACCAGTGACCACTGGGAGGCGATGAGGTCCTTCGCGGCGACGAAGGAGTCCCCGACGGCCCGGATTCCTGTCCGGATTCCGTCGAACGCGGGCCGTAGCGCCTTCTCGTAGAGCCATTTGCCGAGTTCGCCGATGCCCTGGAAGACCGGTTTGAGGGCCGACTTCCACAGCCAGGCCGCGGAGTCAGCCAGCGCCCGGAAGATCGTCATGACCGCCGAGAAGTAGAGCTTCACGCCGGTCCACCACAGCTTGGCCAGACCCCCGAGTGCTTTGAAGACGGGGTCCATGACCTGGTGCCACAGCCACAGCGAGACCGCGGCGACCATTCGGACGATCGTGATGACAGCGGTGAAGTAGATCTTCATGCCGGCCCACCAGACCCCGGCGATCACCACGAGGATCTTGAAGATCGGTGCGAGGACTGCCTGCCACAGCCAGGTCGCGATCATGGCCACGAACCGGAATGCGGCGACGATCCCGTCGGTGGCGGGCTTGATTCCGTACCTCCACAGCCACAGCGCACCGGCCACGACTGCGGCGAACGTGGGCCGGAGCACGACGTTCCACATGACCAGGGCGCCGACCTGGATGCCGCGCCAGGTCGCCTGGACCCCGGCCCGGAACCAGGCGAAGTGGTTGTAGGCGTAGATGATCGAGATGACGAGCAGGGCGATGGCCGCGACGATGATCGTGACGACGGCGACGATCGGGTTCGCCTCGAAAGCGGCGTTCGACGCGAGAGTCGCGGCTGTCCAGCCCTCGGTGACCAGCGTGCTGAGGATCGTGATGGCCCGCCAGACGAGGGTCGCGCCCGCCGCGGATGCCGTCGCCAGCGTCACCAGCTTCAGAGCGACGAAAAGCCCGTACAGGAGCTGGATCGCACCGGGCGTGGTGGTCGCGATGGTGCTGATGACCGTGGCGATGCCGCCGAGCGCCGCGAGGACCGGGCCCGACAGCGGGGCAGCGGCCTTCGACGCGTTGAGGAAGGCGCGGCCGATGTCCCCGAGGGCGTCGGCGAGTTTCGGTGCCTCCTGAGCGGAGTAGCTGAGGAAGTTCTCGAAGTCGGGGCTGCCCTTGAGGTTCTTTCCCCAGTTCGCGTACCTGCTGGTGATGCGGTTCATCCGGGTGTCGATGCCGTCCAGGTGCGACAGGAAGGCGTCGACGAGCCCGGCCGTGCCGACGAAAATGTCGGCGAGGGTCCTGCCGACGCCGACGAGCGCCGGTCCGACGGACTCCGCGAAGTCCTTCTTGAAGCTCAGCCACCACGGGGACTTGAAGCCGCGGCTGACGTCGTCCTGGAGCGTGCTGATCCCGCGGGCGGCCCCGAGGACGATGGGCGTCAGACCGGGCAGGCTCGCCTTCGCCCCGTCGATACCGCGGGTGAAGATCGGCATGATGTCCGGCTGGAGATCGGCCGACCACGCCTTGAAGGCGTCCCTCAGCGACACGAACGCGTTGAACGTGGCCCGTGCGCTCGGGGTGAGCTGCGCGAGCGCCTCCCGGTACTTCGCCGCCGCGGTCGCCGAGGAGTCCACCCCTGCGGCCGCCGACAGCGAAGCGGACTGGATCTGCCGCTGCGCGGACGCGATCGAGTCCGCGGCCGACGCCTGGGCGTCCGCGACGCCCTTCTCTGAGTCGGCGACCTTCGCCTGGGCGTCCGCGATGGCGCGGGCGTTCGCGACCTGCGTGCGCGCCTGGTCCGCCTGCGCGTCCTTGAGCGCCTGCGTCTGGTCGGCGACCTTCTGCTGTGATTGGGCGACCTGGTTCTGCGCGTTCCGGACAGTCGACGATCCCTCGACTCCGGCCTTGTTCGCCGCCGCCGTCTGGTCCTGAAGCCGCTTCGTCTGGATCTGCTGCTCGGCGAGCTGCTGCACCGCCTGGTCGTACGCGAGCTGATCGGCCGCGAGCTGGTCCGCAGTGACCTTGGTGCCCTTGGCCTTGTCGGCGTCGAGCTGCTTCTGCGCCGACGTGACGTTCAGGACGGCCTGCCGCTGCGACAGCTGCGCGTCGACCAACTGGTTGTTCAGGTCGACCAGCTGCTCCGCGGCGGTCTTCCGCGCGGCGGTCAGGTCGAGCTGTGCCTGCTTGGCGTCTTTCTGGGCCTGGGCGAGCTGCTTCTCCGCGCTCGCGACAGCGCGGGCCGCCTGCTCCTGCCGCAGCGCGGCCTGCGCTGTCGCATCACCCACAGCCCGTTTGGCTTGGACAACCTGCTGCTGCGCGGCCGCGATCTGCTTCGCGGCGGTGCGCTCAGCACTGGCCAGGGCCTGCTGCGCGCCCGCCTGCTGGAGCGCCTTCGACGCCGCCTGCGCGGCGGTCTGCCCGCCCTTCGCCGTCGAAGCGGTCGCCGCGTCCTGGGCGGCCTTCTGCGCGGCCAAGGCGCCCTTGATGCTGGTCAGCGCGGGGATCGCCGCGGCCGCGAAAACACCCGCCCCGACACCGGCGGCTGTGAACGCGGAGACCACGCCGCCCACACCGGCGGCAAGGATGGGAATGGCGGGGATCGCGGCCAGGGCGCCGATGGCGATGGCAAGCTGAAGGACCGCCGACAACGCCTCGCTGTTGGAGACGTGCAAGTTGATCTTCTTGCCGTCCAGAGCGTCGGACATCGCCGCAACCTGGGCGAGCTGAGCCTCGGCCCTGGCCGCGTCGACACGGACCGCGATGTCCGCGGACGTGGCCGACAGCCTGCCGAGCCGCGCCCTGATCTCGTCGATCCGCGCCGACGCCGCCGCGGCGTCGATATCGATGCCGACGCGCTGGTCCCGCAGCGACGTCAACTGCGCCCTCAGCGACGACAGTTCAGTCTGCGCCGGGGTGGTGTCGGCACCGACGTTGATGTTCGGCAGCGATGCCTGCGCAGCCTGCACCGCGGCACGCATCCGCGCTCCGAACGACCCGTCGGTCTCCAGCCGTACGACACCGCGCTGCGCAGAGACCCGTGCGATTTCCTCGCGGATCTGTTCCAGGGCGGTGCGGGCCGCCGCGGTGTCGGCGCGGACGGCGACGTTGGGGTGCGCTGCGCCGAGACGCTGGAGACGCTCGGAGATGTCCGCGACCTCGGCGTCGGCCGCGGCGACGTCGACGTCAACGCCGATCCGCTTGCCCGACAGGGTCTCCATCCGGGCCCGCAGCCGAGCCAGTTCGGCATCGACGCCGGTGTCCGCGAGGCTGATGTCGAGCTTGGGCATGGCCCGGAACGCCTCGACGAGCTTGGCCCGCAGAGTGCGGGCGAAGGCGCCGCCGGTCTCCTCGCCCTGCCTGCTCGCGGCGCCCTTGGCCTTCTGGCCGCCAAGGGTGACACCGCTCCTCATGGCGTCGGCGAGCGCGTCCCTGACGCGGTTGGCGATCTGCTCGCCGATCTGGGTACCGATCGACAGGCCGATGTCGCCGACCTTGGACTGCATGGCCGGGCCGAAGGCCCGCCCCGCGGCGTCACCCGCGTCCTTACCGGCCCTGGTACCGGCGTCGACCAGGGCCGTCTTGAGGCGGCTGTAGATCCCCCGGGTGTTGGGGACGATGTCGACCTCGACGGATCCGACACTGATCGCCACGGGGCACCCCCTCGCAGCGCTACACGGCGCCCCCGTTGATCAGCCTGAACAGCCGCTCGGCTTTCGCTTCCGACAGCTGCTTCACGGCCCGCGATGTCACGCCCGGCCGGGGAAGCGGCTCGGGAGGGTCCGGCGGCTTCGCCTTGGGGTCCAAGTTCGCGCGGACCAGGACGTACTGGATCCAGCCGAGCCGGTCGTAGATCGCGGCGGCCAGCTGCTCGGCCTGCGACCATCGCCCGGCGTCCGGCGCTCCGCGTTCCGCCTGCGCGGCCAGTTCACTGGCCGACATGGCCCCGCGGATCGCCGTCATCGTCCTCGACTCCGGCGGCAGCCCCTGGATGATCACCCGCAGGCGGCGCCACGTCATGAGGCCGCGGTGAATGTCCAGGACGTCGAACCCCCGGTCGAGGAGGTCGGCTTCTACCGCCTCCGCGTGCTCCTGGAGGACCCGTGCGGTCCACTGGATTTCCCCAGCGGCTCTCCACCTGCCTCGGCGGCCTTCTGCGCGAAGTGCCCGATGGCCTCGGTGTCCGGATCGAGGTCCACGTAGATCTGGTAGTCGTCCTCGAAGACGACGAGCTCCATGAAAGCGTCGAAGTCACCCCGGTTCAGGGCGCGCATCGCCGAAGCCCGCCACCGGGTGGCGGGCAGGGCGCGGACGTCCTTGGTGACGCCGTCGAATCCGGCGAGCGGAACCGGGTAGTACCCGGCGTCCGGTGCGGCGTCCTGCTCGGCCTCGAGTTCCTGCGCCAACGCGGCGTCGTCGAGGGCTTCCTTCGTGGTGGGCATGCGCGCGGGCCTTCCTCTGTCGTGGCGCGGGCTGTGGGGTGAGTTGCAGGTGGCGGACCGGGCCCGCGCCAGGGTCGGCCCGCCACCCGTCTGTGGGGCGGGGCTCAGGACCCGGTGTACTCGGGGGTCTCCGGCACGCGGTCGGCGTGGTAGACGGTGTTGCCCGCCTCGTCGGGATAGGCGGTGATCGTCCACTCGAAGCCCGCCATGGTGTCCTGCTTGTGCGTCACGTCGGAGCGGTCGGAGATCTCCGCCTCGGGGCAGTAGAAGCCGCGCAGCAGCTCGCCGTCCTCGACGATGAACCAGTACGCGCGGCGGTCCGGCTGCGGGCTCGCGGTCTCCGCGAAGGTCGTCAGACCGGCCGTCGGGGCAAGGCTCGCCACTGGAATGCGGTACTGCAAGGACTGCACGGTGGTGCGGCCGGTCTCCCAGGCCACGACCTTGAACGTCCGAAGGGACTTGGTGATCGTCGTCCTGATCGGGCTGGTGTAACCCCAGGGCGTGTACTGCTGGCTGTCCTCGTCGAAGCCCTGGACCAGTCCGTCGTCACTGATTCCGCCGATCGGCTTCCACAGGGCGCCGGGCTGGATTGCGGGGTCGCCGGGCGACGGGGTGCCTAGGTCCGCGACCCAGCCTCCGCCATTCGCCCCGACCTCCATGAGGTCGGCGGCGCGGGTGATGTTGACCATGAAGGGTCTCCCAACTGCGAAACCCCGCGGCGGCGGGGCATATAAGGGGGTGGACGGGGCGGGCGCGGGCCTGTCGGCGGTCAGGAGACCGGGTGGAAGTAGATCTCGTAGGTGGCGCCGTTGCGGCGCAGCGTCGTGTTCTCGTACGGCCGCCATACCGGTGCGGTGACGGTACGGACCATCCCGATGACGGCGGTGGCGGTCGCCGAGCCGCGCAGCCCGCTCAGGAGCCAGCCCCGGACACGGGCGGAGAGCTCGGCGGCTGCGGCGCGGCTGTCCGCGTACGCGTCGATGGAGACCAGGGCCCGGTCGAGCCGGATGCCGTCGTCGTCCCCGGCGACCCGCTGCACCGTCACGGTGGGGAGTTCACCGAGGAGGGCGTTGTCGAGTTCGTCCCTGACGGTCACGGCTTCCCCTGCGCGTTCCTGGAGCCAGCCGATCAGCAGGACCTCGATATCGACCGAGCCGACGGTGCCGCTCACTGGTTCCGCCCTCCGGCCGCCGCCGCGCGCAGCAGCACGTGGTGTGCGTGGCCCCCAGCGCTGTTGCCCCACTCGACGAACCGGGCGTACGGCGCCCGGTTCCCGACGTAGGCGACGGCGCGATCCCGTCGTTCGCCGCCACGCGAGGAACTGCCGGTGTAGAAGCTCGCCTTGTAGTAGCCGGGGTGCGGGTCGCCGGGCCCGCCGACAGGGGCGATCGATTCGGCGAGGGATTTGATGATTTCGGCCCGGCGCAGCATCTCGGCCTCCACCATGGGTGACCGGAGGAGCCTGCCGACGCCGGACCGGGACATCTTGAAACGCGCTGGCACGGGCACCTCCACACACGACGGACGCAAGGGGGCGGGACGATGATCGAGGCGACAGCGGGAAAGACGCGGATCACCTTCGACGGGAGCGTGATCACCATCGAACGGAGCCACAGGCCGGGAACATCTCTGACAGGCGCCGGCCAGACGGTCATACCGCTGTCGGCAGTCAGCGCTGTCGACTGGAAGCCCGCTGGCCGGCTGGGCCTCGGCCACTTGCGGCTAGCCGTCGCCGGCAGCCAGTCTGCGGCCCTGCCGACCCCGGCAAATCAGGACCGCAACGCGGTCATGTTCCCCCGCACGGCGGCCGCGGCGTTCGAGAAGATGCGTGACACCATCCAGGCTGCGCTCAGCCAGTGACGCGGTCCGCAGCGAACTGCACAGGACCGGTTGCCCCGGTGAACGGGCTGCGGCCCCAGTCACCTGGATAGCCGGTGATGCCGCAGACCTCACCGCGGATCCGGACCTGGTCGGTCGTCAGAAAGTCGGTTCCGGCGGGAGCGTAGACGGTATAGCCGATGATGACCGTGTCGCGGGCCTGTTGCTCCGAGCCGCCCACCGGGGGCGTCTCGGCCCGCGGTGTGACCGCGCAGCCCTTGATGTCGGTTTCCACCGGCGGCCCGTAGACCGGCTGCCCCCGCTCGTCACGTACGGCATGCCCGTCGGCATCGGTCTGGGGAGTGCGCCGGATCCGGACGACGGTCTCCCCGAACGGGAAGGGTCCGGGCATCAGAGCCAGCCCCAGCCCGGGTCGTAGTCGCCGTCCGCGCCGTACGGTGGTGCGTCGAGCGGCCAGGACGGCCAAGGAGTCGCGTCCGCCGGAGTCGGGTCGACCGTGAAGGCGCCGCCGCGACCCGCAAGAGCCTTGAGGGCGCCCTTGTCGGACTTGGTGAGGTAGAGGCCGCCCGATCCGGCCGGGCGCTGGACGGACATCGGCCCGATCGTCTCGTACGACACCTGCTGAGGGTTGACGTACGCCCTGCCCGCGACGCTGAGAACTACGGCGGACGCCTCGTCGGGAAGAGGCTTGACGACGGTGAGGCACAGGTAGACGGCCTGCCGGATCAGCAGGTCGGCCCGAGCACCGCCGATCTCCTCGAGCCCGAGGTACAGCCCGAGGTCCTCAGCGGTGGGAGGTACGAATGCCATCGTGGGCGCCTCCTATACGGCCAGCGCCTCCACGGCGTCACACCAAGCGGCCAGGTCACCGTCGGGGTTCAGTTCGGCGGACCTGGCTTTCGCCCGCTTCGACGCCAGCCGGTACTCCGCCGGCGTCCTGAGCTTGCGGATAACCGCCTCGTATCCGCCGAGGTCCTCGCGCTCGACGAAGATCCCGGCCTCGCCGAGCGATTCGCACAAGCCCGGTGTGGGGTGGGCCACCACCGGAATGCCGGTGGCCAGTGCCTCGACGCCGGCGCGCCCCCAGGACTCGTACGAGCTGGGCATCAGCAGGATGCGAGTTCGCGCGTAGACCTTCTCGCGCATCTCCTCGCCGGGGACATGGCCGATGACGTCGACGTTCGGGAGGTCCGGGAGAACCTGCTGCCCGTAGGCGCCGGTCACGGCGAGGAACTTGGTGTCCGGCATCCGGTGGGCGAGGGCCTCCAGGACCCGGCCGCCTTTCTCAGGATTGCAGTTCACCAGCGTCACCCGGTCTCCCGGCGTCGCCGCGGTGTAGTCCTCCGCGAACACCGGCGGCCGCACGATCATCTCGGCTCCCGGCCGGATGCTCCTGGGGTATTCGGCGAAGAACAGCTCCGCTTCGGCACGCATCCACTGTGAGTTGTAGACCGCCAGGGCGGTTCCCCCGGCGGCCATGTCCCGGAACGTGGGCCGGAACGTGTTGTGGCAGATCACCACGACCGGCGTGCCGTACCCGCGGCCGAGCGACGACGTCGACGGGACACCCTCCAGGTGCGACAGCAGCACGTCGGCCTTTCGGACAGCAGTCGGGAAGTCCAGACGCGCCTCCAGGGGGATCACCTGGATCCCTCGGTAGGCGTAGGCCTGCGACGCCTTGCCGTACCGGGACAGCCACACCTGGACGTCGTGACCGCGCTCCACCAGGGGGCGCAGCATCGACACCAGCATGTGTTCTGCCCCGGCGTTGTGCTCCGGCGGCATCGCGTGGACACGGCAGACGATCCGCAGGCGCTTGGCCGCCCCGCCCGGCGCGGAGGCCGGGACAGCCCTGCCCATCAGGTGCCCGACGGGGTGCCGGTGTACTTCACGAACGCGTCCGGGTCGCCCTGCACATAGCCGTAGAACGCTTCGGCCAGGAGCAGCACGAGGTTCTCTTGAAAGGCGGAATGGACGCCACCTTCCTCGTCGATGTAGGTGGCCTCCGCGCTGATCCGCACGGTGATGTCCATGCCGACGCCATACGCAGCCTGCGACCAGTCGCCACCGATCGCGCGCAGTCCTGTGTCCGAGCTGGAGGACTGGCGGCGCTGCTTGCCCGACACCGAACGGGAGTAGGCCAGCGGTTCGCCGATCAGCGATCCTGCGGCGGCCATGTTCGTCCCCGGGGTCTGGGTGTCGACGAGGATCGGCTGGCCGTTCGCGTCCGTGGCGCGCAGCAAGGTGGGCTTGAGACGGTGGTCGGCGACTGTTCCGGTGTAGTCCCAGTCGTCGTCGACGACCAGGGCCATCCCGTCGACGAAGTCGGCCCAGATGCCGCCCTCGGTACGCGGGGCGGTGCCGAGCGCCACGGCGTTCGACGTCATCGCAAGGTAGTCCGGGAAAGGCCCGGTCGCACCGCGCATGGTCTTGCCGTGGATCGCGGCGTGGTCGAAGGCGCGGGCGAAGGCGGTCGGGAGGTCGCGCTGGAGCTGCGTCCACAGACCGGCGGCGTTGGTCTTGACGACCTCCTCAGCGACCGGGATGAGTACCGCAATTTTTCGCGGCTGCATGCTCTTGACCGCAACGCCGCCGCTGGACAGGGGCTTCGCCTGCGCCTGACCGACCCAGTCGGCGGTCGGGACGTCCATCGGGATCGGCACCGACGTGGTCGCGTCGATCGCCAGCGGAGCTTCCTGCGCAAGCGACATCACGGCGCTCTGCTCGACGCTCTTCTCGAAGATGGGGCCTGCGAGGGTCCGGGGAAGCAGCGCGTCATCGACGTCGCTGAGCTTCAGGGGGGCGGTGACCGCCATGGTGCCCTACTTTCAGCGGCCTTTGAGCCGCGTCGTGATGAACCCGGCGAATTCGTCAGCGGGTCCGAGAGATCGGGATTTGTTCGCGCCGGACGCCTGCGTGCGGTCGGGCGCGGGGCGGCGGGGGCCCTCCTGGGGCTGGCTCTTCGCCCAGTGCGGTTTGCGCTCCAGGAGCGCGGCGAGGTCCGCCTCGATGGCCGCCTCGTCGATGTCGCCGTCTGCGTCGATGTAGGAGTCGAGGTCGAGCGCGCCGACCGCGTCCTCGGGGTCCGCGAACGCGGCCCGGTCACCGGACGGCGAGGCGGCGACAGCCTTGACCTGGCTCGTCACGAGCCGCTGGCGGGTCTTAGTGATCTGCTCAGTGGCGCGGGCCAGTTGGTCGTTGAGGCGCTCGGATTCCGACTTGTCGGCGTCCTTGAGGCGTTGCAGTTCGGCCGCCTGCGGCTCCAGCTCCTTGAGGCGCTTGCGGAGGTTTGCGGCCTCCGAGTTCTTCTTGCGCAGCTCCGCCTCGAACTTCTTGCGGTCGAAAGGCTTCTCGGCTTCCGCCTCCTGGGCGGCTCCCTCGGCCTGCGCCTTGTCGGCCTCGGCCGCGGCTGCGGTGTCCTCGGCCGCGTCGTCCGTCGTCGCGGCGGATTCCTGCTCGTCGGTACCTGCTGCGGTCGAGGCGTCGGTGTCGTTGTCGTTTTCGGGCATGGCGAACGGCCCTCCAGGGGCGAAATGCGAAAGGCCGCCTCCAGGGCGGCCAGACGTAGAAGTGGGGGGTCAGTGGGCGTCGGGCATCGGCTGCACGTCGTGCTCTGCCAAGGCCCTACGGAAGAGCCGCAGTTGGTCACCCGGGTGACCTGCGGCGTGCTCGCGGTAGATGCGGTCCCACTCCGCGGCAGCCGGGGAGAGCTCGAAACGCTGGCCCCGGAAGACAGGGACGATCGTGCAGTGGCAGTAGTCGTGGAACTTCACTACCGACGCGTCACCTCGGAAACGGATATCGGCGTCGCGGCCCGCGGTCTGCGCGTTCTTGTAGACCGCACCGCGGCTCGCCATGAGCTTGCAGAACGAGCAGCCGCCGAGGGCTGCCGACCGCGCGTACGCGACGGCGCCGGGATCCTGGCGGACGGCGCCCCGCATCGTGGCCCGGCCCTGCTCGGCCGCCAAGCGCTGCGCCACCTGCTCGGCCTTGGACTCCGCCGCATCCAGGCGGACCTCGATCGGCGCCCGCTGCGCGTCCGTGGTCGCAGCCGCCTCCGGGTCCCGGGGCCACAGGTCCTTCGTGGCCCAGCGCAGCGAACTGGTCACCTGGTCGTCCCGCGGCGGATTCGCCACCGGCACCGTGAACTTTCCGACGGCACCCGCAGCTGCGCGCTGCGCCTCGTACACTTCGGCGGCGAGCGCAGCCGACGCGTTCCCGTACTGGTCGATGACCAACTGCATCGCGTCGATCCACGCGGGGACCGACGTCCTGAGTCGGGAGACGACGATTATGCGCCGCAGACGCCGTATGTCTCTGACCAGTGGCGACGTGATCCGGCGCTGAGCTGCCCGGTACCGGTCACCCGACCGGTCGGAGATCCGCCTAGCCAAGGGAGAACTCGCCCGGGGCGGTGTCCGCAGGGGCGGTGTCCGCCGGCGCGTCCTGGGAGAGCCGGTCCAGGAGTGCCCGGCCCGCAGCGCGGCGCCGGTCGGTACGGACGCGTTGCCGCTGGCCTTCGGTGAGGCCAGCCAGTTCCATCGTCACGTCGCTGTCAGCAGGCAGGATCCCAGCCTGGACGAGCTTCACAGCAGCATCGGTCTGAGCAGCGATCGTCGGGGTCGCGGGGTTCCGCCACACCGTTTCGATGCGTCGCCTCTTGTCCGGAGGCTCGCCGTCACGGACCCACAGCGCCAGACGCATCGCCTGCTGCCACGCCCATCCGAACCGTGTCGTACGGCGCTCGGCCTTGTTGATCAGCATCCCCTCGCTGCTGCGGATCGCGTCGGCTGAAGCCGGATTGTCGGAGGTGTAGCCGAGCATGTGCGGCGGCAGCCCGAGCTGGGTTGCCATGATCCGCGCGTACAGGTCGACGATTTTGGTCTGCCCGGACGGGTCGTGCGCCGAGAACTGGCCGACTTCTGGGAGGTTCCCTTCATCGTCCCTTTCCAGGGCGAGCATCCGGCCGATGTACGTCTCCCAAGCGGACTTCGCGTTGCCTTCCGCATCCTGAAAGGCGGACTCCGAGGCGCCGAGGATGTACCGCTGCGGGGCGCCGTGGAACTCAGCGGCCACCTCGATGCCCATCAGCCGCCGACAGGCCGCGTCCGTGATCGACATGACGTCCGGGGTGAGTTCCGACTTCCCCACGCGGTCCGCAGTCCGCTGCCGGTTCGCCATCCTCGTCACAGGTACGACGCCCAGGTTGTGGATGTCCCGGTCGACGACTTCCCACCCGCCGCTCGCCGTCGGAATCGCCTGCACGGTCTGGTCCGGGAGGTACAGGACCAGCATCCGGTCGTCGGGCAGCGTCTCCAGCAAGTTCGGCGAGCACTCCCGCAGCGCGGCGATACCCATCCGCAGCCGGGCGTCCCACAGCAGCGTCATGTCCAGCGGCGACTCGATGCTGATCAGAGGCGGGCAGCCGTCCGTGCCGCAGTCCCCTGACCCGACCGCCAGATACTCCCGCCCGTAGACCAGCGAATCGGTATGCGCCAGACTCGCCTCGTCCAGAAGGTCGTTCGCCTCGACGATGTCGTCCAGCTCGGAGGAATCGCTGCCGTCGGCCCACCGGAAGGCCTCCAGGTTCAGCCGTGCCTCGAGCGCCTCAATGCCGATCCGGGGCCAGCCGATGACCGTGTGCAGGCCCTTGAGCTGCGGAGGGATACTGATTCCCAGGTCCCGGACAAGCTGCTCGCCATTGAAGTAGGCGTCACGGAGTTGCAGCTGCCAGCGGTCCCGCAGCAGGTCCGCCCGCAGGACGCTGATCAGCGCCAGTTCGTCGTCGGACAGGAACGTCAGCGGCAGCTCGGGAGCGTAGGCGGTCATCGCAGCACCACCACCCGTCCCTTACCGCGGCCCTTCGGCCGGTGCTTCGGAGAGTTCAGAACGATGCGGCGCAGCATCCGCGCGCCGACCATGCAGACCGCGAGGTCGATCTTCCGGCCGGACTCGCGGTGCTCCTTGCCGATCGTGATGCCCCACTGATTCGTACGGCGCCGCGCGTTGATCACATGGGTGCGCAGCATCCTGTTTCCGTCGTGCATCAGCCCCCGCTCGATCACGTCCTGGTGGGTGCGTTTGACGGCGTCGGTGAACTGGGCCTGGTGGGCCTTGTTCCTCATGTCCCAGCGCACAGCGTGCTGGTGGGGACCGGTGACGACGGCGCGCAGCGACAGCTTCTTGCCGTACTTCTGGCCCCAGGCGTCGATGAAGGCGTCCCAGTACAGCTCGCCGTCATCGTCCTCACCGGAGCCCGGGTCGGCGAAGAACGCGGTCACCTTGAATCGCTCGAAGGCGTTGGCGACGACGCCGTCGACGTCCTCGCGCGGCACCACCCACGGCACGTAGTGCACGGAGTTCGGCGCTGGCCACGAGGCCGGCCTCTGCCACACACCGAGCGGCGAGCACAGCCCGTCGGTCAGGCGGCACGCCACGAGGCCGGTGGCGTCGTCGGATTTCGAGCCGTCGAAGAAGAGCACGACGGTGTCGCCGTCGGCGAGCGCCAGGTCCTCGCGGGCGCAGGCATCCCACTCGTAGCGGGCCAGCCACGAGTCCTCGGCCGCGGCGATGCGGTTGTACCAGAACCGCTGGCTGCGGGACGGCGGGTTCCGCGGGTCGAGGATCGACTTCACGATGCGCGGGATGTTCAGCCACACGCTGTCGCCGCGGACCGCCTCGATGACCTTCGGAATCCACTCCCGGGTCAGCCGCGCCTCCGGCGGCGCCTCGAGGCTGTCGTACAGCAGCCCGATGTCCTCCGACCGCCCGGCCTCGATCGCCTCGTACGCGTCCCGTGTCCGCTCGGCGACCGAGTCCTCACCGGGCTCGAAAGCGTTGGTCAGCGCCATCGTGCGGGCGCTGCCGTCGGCCGACTTCGTCGCGTTCCGCTCGATGACCGCGGCCATCTCGTGCCCGCTGTTGGTCGCCAGCCAGTGGTGCGTCTCGTTCGGCAGCGTAAAGGTGGTCCGGCCGCCCTCGAGCGCGCGCGGGCTGGACGTGACCGCCTCGATCCGGCACGCCCCCTTGAAGGCGTAGATGATCTCCTTGCCGAGGTCGATCGCGTACTCGGAGACCGCCTTCTTCGTGAACAAGTTCGGGAAGAGGGTCATGGTGTTGCGGGTCTGCTCTTTGCTCACCGCGGCGACCTGCACCCACGCCTCGGGATGCCTGACCCCCAGCGGCTGCCCCTCCGGCACCCCGGTCGGGTCGGCCGGTCCGGCCAGCCGCAGATACCGCGCGGAGCCGTCTTCCGGCTCCATCCAGTCCTGCCGGGACGGACCGACGAACTCCACCGCGCAGATCGTCGCCCCGAACGGGTCCTTCCCCCAGCCCTTCAACCGTTGCAGCACCGCGTCCCGGTAGAGGAATTCGCCGGTCTCCGGGTCGAGCGCGTACCACCACAGGATCAGGCGGACCTGCTCGCTGGTGTACCGCCACGCCTTCCCGGTCGCGTGCTGAAGGTAGGTGCCCGTCCACCACAGGACGTGCCACCCGAGAGTGAACGCCGGCTTGACGAAGCTGCCGTCCTCGCCGCGCGTCCAGGTCGGGCCGATCGCAACGGGTACGACGACGTCGGGGACGGGCGGGTCGCCTGCGGGAGCGTCAGCCTCCGAAGGCGTTGCGGTAGTCATCGAGGACCGTCACACCCGACTGCGCCTCGGTCGCCGCAGGCTTCCGCGCGAGCTCGATCCGCGCGCGCCTCCGGTCACCCTCGGTCGTCAGCAGCCGCGCGATCATCGAGTCCAGTGCGGCGATCGCCTGCCCGTTCGGCGCCGTCGTCGCCCGAAGCAGCCGCGACATCACCTCCGCCGCGTACTGGGCCATCGCCCAGTCCGACGGCTCGTAGAACTGCGACTGACCCGACTTCGCCAGCGACTCGTACCAGCGCTTCGCGATCGGGTGCCACCGCGAATTCGCCTTCGGCACACCGCCGAGATCGGCCAGCGGCCCGGACGGGGCCTGCACCAGCTCCGGCCCGTCCTCAGTGTTCTTGTTCCGGCGGCGCCGCTCCTCGCTGCGCTTCGGAATCGGTCCATGCGTGCCCACGATGACCTCCAGGGTCGGGCGCGCCACCAGGGCGCAGGGCGGGGGAAAGAGCGCCCCGCCCCGACGCGGACGTCAGGTCAGCGAGGCGATGACACCGGCCGCGTCAGGCAGCTCGGCGAGTTCGAGAGGCGTGCCCGGCACGCGGTCGCCAACGATGATGTACCGGCGGTCGGAGTAGACCTCCAGGGCCACATCTCCGCAGCGGATCCGCCGCCCGGCCACCGGGTCGGCGCGGAACCACAGGTGCAGGCCGGTACCCGACCGGCCTCGCTCGGTGTACGTCGGCGGCAGCGCCTCGATGATCCGAGCGGCCCACGGGGCGACCCGGCCGGCGCTGTCGACGGCGTGGTCCAGGTCGACGACGAGGATCCGGTCACCGGGCGCAAGGACGAACCCCAGTCCTTCACCGGTCCGCGACTTGGCCACGGCCGCGTAGTCGGACCACGTCGACGCGTCGATGGTGGAGGCGTACCGGCCATCCAGGCGCAGAGGCCGCTTCGCCGCGTGCCGCACCCACCGGTGCCGGCCGGTCAGCTCGACGGGGATGTGCGCAGCGCGCTCCGCGGAGACGCGCTGCGCCTCGGCGCGGCGGCGCGCCCGGTAGGCGGACTGGCGGCAGGCGGGCGAGCAGTACCGGGCGCGGGCCCGCGCCATGATCGGGAGCGGGCCGGCGCACGTCTCGCAGCGGGCGAGAGAAGCGGCGGCGACGTAGCTCATGGGGCCAAGCCTACCGGTGAGGCGTTACGGATACTACGCTTTGACCAGCCATAATCACGAATCTGACGCTCAGAGGCCGCGTCGGGCCGACGCGGGCGGCCTGCCGTCACCGCAGGTCAGGGCCCTAGGGAACCCGTACAGCCGGTCAGGTGCTATACGGCCCCGATGGCAAATGATCACGGGAGGGGGGTATCCCCCCAGGGGGGCGGCGAGCGAGCGTGATCATCCTCGCCATGATCACCGAGCCCGGAACCGGCATGTCGACCGGACCGGACCCCGCTTGGCCGACAAGATCACTGAGCGCTGCGACATTGCTGATCGATCATGCTTCGCCGGTCGCGAGTCGATGATCGATTCGATCTCCTGTCGCACATGCGTGCCGCTGCCCGACCGCTGGCACGGGACGCGGCACACGGCGACGCCCGGCGGCGACCCTAGTCCGGCGCCGTGCCCCTCTCGTGCTGCTCGCGCCCGTCCAGCGGGTGATGGACGATCAGCCATCCCGTCGATCTGTCCTCCCGCTCGACCGGCTGGACGGTCGGCCCGCACGGGCAGTTGGGCTCTGTCGTCCTGGTGTCGCGTTCGATCAAATCGCCGAAGGGGGCAACGTGCAGCAGGTCGCTCATCGTTTGCGGGTTCCGGCGCGCAGCGCCTTGGCGTGCGCTGAGGTGGTCATGCCGGTCGCGGCTATGTGCCTGAGCTGGCAGTAGCCCTTGGCCCTTGCGCCCATGTACTTGGAGAGTTGCCTGTGGCAGCGGGACCAGTCTCCGGGCGTGCCCCAGCGGATCTTGGCGGCGCCTGCGCCTCGGGTCCAGTAGTCGCGGAGCGTCTGTGCGTTGCCTCCGCTGGTGCGGTGCCCGTTGCCCTGTCGTCCTCGTGTCATCGCGGATCAACCTTCCGCCGGGGCCTGTTGGTGTTCAGGGTGGTCGTCCGCCTGGGGGTCGAGGCGGCAGATGCTGGCGATCTGGTCGGCGGGGATTGCCAGGACGACGGCGCCCTTTTCGAGGGAGGTCCGGTCTTTGAAGACGGCCCAGCCGTTGGTGAGTTCGACGTGGAGGTTGGGATCGTCGATGGAGATGTCGCCTCGTTGTCCGCCGCGGTGCTGGACGAGATAGGCAGGCATGGTCATCTCCGGCCGGGGTGGGGTTCCTCCGGGCGGCGGCGTCCGGGGCGGGGGTTGGCGCGCTGGGCGGCGTTGCCTTCGGCGCTGGATTTGCGGCGGTGGCAGTGCGGGGGTATGGCGTCGTGTGCCCAGTCGAGGTTGTCGGGGCTGTGGTCGTCGCCGGGGGTTTTGTGGTCGAGGTAGTCGCCGCCGGGCTGGCCGCAGAGGTGGCAGATGTGCTCGGGGTTGCGGGCGTGGGCGGCGGGGCGGATCTCGGTTCGCCAGTTCGGGGGGAGCCGGGACCGCCGGTTGCTGCCGGCCCAGCCGCCGCTCATTGGGCGGGCGCGGTGTATGCGCCGTAGTGGTAGAGCCGGTCGACGATGCGGCGGGTGAGGTCGCCGGTCAGGTACGCGAGGACTTCTTCGTTGTCCATGTCGTCTTCGACGTGGCCGTGTTCGGCGAGGTGGTCCTGCCGGTAGATGCCGCACGCGGCGTGGAGGGCTTCGTGGACGATCACGCTGGTGCCGAGGTGCGGCTGGGCCAGGCGGATGATCGCGGCGGCGGTGCTGCGGCGCGGGGTTGTGCCGGTGCCGTCGTAGGTGCGGGTCTCGCCGGTGTGGGTGACGCCGCGCGCATGGGCGAACTGGCCGTCGTGGTCGGTTCCGTGGCGGCGGGTGTACGCGGTGGCGGCGGCGCGGAGCTGCTCGACGGTGTCGTAGAGGTGGACGGTGACGGTGCGGCGGCGGCCGGAGACGCGGGTGGAGACGCGGAAGGTGCGGCGCGGCGGGGTCATGGTTAGTCCGTGGTGGGGCTGTCGGTGACGATGGTGTTCGCCGCTGCGAGGAGACCGGCCTGGGTGATCCAGTCCATCGTCTCGGATGCGCCGAGGACGACGCCGACTTCGCCGCTGGGTCCGACGACCTTGAGGATGACGAGGGCGTCGGTCGGCATGTCGTCCGGGGCGATGTCGGCGGTGACCGCGAGGGTGTCGAGCAGCTGGCCGATGGGCTGTTCAGCCATGGGAGCGGCTGCCGCTTCGGCCGGTGCAGCCGTCGGCGTGGACGCCTTGGTGGACTGCGGTGCAGCAGCGGGTGCGCGCGGCTTCGCTGGTCCCTGTGCTGTCGGCGATGGTTGTCCCGGGCGCGGTGAGGATGTCCTCGGTGCTGGGTACGCGGCCGAGGGCGGCGGCCATGTTCTGCGCGTCAGCGCTGGCGTTCAGGTCGCGTACGCGGGCGTGGCGGAGGGTGCGGGCGGCGTTGACGATGTCGTCCCAGTCGCGGGTCGGGTCCATGCCGAGCGCCTCGAGCAGGGCGGCCTTGTTGAAGTGGAGCCTGGTGTCTGCGGTGCTCGCGGCGTCGCTCGTGTCCTGAAGCCGGGTGCGGAGATCGACGCTGAGGCGCTGCTCCGAGTCGAGGAGCCCGCGATGGTGGGCGAGCCACTCGGTGATGCGGGGGGCGATGTCGTCGCCGATCTCGTCGACGCTGAAGTAGCCGTCGGCGGCGAGGGCTTGGCGGGCGAGTTCGAGCCGTTCCTCGGCGGTGAACTTGCCGCACTGGGTGTCGTGGTACTCCAGGCCGGTGCAGAGTGCCGTGGCCGGGCCGTCGGCGGCGTGGAGCAGGGCGCCGGGCGGGAGATCGTTGGCGGGGATGTGCACAGTCTCGCCCTCGAAGATCAGTACGGTGCGCGCGCCGATCTCGTCGGCGAGGTGCGCGAACATGGCGCCGGTGATCTCTGAGGCGTCGGGGGTGTCCAGTCCGGCGCCGAGCGCTTCGGGGTTGGTGACTTGGTCGATGACGAGGGCGAAGGGCGGGCGTTCGTCGGCGGCGCCTTCGGGGAGCTGGAGGATCTGGAGGCGGGCCACGTCATGCCTCCGTGTCGGCGTAGTAGGTCTCGACGTCGGCGGCGATACGACGGGCGAGCCACTGGGTGAACGCGGCCTGCCGGACAGCGTCCTCGTCGAAGGCCTGGTCGGAGTCGTCGGCCTCGTACGACTCGCGCGCGGCGGAGACGAGGCTGTCGATGATGACGGCCTGGAGTGTGGGGTCCGGCGCCTGCTCGGTGTCCGCGGTGACGGGACCGCTCATCGTGTTGGTGTCCACGGCTCAGCCCTCCCGGGGCCCGGAAATCGGTACGGCCGTCGTGTGGAGCGGGTTGCTCGCCTTCGCGACTGCGGTGAGCGCGTGGTGGAGGAGAGCTTCCAGGAGGGCGCGTTCGCGGGCGTCGTCGGGGATGCCGCCGCTCTTGTCGACTGTGCTGAAGGTCTGGCCGTCGGACCAGGCGTAGGTGAGGCTGAGCGGGGCGAGTGACACGGGGCGCAGCGCGTTGGTGACTGCGTCGGCGAGTTGCTCGATGCCGTCGTCCGACAGGGCCGGGAGCTGGTCGCGGAGGACGGCCCGCACGGTGTCCCGCGCGCGGTCAGAGGCGGTGGCGGCGGAGTCGGGGCCGGTGATTGGGAAAGCGATGAGGGCCATGGCGCTGGCTCCTTGTTTAGCGGTGCGGTGCCCGTAGGCCGCGGAGGGCGTCGGGGATCTGGTCGGTGGTGACGGGCCGGGTGACCGCGCCGTGACGGTCGTTGTCGGCGGCCGGCGCCAGGCGTGTGGTGGGCTCGGCTTCGGGGACGCCGTGGGGGTGCGTGTCGCAGTAGCAGGGCGGCATCGAGGTCTCCCTTCGGTCAGGCTGCGGCCGGGGCGGGGTCGTAGCCGTGCCGGGTGCGGTCCTTGGCCAGGGCGACGGCGATCGCGGCGGCGGCCTCGGCCGGCCAGGTTCCGGCGTTGACGGAGGCGGTGGAGACGTCGACGCCGCTTCCGTGGAGGGTGCCGCGGCCGTGCGCCTTGGTGGGGATGCCGGGGCGGCAGGACCAGTCGGCGCTCCAGGAGTGGAATTTGCGGCGGCGGCGCCCGTCGGTGACGTGCTGGAGCTTGAGGGTGACCTGGTGGTCGTCGCCGTGCGGCATGCGGACGGTGACGGTGACTGGCTCGCCGACGTCCTCGTACTCGTAGTGCGAGCGGCCGAGGAGCTTGTCGCGCGGGTCGAGCACAATGCGGCCGTGCTGCCACCAGGGGTCGTCGCGGGACGTCTCGTCGCGTTTGGCCCACAGGCGCCAGCGCAGTTCGCCGTGCCAAAAGTCGAGGCCGGTGACCCGGGACTGGTGGCCGGTCGGGTTGAGGCGGCGCTGGAGCCAGGTACCGAAGACCTCGGAGTGGAGGTAGATGGCGCCGAACGGCCAGAGGCGCAGGTGCGCGGCGAGGGTGTGTTCGGATCCGGCGTTGCCGACCTTGAACTCGATGCTCCAGCCGCTGTAGGGCTTGCCGATGACGAGCTGTGCGCCGACTGCGCCGTCGCGCTCGGGTCGCCACGGGCCGGGGGTCTGCTCGGGGTCTTCGAGCGGCTCGTGGGCGCGGGCGCGGCGTTCGATCTCGGCGCGGGTGAGGGGCGGTGGCGGGGCGTCGAGGCGGGGGCCGGTGTAGCGGTCGCCGATGTTCCACCGGGCGGGGTCGAGCCGTCCTTGCGGGTTGGGGCGGGTGCCGCAGCGGTCACAGGCCACCCATCGGTGCCCGGGCCGGCCGTTGACACCGTCGGTGCCGTCGACGACCGCCTTGTGCCCGACGAGGCGGCACAGGACCAGGGGTCGTGGGATGCCGTGGAGGAAGTAGCCGCGGTTGACGAGGGTGCCGCGCTTCTCGTGGGCGTCCTTGCGGTAGTCGACCTTGATGGCGTGCATGGCGCTGCTCGCTCTCGGTACGGGGCCAGTCGGTGGGTCAAGCGGTCTGCGGGGCATGCTCGGCGACGATGCGGCGCAGCGTCTGCGGGTTGCCGGTGGCGTCGACGTAGCGCTGGCACAGGCGGCCGTTGGCGGTGTGCTGGGGGGTGCCGAGTCCGGATTCGGCGGGGTGCCACAGGTGGGTGATCGTGCCGGTGTGTGCGGCGGTGGGGCCGAGGAGGGCGTCGGCGGTGATCCGGAATGCGGCGTCTTCGAATCCCCAGCCGCGGAAGCGTTCGTCCATGCCGCCGGCGGTCCACCAGGCGGCGGCCTGGATGACGAGGACGCCGCCGGTGGCCCACTGGTGCTCGATGTCGGCGGTGCAGTCTGCGGCTGGGCGGCCGGCGAGGTGGTCGACGGTGCCGGCGGCGGTGAGTCCCCGGTACCAGGTGTACGGCAGGTGGAGGACGCCGTCGCCGGCGGCCTCGATCGCGGCGTGGAGCGGACCGGGCTCGGCGAGGGTGTCGGCGTCGCAGATCACGATGGTGTAGGCGCCGGCGGCTTCGGCTTGGCGGACTCCTTCGTTGCGGCTGCCGGCGCGGGAGAACGGGGTGTGGCCGCTGTCGGCATCGAGGTGGACGGCGTCGGGCAGCAGCGTACGGAGGTGGGCTCGTACGGTCGCGTGGTGGCGGTTGCGGTGGTCGTCGCCGGGGCGCCAGGGGATGACGGCGGCGACGGTCACAGGGCGCGCCACAGGCCCCAGGGCCGGGCTTCGTCGACGCGGGCCATCTTCAGCCGGGCGGCGAGGTCATCCTGGCGCTGCTTGTCCCAGGTGGTGACGCCGAGCCAGCCGTGCCCGTCGGAGGGGGTGGTGGACGTGGGCCAGTCCAGGGTGAGGAGGCCGCCCTTCTTCACGATGCCGCGGAGGTTCGCCACGAGCTGCTCGCCGGCGGCGTAGTCGTGGTGGATCAGGACGGACAGGCAGACGACGGCGTCGACCTTGCGGGGGCCGAAGTGGTCGCGGAAGTTGGTGCCGTCGGACCGGAACGCCGCCAGGTCGGGGTCGCGTTCGGCGAGCGCGGCGAGCATCCGGGGGGAGGCGTCGGCGCCGGTGACGTCGTAGCCGAGGGCGCGCAGCGGGATCGCGACGCGGCCGTCGCCGCACCCGAAGTCGAGGACCTTCGCCCCGGCGGGGATGTCCTGAGCGAGCATGTCGGCCTGGGCGCGGCCGGATTCGGTGTACGCGTCCTCGCTGATGCCGCGGGTGGGGTGGATCGCGCCGCGGGCCTCGGGGCGGTCCCAGGCGGCGATGACGTCTTCGGCGCTCATGTCTTGCCCTCTCGCTGTCGCGCGGCGAGCCAGCGCCGTACGGTCTGGGTGTGGCGGGCGTCGGCGAGCGCGTTGTGGTGGCCGGCCTGCTGCTGGGGCAGGTCGCTCCAGCCGATCCCGAGACGGCGTGCTTCCTGCTGGATGTCGCAGGTGAACATGGGGACGCCGGGCGCCAGGTCGGGCATCGGCCCCCACATCTGGGCGAGGGCGACGTGGTCGTACGCCCCGTAGTCTGCCCAGAGCTCGACGTCGTTGGCCCCGGCGGAGGAGTCGCCGGTCGCCTGGATGAACGCGGCGACTTCGGCCGCGATCAGCCGACGGCGCTTCACGGCGGGGTCGGTGTAGTCGAACAGCCACCGCTTCGGCATGGTGAGCCGCCGGTCGCCGTGCGCTTTCGGCAGCTGCGGGACGACGTTCGCCATCAGCCACTTGTGCTTGCGGATCCGGCCGACGGGCATGTCGCAGCTGACCGCGTAGTACTCGCGGCCGTCGTCGGCGACCATGCCGATGGAGATCAGGTCGATCGTGCGACCGTCCTCGATGAACTCGAGGTCATAGTCGATCGCGGTCATGACTTCCTGCCGACGCGGATCGTGGTGACGCCGGGCTGGTCGGGCATGTAGCCGTGGGGGTCGATGACGACCGAACCAGGCGGGAAGCGGTAGGGGGCGTGGAGGAACGCGTCGTGGCGGGTGGCGATCACGAACACGCCGGACTGATCGGCGTCGAACGGCTCGGCGTCAACGTGCGGGTCGTAGTGCTCGACGTCGAGGCTGCGCGCGCGCAGCTGGTCGGCGAGCAGCAGGCCAGCCGAACCGTTGGTGAGGCTGACGTTCGGCTTGTACGCCTTGCCGAGGATGCAGATGGGCCGCCCGGTCATCCGGTGCCAGTGCTCGGTGAGGCCGGCGAGCCACGCGGACTGGTCCTCGCGGGCCTGCGAGACGAAGCCCATGAGGTCGACGGACAGGTCGAGGCGGTCGGCGAGCCAGGACATGGCCTGGTTGTCGCGAGGGTGGCAGGCCCCGGAGTCGCCCATGCCGCCGCGCATATACGCGGGCGACGTGATGCGGTCGGTGGCGAGCGCGAGGCCGTCGGCGATCTGGTCGCAGTCGGCGCCGGTCTTCTGGCAGATCTCCATGACCATGTTCGCGAAGACGATCTTCATGGAGATGAAGCAGTTGTACGCGACCTTCAGCAGCTCGGCGGACTCGATGCTGACGGCGTGGACCGGCCGGTCGTGGACCGTGGCGTAGAGGGCGGCGACATCGGCGAGCGCCTGCTCGCTGTCGGAGCCGATGAGCACGAACTCCGGCCGGAGGAAGTCCTGCACGGTGGTCGACATGGCGATGAAGTACGGGCCGTACACGAGGCGGACGTTCGGGCCGCACAGCGGCGCGAGGTGCGCGCGGGTGGTGCCGGGCAGCACGGTGGAGATCACGACGATGGTGATCTGCTTGTCCTGCTCGGCGGCGGCCCGGGAGATGTCGCGTACGGCCTGGATGAGGTAGCCGTACTCGAAGTCGACCGGCTGCTCGGTGATGGGGGTCTCGCCGCCATACCGCGGGTCGTGCGGGGTCTGGACGGACACCATGACGATGCCGTCGGTGGCGGTGACGACGTCGGCGGGCGACGGCGCGCAGTGCACGCGGTCGTAGGCGCCGCCCAGGAGTTCCTCGATGCCGGCTTCCTCGGGCGGTTCCGCAGTGCCGGTCAGGATCTGCTGTGGGCGCGGCGACGGGTCGTATCCAACGATGCGGTGGCCGCCGTGCTTGGCGAGCGCGAGCGCGCAGGTCAGCCCCAATTTGCCGAGGCCCACCCAACCTACGGTGCTGCTCATGCCGCTTCCCGCTTTCTGAGGACGGCGGCGCAGTACCGCTGGTTGGGGGTGAGGTACGCGAACCGTTCGACGGTGAACAGGTCGCCGAAGCGCTCCTCGATGCGGTCCCGGTCGTACCAGTCGGCGTACTCGCCGACCTGGTCGAAGTAGCGGACGAACTGCCCGAACGCGGGGTGGGTGGTGACGTCGGCTGGGGGTTCGGTGCCGGTGGCCTGCCGCCAGCCGTGGTCGCTGTAGAGCATGAGGCGGGCGGTGCCGCCGGGCCGCAGCAACTGGTGGGCGCGTTCCATGATCTGCCGGGCCCACGGGATGTGGTGGAGGACGCCGTTGCAGTGGAACACGTCGTACGAACCGTCCGGCGCCTCGATGTACGGGGGTTCGGCGAGCGCCAGGTAGATCGTCAGGTCGCGCTGCCAGGTGATCTGGTCGGCGTACAGGCCGATGACGCGGAGGGCCAGGTGCAGGTTGACGGGGGTGATGTCGGCGAGGTCGACCTGGTTCCCGGCGAGGGCGAGTTCGAGGGCCTCGACGCCGGTGCCGCAGCCGAAGTCCAGGACGCGCCGGCCGCCTTCGTCGAGGCCCATGAGGTCGCGCCACAGGCCGCCGTGGTTGCGCCAGCCGCCGTACCGGGTGGCGCGCATCCGCTCGATGAGGTCGCGGAGCCGGTCGGCGGGGAGCGCGAGGAGGTCCTCGGCGGGCATGTAGCCGACGTCGTCGACGGGGGGCCGGGACCAGGCGACTTGCTGCCGCTCGTAGAAGCCGGGGTCGGTCACGGCACCTCCGCGGTCAGAAGCGCACGCAGGGCGGCGACGTCGGCCGCGCGGGCGGCTTCCATAGCGGGACTGCCGTAGTCGGCGGTCCGGTATCCGGCCAGCGATTCCGCGCGGGTCTGGTCGTCGTGGCCGCCGGTGAGGTCGGCCCGGTCGTGGAGGATCTCGATGCCGACGCGGTCGTGCCGGCCGAGGGACTGTCCGAGGTACTGGATCCACGAGTCGCAGTGCGGCGACAGGGAGACGTGGCCGAGGGCCCGGGTCCAGGCGGCGGGCCACAGCGGGAAGGTGTTGCAGGTCGGCACGTCGTTGGTGTGCGGCCACAGGACCCGGTCCGGGGTGCCAGGGAGGGTGTCCCAGCCGGGGGTGATCATGCGGGCGTCGTCGTTCCACAGCAGCAGCCACTCCCCCGCCGCGAGGGCGGCGAGGTGGTTCACGTACGCGTGGAGCTGGTGGTAGCCGTACCGCTCGGGTGCGGTCCAGATCCGGGCCTGCGGCGGCAGGCCGACGGCGGCAGTGTCCGGGTCGTCCGGGTCGGCGGCGATGAAGATCTCGACAGACGCAGGGTCATGGGCGAGTCCAAGGAGGCCGGCGACGGTGTCGGCGAGCGGACCGGGCCGGCCGCGGGACGGCAGGAGGACGCTGATCATGGCGCGGGCCTTCCCGTCCGGTTCAGCCGCCGGCCGCGGTGGTCGGCGGCTCGGTGGTGTCCGGCGGGGTCGTCGGGACGGGCGTCTGGCACTGCGGATCCCACGGTGCGCACGCGGTGGTGGGCGGAGTCGTCGGCGGCGTGGTGGGAAGGGCCGTGGTGTGCGTCGGGGGTGCCGACGTCGTCGGCCTGGTCGTCGCGGTGTCGCCCGGCTTGGGCTTGTCGTCGCCGCACGCGGGGACTGCTGCAAGGGTGAGCGCGGTGAACACGGCCGTGAGGATGCCGGAGGTGAAGCGGGTGCGCACGTGTCTCCTAGAAGATGCGGATGCGTCCGGGGCGGTAGACGGGCGTCTCGTCGCCCGCGGTCCAGGTGACCCACACCCAGTGGATGCCGGGCGCGAGGGCGGTGTCACCGTGGGGGCCGATGAGGATGCGGGCGGCTCCGGCGGACCATTCGGCGGTGTACCAGTCGGACGGGCCGGGATTCCCGGACCCGGTGAGGAAGGCGATTCGCGGAGGGCTCGCCTGGTCGACGGGGGCGCCGTCCGGCGAGGAGGCCGTAATGGGGATATGGACGTACTCGGTGCTGGTCGCGGCTACGTCCACGGTGCCCCCGCCTCCCATGCACTGGTGCTGAGCGCGGAGGACCAGCGGTCACCGGCCAGCGCGGTGGACCAGCGGCCGGCCGGTGCGCCGACCGTGTAAGCGGCGTCGGGCGCGTTGGCGGCCGTCGCGGTGAGCGCGCCAGTGGCGGCGAGGTGGGCCGCGCCGATGGCCGGGCCGTTGTCGTCAGACGCGGAGAGCGCGGCGGCGAAGGTGAGGGCAGCGCCGGCCGGGACGGTACGGGCCGCAGCGGCGTTCAGGTCTGCTGCGGCGGCGAGGGCGGCGTCAGCCGTGGCCAGACTCGTCGCGGTGACCGTCGCGGTCGCGGCAAGCGGTGCCCGGCCGACGGCGGCCCGGACTCCGGACGCCAGTGCGGTCACGGCCGCGGCGAGGGCCGCGCCGGACCGGGTCGCGACGGCGCCGGATGCGGTGAGCGCGCCGTCGGCATGGAGAGTGGCGGACGCGGTCGCTCCGGGTACAACCGACGCGGACAGCGCGCTGGTTGAGGTGAGGACGGCCGAGGCGTACCAGGTGACTGCCGCGGCGGCGGCCGCGCCCGACGAGACCACGAGGCCGGCGGATCCGGGGACCGCGCGCAGCGCTGCGGCGCTCAGCTCCGGGGCCGCGGCGAGCTGGGCTGCGGCGCGCGCGGGGACTACTGCGGCGGCGGTGAGGGTGAAGGCGGTGGCGAGGACGGCGGGCGCGGGGACCGTGGTCCGGCCCGTCGCGGCGAGGGCGGCCGAGGCCTCGACAGTGACGGTGGAGTGCGCGTCGCGGCGTGGTGCGGCCGTGAGGGAGCTCGCGGCGGTGAGCGGTGCGAGTGCCGGGACGGCGCGGAGGCCTGCGGCGGTGAGCACGCCGGCGCCGGTCAGGCCTGCGGCGGCCGCCTGAGTGGTCCGTGCGGTCGCGGTGAGTACCGCCGAACCGGTGTGTGACACAGACCCGTTGACGGTCCGGACACCGGCCGCGGCGGCACCCGCCTCGGCGGTGAGTGCGGCGGCACCGGGGACGGTCAGGGGGAACATCCCGTCGGCGCTGGTGTTGGTGATCTCGATCCAGCCGGGGCGGACGGTGGGGCCGCTGGCGCCCGCCCCGCCGTTGACGAGGTCAGGGGTGCCGGTGTTGCCGTAGTTCATCGTCGCGGTGTACGCGGCGCTCGTGGAACCGAGCGCCCGGTATCCGGCTTCGACGACGAGGCGGTCTCCGGCCTGGACGGCGACGGAGGTGATCGCGGTCCCTGCGGTGCCGCCGCCGGTCGCGCTGGTGCCGAACTCGGTGCCGCCGACGTAGTTCGACAGCAGGGTGCCGCGGGCGGTGTCGGAGTCTCCGGCGGTGACCCACACATGCATGTAGACGACGGCGTTGGCGCCGGCGTTGGACTCGGCCCGGCCGGTGATCCAGGCGATCTGGCCGCTGATCGTTCCGCTGACGGAGGCCGGGGGGCTGATCCAGCGGCCGAACAGGACGTCCCACGGGTTGGTGGTGGAGCCGACGGCGGTGGTGACGGTCGACGCGGCCCCGGACGGGTGCGGGGACAGCAGGCCGGTGAGCACGGAGCCGGGGTTCTCGTATCCGCCTTTGACGGTGGCGGGCACGTAGGGCGCGTCGTCGGGCGTGAAGTAGAAGCGCGCGGCCACTGCCCCTCCCCCTGTGCGTCAGGACAGGGAGACGCTGAGCTGGCCCGCGGGGATGGTGAAGGTGTCGCCGGCGCCGAGGGTCTTGGACGCGGTGAGCGCGCCGTACCACCACCGGACCGGAGTGCCGGCGCTGTCCCAGATCTCCACTCCGACGACGGTCGCCGCGGGCATGCCCGACCAGACCAGGTCGCCGCTGTTGGTCGCGGCACCGCCGGACGCGGCACCGAATGTCGCGGTCTGCCGGGCGTACAAGCCGCCCGTGACCTCAGTCCCGGCTGCGCTGTCGCTTCCGGCGGCGGTGACGAGGGCGACCTTCAGCGCGCCGGTCGGCGACGTGGTGGTATTCCCGGTGAGCCAGTCGAGGGTGCGGTTCTCCGCTGTGTCGGTCAGGTTGTCGGCCACACCGGGGCCTCCTTCTGCGAGCTGGACGAAGACGTGATGTGCCGGGCAGGACGCGTGGCAGCACGGTTCTCGCGGGCGGGGAGCCGGCCGCCACGGTGGCTCGACCCGCCCGCGAGAGTCTCAGGCGGCGGGGGCGGGGTGCCGGGTGGAGCGGGTCGAGTCGATGCTCTCGCACATGGCGATGTCCACGGTGAAGCTGGTCTCCGTGATGACGCCGTCGGGCGACACTTCGACGGTTGTGCCGATCGTGCCGTGCGCGCGGCCGTCCGCCCGGGCCGCAGCGACCAGGTCGGTGAAGCCGGCGATCAGCGGCTCCGCGCCGTGGGCGCGCTCCACGGACACGAGGTGATCGTCGCGGACGGTGAACACAGGCTGGTTGGCGGTGTCCTTGAAGGTGGTGAAGCCGCCCTCGGACTTGTAGTACGCGGCCTCGATGCGGTTCGCGTGCAGCGTGGCGAGGTCGCCGGTGTTCACGATGAACACCCGCATCGTGGGCTGGGACGGGGACATGGTGACTCCTGATGGTTGTGGCGATGTCGATCATGGCGGTGATGGTGATGGCGGTGATGGCCTTGCGGCCCTGCTCGCATCGGGCGGGGCGGCGAGGTGCAGGCATGGCCTTCAGTCGTCGCCCTGCTGCGCCCCGGGCGGTCTGATGTTCACGCCGGGGGGCATGAGGAAGCCCCGGCGCGCGGCGCCGGGGCTGTCGGTCGGGGGTGGGTGTCCGGCTACTTCACGGCCCACTGCCCGATCTCGTCGGAGAATCCGGAGTCGGGGGCCCACTGGATGGTGGCGACCTTTGACGCGGCGGGGATCTCGAAGACCACCCAGCCGAGGGCGGTCTCGCCGGGGGGAAGGTTCAGGCCGGTGTCCATGGCGGGGCCGGCTGTGATGTCGGCGAGGACGGTTCCGAAGCGCTGCCCCAGGGTGTCGGCGACCTTCGATCCGTTGGTGGGGCTGTCGGAGTATGTGTCGGTGCCATGGTTGACGAGCCGGAACTGGGCGGCGACCCACCGGTTGCCCTTGTCAGGGCTGGTGTAGTCGTCACTGCTGCGGGCGGGGTCGGCCCATTTGACGATGGTGACGGCGAGGTTCGTGCCGTCCTCGTCGTGGAGGGTGATGGTGTCGCCTATGCGGGCGGCGGCCGGCTTCGTGGTGGCCGGCGCCGCCTTGGCGGTGGTGGCGGCTGCGCTGGCCGGCGGTGTTGGGGCGGTCTTGTCGGGGCTCGTCTTCACGGTGGTGCCGCTGCACGCGGCGAGCGCGGCAGCGAGAGTGACGGTGGCGATGGTGGCGCCGGTGCGACGCATGGTTCCCCCCAGGCGAATGATCCGGATTGAGTCCGGGTCATTGTCTTGGGGGCCGGTTGCCGCTTGTGCCGGTTTCGTGGGCCAGTGACCTTTCCGAGACCGCCCCGTGACGTAACGTCAGGTAATACGTCGCGGGCGCCGCCTCAGGCGGCGAGGGGGTCGGCGTCGTCGGGCAGAGGGGGCGCTTCCGCGGCCTGGATGAGGGCGTGGGTGTCGGGGTCGCGTACGGCAGCAGGCAGTTCCCACAGGTCGTAGCGGACGCCGTTGCGGCGCGTCGTGCGGTCGACGTGCCGGGTGATGCGGCCTTCGGCGGCCCACCGGCGGACGGTGGAGGCGGGCCGGCCGGTGAAGTACGCGGCGAGATCTTCCGTGACCAGGTGCGGCTCGGGCATGGATTCACCCCCGGGCATACGAAAGGGGCCACCCGCAACGGGTGGCCCCTTCGACAGTAAGATCAATTGGATCAGAAAATACGCTCGCGCAGGTCAGCGGTCAAGCGACCTGATCAACAGGGGCTTTCCGGAGCCCGAGCCGCCTTCCACGCCGGGCGCCGCCGCCGTCCCCACGGTCGCTTCCGCGGCTCCCGGGCAACAGGCTGGCCGAGGTACCTGCTGACGGCGGCGAACTGGGGGAACGCCTCGTGCCCGCAGGGGTGGAAGGTGACCACGAGGACGCCGTCCTGCCACTCCTGGGTGACGCCGGCCGGAGTGGGCCAGAAGTGGAGCGGGCACGTGTCCACAGGCGGCTGCCCGCTGCTCAGCGCGCGGACCAGGTTGGCCGTCTTGAGCACATCCATGTCGAAATCGAACGACCGGTCGCGCTGCGGAAGAGCCGGGCTCACGCCGCGGCGCCGGCGAGCACGGCGTGCATCGCCTCCTGGTCAATCCGGAGCTGCCGCCAGTCGGCGAGGTCTTCCCAGCGAGCGCCACATGCCGGGCAGTGGATTCGGTGGGACGCGGCGGACGCGGTGAGCGGCTGCGCGCAGTAGGCGCCGCCGGGCGGCCGCACAGGGCAGAGGCCGATCTTGACGCGGCCGGGTCGCGGGTCGGGCGACAGGGCGGCGGTGGACTCGGAGTGGAGGTGGCGGATCTCCTCGAGGTCCTGGGCGACCTCGGGGTAGGACTCGCACGCCCATTCCAGGTTGATGCGGAGGAAATCGAGGTGCACGGGCACGGCCTCCTCGGGGCTTCCGGCCCAGGTGCCCATGCGGCGGCCGCGGGCCTGCCTCCAGGCGTCCTCGATCGCCTGGAGGCGGGTGCTGACGCCCCCGGCGGCAGCGAGGTTGAGGACGGCCAGGCGCAGCGGGAGCGGCGGCACGCGGGTGCCGCCGGCGGCGGCCCCGGGGCGCCGCCCGCCCTTCTCAAGGGCGGCGGTGGAGGCGAGGCGCTCGAACAGCGGGCCGAGCTCGCGCAGGCGCTGAGCCGTCCGTTCCTCGCAGGGGCGGCAGGCGTGCCGGCCGACTTCGTTCTCCCACAGGTCGCGCTGGCAGGCGGTGCACTGCGGCCAGACGTCGTCGGAGTCGAGATCCGTCTCAGGAGTGGGTTCGGGCATGACTGGCTCCTCACGGCGCGGGTGACGAGGGGCACTTGCTGATCTCCATGATGCGCTGACGATCACTGGATGATCATGGGCAGCCGTCGGAATCCCATCGGATTGGGACAGGCCGACGATCACGGCCGCGCGCCCCGGGGTCGTCCCGCGCGCCGCCACCACGAATCTCGTACTCGACAGTCGTACTCGACATATGGTCTACTGACGGTATGACGTCACCCCCTCGGCTCACGAAGCCAACCATCGCAGTCCTGGAGGTACTGCTCGCGGCCACGCAGGACGCCCCCGCCTGGGGCTTCAGCATCTGCCGCGACGCGGACCTCGGCTCCGGCACCGTCTACCCGATCCTGGAACGGCTGTCCGACCGCGGCTGGGTCACCAGCAGCACGGAAGCCGAACCCCACCCGGGCCGCCCGGCCCGCCGCTACTACGAGCTCACGGGAACCGGGCGCAGCGCCGCGCGCGCCGCCCTCGACGCCCGGCAGGCCCGGCGCGCCGCCTTCCTCGGACCGGCGGGGGGCGTGGCATGAGCACCGAACCCGAGTGGAAAGCCCTCATGGAGTCCTGGAATGCGACGCGCGAGCGAGCGGCCGCATTCGATCTGGAAAAATCGCAAAGTGAAATAGTTGCGCTTTCCCGCGGTGTACGCAGCATCGCCCTGCGCGCGGCTATCAGTGCCTTCGGCGTGCTTGGCTTCGTCATCCTCTCGATTCAGCGAGGCTGGGGTCCCATCGCCACTTACCCGGCTGCGCTTCTGCTCGCCGTGTGCGGCGTCTTCGTCACCGGCGAGGTCATCCCCCGCTTCAGGGTGATGCATCACGTCAAGATCACCCAGAAGCTTCTCGTGCACGACCACGAGGTCCGTGAAGTGGTGAACCGCGCAATCAGCCTGGCGTCGGAAGCCGCCATGGAACTGGCCGCCAGGCAGGCCATGGAACCGGCTCCGGCCGACCCTTCTGCGGTCGCGGACAAGGAACTCACCCGGTTGTTGTTCACTGCCCGGTCAAACTTGGGCATCGCCCAACGAGAGCACGGGCGGCTGGCGGCGATCGCGGCCGACGCCGGGGTCGCGAACGCGAAGTCGGCCCAGGCACTGAACAGGGTTCTCTCCGTCCGGTTCAACAGATGGCGGGCGGTCGCGCGCGAACGGTCTATGGCTGAATCCCTGACGTCCATCGCCGTCGCCGTGGCCGGCCCTCGGCGGGCATATCTCCAGGACGCGTGGGCGGCCGACCTTGTCGGTGACCCCAACCCAGGAACTCCGTTGCCGCGAGTCGCGCGGAACCGGATGGCGATCGGCTTCGTGTGGGCTGCCGGACGGATGCGGATCAGTGATGTCGCCGCACCCCTGTGGCGGCCGGTGGACTGGCTGCTGCGCACCAGCACCCGCACAAACGCGTTCATCGTCTCGATGGTGGGCGCGGCGGTGATCTACTTCTGCGCCGAGGACGGGCTGTACCTGCTGCTGGTGGAGCGCAGCGAGCCGTGCGCGCTGCTCGGTGGCGGCCTCTTCGCAGTGTCGCGGTGGCTGAGGCGCATCCGCGGTATCGAGTTGGCGGAGTCGCAGCAGCCCGACCGCGCGTCGTGATCAGCTCCGGGTGGTCCGGGCGCCGGCCCGGACCACCCGCTCCACCCTTAGCCGGCCCGCTTGCGGGCCGGCTTCTTGGTGCTCTTCTTCGCTTTGGCCTTGCGGTCGGACATGCGGTGGACGTCCGCATCGGCGCCCGAGTCGTCGCCGTGCGCATGGTCGACGGCGGCGCGGAGGACGGCCATGAGGTCGGCGGGCTTGGTCTCCGGCGCGGCGTCCTGGTCGGCGGCCGGGGGGTCGGTTCTTTCGGCCTTGGCCTTGATCAGGTCTTCGACGGCGCGGGCGTAGTCGTCGTGGAAGTCGCCGATGCCGACGGTACCGAGCGCCTCGATGAGGGCGTCGGCCGCGGCGGCTTCCTCGGGGGTGATCTCTGCGGCGCGGCGGGGTGCCGCCTCGGCGGTGGCGTGGATCTCGTCCGGCCAGTGCAGGGTGTGCACGGCGAGGATGTCGCCGTAGGGGCGTACGAGGACCAGGCGCTCGGAGTTGCGCATGGCGATCTTGCCGACGGCCGCTTTCCCGGCGCGGTCGAGGGCGCGGAGCATCAGGACGTAGGGCTTGTTCGCGATCTGCCCGTTGGGTGCGAGGTAGTACGGCTGGCCGATCTGTGTGGCGGGCACGCTGGCGACATCGAGGAATCCACTGATCTCGATGACCTTCGCGGTCGGCAGGGGAAGCTCGGCAAGCTCGGCGTCGGAGAGGGGCACCAGGCGGCCGTCAGCGGTCTCGTAGGCGCGGCCGATGTCGTCCTGGCTGAGGACGTCGCACTCCAGTTCGCATGTCTTGCGGTAGCGGACGCGGCCTTGGTCGGCCAGGTGGATCTGGCGGAAGCTGATCTTGTGTCTGGTGACGGCCGTCTCCAGCCTGATCGGGATCGTGACCAGACCGAAACTGAGGGCCCCGGACCACAACGGCATGGTGCGCCCCTTCAGCCGAATCTGTCCCCGGTTTCACGCTACGTCCGCGCGGGCGTCGGCGCAGCGTGGAGTCAGTCGGCGTGCTCGGACTTCTTGATCATCTCCACGACGTCGGGGAAGAGACTCCGGCGACCGATATCACTTGGGGCCGGGCGCCCGCGTACGATAGAGGCCTGCCCTTCGGGGTGGTTGTACCGGCAGGATTTCGCGACGGCCGCCGTGGCGGCTGCTGGGCTTCGGCCCGGTCCTGCCGGTTTTTTCATGTCCGGAGACGGGGCTGCCCCCGGCTGGCGGCCGGGGGCAGCGTGTGATCAGTCGTCCTGGTCGGAGAGCCAGGACATGAGCTCGATCAGCGCGGTCTCCACGCCTGCGATGTTCGCCAGGACCTGGGGTTCGCGGTCGATGTCCTTCTCGACCAGTTGAAGGCCGAAGAGGTCGATGCTGCACAGCCAGTAGACGCACGCGGCGTACAGGTCGCCCTGCTGCTCTTCGGGGATGGGCTGGTCCTCGACGATCTCGGTGACGCGGCGGACAGCGGCCACCGCGCTCGGGTCGCCGACGTTGCCGACGTTGCCGACCGGCAGCTTGATGGGCAACGGCAGCGCGAGGCAAGCCACGAGAATGCCCTGGTAGAGGCTCGCTATGCGGAGCCCCATCCGTTCCAGTTTGGCGTCGAACTCGTCCGACATGATTTTCCCCTTCTGGTGGTTGTCGGGTCGGGGTTCGCGGCCCCTTCCCTTCTGACATGCACCACTCTACCAAAAACCCTTTATGAAGAGAAGGGTTTTACACGAAGAAACCCCTTCCGTTGTTCAGGATTTTTGAGGTATGGTCGTGACAGGAAACAGGGAGGTGGCCATGTACGAATGGAACGTCCGCTGCGTGATCAACGCACTGGAGTGGACAGTCGAGAATGCCCAGGCAGTCGCTCAGACCATCCACGGCGAGGCCGAGTACGACCCGGGCACGCGCCGCGTGACAGTCACCGGGCAGGTGACGTCCATGACCGTCGGCGGCGCGGCGCAGAAGGCCGAGCGCTTCATCCGGAAAGCCGTCGACGCGACCGGTCGCGGGGGCCGGATCATCAACCTGAGCGTGACGCACTCCGACTACCCGGCGGCCGCGGTCGGCCGCCTCGCCGGGACGAAGGAGGCCGCCGAGATCCTGGATGTGACGACGCCGCGCGTCGGCGAACTGGCCCGCACACGCCCCGACTTCCCCGAGCCGATCACGGTGCTCGCGTCCGGCCCCGTGTGGGAAGAGGCCACGCTGCGCCGGTACGCGGCCGAGCGGCCGCGCACCGGCGGCCGCCCCCGCAAGAGCGACTGAGGGCGGCTACCTGCGGCGGAAAGCGGTGAGCCTGTCGTCGGGGCCGACATCGGCGGTCAAGTGCAGGCCGGGCAGGTCGGCGCTCGGTACGCCGGCCGCCGCGGCGACGTCGGCGGCGGGGTAGCGCTCGGGCGGTCCGGCGTCGGGCGCGTCGGCGACGATCTCGGCCTGGTCGCCGATGACGAGCAGGACGCGGACGGGTACGGACTCGGGCACGGGGGCCTCCAGGTGGTGAGGCGCGGCGGGGCGCCGCGCGGCGGGTGGAGCAGTGGGCGGGGTGTCGTGGGAGCTGGGCAGCGGGTCCTGGTCGACGGTGAAGCGGCCGCCGCGCCGTACGGCGCCGGGGCTGTGCTTGCGGCGGCATCCGCCGCCCTGGCCTGTACGGCGCGCGGTGGCGCTGGACACGGGCCGGTGGCAGTCGCGGCAGAACACCGCCCGCGCTTCGGGCGGCAGTTCGTCTGGCAGAAGCAGGGCCTCGTTCACGGCCCGTCCCAGCCGGGCACGACGGTGGTCGGGATGTTCTCCTCCGCCCAGAGCTTGAGGACGGCGGGGTTGTCGTCCCAGGCGTGGACGACGGTGTACCGCTGGCGGAGGCGGCGCAGGATCTGCCGCTTGACCAGATAGTCCTTGCGGAAGTCGCCGTCGGACCGCATCCACAGCCCGTCGGACGGCACGTCGTGGAGGGCGAGCCACATCGAGGTGAGGCGCCGCCACTTCTCGACGCGGCCGGTGACGACCAGCACGGCCTGGCCTGCGGCCTGGACGGCCCGCGCGGCGTCGACGACGTACGGGTGGGGCGGGCAGCTCGCGCTCGCGCGGTGGAAAGCGTCGAAACCCTTGGAGCCGATGAGGTGCCGAACCGAGCGGACGTCGCACAGCGTGCCGTCCACGTCGAAGATCACGGCCTCGGTACGGCCGGTCACCTGGTCGATCATGGCGTCATCTCACCGGGCACGATGACAGTGAGGTAGGCACGGGTGCCGTCACCGTACCGGCTCGGCCGATAGTTGGCCGGGCCGGTGGGAATCACGCTCTGGAGGGCGGCCACCAGGGCGCGAACGGCGGAGTCCGATCCGATCAGACGGACCTCGACCGGCTGTGGCACTTCTCCGGCCGTCGTTCCGCGACGCGATACCAGATCATCCACCGCTGCTGCCCCCTTGTGTCCCCGTACTCGGCTTCCCTGCCGTACGCCACGCCGGATCCGTCCAGTCGTAGCGGTAGATGGAGCCGGGCGGCCAGTCGGCGTCGGGCACAACGCCGGGCGGCCACTGGACCGGGTGCGCCTCTTCCTTCGCGACGGCTTTGGCGTAGCCGGCGGCGTCGATCAGTGCCGCCGCGAGCTTTCGGGCCTGGGGAACGGTGAGGATGAAGACGTCTCTGGCGTCGAGCCACACCTCGCCCCCGTTGCTGTCCTCCGGGCCGACGATGACCTGCTGCTCGCCGTCGATGTTGTTGATGCGCAGGATGGTGCGTTTGTCGAAGTTGCTCATGTCGCCTCGGGGTCGTAGTAGGTGCGGCGGACGCGGTGCAGCCACGCCTCGACCGGTTTCTCGTCGGGCTCGTCGGGGAGCGGGCTGGTGGCCCTGTCGAAGGCTTCCTCCATGCGGATGAGGAAGGGCCGTACGGAGTCCGGGTCGAGGGCGGCGCGCTGCCCGAACTCGAAGTAGGCATCCGGGTCGTCGACGCGGACGTCGAGACGGCCGGTGGTGTACAGGGCGTAGCCCCGGCGGCACAGCCGCATCAGATGCCGGGCGTGCTTGGCCGTCCTCTTTCTCGTATCGGAGCTGAACGAGCCGTCGCCGAGGCGGTCGATGTCGGAGCCTTCGCGGGCGAGGCCGTACGCGGTACTGCCGACGATCCCGGACAGCAGGACGTTCACGCATCCTCCCTTGGCCAGGTGGGGGCGCCATGCCGCGCGGTGCACGGCTCGCATGCGTGGTCGTCGTCGTGGCCGACGGGCTTGGTGCAGTCGCAGTCGCCCCAGCGGCCCTGCCTACCGTCCGTGGCGATCCATTTGCCCCCGATGCCGCCCGAGGGTTCGGCGCCGCACCAGTTGCCGAAACTGCCGGTGGGGTCGTCGGCGAACCGGTCCGGGGTGACCGGCTCCCAGCGTCCGCGGGTGACGCGGCGGCGTACGACGAAAGGGCCGTCCTGTCCGGGCAGGAGCATCGCACCCGCGGGTGCGCCGAGGACGGTGGCGTACTCCCATTCGGGCTCGGTGTCGTTGGGCAGGAGGGTACTGAGGATCGGCTGCGGCTCAGGCATCCTGCGCCTCCCGGGCGGGCACCGGTACCCGTTCGAGGGCGGGCAGCGGTGGGATGGCGTGGGTGAGCCAGGAGCCGGGCTCGGTGGTGAAGTGTGGGGCCGGGCTGCTCTCCCACCAGGAGCGCGTCGCCAGCACGGTGTTGGTCTCGCCTGTGCGGCGGTCGGTGTAGGTGGTCTCCCGTTCGCCGACGTGGCGTACGGCGGTCCGGCCGCGCTTGGAACCGTCGGGGTAGTCGTTCCAGTTGATCCCGTGCTCGGCCCGCAGGAGTTCCTGCATCTGGCCGCCGGACAGGCCTTGGAGACGGCGGTGCGGGAAGTGCGCCTGCGCGGCCATCGAGACGCTGTTGCGTACGGCGTCGCGCTGCCGCCAGATGAAGTAGTTCGCGACTTCGACGGGGTCGGCGAGGGTGAACAGACGGGAGTCGAACAGCGCGCGGCGTCCGTACGGGCGGCGCTCGTTGAGGACGGCGGTGGCCAGTGCCGCGCTGATCGAGAGTTGCTTGGCGACGACCCCGCCGAACCACGGCTGGGTGGTGACCGTGGCGAAGTCGGTGACGAGCATGCTGATTTCGTCGGACTGGACGTACGCGAACGCGGCGCCGGCGATTTCCTCGCAGAGCGCCTGCGCGACGGCGTCCATGTCCCCCATGAACGTCTCGTCGTACGGCCGGGCGGCGCCGCGCAGGTAGGAGTGGAAGGCGCGGCCGTCGACGCGGATGACGGTGTACGTGCGGCGCGGCAGCACGGTGCGGTGAGCGGCCTCGTACGCCTTCATGCGGTCGCCGAGCGCGGTGTGGTCGCTCACCGGGTCGCCTCGGCTCTCTGGTGGCAGTCGCAGCGGCACGGGGCCATGTCCTGTTTGCGGGTGATCCGGCACGAGGTGTGCGTGCGGGTGGCCCAGTCGTCGAGGCCGTGGCCGCCGAGCCCTTCGGCTTCCTCGATGGCGGCGGCGGTCTCGCAGGCGGTGGACAGGTACGGCGCCAGGGTGATGTGCGCGAGCACGTGGTCGGGGAGTTTGTCGCGGTCGGAGCCCGGCGCTGGCGGTACGTACGCGCCCTGGATCGCGGAAAGCGCGACGACGGCCGCCTCGTCGGGGGTGACGGGGCGCCATTGGGGATCGCCGTCTTCGGTGATGAAGTGGTTCGTCATCCCCGCGTCGGACTGGCCGGCGGCGTATCGCGCGGCGAGGGCCGCGGCGATGCGCTGCCGGAGGTCGTCGGTGGCGGTCATCGTGGCTCCTGCGGCGGGTTGTTGGGCGCGAGGTCGTCGGTGCTGACGGCCACGCAGTACGACCGAGTGGAGAGTCTCCACCCGGTGCTGGGCATGTCGCACGTGATTTCGGCCGGGTGGCGTTCCGCGAAGACGAGGTCGCGGCAGGCCTGGGCCATGTGGCGTTCGCACAGCAGGGAGAAGTCGGCGTTGCCGGGTGTGAGGGTCCAGGCGACGTGCCAGGCGGCGGGCGCGCGGCAGGTGGGCGCGCCGGTGAAGGGCTGCGAGCCGCAGCGCAGTTCACCGCGGCGGTCGATGCCGCGCAGCGTGGGGAACGGCTTCTTCACGGTGTCGGCCTCCAGTCCGCGGCGGTCGGTTCACGCCGTCCGGCGTGCTCGCTGTTGGTCGTGATCTCCTCGACGGTAGCGCCGGCCGCCGACACCGCCTTGAGGAATTCCGGCGGGTGCTCGCCGTACGCGTGGACCTCGTACGTCAGAACACCGTCGTGCTCCCGGCTGCCCAGCCACCAGGTCCAGGAATGGGTCGCCGCCATCGCCATCTCGATGACCGGTTTGATACCGGTGACGAGGAACCGGCGCGGGCCGCTCACGAGAAGGTCCCGGCCGGGACGCTGGCTCGGGGAAGCGGGCAGCGGGCGCCGCCGCCGAGACACCGTACGCCTCTGGCGGCAGTGGCGTAGTGGACGTGCTCGCCGCGCTCAAGAGCCTCCCTGACGGTCTCGCTCATCGCAGCGCCGCGCCCCGTACTGCGCGCGGCGAGCAGTGTGAGCGGGGCGAATCTGCCGTTCAGGACGGCCTCAAGGTCCTGAACTCCGGCGAGCGCAGCCGCCATCGAGGACGGCAGGCCGTGGAGTGCGGCCTGATCGTGGGCGCAGGCCTGACAGGAGACGCGGGCGCGGGGGCCGCGGGTGCAGACCGGCACTCCGCCCTCCAGCGCATGGCGGGCGACGAGGTGACGGCACACGGGGCAGACCGGCGGACCGGGTCGCCGCTCGATCACGGCCAGGGCCCGTTCGGTGTTCGGGTAGGGGCGGTGGTTCACGGGCGGGGCCTTCCGGGTGCGGCGCACTGTACCGCGCGGTCGATGTTGCGCCGGGCCTGCTCGCCCCACAGCCGGTCGACACCGGCCTCACCGACCGGGACCTCCCGGTAGGGTGCCGCGGGCGGCTGCTCGCCGGTTTGCTGCGCCCACCATCCGGCGCAGACCATCGCGCCCAGCGGGAGGCCGCGGAAGGTCGCGACGGGCTCGTACCGGCCGGCGGCGCTGAGGGGCAGGCCCTGGTGGCAGAAGAACGGTTCGTCGTCGGGGAGCTGGACGCCGGCGTTCTCCAGCTCCGGGGAGCCGGGGCGGAACGCGCAGTCCGCGCACGGGGTCCGCATCACGGCGGGTGGCCGGGGCGCGAGGTCGGCGCCACCGAGCGGATCGTCGGTGAGACCGGATCCGGCGCAGTGCAGGCACCGGTCGACGTCTCCGGACACGGTGGTGATGAGGCCGCCGACGCACCCGGGCATCGGGCACCGGTACGGGGTGATGTGCAGCTCGCTCATTGTGCTGACCGCCGCAGGGCTTCGCGGAGAGCCTCGGCGGCCTGGGACGGCAGCAGCACCGTCACGGCGGGCTCGGCCGCGGCGACGCCGGGGATGCGCCCGGGCTTGGCCGGGCCGTGCCAGTCGGCAGGGAACTCGATGGCGTACTGCTTGTCGGTGGCCGCGACCACGACCGCGAGTTCGGCGATGTGGTCGCGGTCGCACCGTTCGCAGACGTCCGTGGCCCTGGTGTCCTCACGGTGGCCCGCGGCGTTGACGATGATCCGCCGGAGCTCGCCGATGAAGGCGCGCTGTATGTCGATGATCCGCTGCGCCTCGGCGTTGACTCGCAAGGCTTCGTCCAGGGCGTGCCGGTGTTCATCATCCGGGGCCCGCTCGATGTCCGGACCGGCGGCGTCGTCGTTCTCGACGCCAGGCTGCCCGTCGGCGTCGAGGGCGGTGAGGAAGGCGCGGCCGGTGACGCCGTGGTACTCGCCTTCGGCGAGGGCTCGCACACGGTTGGTGGCCGCCTCGGCGGCCAGGGCGCGGCGCAACCGCTTGTAGCTCAGCCTCCGTTCGTAGGTGAGAGCTTTGCGGTGCGTCTCGGTCTTGATCTCGGTGACGGCGGCCACGAGCGGCAGCAGGAGCGCGGCGAGGTCGGTGACTGGTCCCTCGATGTCGGAGACCTTGCCGTGCGACCAGGCCGCGATCTGGATGGTGTGCTGCTGACGGCAGGTCTCTTCGGTGAGTCCGCAGTCACCGTCGCAGGAGAACGCGGCTTCCCGGAGTACGGTCTCGATCCGCTGGAGAAGCTCGTCGTCGCTTTCGTCCGGGCCGGGGCCCGGCTGCTCGCCGTCCCAGACGATCCGGGTGTGGCCGCCGTGTCCGTGGACGTGCTCGACGTCGGCGAGGCGGCCCCAGTGGACGATCGAGGGGCGGTCGCCGCGCCAGCGCACGGAGGCGGTGCCGTCGGGCCACAGGGTGCCGTCGGCGACGCGGCCGGTCCCGGAGACGCCGGTGACGTCGTGGTCGCGGATGAGGCCGAAGGTGGTCGGCGTGGCGGGTGTGGTGGTCATCGGGTTTCCCCTTGTGCGGGTTCGTGGCCGGGCGGGACCGGGCGGGCGACTTGGGTGCGGATCCGGGGGGCGACACCGCGGTCGACGACGCGGTAGTCCCAGGCGGTCCGGTAGGAGTCGGCGAGGAGCTTCACGGCGATCCGTACGGCGTAGTCCGGGTCGTGGCCCGCTTCGGCGAGCAGCGTGAGGTCGGCGCGCAGCTCGTCGTCGAGCGCCAGTGTGAGCCGGTCGGCGTCGCCCGGCTCGGGGGTGGCGCGCGCCGTCTCGGCTGCGGCTCGATCCGGCTCGGGGCTGGCTTGGCCTGGCTCGGCCGGTGTCTTGGTGGCCGCCTGTTCGGCGGTGAGTTCGTCGATCAATCGCTTCACCTTGTCCTTGCTGATGCCGAGCCGCCTGCCGACCTCGCGGTTGCTCAGGCCCTGGTCGGAGAGCTGGCTCGCGACGGCTCGGAGGGTGGCCCGGTCGGCGCGAGACGTCTCGGCCCGGTGTGGCTCGGGGGTGGCTCGCCCTGTCTCGGCCGCGGCTCGGCCTGGCTCGGGTGCGACGGTGAGCCGTCGTACTGCGCCGGTGTCGTGGCTCACGCCGTCCACCTCCTCGTGGGGATGCCGACGGCTTCGGCGAGGGTGGAGCAGCTGCTCGCGCCGTGGGAGCCGTGGTGGTCGATCCGCCCGCAACGCTGCGAGGCGCAGGGGCCGATGAAGGCCAGGCAGATGTCAGCCCCGGCGCGGACCATCGCCAGGTTGCGTTCGGGTCGGGCCGCCCGGCCGTGGAGGTGCCAAGCGGCCGGGTGCGGTTCCTCGGTGACCCGCTCGGCGCCGCACCATGTGGTGGCCCAGACTTTCGCGACGATGTCGGCGCCGGTGGGACAGTCGCCGTGGACGACGACCATGGGGCTGCCGGGCGGGGCGGCGGCGAGCGTCTCGTCGAGGGCACGGCGGACGATGCCGGGATCGGCCCAGTCGCGGGAGCCGGTGAGGAGGATCCGGTACGGCGGAGGCTGTCCCGTCATTAGCTGCTCACCCCCGGAACGCGCGCCGCGCAGGTGACCTCGGCAGCCGTCTCGCTGAGACGTTCGGTACGGGGCAGTTCGAACGGGGTAAGGCCGCAACAGGTGGTGACGCCGGTACCGTCCGGCGGGCAGCCGTGCACGACGCCGCGGCCGACGGGCGCGGTGAAGGTGCGGCGCCAGTCCTCCAGAATCCGCACCAGCTCCCGCGCGGTCGGTCCTGCGCCGGGCGCGAAGGTGCCGTCCCGCAGGAGGCTGTCGATCTCGTCGAGCGTCAGCTCGATGTGGATGCGCTCCTCGCCGCGGATCCGGTTGCTGTAGACGCGCTCAGGCATGGTCGGGGTCCTTCAGAGCCGGGCGCACGAACCGGTCGGTGGCGGCGTCGTAAAGGTCGCGCGCCCATCTGGCGTCGCCGAGGGCGGTGTGCGCCTGGTCCGGGGCGGGCGGGGCGACACCCATGGCGCGGGACAGGGCGCGTGAGGAGTACGGCGGAACCGGGGCGCGGCCACGGGCGCACATGCGGCCGGCGGCGAGGGTGGCGATGTCGAGCGGCCGGTAGTGCCACGGCGTCGCGCCGAGCAGGAACTTGCGGAGGAAGTCGGTGTCGAAGGACGGGTTGGAGCCGACCACGACCGCGCCGGTGAGGAGGTTGGTGAGCGCGGCACGCAGTTCACCGCGGGTCATGGGAGCGATCACCTCGGGCGCCCCCCCGGTGACGGCGGCGTTGTGGCCGGCCGGTACGGCGGCGCGCTCGTGGTAGCGGCTGATCTCCAGCGCCCATGGTTCGGCGTCGGTCAGGTTGGGGCGGACCTGCCACAGGTACTCGTCGTCGGTCGCGGCGCCGGGCTGGCGGAGGACGACGGCGATCTCCCACAGCTCGTGCCGGGCGATATCGAGGCCGGTGGTCTCCGTGTCGAGGAAGGCGAGGGGCGCGGGCGTCGTCATCGTGCGGCTCCGTGTACGGGGTTGGCGAGGTCGAGGAGAACGGCGCCGTGGCAGTGGTCGGGCTGGCCGGGTTCCGGAGGGGCGCACCAGCACGCCAGATCACGCCCGGCCAGCTTCGGCAGGTTCGCGAGCATCCAGTCACGGTTCTCCGCCGACGAGGAGGTGCCCTCGGGGCCGGGCGGGAACTCCTTCATCAGCCAGGCCCGGAAGGTCGCCGCCACATAGGCACGCGCCTCGGGAATCGTCTCGGCGAAGCCGGCTTCGATCGCGGCGGCGACGGTGAACGGGTTGCCCCACTTGCAGCCCTTGCCGCGTCCGACGTACTTCGCCCCCGGGGGCACGCCGGGCTTGTTCTTGGTGCGCTGGCGCTGGATACGGGCGGGCATCAGCTCTCACCTGCTTCGGCGGCGATCTGCTGGAGGAGGTAGAGCATGCGGTCGGCGCGGCCGGGCGGCACCGGGGTGCGGGGCCGGGCGGTCTTCGGGTCGAGGTCGCCGCGCCACAGTTGGGTCATCGCACGCAGGTCGTGCCGGTCCCCGTAGCCGCCGGGGATCGCCTCGGTCCACCCGGCGCGGCGTACGGCGTCGGCGAACTCGCCGAAGCCGTCGCCCAGCCACGTCACCAGGGCGCGCCCGGCGAAGGCGTTCTTGATCTGCTGCCCGGCGTCGTCCGGGGCGACCGCATCGTCGGGGATGCCGCGGGCGCGCGAGCCGACGAGCCGTACGACGAGGTTGAGGAGGGTGGTGCCGTCCTGGTCGACGGCGAGGGTGTGGACGGCGGCGGGCGGCCGGGGGTTGCCGCCGGCGGTGGTGCCGCGGTCGATGAGGGTGCAGTGCACGACGGCCAGCGGCCGGGCCAGGAGTTCGGCGGCCCGGGTCGCGGTGTGGGCGCGGCGCTCTGCGCTTTCGGCCTGGCGGGCGCGGAGGCTCCGGATGCGGGCGCAGACCTGGCACAGCCGCTGACTATCGCCGTAGGCAGTGGTGGGGAGGTCGGGGTGGGCGCCGCAGTCGGTGCACAGATGCGCGTCCGGTCCGCCGCTGCGCGCGCGGGCCGCGCGCAGGGCCCGCGGGCTGGCAGGGCTCGGGGTGGACTGGTCGATCCGGAACAGGTCGACGACAGTCTTCTTGTCGCGGAAGTCGTAGCCCTCGACGGTCGCCGCCCGCGGGCCGGGCCGGCGGGGGAGGTCGAGGTCGGCGAGCTGCGTCTTCGTGAGGTAGATGCCGGCGGGAACCTCAGCCCAGGAGGAGTAGTGGATCAGGTCAGGCATCGGGCTGCTCCCGGGGTTGCACGAGACGGGCGATGTCGGTGTCCAGGCCGAGCCAGACGATCAGGCTGATCAGGGCGTCGGCGTCGGGGCGCAGGCCCTGCTGGATCCGGCCGAGCGTCGACGGGGACAGGCCGGTCTCCCGCGCGACGCCCCGCCACGACTGGCCCTGCTGCTCGCGCCGGATATCGAGCGCCAGGTGCAGGGCGGGGACGTCCAGGCGATGGCCGCTCACGAGCCGCCCCTGCGACCGTCGGCGTTCGCGAGGCGGTCGATGGCGGCGAGCTCGTCGGGTTCGAGGACGATGACGAGCTGCTCGGCGAACCACTGCACCCACACCGGTTCGAGGCCCGGGCGCGCGGCGAATGCGGCGTCGGTGACCATTCCCTTGGCGTAGGCGAGGGTGCGTTCCGCGAGGGGCTGAAGCTCGCTGTCGTCGATCCAGCGGGCGTTGCGGGTCTCGCGCTGGTCCGGGTCGAGGTCGCCGAGGACGGCGGCGCGGAACACCGTCCACTGGTGGCCGACACCGCGCGGGCCGGGCTGGCGGCGGCACCGGTTGTGCCGCCACCCGGTGGTGACCTCGGTCAGGCTGACGACGGTGAGGCCGACCTCCTCGAGGACTTCGGCCTCCGCGGCCTGCCGGACCGTGCCGTGCTCGTCGATGTGCCCGGCGACCGAGGCGATACCGGGCGGGAACGTGGCCCGCTCGAACACCAGGAACTTGTTGTACTCGTCGGTGATGATCACGCCGACGGAGGCGTTGTCGCAGATCTTCATGGCGCTACTCCCGGTTGATGAGACGGGCGAGACGGACCGTTTCCGGGCCGCCGACGCGGTTCAGCGCATCGGGGTCCATCCGGCCGAGCCACGCCCACTGGTCGAGGACGTCGGCGAGCGCCGCACCGACGCCGGGGTGCATGGCGGCGATGTACATGGCGAGCTGCGGAGTCTCGGCGTCGGCGACGTAGAACATCGGCTGCGGCGGCTCGTCGTGATAGCTGGTGCGGCCCTGGGCGACGATGCACGAACAGTTGCCGCGGTCGTCGTCGGCGCACTGCTCTGTGTGCCAGGGCACGCCCGGCTGGTCGACTACGTCGACGGAGGCCGCCAGTTCGCGGAGTCGCGCGGCGGCGGTGGCGATCTCTTCGGCCGGGCTCATGCGGCTCACAAGGTCACCGCCCACGTCACGCTGAAGACGACGCCGATGGCGGCGGCGACCGCGAGCCACGACCACACAGCGCGCGTCACGACGCACCGCCCGGTCCGGGCAGCGAGGTGAGCGGGACGCCGAGCCTGTCGCGGAGGCTGGCCATGCGCTGCGGAGTCCAGCAGCCGTGCGTGCTGATGTGCCGCGGGAGGTTCGGGTCGACCGGGTCCGGAGGGCTCATGGCGAAGGCCAGGAGTCGCAGCCAGCCCACGTCGATCCACTCGACTTCCCGGTGGCCGCCCTTGCAGCCGGTCGGGCCGGGCAACTGGGTTCCGGGGCAGGCGATCTCGATGAGGCCGCCGGAGAGGCGTTCGATGAGGATGTCGCACCTGTCGTGGTCGGTGAACCGGTCGCGGGCGGTGAGGTGGTCGGCCTGCGTCGCGCCGAGGTCGGCGCTGATCGTGATGGCCGGGATGTGGCTGACGCACAGGGCGTAGTAGCTGCTGCTCACTGGCCGTTCCTGTCGTGGATGCCGAGCGGGATGCGGACGCCGTCGTAGTGGTCGTTCGCCCACCCCGTGGCCTGGATCTGGAAGTCCACGGGCAGGCCGGTGCGGACGCGGGCGAGCTCGGAGATCGCCGCGCAGATCAGCCCCCACCGGCCGTCGAGCCGGTCGGGCTTGCGGTGCATGGGGAACAGGGTCTCGAACTCCTGGTCGGGCAGCATCAGACGGACGTCGACATCCCGCCACTGCTTGCCGACGGCCGCGGACCCGACGAGGTACGGGAGGTGCCCGAAGGCGTCGTTGATCTCCCGGCCGAACGCCTCGAGGTGGAGGGCAGCGGGCATGCCGACACCGACCATGGGTGTGCGCGCGACGGCCTTCAACTGCCGGTCGGCAGAGAGCTGTTGCGCGCGCTCGGCAGTGGCCGTCAGCGCGGTCTGCGCTTCGGGCAGCCGGGCCGTGAGCATGACGACGCGCACGTAGTTCCGGGGGGCGTCCGGCTCATCGGTGGTGGCGTGGGAAGAGACGGTGAGCACGGTGTAGGTCTCGCCCGGCTCGACCGTGAGCGTGTCGCCCGTGTGGTCGGTGAACGACGCCGGGAACCCGGTGTCGAGCGCGTCGTACAGGAGGGCGGACTCGTCGTTCGTCAGCCACACCGACGCGAAGGTGCCGCCAACGGCGAAGTCTTCGGCGTCCACGCGCACGAAGGGCCGGTTCTGCGAGTCCTCGGTGGACAGCAGCGTGAGCCGGTGGTTCTGGGCGTCGGTGTACGTGTACGGCTCGGGCTCAGGCATCGGTGGCGTCTCCTTCGGCGGTGAGCGGCCCGTAGTGGTAGGCGAGTTGCTGCCAGGTCAGGGCGCGGCCGGCGCGCGGCTCGTGGCGGGCGGCGGTGTATCCGGTCATGCGCCAGCGGCGGCTGCGCGTGTTCCGGGTCCAGGTGTCGGCGTCGCCGTCGCGGACCGCAGTGGGCGGCGGGACGGGCTCGTTCTGGTCGAACGGCGACCACGTCGTCCGGTCCGGGTGCTGCTCACGCCGGATCTCGGTGAGCTTCACCTGCGCCATCACATCCCGGGCCGCGCCCGCGGTTGCCCTCACGTCGGGGTGGTCGTACGCGTCGGCGAGGACCGCCAGGTCGCCCGCGAGGTACATGCGGCCGATGAGGGTGTGGAGCATCGTCTCCGTCGACTCCAGCGCCTGCTCGGCGGTCGCGCCGTCGAGGATGCGGCGGGCCATGGCGACGCCATTGACCGCTCCGGCGGTGAAGATGGCCGCGGGGCTGTTGTCGTCCGGGTCGAGGGCGTTCTTCATCTCCTCAGCGAGGGCGCGCATGTGAGTACGGGCGTGCTCGATGCTGCTCATCGGGTTGCTCCTTCGCCGTAGACCGCGCGGTGGCGCCGCTGGAGGGCGGGAAGGTTGGGCAGCGCAAGGAGGACGAACCGCAGGCTGGGATCCCAGCACCGGCAGATGATCTCGGCGCCGGGGCGGTTGAGGATGCCCGAGCCGTCGCACGAGGGGCAGTTCGGGCGCGGGGTGTCCTCCAGGCGCAGGGCGGGCCAGGGCCAGGTGTCGAGGCGGACACGCAGTCTGGGCAGACGGGGCATCGAGAGGGTCCTTCCGGTGGTGCGGGCGGTGCGATGAGACGGGTGGCGGGTGGTCAGAACGGCGGTTCGTCGCTGTACCCGGTCCGGTCGCGGCGGCGCCGGGCCCACGCGGGCAGGGGCAGGAGGACGATGCGGCGGCCGGGGTTCCAGCAGGGGCATACGACGTCGTCTGTGCCGCCGTACTCCCCGTCCGGTCCGGCGTAGTGCTGCCGCCAGCAGCCGCTGCCCTTGCAGTCCGGGCAGCGGGGCCTCGGGCTGTCGGCAAGTACGAGGGCGCGGCGCGGGTACGTCTCGGTGCCGGGCCGCCAGCGGGTACGCCACCATCGTGGGGCCGGTTCGGCGGGCGTGGCGGGCAGTTGCCACATACCGCGGTCGGGGTTGGGCATCCAGTCGGGCATCACGGGGCCGTTTCGTTGTCGGGGCGGGTGCCGGAGTCGGCGAGGTGCGGGTAAGCGACACAGCCGGACACGCCGCAGACCGGGCGTACGGTGCCGACCGGGTCCGCGCCGGTGTTCAGCAGCCATACGAATCGGTACGCGGTGCTCTGGACGTGGGCTTTCGGCGACGCGTATCGCATGACCGGGGTGCCCCGTGCGTCCTTGCGGCCGGTCCAGCGGACGTGGCCGCCCGGCTCGGCCGGTTCGGTGCGCGCGCCGATCAGGTCCGCGAGGCGGGTCAGCGAGGTCACGGAGTCGGCGAGCCGGGGGACGGGCCCGCACACCAGGTGGTCGTAGGCGACGCACGCGGACTGCCCGCAGACCGGGCGTACGGTGCCGTCCGGGTCCGCGCCGGAGCCGAGCTTCCACGCGACCCGGTACGCGGTGGTCTTCCGCAGGATCGGCACGCCGTCGGGACGGGTGTACCCGACCCAAAACAGGTGGCCGTCGTCGCCCGGTTCGGTATTCACCTCGAACAGGTCGGCGTCCGTACGCCGCGGGGGCCGCGGGCGACGCCTGATGATCTCCCGGTCCCGCTCGATGATCGCCGCACCAGACCGCAGCAGCTCGACGATCCGCTGCTCGGTGCTGTCGTCCTCCCGCTGGCTCATCGCGGCAGCCCCATCACGTGGCGCTCCCACAGGCTTCCGAAGACGTCGGCCCGGTACCGGTCGGGCGTGACCATGCCGAAATCCTCGCCGCACTGGCAGCGCCCGTAGAACTCGCAGTCGCCGTACTCGGTGATCAGGGCGTGGCCGCCGTCCCAGGTGGTCTCGAACTCCTCGTCGCGCGGCGCCTGGCTGGCGGCGACGTACTTCTGGGCGGCCGTGTCCCAGGCGATGTGCGGGTTGGGGCCGACCGCGAACTTGATTCCCAGCAGGTGCGCGGCGTTGAGCGCGTCGGCCAGGCGCTGCACGTCCGCCCCGGCGGGGACGGTTACCTCGGTGGCGGTCATGCGTCGCTCCCTCGCTGAGCGGGCTTGGCGGGGCGGGTGCCGCAGGCGTCGAACCAGGCTTCGGCGTCGGCGGGCGGCAGGCCCGCCTCGAAGTCCTCGACGGGCGCGGACATCGCGGTCGCCGCGGCCCCGGCGAGCAGCGCGTGGGCGACGGCCTCGGTCGACAAGGCAAGCCCCGCGGTCGTGGCGCCCTCGGCGGTGAACCGGTGGGCGCGCTTGAGGAGATCCTCGGCGGCGCGGTAGTGGTCGGGGCCTGTGGCCATGGTGATCAGTCCTTCGGTTCGTACGGCGCGGCTGAGCCGCCGCCGCAGGTGGGGCAGCCCTGTTCTTCTTCGAGGTCGAGGCAGACGACGCAGTCCCGGTCGGTCGGGTCGGGGACCTCGGTTTCGCCGCTGACGTCGGTGCCGCAGAGCGCGGTGTCGGGGTCGCAGCAGAAGACGTGGCACAGGCCGTCGTCGGTATCGGTGGCGGTGGCGGGAGCGGCGGTCTGCGGAGCGAGGGTGGTCATTCGGTCACCGCCACCGGGGTGGTGAGGGAGACTTCCGCGCCGGACTGGCGGGTGCCCCAGCCGGTTCTGGCGCAGGTGGCCATGCCGTACCAGCGCAGTGCGCGGAGTACGGTCCACGCCCACAGGACGGCGAGCGGCATGAGGAGCCAGGTGCCGATCCGGGAGCGGAAGCGTTCGTCGTTGCGGGCGATGGACAGGTAGCGCAGGCCCTGCGCCCAGCCGATGAGGAACGGCACGACGGCGAAGCTCGCGGGCGGCGGGTTGCCGTAACCGAAGGGTTCGACGATCAGGAGCCAGGCCAGCACGGTGGTGGACAGGGCCATTTGGAACCAGCGCATCAGGTGCGCCCAGTACGCCCAGCGGTTGAGCGGCAGGTAGCGGAGTCGCCAGATCGAGCGGATTGTGGAGCCGCGCATCCAGCGCAGGTACATCCGCAGCAGGTGGCCCGGGCGCTCCGGCATCGCGGAGAAGACGACAGCGGTGGTCTGCTGGACAGTGCGCCCGCGGAGCAGGGCGTAGAGGGTGAGCATGCTGTCGTCGGAGAACCCGACCGGCCGGCCGAGGAAGGTCTCGTTGAGGTAGGACTCGAGGTTGTCGCGGATGACGCCGGCCCGGTAGGCGGCGAGCGGGCCGGAGTTGACGATGACCGAGCCCATCGCGGACATCGCGGAGCGGTCGACGAGCTGGCCGGTGAGGAACCACAGGTCGGTCATCCGGCACAGGAGCTGGGAGCCGCGCCACGCAGTGAGGTCGCGGACCCGGCCTGCTACGGCGGCGGCACGGGACAGCGGGGTGCGGCGCCCGTGGCCGCCGCGTACGCGTACGGCCGGGCGGGCGGGGCCGCGGGAGTTGGTTGCCACCACGATCCCGGCGACCGACTGCACGTCCGGCCGGGCGAGCGGCACGAGGACCTGCTCGATGGCGTCCGGCGCCAGGCAGGAGTCGGAGTCGACGGTGACGTACACGTCGGCCTTCGGTGAGGCGTACACGCCGCGGGCCTGCGCGTGCCGCTTACCGGCGTTCGGGACGCGCACCCAGGTCACTGCGATCCCGGTCTCCCAGGTTGCAGCCATCCACCAGGCGCGTACCGCCGCGTAGTCGGTCTTCGAGCCGTCGTCGACCAGGTGCACTGAGTCCGGGCGCCGGGTCTGCGCGAGCAGGGACTCCAGGCACATCCGCAGGTAACCGGGGTCTTCGTTGTAGGCGGGGATCAGGACGGCGACGTGGAGGCCGGCGAGCTGCCGGGCGACTCGCGGGGTGAGGCGGCGGGGCCGCTCGAGGTGGTACATCAGGGTCTGGAGAATGAGCAGGGCGAAGGTGACGATCCAGACGGCGGCGAGGCGCCCGCCGGTGCGGGTGCCGTAGTCGGCTGCGTGGAGGGCGTGTTGTGCCGCCCACGCCGCGGCCAGCGTCAGGGTGATGGCGCCGGTCACGACCGCACCGGAGCGATGTTGGCGCGCGGCGAGCGCCTCGCCGCGGTTCACCGCTGGCCTGCGCTGCGTCCGCGGCGGAAGCCGACGCGGATGGCTACCGCGCCAACGAGCACGAGGCCGAGGGCGATGGCCAGCAGCCAGGCCCCCGTGAGGGCGACGCCGCCGACGACGATGACGGCACCGGTGCCCGTGCGGGCGAGCTGGTTGTGATCGGACATGGGGTTGGATGTCTCTTTCTGATGGGTGGGACGGCCCTGGCCCCGGGCGGGTCAGGGAGTTGGCGGGGCCGACGGCGTGGTCAGACGGCGGAGCCCTGGGGGGGGGGGACCGCCGTCGCGCCGCCCCCGGGCCGGTCAGGAAGGAAGGGGGTGAGCGACCCCCCTTA